>JAGWUH010000061.1 GCA_028868535.1 Sphingomonadales bacterium | reverse complement strand
AGGCCGCGCCGCACGCCCCCCGCCGCCCGGGCCGCAAGAAGCGCGCCGCCGCGCGCGAAGCCGCGAACCTCGGGCACACCGCGCTGGTCGTCGCGCCGCGCCGCCGCTGGCCCGCGCCGGTCTCCCACCCGGCAACGCCGGCCGTCATCCACCTCGCCCACCTCGACTGGACCGAATCGCCGGTAGCGCTGCCGCTGCCCGCGCAGCCCGAACCGCTGGTCGTCGTCCGCGCCGCCGCGCCACCGCGCGCCCGCGCGCTCGCCCTGCCCGCGCGCGGCCTGGTCGCCGCGATCGGTGACTGGCTGGCCTCGGTTCGCCGGCTGGTCCTGGTCGGGCTGCTGCCGCGCAAGGCCCGCGCGCCGCTGCCGCGGCCGCCGCGCCACCTGCCGCTGCGGCCGGAAGCGAGCCGCCTCGCCACCCGGGAAGCCCTGGAAACGCTGAAGTCGGCCCGTACCCCCGCCGAGGGCTGAGGCCGCCTCAGCCGCCGTCGGTCAGGTGCGCGACCAGCGCGCGCACTTTCTTCTGCCGCCACTGCGGCGTCGGCGCCACCAGCCAGTAGCCGCGCCGGCACGGCTCCGCGCCGGCAAGGTCGTCGTCGATCAGTTGCAGGTCGCGCCAGCCTTGCGCCAGCAGCAACGGCACCCGCGCGCGCCCCATCCCGGCGGCGGCGGCGGACAACGCCTGCCCGGCATCGCCGACGTGGATCGGCACCTCGGCGCCGTCGCCGCCCGGCGCGGCATCGCCCGGCCAGCCGATCCAGTCGCCCTTGCCCACCGTCACCCGCATCGGCGTGGCCAGCGCCACGCCCTCGAGATCGCCCGGCCCTTCGGTCCAGCGCACCGCGAGGTCGAGATTGGCCTCGGTGAAATCGGCCCCGTCGCCGTCGACCAGCGCCAGCCGCACCTCCGGGTTGGCGGCCCGGAACGAGGCCAGCCGTGGCGCCAGCCAGCTTGCCAGGAAATCGCGCGGCGCGGCGATCGTGTAGACGTGGCTCGATTGCCCGGCCTGCATCGCCTGCACCGCTTCCTCGAACTGCAGGAACCCGGCGCGCAGCGCCTCCAGCCCGGCGCTCGCCTCGTCGGTCAGCTCCAGACCCTTGGTGGTGCGGCGGAAGAGCACGACCCCCAGCAGGTCCTCCAGCGCCCGGATCTGCTGGCCCACCGCCGCCGGCGTCACCGCCAGCTCGTCCGCCGCGCGCGTGAACGACAGGTGCCGGGCCGCGGCGTCGAACACGCGCAGGGCATTCAGCGGCAGGTGCGTGCGCTTCATGGCGCGCCGGCCCTCACCGGCTCAACCGGCCGTCGCCGGCGCCGCCAGCGGAAAGAACGGGATCGCCGCGCGCAGGAACGCGCCATCGTCGCGACGGAACGTGTAATAGCCTTCCATGCTCCCGGTCGGCGTGCTCAGCGGGCAGCCCGAGACATAGTCGTGGCTGCGTCCCGGCTCCAGCACCGGCTGCTCGCCGACGACGCCGTCGCCCTCGACGACGTTGACCTCCCCCTGGCCATCGGTGATTCGCCAGTGCCGGGTCAGCAGTTGCACGGTGTGATCCGAATCGTTCTCGATGCGGATGTGATAGACCCAGAACCACTTGCCCTGCTCGATACGCGATTGTTCGGGCAGGAAATTCACGGCGACGCGGACGGTGATCCCGTCGCTCATGGCGCTGTGCTGGAAGAGCTCTTTCATGGCTTCGACGTTAGCGGCTCTTGCCGCCGCTTCCTAGCCGGCAATTCAAAGCCCCACCGTGCGCAGCGCCCGGTCGAGGTCCTCCATCAGGTCGGCCGGGTCTTCCAGCCCGACGCTGATCCGCAGCATCCCCTCGCTCACCCCCATGTCGGCGCGCACCTGCGGCGTCAGGCTCGAATGCGTGGTCGATGCGGGATGGGTGATCAGCGTCTTGGTATCGCCGATGTTGTTGGAGATGTCGATCAGCTCCAGCGCGTCGAGCAGCGCGTGCGCCGCCTCGCGCCCGCCGTCGACCTCGAACGAGAAGATCGAGCCCGGCAGGATCATCTGCCGCTCGATCAGCGCCCGCTGCGGATGGCTGTCCAGCCCCGGGTGCAGGATCTGCGGCACCCGGGCTTCCAGGAAATGCCCCACCTCCAGCGCGTTGGCGGCCTGCGCCCGCGCACGCAGTTCCAGCGTCTCCAGCCCTTTCAGCACCACCCAGGCAGCGAACGGCGACAGCGTCGGCCCGGTGTTGCGCTGGTACGGCAGCAGCGTCCCGTTGATGTACTCGGCCGATCCGCAGACCGCGCCCGCCAGCACCCGCCCCTGCCCGTCCATCAGCTTGGTCGCGGCATAGGCGACGATGTCGGCACCGTGCTCCAGCGGCCTCTGCATCGCGCTGGTGGCAAAGGCGTTGTCGACGCAGGTGAGGATGCCGTGCCGCTTCGCCAGCGCCGAAACCGCGGCGATGTCGACGACGTCCATCGTCGGGTTGGCCGGCGTCTCGAAGAAGAACAGCTTGGTTTCCGGCCGGATGGCCGCCTGCCACTGGTCGATGTCGCGCCCGTCCACCGGCGTGCAGGCGATGCCGAAGCGCGGCAGCAGGTTGTCGGTCACCCAGCGCGTCGGCCCGAACGCCGCGCGCGCCACCACCATGTGGTCGCCCGCGCTCAACGTCGCCAGCATCACCGCGGTCATCGCCGCCATGCCGCTCGCCTGCGCCCGGCACGCCTCGGCGCCTTCCATCAGCGCGATCCGCTCCTCCAGCATCGCCACGCTGGGGTTCTGGGTGCGCGAATAGGTCATCCCCGGTTCCTGCCCGGCGAAGCGGGCGGCCGGCGTCGCGGCGTCGTCGTAGCTGTAGCCGGAGGTGAGGAAGATCGCCTCGCTGGTCTCGCCCTGCTCCGAACGCCAGGTGCCGCCGCGCACCGCGCGCGTCGCGTTGCGCCAGGTGGAAGTGCGGGTGCGGTCCTGTCCGGTCGAGCGTTTCATGCGCCCAGCCTCTACGAGTCCGGCGGGGCGAGGGCAAGGCGGATTGCCGCGCCGGCCAACCGCCCCTATCCCTGCCGCCGATGCGTGATCGCGACCCCCTCGGCTGGACCCTTGCGCTGGCCGCGCTGTTCGCCGCGATGGCGGGGTGGAACCTCGGCTTCCCCGCCAAGCCCTACTTCGACGAGATCCACTACGTCCCCGCCGCGCGCAGCCTGCTGGCGCTGGTTCGCGCCAACGTCGAGCATCCGCTGGCCGGCAAGGAGGCGATCGCCGCCAGCATCGCCCTCTTGGGCGATCGGCCGTGGGCCTGGCGCCTGCCCTCGCTGCTGGCCGGCACGCTCGGCCTGTTCGGGTTCGGCCGGGCGCTGTGGTGGGCCACCGGCCGCCGCTTCGCCGCGCTCGCCGGCATGGTCCTGCTCGCCACCGATTTCGCCTGGTTCATCCAGAGCCGCATCGCCATGCTCGACATGGTCATGGCCGGGCTGGCGATGGTGGCGTTCTGGCAGGTCGCCGCCGCGCATCGCAGCCCGGCGCAGGCCCGCGCCCGGCTGGCGCTGGCGGGGCTGGCGATGGGCCTGGCGATGGCCGCGAAGTGGAGCGTGATCCCGGCCCTCGCGGTCTTCGTGCCGGTGCTGCTCGCCGCGCAGCTCCACCCCCGGCTGCGCCCGTTCCCGGCGCTGCGGCCGCCGGAAGCGGCGCTCTGGCTCGGCTCGCTGCCGCTTGCGGTCTACTGGCTCAGCTTCCTGCCCGCCGCGTTCTACCACGACGCGCCGCTCGACATGGCCCGCATCGTCGACTGGCACCGCGAGATGATCGCGCTGCAGGACAGCGTCGTCACCCGCCACCCCTACCAGAGCGTCTGGTACCAGTGGGCGGTGAACGGCCGCGCGATCTGGTATCTCTACGAGCCGATCGACGGCGCGCAGCGCGGCATCGTCCTGATCGGCAACCCGCTGACGATGCTGCTCGGCCTGCCCGCGCTGGCCTGGTGCCTGTGGGCGGGGTGGCGCCGGCGCCGGCCGGAAGCCGCGCTGGTCGCCGCGCTCTACGCCGCCAGCCTCGGCTTCTGGGCGGTGTCGGGCAAGCCGGTGCAGTTCTACTACCACTACCTGCTGCCGGGGACCTTCCTGATCGCGGCGCTGGCACTGGCGCTCGATGCGCTGTGGCGATCGCGCGGCCCGCAGCGCTGGGCGGCACCGCTGGTGCTGTGGCTGTCCTGCGCGCTGTTCGCCTGGTTCTACCCGATCATCTCCGCCGCCCCGCTCCACCACGGCAAGGCCAGCTTCGAAGCATGGATGTGGCTGAAGAGCTGGCGATAAACCGCTGAATCAGTTTCCGTACTTGCCCCAGACAAACTTCGACGACAGCGCGAAGTTCCACACCGACGCCAGCACGATGCCGACGATCGCGGCGGGATAGGCGTGGAAGCCCACCCGCACCAGCGCGGTGGAGACGCCGATGTTGGCCAGCATCCCGAACGCGCAGGTCATCGCGAACTTGCCCCACCCGCGCAGGATCGGGAACACCCCGCGCAGCCGCTTGTCCGAATAGGTCAGCTCGTTGTTGAGCACGAAGTTGAAGGTCATCGCGGTCAGCGCCGCGACGGTCTGGCCGACGATGAACGCCGCCTCCTTCGGATAGTGGCTTACCGCGAAGCGCGCGCCGAACAGGTGCAGCACCGCCGCCAGCACCGCCATGTGGACGATCGCGCCGAGCGCCCCGACCGTGCCGAACAGCGCGAACCGCGTGGGGATGAAGCGCCCCAGCCACTTGTCGTAGAGACCGACGAGAAATTCGAACACGACCGTCCTGTCCAGCTTGCTTTCGCCCTCGGCACGGGCCGCGAAGTTCAGCGGAAACTCCTTGACCCGCAGCGGCCTGTCAACCGTCGCCAGGATGTCGAGCAGGATCTTGAACCCCACCCCGGAAAGCCGGTGCGCATCGGCGCGCAGCGTTTCCGCCCGCAGCATGAAGTAGCCGCTCATCGGATCGCTCAGGTCCACGCCGGTCACCTTGCGCGCCAGCGCGTTGGCAAATCCCGACGCCTTGACCCGATCGGGCCGTCCCCACGCCTCGGTGCTCGCCCCTTCGGCAAAGCGCGAGGCATAGGCGAGGTCGTATTCCCCGCTCGCCACCGCCGCCAGCATCCCCGGCAGCAGGTTCGGGTCGTGCTGGTGGTCGGCGTCCATCACCGCGACGATCGGCGCCGCCGTCGCGCACATGCCCTCGATCGCGGCCGAGGCCAGCCCGCGCCGGCCGATCCGCTGGATGCAGCGCACCCGCGGATCTTCCTGGCTGATCGCCCGCGCCTCGTCCGAGGTCCCGTCGCGGCTGTTGTCGTCGACGAAGATCGCCTCCCAGGCGATCCCGTCCAGCGCCTTGTCGAGCCGCTCGACCAGCGGCCGCAGGTTCTTGCGCTCATTCAGCGTCGGCAGCACGATCGCCAGTTGCAGCGGTCCGGAGCGCTCCTTCATCGCGTCAGGCCCCGCTCACAGCCGCGCCAGGACGGCATCGCCGATCGCGGTGGTCCCGGCGGTACCGCCAAGGTCGCCGCCCAGCACGCCGTCGCCCAGCGCCTTCGCCACCGCCGCCTCGATCCGCGCCGCCGGCGCTTCCAGCCCCAGCGAGTGGCGCAGCAGCATCGCCGCCGACAGGATCGTCGCCATCGGGTTGGCCTTGTCCTGCCCGGCGATGTCGGGCGCCGATCCGTGGATCGGCTCGTACAGGCCCATCGACCCGTCCGACAGCGCGGCCGAGGCCAGCAGCCCGATCGAACCGACGCACATGCTCGCCTGGTCGGACAGGATGTCACCGAACAGGTTGCCGGTGACGATCACGTCGAACTGGCCGGGTGACTTGACCATCTGCATCGCCGCGTTGTCGACGTACATGTGCGTCAGCTCGACCTCCGGGTACTCCCGGGCCACTTCGATCACCGTGTCGCGCCACACCTGCGAGGTCTCCAGCACGTTCGCCTTGTCGACCGAGCACAGCTTGCGCTTGCGGCCCATCGCCGCGCGGAACCCGACGTGCGCGATCCGCCGCACCTCACTCTCGGTGTAGGACATCATGTCCCAGCCCTGCCGCTCGCCGTTGTCGAGCGTGCGGATGCCCTTCTCGCCGAAATAGACGTCGCCGTTCAGCTCGCGCACGATCAGCACGTCGATGGCGCGCGCGATCTCGGGCCGCAGCGCCGAGAAGTGCTCCATCCCCGGGAACATCGTCGCCGGCCGCAGGTTCGCGAACAGCCCCAGCTCCTTGCGCAGCCCCAGGATCGCCTGCTCCGGCCGAAGGTGCCGCTCCAGCCTGTCGCACTCGAAATCGCCGACCGCGCCGAACAGGATCGCGTCGCTGTCGCGCGCGATCGCCAGCGTCTCGGCCGGCAACGGATGGCCGTGCTTGCGCCACGCCGCCCCGCCGACGTCGCCGTGAACCAGCTCCAGCCCGTCCAGCTCCAGCGCCTCGAGCACCCGCACCGCCTCGCGCGTGACCTCGGGGCCGATGCCGTCACCGGCGAAAACCGCGATCTTCATCTCTTGCCGTCCCATGCTGAAAGGCCGCTCAGCCAGCCCCGATCCGCCCCAGCCGCTCGCGCAGCAGGGCCCGCGCCCCCATAACATCGCCGCGTCGATCGGCAAGCGGATAGCGCGCCAGCGCCCGTCCCATCCGGTCGAACAGGTCGATCAGCCCGGCCCAGGAATCGTCGGCCGCCAGCGCCTCGCGCCACGGCGGCTCGCCATAGCCCAGCTCGCGCAGCAGCAGCGCCTCGTACGCGACCAGCCCGGGCACCCAGCCCCGCGCCGCCGGCGCCTGGCAGACCGCGTCCAGCAGCGCGGACAGCGCCGCATGCAGCGCCGGATAGGGATGGCGCTCGGGCAGCGACACCGCGGTGATCGCCGTCACCCAGCCGATCGCCGCCGCCGGCAACGGCTCGCCCAGCCAGGGCCCGCGGCTGGCGACCAGCTCGACGCGCAGCCCGGGCATCTGCGCCCCGGCCCGCGCCCGCAGCTCGATATCGATCTCGTTCCCCGGGATCAGCACCGGGCGCAGCTGGCGCCCGCGGCCGCCGGCGACATAGCCCGCCAGCAGCCCGTGCTCGGCGGTCAGCACCCGCGCGATCACCCCCGCCTCGCCGTGCGGCCGCGCGGCACAGACGATCGCCGGCGCGCTCAGGTGCACGGCCGCAGGCTCAGGTGGAAGGCATCGTCGTCCTGGCGACGCCGCGCACCGCCGGACGCCAGGGCTGGCGCTCCGGCGGCTATTCCTTGTGCGCGCCTTCCGGCGCCGCGTGGCCGAACACCTGCGCTTCCAGCGCCACGACCCGCGCCTTCAGCGCCTCGGCCTCCTCGCGCGCCTTCGCCGCCATGTCCCGGGCCGCGTCGAACTCCTCGCGGCTGACGAAGTCCAGCCCGCCGAACGCCTCGCGGAAGCGCTCGCGCGCCGAATCGCGCGCCTCGCGCGTCACTCCGGCAAACGTCCCGGCGGCGCTGTTCACCAGCCGGACAAGATCGGCGATCAGGGGATTTTCGCTTTGCATGGCTTCCAGATGGCCTTCCGGCGCGGCCAGTCAAGATCAAAGTTGAATCTTCTGGCCCTCGGCCACCGCCGGCACCCCGTCCGCTTCCGGGTTCAGCTTCAGGATCTGCCAGTTCAGCACGGTCGCGAACAGCACCCAGGCCAGGTAGGGCAGCAGCAGCAGCGCCGCGCGCGGCCGCACCCGCGCGGCCAGGACCACGGTCAGCAGCACCGTCACGTCGATCGCCAGCAGCAGGTACAGCGCGGCGCTGATCCGGTAGGCGCCGAAGAACAGCGGCGACCACGCCAGGTTCAGCACCAGTTGCACCGCGAACGCCGCGATCGCCGCCCCGCGCCCGCGCGCGCCATGCGCGGTAATCAGCATCGCCAGCGCCAGCCCCATCAGCAGGTAGAGGATCGACCAGACGATGCCGAAAGTCTGCGGCGGCGGATAGATCCCCGGCTTGACCAGCGCCTGGAACCACGGGTTCTCGGCCGTGCTCCCGGCGACGACCCCGGACAGGAACCCCAGCGCCAGGATCGCCGGCACCGTCACCAGCGACCAGCGCAGGAAGGCGGCGCGCAACTGCTGGGAAGAGGCAAGCTCGGTCATCTGGGGCATCGTCCTGTCGGGCTAGGTGCGGCTATGGTAGATCTCGGCTCCCGTTCGCCCCAGCAATGGACGAGGTTGCGGCGCCCGGGCAAGTGCAATCGTTCCGGACCCAACCCGGAAACGCCCAATTTGGAGACGTTTTCCGGCATCGTCCGCAAAAAATCACGCCGCCCGCGCCCGGCGCCGGGCATGGACCAGGAATTCGACGTTGCCCTCCGGCCCGGTGATCGGGCTCGGCACGATGCCGACAACGGTCCAGCCGCCGGCTTCCAGCCAGCCGCGCACCTCTTCGCAGACACGCGCGTGCAGTGCCGGATCGCGCACCACCCCGCCCTTGCCGACCTCCCCGCGCCCGACCTCGAACTGCGGCTTGATCAGCGCCACCAGCGTGCAGTCCGCCGCCGCCAGCCGCAACGGCACCTCCAGCACCTTGGCAAGGCCGATGAAGCTGGCGTCGCACACCACCCAGTCGCACGGCGCGTCGATCAGCTGCGGCGTCAGCACCCGCGCGCTGGTCTGCTCCAGCACCGTCACGCGCGGGTCCTGGCGCAGCTTCCAGGCCAGCTGGTTGGTCCCCGAATCGACCGCGAACACCCGCGCGGCGCCCTTGCTCAGCAGCACGTCGGTAAACCCGCCGGTGGAGCTGCCGATGTCCATCGCCACCGCCCCGGCCGGGTCCAGCCCGAAGTGATCGATCGCGTGCGCCAGCTTGATGCCGCCGCGCGAAACCCACGGATGGTCGCGCCCGCGCACCTCCAGCGCCGCGTCGGCCGCCAGCGCCTGGCCCGGCTTGGCAATCTTGCTCTCGCCGCTGAACACCAGCCCGGCCAGCACCAGCGCCTGCGCCCGGGCCCGGCTTTCCGCCAGCCCGCGCTCGACCAGCAACTGGTCGACCCGCTGCTTCGCCGCGCGCTTGGCCGGAGGGGATCGCAGGGAATCGGTCATGTCCGGCGAATCGACAGCGCAACCTCGGGGGCTTGTGCGGAATGCCGCCTCATTTCATACCGGGACGATGATGGCAAATCGCCCCCGCCGCCGCGTCCCCCGGCTTCGCCAGGCCTGCGCCGCGGCGGCACTGCTGCTCGCCGGCTCGTGCAGCACGCCGGAGCTGGTCCCGCCCCCGCCGCCCTCCGCGCCGCCGCGCCGCCCCGCCGCGCCGCCGCCGCTGCCCCCCGCGCAGTCCTGGCAGGACATGCCGATCACCCCCGGCGACTGGCGCTGGAGCAGCGAATCCGGCCGTTCCACCGCCCGCTTCGGCCGTCCCGGCGATACCGTGTTCGCGCTCGCCTGCCGCGGCGACGGCAGCGTCGTGCTGACCCGTCGCGGTGCCCTCCATGCCCCCGCCCCGACCGCCGCGGTCACGGTGATCCTGCGCGCCGGCACCGCATCGCGCCCGCTGGCCGGGCAGGCCGGCGCCGATGGCGTCGCCGTGGCGCTCGATGCGCGCGACCCGCTGCTCGATGCGATCGCCTTCGCCCGCGGCCGTTTCGCGGTGGAGGTGCAGGGGATGGCCGTGCTGGCGCTGCCGAGCTGGCCGGAGGTGGCGCGGGTCATCGACGATTGCCGCTCCGCGCCGGTGGCGAATCCCGTCGGTGGATAAAGGCCGGAAGCACTGATCCTGACGGCAAAATATTTTCGCGCAAGTCTTGTTGTGCAATGCGGAATCGCTAACTTTCCAGACAAGGCCAGCGGCCCCGTGCCGATGCGCCCCACCGCCCACTTTGCCATGCAAGGAAGACGGTTATGGCTCAACAGCGCGAAAGGAGGTGATCCGATGTCTCATGGTTCAGCAGAGAGGTCGGCAATCCGCAGCGCGAGGCACTATCGCTGAGTTTCGATTACGCGATAGAGGCTTCGTGAGCGGCACTTCCGGCCGCTGACCATGCGAAGGCCCGCACCGGCAAGCCGGGGCGGGCCTTCTCATTTCCAGCAAATAGGGGCCCGCACCGCCAAGCCGGGGCGGGCCTTCTCATTTCCAGCCAACAGGGGCCCGCACCGGCACAGCCGGGCCGGGCCTTCTCATTTTCGCAGTTTGCGCCTAATCCGGACACTCCACCCGGCCGCAGTTCGATTGTTGCTTTTTTCTTGCATTGTGCGCAATAATCGAACAAGGACGCATCCGATCGATTCCCAGGAGCCCGCCATGATCGCCTTTGCCCGCCTGCCCCATCCCGCCCCCACGACGGCGGACGCGCGCGCGGCGGTACTGGCCAATCCCGGCTTCGGCACCAACTTCACCGATCACATGGTGACGATCGACTGGACCGAGGCAGCGGGCTGGCACAACGCCCGGATCGGCCCGCGCGGCCCGATCGCGCTTGATCCCGCCGCCAGCGTCCTGCACTACGCGCAGGAGATCTTCGAAGGGCTGAAAGCCTACCAGCAGCCCGATGGCGGCCTCGCGCTGTTCCGCCCGGAGGCCAACGCCGCCCGCTTCAACGCCTCCGCCGCCCGGCTGGCGATGCCCGCCCTGCCGGAGGAGACGTTCGTCGAATCGATCCGCCTGCTGGTCGATGCCGATCGTGACTGGGTTCCGGCGATGGACGGCGCCAGCCTCTACCTGCGCCCGTTCATGATCGCGACGGAGGCGTTCCTCGGCGTTCGCCCGGCGAAGGCCTACTCGTACATCGTGATCGCCAGCCCGGCGGGGAACTACTTCAAGTCCGGCGCCCCCGCGGTGTCGATCTGGGTCAGCGACTACACCCGCGCCGCGCCCGGCGGCACCGGCGCCGCCAAGTGCGGCGGCAACTATGCCGCCAGCCTCGTCCCCCAGGCCGAGGCGATCGAGCGCGGCCATGACCAGGTCGTGTTCCTCGACGCCGCCGAGCACAAGTGGATCGAGGAACTCGGCGGCATGAACCTCTATTTCGTGTTCGCGGACGGCACGCTGCTCACCCCGGCGCTCACCGGCACGATCCTGCCCGGCATCACCCGCGACAGCCTGCTGACGCTCGCGCGCGAGGAAGGCCTGACCGTGCAGGAAGGCCGCTACAGCATCGACCAGTGGCGCGATGACGCGGCCAGCGGCAAGCTCGTCGAGACGTTCGCCTGCGGTACCGCGGCGGTGGTCACCCCGGTCGGCAAGGTCACCGGCCGCAACGGCGCGTTCACCGTCGGCACCGGCGGCCCCGGCCAGCTGACGCAGAAGCTCAAGGCCAGGCTCGTCGGCATCCAGCGCGGCGAAGTCGCCGACACCCACGGCTGGATGACGCGGATCTGAATCCCCCGCACCCCCTCCGGACCACGCCCCCCGTCATCCCCGCGAAAGCGGGGACCTCGAGCAACCGCGCTGAACCCCCGCCGGCCACACCCCCCGCAACCCCTCTTGACATTTACAACCACATAGGTTAAACACCCCCCATCCGGCCCGCTTTCTCGCGAAAGGCGGCCCCGGTGTTTCAGGCCGGCGTTGCCCGCGATGGCGCATCCTTTTCCCGGACGCACCATGCAGCGCGAAGCAGCGTCAGCTACCGGTTCAGGCTGGCGGGCCTCACCGCCACCCCGGACAGCG
>JAGWUH010000030.1 GCA_028868535.1 Sphingomonadales bacterium | reverse complement strand
GCGCCAGCGCCAGCGCCGCCGCCGCCGTCCCGCCGCAGCCGGGCCGCGCGTTCATCCCGCGCGCCGCCATCGCGTCGAGCACCGCGGCGCGCAGCCCGTCCTCGCCCCCGGCAAGATGGTCGCAGCCGGCGATGTCGAGCACCAGCGCATCGGGCGGGGCCAGCTCGACCGCCGGGGTCCAGCCCCGGCATTCGCGCCCGAGCCGTTCGAGCCAGCGCGCATCGCCGGACGGATCGTGCGCGACCGCGAGCAGATCGGGCACCGCCGCACGCGCATCGGCGAGCGCCTGCCCGGGCACGAGGCCGAGCGCCTGCGCCGCCGCGTCGGTCGCGGCGATCCGCATCGCGTTCTGCTGCCGTGCGACCAGCGCCAGCGGCGCGTCAGGCAACGCGTCGCCGCTGTCCGCCGCTTCCCGCCGCAAGCGCTCCGCCGAAAGGTGCGGAAACCACAGCGCCAGGTAGCGCCGGTTCGCCGGGGTCACGGAATTCACGTCGGTCACGGTCCCACTCCAGCCGCCAGCGCGCCCCGGCCGGGCCGGCGCGGTGGCGCAACAATTCGATGTCGAACGCGGGCAGCCCCGGCGCATTCGCCTCCAGCGGCCGCGACGGCGCGCTGGCGACGGCCCAGCGCGTCCAGGCGGCCGAGGGCGCCCTATCCGCCTCGCTGCGCAGCACCAGCAGCAGCACGTTCGCGTCCCCGGCGGCAAGCGCGAGCCGGCGGCTGGCGGTGAGGTCGAGCTCGGGCATGCGCCCGCGCGCCTCGATCACGACCACGCGGGCGCCGCCGCTGCGCACCGCGTCGAGCCCGGAGCGCAGCAAGGCTTTGGCATCCTCGGCCAGCACGAACAGGCAATGCCCGGGCGCGCCGCCCAGCTCGGCCCAGCCGGCGCCGTGGATCACCGCACCGGCGGTGGCTTCGGCGCTGCCGCCGCGGCGCGCGCGCAGCCAGACGGTGGGGCCGGAAACGCCGATCGCCACCGCCGCGACCAGCCCCGCCGCCGCCGCCGCATCGCCGGCCTCGCGCGCGTGGAATTCGTGAAGGTGCGCCGGCCTCAGCCCGGCCGCGCCGCCTTGCCAGAAGGCCGGCGCGCAGGTTTCCGCACGGGTGTGCAGCAGCCCGGCAGCGGGCAGGAGAGGAGAATCGGCGTGCATATGTTCATATTATGTTCTCATCCGGAACAGCGTCAAGCGGCTGGGGTTCCTGTCCCCTGCTATTGTGCCGATGCGGGGGCCATGCCCACGAACCCCGCCCCATCCGGCCAGCCCGGTCCCGCAAGGCCCAGCACCTTGAACAGCGCGCCCATCTGCTCCGCGCCGGTCAGCCGGTCGAGCGCCGCCGCGATCTCCTCGCCACGATCCGGCGCCGCTTTCGCCAGCGCCGCCGCGCGCGCCGCGATCCCCAGCACGCGCAGGAAATCGCCCTGGTCGCTCAGCCCCAGCACCCGCGCGCCGGCGCCGCGTGCCGCCTCGGCGGCAGCGGCGAAATCGACCAGCGCGGTCAGGTCGGCGCTGCCCGGAGCGACGAACGGATCGACTTTCGCATGGCCGCGCACCGCCTGCAGGCTCGATCCGAACCCGGGGACCGCATAGCCATAGTCGATCACCAGCGCGGCGCCGCCTTGCGCCGCCAGCCGCGCGCCGATCTCGGCCATGACCGCCGCCGCGCCCGGACAAGTCTCGATGATCGCGCCCTCGGCCGCGTCGCGCCACGCTGCCGGCACCGCCGCGTCCATCGGCCGCTCCCCGGCGACGCAGACGAACCGCTCGCCGTCGAGCGCGACCATGCGCTCGCGCCAGCCGTTCGCCGTCCGCACCAGTTGCCGCACCGGCAGCGCATCGAGGAACTCGTTGGCGACCAGCAGCAGCGGCGCATCGTCGGGCACGCTCGCCAGATCGTCGTGCCACTGCACCGCGCCCAGCCGCTGTGCCTGCACCGCGCGCAGCGCCGGCGATCCCTCGACCAGGTGGACCTCGGGATCGATCCCGAACCGCCGCAGCACCCGCAGCGCATCGGCCGCCAGCGTACCCCGCCCCGGCCCCAGCTCGACATAATGCAAGCGCCCCGAATGCCCGCTGCGCGAGGCCACGTCGGCCAGCCAGGCGCCGATCATCTCGCCGAACATCTGGCTGACTTCGGGCGCGGTGACGAAATCCCCTGTCACCCCGAGCGGATCGCGCGTCGCATAATAGTGCGCGAGCGCCTCGCCCATGAAGTGCTGGACGGTGATCGGCCCGGTCGCCGCGATCAGCCGGCGGAACCGCGCCGCGAGCGTATCCGCACTCATGCGGCGGCCGGCGCGGCCTTCCCCAGCTCGGGCCGGGCCAGCGCACGCAGCACCAGCGCCAGCCCGATCAGGATCATCGGCACCGTCAGCCACTGCCCCATCGACAGGCCGGTGCGCGCCGCGAAATCCTGCAACTGCGCGTCGGGCTCGCGGAAATACTCGATGAAAAACCGCGAGCAGCCGTACCACATCAGCCCGCTCCCGGCGAGCAGGCCCGGCCGCCAGCGCGCGCGCGTCTTCCAGAACAGCACCAGCAGCAGCACCCCCATCGCCAGCCCCTCCAGCCCGGCCTCGTAAAGCTGGCTGGGGTGGCGCGGCAGGTCGCCGGCGCCGGGAAACACCATCGCCCAGCGCACCCCGGAGCCCGCCACGCGGCCCCACAGCTCACCGTTGATGAAGTTGGCCAGCCGCCCGAAGAACAGCCCGAACGGCGTGCAGACGCCGATATAGTCGCAGACCCGCACGAACGAGAGCCCGCCGCGCCACGACACCCAGGCGATCGCCACCAGCACGCCGATCAGCCCGCCGTGGAAGCTCATGCCCCCGTCCCACAGCCGCAGCAGGTCCCAGCTCACCCGCTCACCCGGAGTGAAATGGGTGAACAGGCTCGGCACGCCGCTGGCGCCGCCGGTGTAGAACGCGGCATAGCCGAGCCGGCCGCCCAGGATCACCCCCATCGTGCACCAGAAGAACAGGTCGTCGGCATGGCGCTGCGCCATCGGCGCGCCGGGCTGGCGGATCATCTTCAGCGTGTGCCAGTAAGCCAGCAGGATGCCCGCCAGATAGGCCAGCGAATAGTAGCGCAGCGTGAAGAAGCCGAGGTCGAGCCCGCGCTTGAGGCCGAGATCGGCCCAGTGAAGCGGCTGGGGCACGGCGCTGGCCGCCGCCAATAGTGACAACAAGGGGGCAACCTCCTACATGCCGGGCGCAGTCCCCGCCCGGCGGCGGCCTTGTGCCACGCCCCGCGCGCAACCGCAACGCGCCACCGCGCGCCCTCGGAGACGCCGATGCCCGGCCCGCAAGATCGTGACATCGCGGCGATTCTCGATGCGCTGACCGCGCCCGGCGGTCCGCTGGAGACGGTGCCGCTGGCGCGCTTCGGCACGACCATCCCGGCGCTCCGCCACGCCCCGCCGAGCATCGCCCACCTGCTCGCGCATGCCGCCGCCGAACATGGCGAATTGCCGTTCCTGGTCGACGGCGAAACCCGGCTGGGCTTCGCCGAAGTCCACGCCCGCGCCCGCCGCGCCGCCGCCGTGCTCATCGTCGATCACGGCATCCGCCCCGGCGATCGCGTCGGCATCGCCGCGCGCAACTCGGCGAACTGGGCGGTGCTCTATTTCGCGGTGCTGCTCGCCGGTGGCTGTGCGACCCTGCTCAACGCCTGGTGGACCGCGCCGGAGCTGGCACAGGCGGTCGCGCTCGCCGAATGCCGGCTGGTGCTCGCCGATGCCGAACGCGCCGCACGGCTGGCCGGCGCGCCTTGCCCGGTACTCGCGTTCGCGCACGAAGGTCCGGTGCTGGCGGGCGGCGGCGATGCGGCACTGCCCGAACTCGGCCCTGATGATCTCGCGACGCTGGTGTTCACCTCGGGCTCGACCGGGGAACCACGCGCCGCCTGGTCCGATCACCGCGCCAAGGTCCATGCCGCGCTCAACTTCGCCGGGCAAGCGCTGATGTTCCGCGAACTGGCGGCGCGCGCCGGCACGCCGATGCAGGGCCAGCCCGCCACGCTCGCCAGCGTGCCGCTGTTCCACGTCACCGGCGAGGTGGCGCTGCTGCTGTTCAGCCTGGTGATCGGCCGCAAGCTGGTGATGATGCCGCGCTGGGACGCCGCCGAGGCGATGCGCCTGATCGCGGCCGAGCGCGTCACCTACTTCCTCGGCGTGCCGCAGATGAGTCGCGAGATCGCCCTGCACCCCGACCGCGACCGCCACGACCTGTCGTCGTGCGTCCACTTCTCCGCCGGCGGCGCCGCGCGCCCGCCCGCGCACGTCGCCGAGCTGCGCGCGGCGCTGCCGCATGCCTTTCCGCTCTCGGGCTACGGCCTGACCGAGACCAACGCCAGCGGCTGCGGCGCCTGCAACGAGAACTACCTCGCCCGCCCCGCGAGCACCGGGGTGCCCAACCGCCCGCTGGTGGACTGCGCGATCTTGGACGAAGCGGGGCAGCGGCTGCCGCCCGGCGAAACCGGCGAGATCGCGCTGCGCTCGGTCTGCAACGTCGGCGGCTACTGGCGCGATCCCGCCGCCACCGCCGCGCTGTTCACCCCCGACGGCTACCTGCGCACCGGCGATCTCGGCTTCCTCGATGCGGACGGCTACCTGACGATCGTTGACCGCGCCAAGGACATCGTCATCCGCGGCGGCGAGAACATCGCCTGCCTCGAGGTCGAGCACGCGCTCCACTCCCATCCCGACGTCGCCGAGGCCGCCGTGTTCGGCGTGCCTGACGCGCGCTATGGCGAGGTTCCGGTCGCGGCCTGGCGGCGGCGGCCGGGCGCGACGCTCGACGCGGCCATGTTGCGCACATTCCTGGCGCCGCGACTGGCGGCGTTCAAGCAGCCCACCGCGTTCCACGAATGCGACGCGCCGCTGCCGCGCACCGGCACCGGAAAGATCGACAAGCGTAGCCTGAAAGCACGCTTTGCGCCGGCACAGGATCAGGTTAAGCCCACGCCATGACGGTCATCCGCATTCCCAACCAGCGCGCCGTGATCGATCGCCGCGCGCTCACCGAGTCGATCCAGCAGGCCGTCGCCGCGAAAGGCGCAGCCAAGGCGCGCCAGGACGTGGTCGAGCTGTTGCGCGGCGCGCTCGCCGCCGGCCGCACCGAGATCGAGCGGCGGCTGACCGAGAAGCCCTCCGCCGGCTACGATTGCGCGCAGGCGCAGGCGTTCCTCGTCGACCAGCTGATCCGGCTGATCCACGACCACGTCACCCACGACGTCTACCGCGCCTCGAACCGCTCGACCGGCGAACGGCTGACGATCATGGCCGTCGGCGGCTATGGCCGCGGCGAGATGGCGCCGCATTCGGACGTCGACATCGCCTTCATCACCCCGATCAAGCAGACCGCCTGGTGCGAGCAGGTGATCGAGGCGATGCTTTATTTCCTCTGGGACCTCGCGCTGAAGGTCGGTCACTCGAGCCGCTCGCTCGACGACATGGTGCGGATGAGCCGCAGCGACCTGACGATCCGCACGGCGATGCTCGAAGGCCGCTACGTCTGGGGCGACCAGGCGCTGTTCGACGAGGCGCAGCGCCGCTTCTTCGCCGAAGTCGTCTCCGGAACCGAGCGCCAGTTCGTCTCGGAAAAGCTCGGAGAGCGCAACGAGCGTCACAAGCGGCTGGGCGACAGCCGCTACGTCGTCGAGCCCAACGTCAAGGAAGGCAAGGGCGGGCTGCGCGACCTGCACACGCTCTACTGGATCGGCAAGTACCTGCACAAGGTGCGCAGCCCGGCCGAGCTGGTCGATGTCGGCCTGCTGACGCAGGAGGAATACCGCGCCTTCCGCCGCGCCGAGAACTTCCTGTGGGCGGTGCGCTGCCACCTGCATTTCCTGACCAACCGCGCCGAGGACCGGCTGACCTTCGACCTGCAACGCGCGGTGGCGGAGCGGATGGACTTCGCCGACCGGCCGGGCAAGCGCGCGGTAGAGCGGTTCATGCAGTACTTCTTCCTCCAGGCGAAGCAGGTCGGCAGCCTGACCGGAGTGTTCCTCGCCAGCCTTGAGGAACAGTCGGACCGCAAGCGCAAGGGCCTGCTCGCCAGCCTGCGCCGCCCGCGCAAGGTCAAGGGCTACGAGGTCAGCCACGGCCGCATCGCCGCCCCGTCGGACGACTGGTTCACGGCGGAGCCGGTGCGGCTGATCGAGATCTTCGCGATCGCCGACGCCGAGGGCATGGAGATCCACCCCGAGACGATGCGGCAGATCACCCGCGACGCCAAGCTGGCCGACGGCCTGCGCCGCGATCCCCGCGCCAACGCGCTGTTCCTCGACCTGCTGACCAGCCGCCGCGATCCCGAGACGGTGCTGCGCTGGCTCAACGAGGCCGGCGTGTTCGGGCGCTTCATCCCCGAGTTTGGCCGCGTCAACGCGCAGATGCAGTTCGACATGTATCACCACTACACGGTGGACGAGCACACGATCCGCGCGATCGGGCTGCTGGCGCGGATCGAGAAGGGCGAGCTCGCCGCCGATCACCCGCTCGCCACCGAGATCATCCACAAGATCGCCTCGCGCCGCGCGCTCTATTGCGCGGTGCTGATGCACGACATCGCCAAGGGGCGCGGCGGCGACCATTCGGTGCTGGGCGCAGAGATCGCCACCAAGCTATGCCCGCGCCTCGGCCTCGACGCCGACGAGACCGCGCTGGTCGCCTGGCTGGTTCGCCAGCACCTGCTGATGAGCGCGACCGCGTTCAAGCGCGACCTGGCCGACTGGAAGACGATCTCCGATTTCGTCGCCACGGTCGAGACGCTGGAGCGGCTGCGCACGCTGTCGCTGCTGACCATCGTCGACATCCGCGCGGTCGGCCCCGGGGTGTGGAACTCGTGGAAGCGGCAGCTGCTGCATGAGCTGTACAACGCCGCGGAGGAGCGGATGCGGCTGGGCCACGCCCATTCCGGCCGGGCCGAGCGCGTCGCCGCCAAGCAGCAGGCGGTCGCCGCCCGCCTCGGCCAGCAGGGCGAGCTCGTCGCGCGCTATGGCACCCAGTTCGGCGATGCCTACTGGATCGCCGAACCCGAGGACGTAATCGCCAAGAACCTCACCCAGCTCGACGAGGCCCGGGGGGCACCGCTGACGATCACCACGACCTACGACGCCGATCGCGGCGCGACGCTGGTGATGGTGCTGGCGGCGGACCACCCGGGGCTGTTCTACCGCATCGCCGGCGGCATCCACCTGGCCGGCGGCAACATCATCGACGCGCGCATCCACACCGCCCGCAACGGCATCGCCGTCGACAACTTCCTCGTGCAGGACCCGCTCGGCCGGCCATTCCAGGAAGCCAGCCAGCTCGAACGGCTGAAGACGACGATCGCCGACGCACTGGCCAACCGCGTCAAGCTGGTGCCGCAACTGGCGGCGCGCCCGCTGGCCCGGCCGCGCATGGATGCCTTCACGGTCCGGCCGCGCGTCGATTTCGACAATTCCGCGTCGAACCGCTTCACCGTGATCGAGGTTTCCGCGCGCGACCGGCCGGCCCTGCTCAACCGTTTGGCGCGGGCGATGTTCGAGGCGCGGCTGATCGTCCATTCCGCGCACATCGCCACTTATGGCGAGCGCGCGGTGGATACCTTCTACGTGACCGACCTGTTTGGCGGCAAGGTCGACGCCGGGGCGCGGCTCAAGGTGATCGAGAAGCGCCTGCTCGAGGCGGCAGAGGAGGATCTCGCCGCCGTCCCGGCCTAGCCCTTGCCAGCCCGGCGCGGTTGGCCGAAGAGAGGGCATGGACCTCGATACGCTGCTGCTTCGCTACTTCGCCACTGACAATCTCGCCGCCCTCGACGAGACCGCGCTCGCCCGCGGGTGCGAGCAGCTCGGCATCGACTTCGGGGTGGAGACCGAGCCCAGCCGCCGCTTCGCGCTGTGGGTGCTGATGGAGGCGCTGGGCATGGCGCCGCCGCCGGCTGAGGCGTTCGCCAAGGATCCGGCGCTGCGCGCCGCGGCGGACGACTGGCTGCGCCAGACCTTCCGCCTGACCCGGGACGGCTGATGACGGCACCGCGGGCGAACCTGTTCGATCCCCTGCCCGATGCAAAGGCGGCGGAACGGTTCACCCAACTGCTCGCCCGGCCCGGCCTGCGCATCGAAAGGATCGTCACGCGCGGGCAGACGACCCCGGTGGACCAGCCTTATGACCAGCCGCACGACGAATGGGTACTGCTGCTGGCCGGGGCCGCGCGGCTATGGCTCGAAGGCGACGGCGAGGTGACGCTGGCGCCCGGCGACCACCTGCTGATCCCGGCCGGGGTTCGGCACCGGGTGACATGGACGCCGGCCGATCGCGATACCGTGTGGCTGGCGCTGCACTTCGCGTGACGGTTCAGCCCCGGCAGCCGCGGCAGGCATCGTCCCTGACGATGCGGATCGTGCGCAGCGACGGCGCCAGCCCGTCGATCAGGTGCAGCCTGCCCCACTGCGGATCGCCGAGCGCGGCCTTGCCCGCCAGCAGCACGCGAATCGCGCTCATCGCGGCGAAGGCGCCGACCGTGCCGACCATCGCCCCCAGCACGCCGTCCGCCGCGCAGGTATCGCAATCCTGCGCGTCGAAGGCATCGCCGACGAAGCAGCGGTAGCAAGGCTCCCCGGCGAGGTGGCCGGCGAAATTGGCGACCTGGCCCTGGAAGCGGCCGACGGCCGCGCTGGTCAGCGGCGTGGCGAGGGCGACGCAGGCGTCCGAGACGACGAGCCGCGTCGCGAAATTGTCGCAACCGTCGAGCACGCAATCGGCGTCCGCCAGAAGCGCGGCGGCGTTGTCCGCGCCGATCCGCGCGCGCACGGCATGCACGTCAAGCGCACCGTCGAAGCGCCGCACCCAGTCGGCCGCCGCATCGGCCTTGGCACGGCCGAGGTCGGCCTCGGCGAACACCGTCTGGCGCTGGAGGTTCGACGCCTCGACGATGTCGTCGTCGATCAGCGTCAGCCGGCCGACGCCCGCCGCCGCCAGGTATTGCAGCGCCGGCGAGCCGATGCCGCCGCAACCGACCAGCGCGACGTGCGCCCCGGCCAGCGCCACCTGCCCGGCGCCGCCGACTTCGGGCAGGACGATGTGGCGGGCGAAGCGGGCGAGACGTTCGGGCGGCAGGATCATGCCGCCCCCCTACTCTCGGCAGCCGACATCGTCACCCCTGCAGCCGCGCTACCAGTGCGTCGGCCGCGGCGCTGACTTGCGCCCAGGTTTCCGCGAACGCGTCCGCCTCGCCCCAGTAGGGATCGCTGACGGGCTGCCCGGCCAGGCCGGGCACGTGATCGAGCAGCAGCGACAGGCGCGCGGGCGCCTCCGCCGGGCGCAGCGCCTCGAGATCGCGCAGGTTCTGGTCGTCGAGCGCGAGCACGAAATCGAAGCGGCGGAAATCTGCGGGGACGACCTGGCGCGCGCGATAACCGGAAATGTCGATGCCGTGGCGCCAGGCCTCGACCTGCGCGCGGTGGTCGGGCGGCTCGCCGACGTGCCAGTCGCCGGTGCCGGCTGAATCGGCGATCGCGGCAAGGCCCGCGCGCGCCGCCGCGTGGCGGAACGCCGCTTCGGCCAGGGGCGAGCGGCAGATGTTGCCGAGGCAGACGAACAGCAGCGCGGGACGATCCATGCCCTTGCTTGTTTCAGAACTTGACCTGCGTGAACAGGCCGAACTCGCTGTAGGTGCCGTTGCCCGCGCAGGTCGTCGGGGTGGCCGCCGCGAAAAATACCGGGGTGGCGGTGATCGCGCAGCCGATCGTGCCGTTCTGCGTCGCCAGCGCGCCGCCGCTGACGGTCTCGTGCTTCCACACCAGCGCGAGGTCGACGGCACGGGCGGGCTCCCATTGCACGCCGAGGTTGACGTAGCGATCGCGCATCGCCGGCAGGTTGATGCGGCTCGGCGCGACGTGGTCATGGCGGGCGAACGCCGACCAGCGCGGCGCGATCGCGACATTGCCGAACAGCGACCAGCCCAGCGCCGCATCCCGCGAACGGGCAGCCGCGGCGGGATCGACCGCGACGTTGTTCCAGTCCTTCGCGTAGAACACTTCCGCACCGAGGCCGAAGCGCGCGTCCCGGTAGCCGGCGGCGGCGTCGATGCGGCGCGCGGTGCGGAAGGTGGGCGTGCCGGCGACGGCGGCGCCGCGCTTGCCGAGATAGCCGCCGACCGCGCCCCACAGTCCGCCCTGGCGCAGCGACACCCGGCCCTCGACGTCGATCGCGCGGGTCACCCTGAGATTGCGGTAGCCGGCGCCGTCGACCAGCGAGACGGCATAGCTGACGTGGCCATCGAACAGGTCGCCGCTGGCGTGGATGCCCCAGTCGGCGGTGGTGCCGTCGTTGACGCGGTCGATCAGCATGGTGTCGACGTAGCGCGTGCCGACCTGGTTCTCGATGTAGGGCACCCACGGCAGCGGCGCCGCGCCCAGCCGCAGCACCAGCGCGGGCGAGAGGCGCGCCTGGACATAGGCGTTCTTGACGAACAGCCCCTTGCCGACCGGGGTGGCGCCGACGACGAAGCCGTTGCCGGTCGTGGTCGATCCCGCGACGTTGCTGGCATCGGCGACGAGGCTGGCCGACCAGGTCGCATCGAAGCGGTGGTTGACCTCGACATAGATGCGCTTGAGGTTGACCCCGGTGCCGGTGGCGGTGTTCACCGCGCCGGCGGTGTGCTGGCTGATCGTGCTGGCGTCGGCAAAGATCCGGCCGCCGATCGTGGTATCGCCGGCCCAATGCAGCCTGCCGAGCATGTTTTCGGCCCGCGCCGCGCCCGCCTGCGCCGCCCTGGCGGCGGCAAGCGCAGCGGTCGCGTTGTCGTCCGCCAAGGTCGCGGCGGCCTGCACATTGGCAGCAGCGGCCTGGCGCGCCCGGTCGCGGGCGTCGAGCTGCGCCTGCAAAGCGTCGAGCCGGGCCTGCAACGCCTGGAGCTGCACCTGCGTCGCCCGCAGCTGCGCGCCGAGCGCCGCGCCGTCCTCGCGTGCCGACGCCGGTTGCCCGGAAGCCAGCAGCGCCGCCGCCAGCGCCAGGCCGGCGGGGCGAACCCCCATCGATGTCATCGCGCACTCGCTCCGCGTGGAGTAGAGCCGGGACGTTCCCCGTCACTTTCCGGCTGGGGTGGTCCCCTCGCCGCGCGCGCCTTGCCAGCTATGCCGGGCGAATTCCAGAGCTAGCGGACCAGCCCCAGCGCGTCGTAGGCCGCCGCCAGCGTCGGCGCGGCGAGTTCGCGGGCGCGGTTGGCACCGGCGCGCAGGATCGCATCGAGCGCGGCGCGGTCCTGCCGCAGCGCGACGAAACGGTCGTTGATCGGCGCCAGCTTCGCGACCAGCAGATCGCCGAGCGCCGGCTTGAACCTGCCGAAGCCCTGCCCGCCGAACTCGGCCAGCACCTGCTCGACGCTGCTGCCCGCCATCGCCGCGTAGATGCCGACGAGGTTCGCCGCCTCGGGCCGGCCGGCGAGGCCGTCCTTGTCCGAAGGCAGCGGCTCGGGATCGGTCTTGGCCTTCTTGACCTTGTTCATCAGCGTGTCGGCATCGTCGGTGAGGTTGATGCGGCTCATGTCGCTGGGATCGGACTTCGACATCTTGGCGCTGCCGTCGCGCAGCGACATGATCCGCGCCGCCTCGGGCGGGATCATCGGATCGGGCAGCGTGAACAGCGGCGCGTCCTCGGTACAGAAGTCGTTGTTGAACTTCTGGGCGATGTCGCGCGCCAGTTCGAGGTGCTGCTTCTGGTCCTCGCCGACCGGGACGTGAGTTGCCTGGTAAAGCAGCACGTCGGCGGCCTGCAGCACCGGGTAAGTGAACAGCGCGACCGACTGGCCCTCGCGGTTCTTGCCGGCTTTGTCCTTCCACTGCGTCATCCGGTTCAGCCAGCCCATCCGCGCGGTGCCGTTGAGCAGCCACTGCATCTGCGCGTGCTCGGGCACCTGGGTCTGGTTGAACAGCACCGAGCGGGCCGGATCGATGCCGCACGCGACCAGCGCCGCGACCATCTCGCGCGTGTTCGCCGACAGCTCGGCCGGGACATGCGGCATCGAGATCGCGTGGAGATCGGCAAGGAAATAGAGGCACGAGCCGGCGGGATGCTCGTCCTGCATCCGTACCCAGTTGCGGATCGCGCCGAGGTAGTTGCCGAGATGGAGGTTGCCGGTCGGCTGGATGCCGGAAACGATGCGCATGTTCTTCCTCAGGTGTGCTTGCGGCGGCGCAGGAGCAGTTGCAGGTCGGCGCGGGTGAACGCCCCCAGCGCCAGCGTGGCGAGCCCATAGACGAGCGCGCCGGCGCTGACCAGCACCGCCAGCGCCAGCCCGCGCACCAGCCAGGTGCCGTGGACGTAAGGGGTGAGCCAGCCTTGCGCGAAGCCCATCGCCACGCCCATCAGCAGCGCCGCCAGCGCAAGGCGGGGTGCGCGGCGCCGGAGTTGCGCATCGGGTGCGAAGTGGCCGCGCCGCGACAGCTCGCGGTAGAGCATGGCAACGTTGACGGTGGAGGCGATGGCGGTGGCCAGCGGCGGCCCCATGTGCGCGAGCGGGACGATCAGCGCGAGGTTGAGCACGAGGTTCACCACCATCGACGCGGTCGCGTAGCGCACCGGGGTCCTGGTATCGTGCCGCGCGTAGAAGCCGGGGGTCAGCACCTTGACGAGGATGTAGCTCGGCAAGCCCACTGAAAACGCCGCCAGCGCCTGCGCGGTGTAGTGCGTATCGAGCGCGGTGTAGCGGCCATAGCCGAACAGCGCCGCCGCGATCGGCTCGCCGCAGACGACGAGGCCGACGGTGGCCGGCAGCGTCAGCAGCAGCGCCAGTTCGAGGCCGCGGTTCTGGGTGTCCATCGCCGCGGTTTCCTCGCCGCCGCCGAGCTGGCGCGAGATCGTCGGCAGCAGCACCGTGCCGAGGCCGATGCCGATCAGCCCGAGCGGCAGCTGGTTGAGCCGGTCGGCCATGTAGATGTAGGTGACCGAGCCCGAGGCGAGCAGCTTCGCCGCCAGCGCGGTCGAGATCACCAGGTTGATCTGCACCGCCCCGGCGCCGGCGGCAGCAGGCCAGATCAGCGCGAGCAGCTGGCGCACATCGGCGTTCCACACCGGGCGGCGCGGCTTGAGGCGCACGTTCAGTGCGCGGCAGGCCTGCGCCAGCCACAGCAGTTGCAGCAGGCCCGAGACGGTGACGCCGATCGCCTGGTTGCGCGCGGTGACCAGCGGATCGGGGCTGTGGAACAGCAGCAGCGCGGCGATCAGCGTCAGGTTCAGCAGGATCGGCGCGGCGGCGTTGACCCAGAACTTGTGCAGCGAATTGAGGATGCCGCCGAACAGCGAGACGAGGCTGATCAGCATCAGGTAGGGAATCGTGATCCGCGACAGCTTGACCGCGAACGCGAATTCATCGGCGCTGACCGCGTGGAAGCCGCCGGTGAGCGCCCAGGTCAGCGGCCAGGCGAACGCCTCGAGCAGCAGCGTCAGCACGATCAGCACCGGCAGCAGCACCGACAGCGCCTGCTCGGCAAAGCGCAGGCCGTCGGCCAGCCCTTCGCCCTCCGGGTTCGCCACCCGCGCGTTGAACATCGGCACGAAGGCGCTGGCGAACGCGCCCTCGGCGAACAGCGCGCGGAACATGTTGGGCAGGCGGAACGCGATCAGGAAAGCGTCCGACGCGAAGCTGGCGCCGATGAACCGCGCGAACAGCGAATCGCGCACCAGCCCCAGCACCCGGCTGGCGAGCGTGAGCCCGCCGACCGTGCCGAGCGCCTTGGCCAGGTTCATCGAATCACGCGTTGCCGGCGGGTTCCGCGGTCGCCGCCTCGGCCTGCGCCTGCAGCTGCTGCAGGTAGATGCCGTTGAAGTCGATCGGCTCGAGCATCAGCGGCGGGAAGCCGGCATCGCGCACGGCGTCGGCAACGACGCGGCGGGCGAACGGGAACAGCAGCCGCGGCGCCTCGGCGAACATGAACGCGTGCATGTTCGCCTCGTCGAGGTTGCGCATGCCGATCAGCCCGGCATAGGCCAGATCGACGAGATAGGCGGTGCCGCCCTGGGCCTTGGCCGAGACCTGGATCTTCAGCTCGACCTCGTGCAGCTCGCCCTGGACCGGCTTGGCGCCGATGTTGAACTGGACGTCGAGCTCGGGCTGGTCCTGCCACTGGAAGCTGGCCGGGGCGTTCGGATTCTCGACCGAGAGGTCCTTGACGTATTGCGAGACGATCCCGGCCATCGGCGAGGTATCCTCGCCGTTGGGCGCCGGAGCGCCGAGATCGAGATTCGAGATGACGTTGCCTTCGTCGGCCATTGCGGATGCTTTCTGGTTGCAGGATCGGCGGCGCGCCTAGCACCCTGCGCCGCGCGGGGCAACGGCATAGCAGGCCCGGACCGTGCCGCGGCAATTCGCCCCGCACCACGGCGGCAGAGCGATGCGGCGCCCCGCTTGGACCGGTAGGGGGAACGTTTCGGCGCGCCCGACGGGAAATCGACCCGAAAGCACGTGTCCATGCGTTGTTCATTTGTCATCGTTACCTAACTAAGGCATGATAACGGATGCGCCTCTGCGGGCGCTTGCGCGAGTCCAAGGGATTTCGCCCGGGGCGCGCGCCGGAAGGGAATATCGCTGGTGACTGTCGAAATCGTCATTCTGGCCATGATCGCGGCTTTCCTGGGGCTGAGGCTCTACTCGGTGCTGGGCCGCCGTGCCGAGCACGACGAGCCGCTGCAGACCCGCTTCGACGCTGCCGGCACCGCCGGCCAGCCGGGCGGCGTGGCGCCGCTGCAAATGCCCGAGCGCCCCGGCACGATCACGGTCCGCGCCCGCGAGATCTCGCCTTACCCGCCCGCCGTGGAAAAGGGCCTGAAGGACATCGCCGGCGCCGATCGCCGCTTCGATCCCGCGGCGTTCCTCGACGGCGCGCGCAATGCCTACCGCATGATCCTCGAGTCGTTCTGGCGCGGGGACAAGGAACAGCTTTCGCAACTGTGCGATCCGCTCGTCGCCAGGAGCTTCGCCGACGCCATCGACGCGCGCGTCGCCGCCGGGGAGAGCGTGGACAACCGCCTGGTGCGGATCGAGGAAGCGGCGATCGTCGCCGCCAGCTACGATGCGCCGATGGCGCGCGTGACGGTGCGGCTGGTTTCCGACGTGGCCGCGGTGACGCGCGACGCCGGGGGCCACGTCATCGCCGGCTCGCTGAACGACGCGATCGAAGTCCGCGACATCTGGACGTTCAGCCGCAACGTCTCCTCGCAAAGCCCCGACTGGCACCTCGAAGAAGCCGACGAAGGCTGATCCGGCAATGCCGGTTGGGGTTGCGGCCGGTTACGGCCCGCAGGATCGCGCATCGATTGGCGCATCAATCGGAGGGGGCCTGTCGCGCGCGCTGATGCTGGCGGCCCTGGCGCTGCTGGCCGCGTGCGGACGCATCATCCCCGAGGCCGGGCCACCGCCGCCGCTGCCGCCGCCGGCGGTGACCCCGGTGCTGCCGCCGCCACCGCCGCCCACCGCGCTCGCGCTCGGGGTGCGCGCCGGCCCCGACGTGCTGACGCTGGGGCTGACCGCCGCCACCGCCGCGCCGGCGCTGCTGTCGTTCCGCGAATCGTGCCCGCGGCTGACGGCGCGGACCGACAATTCGCAGCTGACCCAGCCTGGCGACTGGAAGCCCGCCTGCGACGCCGCGGCGACCTGGCCGACCAGCGATGCGGCGCGGTTCTTCACCGACAATTTCGAGACCGTCGTCGTCGGCGACGGGCAGGGTTTCGTCACCGGCTACTATGAGCCCGAGATCGCCGGCTCGCGGCTGCGCCAGCCGGGATTCGACGTGCCGGTCTACGGCGTGCCGCCGGACCTGGTCCACGCCCGCCCGGGGGACGCGCCGGTCAAGCCCAACGGCCAGACGCCGTTCGGCCGCTACGACGAAACCGGCAGGTTCGTCCCCTATTACGACCGCGCCGCGATCGACGGCGGCGTGCTGGCCAATCGCGGGCTGGAGATCGCCTGGGCCGCCGATCCGGTCGAGTTCTTCTTCCTGCAGATCCAGGGTTCGGGCCGGCTGCGCGCGCCCGACGGCAGCGTCATGCGCATCGGCTATGCCGCCGACAATGGCCAGAACTACACCGGCATCGGCACGCTGATGCGCGACAAGGGGCTGATCGGCACCGGCCCGGGGCAATATGCGGCATCGATGCAGGGCCTGATGCAGTACCTGCGCGAGCATCCCGAGGACGGCCGCGCGCTGATGAACCAGAACAAGGCCTGGGTATTCTTCCGCGAACTGACCGGCGATGGCCCGGTGGGGGCGCTGGGCGTGCCGGTGCGTGCGCGTGTCAGCCTCGCGGCCGACCCGCTCTATGTGCCGCTGGGCGCGCCGGTGTTCCTGACGCTGGATCGCACGGTCGCCAGCGGGCTGTGGGTGGCGCAGGACACCGGCGGCGCGATCAAGGGCGCCAACCGCTTCGATTCGTTCTGGGGCGCGGGCAGCGACGCGCGGAACACGGCCGGCGGCATGAGCGGGCGCGGTCCGGCCCTGCTGCTCCTGCCCAAGGGAGCCCTCGCCAGGCTCGGCCGGTGAGCGCGCGGGGGCGCGACCGGCGCCTGAGCGACGACGAGGCCGAATTGTGGGACCGCGTCGCGCGGACGGTGCGGCCACTCGATCCGCGCCGGCCCCCGGCCCGGCGGAACGTCGAGCCGGTCACTGTGCCGCCGCCCGTGCCAATATCTCAGAAGCGGGTGAAGGGGCGCGTCCCCCCCGCCCTGCCCGCCAGCCCGCCCCCGGCGCCGGTGCCGCGGCCACTCGACCGTCACGGCCTGGACGCGAGCTGGGACCGGCGGCTGGCGAAAGGCGTGCTGGAACCGGACTTCACGCTTGACCTGCATGGAGCCTCGCTCGACGCCGCGCACGGGCGGCTCGACCACGGCCTCACGCTGGCGATCGCGCAGGGCGCGCGCGTCGTGCTGCTCGTCACCGGGCGGGCGCGGCCGCACGATCCGGCCGATCGCGGCAACCGGCGCGGCGCGATCCGCGCGAAGTTCCTCGACTGGCTGGAAGCCGGGCCGCACGCATCGCGGATCGCGGCGATCCGCCCGGCGCACCCGCGCCACGGCGGCGGCGGCGCGGTCTACATCGTGCTGCGCAAGGGCCGCTGACCGTTCAGCGATGCGGTGCCGGACGGTGCGACGCTTCCTCGCGGGCTTTCACCTTGTAGTGGTGGCGGGCGATCAGGCAGCCGGCGGCGGCGCCCATCAGGTGATGGCGGCCGACGAAATGCCCGGCGACGCCACCGGCGATCGCACCCCGCACGCACCCCTTGGCCTGCGCCAACTGGGGCGTGGCGACGAGGGCGAGCGCGGCGAGCGGCAGAACGAGAACGTGCTTCATGGACGGGCCTTCCGGTGCAATTTCCTGCGGAACGCCGGGGGGCGAAAAAACGTTCCCACCGCCCCGACCCTCGGTTAGAGCACGCCCATGCCCGATACCCTCAAGATCACGCTCGCGCAGGTCAATCACTCGGTCGGCGACCTTGCCGGCAATGCCGCGGCGATGCTGGCCACGCGCGAGCGCGCCGCCGCCTCGGACCTGATCGTCTTCCCCGAGCTGAACCTGATCGGCTATCCGCCCGAGGACCTCGTGCTCAAGCCGAGCCTGATCGAGCGCGCCGCCGCCGAGCTGGAGGCCCTTGCCCGCGCCACCGCGCACACCGGCCCGGCGATGCTGGTGGGCAGTGTGTTCGTGCAGGACGGGGCGCTGCACAACGGCGTCGCGCTGCTCGACCAGGGCAAGATCGCGGCGATCCGCCACAAGCACGAACTGCCCAATTATGGCACCTTCGACGAGATGCGGCTGTTCCAGCCGGGGCCGTTGCCCGAGCCCATCATCTTTCGCGGGACGATGATCGGCGTGCCGATCTGCGAGGACATCTGGCACCCCAGCGTGTGCCGCCACCTTGCCGACTTCGGCGCCGAGCTGCTGCTGTGCCCGAACGGCAGCCCTTACGAGATCGACAAGGACGCGCTGCGGATCGACGGGGTGGCGCGGCGGCGCGCGGTCGATAACGGACTGCCGCTGGCCTATGTCAACCGCGTCGGCGGGCAGGACGAGCTGGTGTTCGACGGCGGCAGCTTCGTCGTCAACGGCGACGGCGGCACCGCGGTGCAGATGAAGGACTGGGAGGAGGAGGAAGTCCTCACCCGCTGGACCAAGACCGCGCAGGGCTGGCGCTGCGACCGCGGCGAGATCCGCGAGATGGCGAGCCATCCGGAGTCGATCTATTCGGCGATGGTGCTGGCGCTGCGCGACTATGTGAACCGCAACCGGTTCCCGGGCGTGGTGCTGGGGCTTTCGGGCGGGATCGATTCGGCGCTGTGCGCGGCGATCGCGGTCGATGCGCTGGGGGCGAACCGGGTGTGGTGCGTGATGCTGCCCAGCCGCTATACCAGCGAGGAAAGCCTGAGGGACGCCGCCGATTGCGCGCGGGCGCTGGGGTGCCGGCTCGACACCATCCCGATCGCGCCGGCGGTCGACGCCTATGCGCAGATGCTGGGGCCGGTGTTCGAGGGGCGGGCGCCGGACCTGACCGAGGAGAACCTGCAGTCGCGGATCCGCGGGGTGACGCTGATGGGCATTTCCAACAAGTTCGGGCCGATGCTGGTGACGACCGGCAACAAGAGCGAGATGAGCGTCGGCTATGCGACGATCTATGGCGACATGGCAGGGGGCTACAACCCGTTGAAGGACGCCTACAAGATGACCGTGTTCGCCGTGTCCGAATGGCGCAACCGGCACAAGCCGCGCATCGGGCTGGGGCCCGACGGCGTGGTGATCCCGCCGAACATCCTGACCAAGCCGCCGAGTGCGGAGCTGCGGCCGGACCAGAAGGATTCGGACTCGCTGCCGCCTTACGACGTACTCGACCCGATCCTGCTCGGCCTCGTCGAGCACGAGAAGTCGGTCGACCAGCTGGAGCGCGAGGGGTTCGACCGGGCGACGCTGGTACGGATCGAGCGGCTGCTGCACCTGGCCGAATACAAGCGGCGGCAGGCGCCCCCCGGGGTCAAGCTGGGCAGCCGCAACTTCGGGCGCGACCGGCGCTATCCGATCACCCACGCGTTTCGCACGGCCTGAGCGATGACGGTCACGCGTTTCGCGCCTTCGCCCACCGGGCTGCTGCACATCGGCAACGTCCGCACCGCGCTGCACAACTGGATGCTGGCGCGCAAGGACGGCGGGCGATTCCTGCTGCGCATCGACGACACCGATACCGCGCGCAGCCGCGAGGACTATGTCGCGGCGATCCGTGCCGACCTCGACTGGCTGGGGCTGCGGCCGGACGGCGAGGTGCGGCAGTCGGAGCGGTTCGATCTCTACGAGCGCGAATTCGCGCGGCTGGTCGCGGCGGGGCGGGTCTATCGCTGCTATGAGAGCGCGCAGGAGCTGGAGCTGAAGCGCAAGGTCCAGCTGGGGCGCGGGCTGCCGCCGATCTATGACCGCGCCGCGCTGGCGCTGGGCGAGGCCGACCACGCGGCGAAGGCGGCGGCGGGGGAGATGCCGCACTGGCGGTTCCTGCTCGACCGCGACGCGGCGATCGCCTGGGACGACGGCATTCGCGGGGCGCAGCGGTTCGACGCCGCGCAGATGTCGGACCCGGTGGTGCGGCGGGCGGACGGGTCCTGGCTGTACATGCTGCCGTCGGTGATAGACGACATCGACATGGGCATCACGCAGGTGCTGCGCGGCGAGGACCACGTCTCGAACACGGCGACGCAGTTGCAGATGTTCACCGCGCTGGGGGCGGAGCCGCCGCGCTTTGCCCACGAGGCGCTGCTGACCGGCAGCGAGGGCAAGCTGTCGAAGCGGCTCGGTTCGCTGGGGATGGCGGAACTGCGCGAGCAGGGGATCGAGCCCGAGGCGGTGATCGCGCTGCTGGCGCGGCTGGGGACGAGCGATCCGGTGGACCCGGCGTTGCGGCCGATGGAGCTGGCGGCGGCGCTGGACCTGACGCGGTTCGGCCGCGCGCCGGCGCGGTTCGACGAGGCGGAGTTGCAGCGGGTCAACGCGGCGGTGATCCACCGGTTGTCGCACGACGAGGTGGCGGCGCGGCTGCCGGACGGCATGGGCGCGGCGGCCTGGCAGGCGATCCGGCCGAACCTGAGCACCGTCGGCGAAGCGGCCGAATGGTGGGCGGTGGTGCGCGGACCGGTGGCGGCGCCGGTGATGAACAGTGAAGATCACGAATACTTGAAGATCGCAGCAAATGTATTCGAGCAAATCGACTGGGACTTGCCGGAAGCGCGGAACGAGTCGTGGAAGTTTCTCACTGCCAATCTAAAGGAAACCACGGGCCGCAAGGGCAAGGCGCTGTTCCTGCCGTTGCGGCTGGCGCTGACCGGGCGCGAGCATGGGCCGGACATGGCGGCGCTGTTGCCGCTGATCGGGCGGGACGAGGCGCTGGCGCGGCTGGCCGGGGTGCGGGCCGCCGCCTGAGCGCCCCGGCGATCGCGTGTCGATCGCGGCCATGGCCGGTCCCCGTCGGTTGCGGCGTGAAGCGGCAGGTTGACACAAGTTGACAGGGTCCAGGGGGCGAAATCGGCCATGCCGGAAGGACGCCCGGCGATGGGGTTTTTTCCGTGGCGCGGGCACGGCAGGCCGCCCACGCGACAGGACGTTCTCGCGGCGAATCAAAAAGATAGGACGGTTTCAAGGAGCGCCGGGAAGTTTGCACAACGCGGGGATGTAGGAAAGTGTTTTCCGGGAGCTGCGGCTTGGGAGGTTGCGGCCCGGCAGGATCGTCGATCCCGGCTTCTCTTGCTCGAACGGTCGCGCGTTCCGGGCCTTGTGCCGAAGGGCTTTGAAGGTTGCCGTCCGGCCGGTTAAGAGCGCCGGACCGGTTACGCCCATCGCCGCGAAATCCATTTCCGCGTCCCGAAGATCGTGGTCGGGCAGATCGTCAGGACCCTGATTCACGATGAATTATCGCCATTCCTTCCATGCCGGCAACAGCGCCGATGTCGTGAAGCACAGCCTGCTGATTGCCCTTGTCCGCGCCTTGCAGCACAAGCCGGGTGCGCTGACGCTGATCGACACCCATGCCGGCTGCGGTCTGTACGACCTGGGCGGCGACGCGGCGCAACGCACCGGGGAGGCGACGCAGGGCGTGCAGCGCGCCTTTGCCGACGCGAACCCGTTGCTGGACGACCATCGCGCCGCCGTCCGGGCGGTGAATGGGGGGGATGAGCCCCGCCTCTACCCCGGCTCGCCGCGGTTTCTGGCGCAGCTGCTGCGCCCGCAGGATCTGCTGATCCTGAACGAAAAGCATCCCGAGGACGCCGGGGCCTTGCGCGGCGCGATGCGCGGCACCCCCGCCGCGGTGCATGAGCGCGATGCCTATGAACTGTGGCTGGCGATGGTGCCGACCCGCACGCCGCGCGGCGTGGTCGTGGTCGATCCGCCGTATGAACAGACCGACGAGCGCGCGCGCATCACCGCGACGCTGGCCGCCGCCCAGCGCAAGTGGGCGCATGGCGTCACGGTGATCTGGTTTCCGCTGAAGGACCGCGCCACGCATGTGCGGTGGAAGGAACAGCTCCGGAAGCTGGGCATTCCGAAGTTCCTGGTCGTGGAGCATTGGCTGTTCGATAGCGATCAACCCGGCGTCTACAACGGCGCGGGCCTGTTCATCGTCAATCCGCCCTATGCCTTTACCCAGGCGCTGCCCCCCCTGCTCGAGGCGCTCCGCGCCGCGCTGGCGCCGGCGGGGCACAAGGGCGTGATGATCTGCGATTGGTTGACGCAGGCGAAGGAGGGGTTCGGCAAAGCCCCGCGACACCCGTGAGGCCGGCGAAGGCCACCGCCGGTTGCGACGGCCGCTGACGGCGCGGCGGCCGTCGCAACCGGCCCCTCCCGCAGGCGGGTGATGCTTTGCCGCTATTGCGCCTTCACCGCCACGACGCGGCCGTCGAGCATTTCGACGCGGACATCGGCGCGTTCGGCGATGCCCATGTCGTGGGTGACGCAGACGACCGCCCTGCCCTGCTGGTGCGCCAGGGCGACGAACAGGTCGACGACGCGGGCGGAGTTGACGCTGTCGAGGTTGCCGGTCGGCTCGTCGCCGAGGATCAGGCGCGGGTCGTTGGCGAGGGCGCGGGCGATGGCGACGCGCTGGCGTTCGCCGCCGGAGAGCTTGTCGGGCGACTTCAGCTCCTTGCCGGCGAGGCCGACTTCGCCGAGCAGCTCGCGCGCGCGCGCCTCGACCGCCGCGCCGTGGAGCCGGCCGAGGCGGCGGATCGGCAGGGCGACGTTTTCCAGCGCGTTGAATTCGGGCAGCAGGAAATGGAACTGGAAGACGAAGCCGAAGTGTTCGAGCCGGATCGCGGCGCGCTCGTCGCCCGAGAGCGGGGTGAGGTCGCGGCCGTCGAGCAGGAGCTGGCCCGCCGTCGGCCGGTCGATCAGGCCGAGCAGGTAGAGCAGCGACGACTTGCCGCAGCCGGAGGGGCCGACGATGGCGGTGAACTTGCCCGGCTGGATCGCGAGATCGACGTCGCGGACCAGCGTCACCGGGGGATCGGCCGGCAGCGTGCGGCCGAGGCCGGTGCAGGCGAGCACGGGTGGGGAAGCGCCGGGGCTGCTCATATCGCGCCGCGCAGGATGTCGACCGGATCGACCCGCGCGGCCTTGCGCGCGGGCAGCCAGGCGGCGATGCCGCCCGAGAGCAGCGAGGCGACGGCGGCGATCAGGTATTGCCGGGTCGAGCGGTCGAGCGGGATGCGCTGGTCCTCGCCCGACACCGGGAACTTGAGGCTGCCGAGCGCCTCCATCAGCGCCGTGCCGAGCACCCAGCCGACGACGACCCCGGCCATCGCCAGAGCCAGTCCCTCGAACACGAAGACCAGTTGCAGATCGCCTTGCGAGAAGCCCATCGAGCGCAGGATGGCGATGTCGCGGCGCTTGTCGGCGACGCTGTTCGAGACCGCGGTGTAGATGCCGAAGCTGGCGACCAGCAGGATCGCGCTGACCACCGCGTACATGATGACGTTGCGGGTGACGAGGAACGAGAGGAAGTCGCTCGACCGTTCCTGCCAGCTCTCCGCCTTGTAGGCGTAGCGCGATTCGAGTGCGTGGGCGACGTCGTCGGCGGCATAGGCATCGGTCAGCCGGACGCCGATGCGGTTGATGATGAACGGGCGGGCGAGCAGCGACTGCGCCTCGCGCAGCAGCATGTAGCCGCTCGACTGGCCGATCATGGTGTTGCCCTTCTTGACCAGGCCGACGATGCGCAGCGGCTTCGTGGTGCCCGAAGCGGCGGTGGCGTTGACGATGTCGCCCATGTTGAGGCCGAGGCGGCGGGCGAGTTCCTCGCCGACGATGACGCCGCCCTGGGCGCGCTCGAGATCGTCGAGGCTGCCGGCGCGCAGCTTGTCGGCAACGTCGGAGACCTTCGATTCGAGGCCGGGCTCGATGCCGACGATGCCGAGCGGTTCCTCGCGGCCGCCGAGGCGCAGCGTGACCGCGCCCGAGAGGCTGGGCGAGCCGATCGCGCCGGGGGTGTCGTTGACGGTGCGCAGGATCGCCTGCCAGTCCTTGATGCCGCGCACCTCGTTGCGGAGCTTGTAGCCGTGGAGCGCGACGGCGGCGTCGGCGCCGCCGTAGATGCGGACGCCGGGTTGCGGCGGCGGGCTGCGCAGCTCGTCGTAGATGATGATGTGCGGGGCGGCGGAAATCAGCGTCTTGATGAAATCGTTCTGGCTGCCGACCATCAGCGCCGAGACCGCGAGGAAGAAGCCGACGCCGACGGCGACGCCGCCGATCGCCACCGCGGTCTGGCGGCGGCGGACGACGAGGTGCCGCCAGGCGATGTGGAACAGCAGCGCGAGGTTGCTGCTCAACGCGGCTGGTCCGGCTGCACGACCGCCTTGACCCGTTCGCCCTCGCGCAGGTCGGCCGGGGGGGAGACGATGACGCGGGCGCCGGCGGCGAGACCGGCGGTGACCTGCACCGCGTCGGCGCCGGCGATGCCGGTGGTGACGGCGTGCGCGCGGGCCTTGCCGTCCTCCACCGTCCAGACCCTGCCGGCGGCGAGCGCCTTGGCCGGGACCAGCAACGCGCGCGCTTCGCGGCGGGTGACGAGGTTGACTTCGAGGCTGAGGCCGATCGGCAGGGTGCCGGCGGCGGCATCGGGGAGCAGGCGCACGCGGAAGGCGCGGGCGGTGGGATCGCCGCCGGGGGTGACTTCGGCGACGTGCGCCGGGATCGCCTTGCCGGGGTACGCGTCGTTGGCCATCAGCGCCGGCTGGCCGACGCGGACGCGGGCGATGTCACGCTCATCCACGGTGGCGGTGACGCGGATGCGCAGCGGATCGCCGAGCAGGAGCAGCGCCTTGCCGGGGGTGGCGAGATCGCCGTCGTAGACGTCGCGGCGGGTGACGACGCCGTCGCTTTCGGCGCGGATGACGAGCTGGCCCTGGCGGGCGCGGGCGGCGGCGGTGGCGGCGCGGGCGGCATCGGCATTGGCGACGGCCTGGTCGCGCGCGGCCTTCGTCACCCAGCCCTGACGGAACAGGGTGACGGTGCGGCCCTCGGTCTGTTCAGCCGCGCGTTGCTGGGCGGCGGCCTGCGCCAGCGCGGCCTGCTGCTCATCCGCGGCGAGCAGGACCAGCGGCTGGCCGCGATGGACGGCATCGCCCTCGGACACCAGCACGCGGCTGACCGGGGCGGTGATGCGCGAGGAGATCGTCACCGGCTGCTGCGCCTCGACGTAGCCGGTGGCGTAGACCAGCTCGGTCGCCGGGCCGACGTGCGCGGCGACGACGGTGACGGCGCGGGGCTTGCCCTGCCACGCCCAGAAGGCGCCGGCGGCGAGCGCGACGGCGAGCGCGGCGATGGCTATGGTCTTGCGCTGCACGCGCGGCATACTCCCTGTGCGACCGGACCCCGGTGGCACTTTACCCGGTTTGCGTCTTTGGGGAAGGTCAAAGCCGGGGAGGCCGATCGCGGGCAGGAGAGGACGATGACGACGATGATCGCGATGCAGCTCGACGCGCCGGGGCAGCCGCTGCGGCGGGTCGAACGGCCGATGCCGGAGCCGGGGCCGGGGCAGATCCGGGTCAGGGTGCGCGCCTGCGGGGTGTGCCGGACCGACCTGCACGTGGTCGATGGCGACATTCACGGGACGCTGCCGATCGTGCCGGGGCACGAGATCGTCGGCACGGTCGATGCGCTGGGGGCGGGCGTTGCCGGGCTGGCGGTGGGCACGCGCGTGGGCGTGCCGTGGCTGGGCCATGCCTGCGGGCATTGCCCATGGTGCGAAAGCGGGCGCGAGAACCTGTGCGACGATCCGCTGTTCACCGGGTTCACCCGGGATGGCGGCTATGCCAGCCATTGCCTGGCAGACGTGCGGTTCGCGTTTCCGTTGCCCGGGGCATTCGACGACGTCCATGCCGCGCCGCTGCTGTGCGCGGGGCTGATCGGCTATCGCGCATACCGCATGGCCGGGGACGCGGACGTGCTGGGGCTGTATGGCTTTGGCGCGGCGGCGCACATCCTCGCGCAGGTGGCGATCTGGCAGGGCAAGCGGGTGCTGGCGCTGACCAGCCCGGGCGATACCGCGGCGCAGGACTTCGCGCGCGGGCTGGGCTGCGCCTGGGCCGGGGGATCGGACGAATTGCCGCCGGAGAAGCTGGACGCGGCGATCCTGTTCGCGCCGGTGGGGGCGCTGGTGCCGGCGGCGCTGAAGGCGGTGAAGAAGGGCGGGCGCGTGGTCTGCGCCGGCATCCACATGAGTGACATCCCGGCGTTTCCCTATGCCGACCTGTGGGAGGAGCGGCAGATCGTGTCGGTCGCCAACCTGACGCGGGCGGACGGGGAGGAGTTCCTGCCGCTGGCGGCCGCAGCGGGGGTGCGCACGCACGTGACGGCGCTGCCGCTGGCAGAGGCGAACGCGGCGCTGGACCGGCTGCGCAAGGGCGAGGTGGAGGGAGCGCTGGTGCTGGTGCCGTGACGGCGGCCCGCGCCTACTCCGCCTGGGCCTGGGCGAGCACCTGCTTCATCCGCGCGATCGCCTTGCGGCGGGCGGTGGGGGAGCGGATCTGCGACAGTTCGGAACGCAGGCTGCTGGTGAAGGCGGCGTAGTCGTTCTGCCAGTCGGGGCCGGACCAGTCGAAACCCCGGCCGCCAACCTCGATGCGGCCGGTGCGCAGGCGCTTTGCGGGGGTGGCGGGGCGCAGCTCGTAGACTTCACCGAGGCGCGGGGTGTGGATCTTCAGCGCAGGATCGTCGGGCTGGACGAGATCGCGCAGGCCGGCGACGGCGTCGGGCTCGCCGTGGCTGAGGAACAGGCTGCCGGAAATCGGCAGGCGGGCCTTGATCCAGGCGTGGAGCTCGTCGCGGTCGGCGTGGGCGGAGTAGCTGTCGATGCGGCGGATACGGGCGCGGACGGTCACGTCCTCGCCCGAGAGGCGAACGCGCTGGGCGCCGTCGACCAGCACGCGGCCGAGCGTGCCGGCGGCCTGGAAGCCGACGAACAGGATCGTCGAATCGCGGCGGTGGAGGTTGTGGCGCAAGTGGTGGCGGATGCGGCCGGCCTCGCACATGCCCGAGGCGGCGAGGATGATCGCGCCCGAGAGCGAGTTGAGCCGCTGCGATTCGGCGACGCCCTCGGTGTAGTGGATCGACGGGTGCTTGCAGATGTCGATCCCGGTGAGGTCTTCCAGTTCGCCGGCGTGCTGGGCGAAGACGCGGGTGGCTTGCGAGGCCAGCGGCGAATCGACGAAGACGGGGACGTTGGGGATGCGGTTCGCCTCGGCCAGGCGGATCACGTCGAGCACCAGTTCCTGCGTGCGTTCGAGCGCGAAGGTGGGGATGACGAGGTTGCCGCCGCGCACGAGGGCGTCCTTGATTTCCGCCTCCAGCCGGTCGCGGCGCTGCTCGATCGTCAGCTTTTCGCGGGCGCGGTCGCCGTAGGTCGACTCGCAGATGACGTGGTCGACTCCGGAGGGGGATTGCGGGTCGGGGTGGAATTCCTTGTTGTCCGGGCCGAGATCGCCCGAGCACAGGACGTGGCAGCCGTCGATCACCAGTTCGGCGGAGGCGGAGCCCAGGATGTGGCCGGCGTTCCAGAAGCGGGTGCGGAAGCCGGGGGCGGGCTCGAACCATTCGCACAGCGGCACCGGGCGCGCCTGGCCCCAGGCCTTGAGCGCGTCGGCCTCGGTGTAGAGTGGCTGGAACTCGGCCTCGCCGGCGCGGTCCCGGCGGCGGTTGCGGCGCAGGGCATCGGATTCCTGGATGCGGCCGGCGTCGGCCAGCATGAAGCGCAGCAGGTCGGCCGTGGCCGGGGTGCAGAAGATCGGGCCGGCGAAGCCGTCGCGGACCAGCTTGGGCAGCAGGCCGCAATGGTCGATGTGGGCATGGGTGAGGACGACGGCGTCGATCTTGCGCGGATCGAACGCGAAGTGGCCGTGGTTGAGCGTTTCCAGCGTGCGCGAGCCCTGGAACAGGCCGCAATCGACGAGCACGCGCGCCTGAGCGCCCACGAATTCCATGCACGAGCCGGTGACGGTGCCGGCGGCACCGTGGAAGGTCAGTTGCGGGCCTTTGGCGGTCACGTGCTTCTCCCCGGGTCTTGCCATGGTGTGCGGCATGGCGCGCCGGGGCGCAATGGTCGTTGATCGGCGTCAGCGACCGGCGCGGGTCAGGCGACGTGAACCAGAACCTTGCCGATGTGGCTGTTGCCCTGGCGGAACGTCTCGCAGAACGCGGCGGGGGCGGTGGCGAGGCCCTCGATCACGGTTTCCTGGTTGCGCAGCCTGCCCTCGCGCAGCCAGCCGGCCATTTCGGCGACGGCATCGCCGCCGGCGACGGCCTGGCCGGAGAAGCCCTCGATCTTCAGGCCCTTGGTCATGATCATCCGGTAGAAGCCGGGGAGGTGATCCGGCCCGGGACCTTCCATGCCGACGCCATAGTAGGCGATGAAGCCGCACATCGGCATGCGCGCGCCGCGATTGAGCAGCGGCAGCACCGCGAGCGTGACCGCGCCGCCGGTGTTGTCGATATAGACGTCGATGCCCTTCGGGGCCGCGGCGGCAAGGCGTTCCGCGAAATCCGTAGCCTTGTAGTCGACGCATTCATCGAAGCCGAGCGCCTTGACCGCGGCGCACTTGGCCGGGCCGCCGGCGATGCCGATGACGCGCGCGCCCCTGATCTTCGCGATCTGGCCGGCGACGGTGCCGACCGCGCCGCCTGCCGCCGAGATGGCGACGGTGTCGTCCGGGCCGACCTGGCCGATGCCGACGGCGCAGGCATGCGCGGTCTGCCCCGGCATGCCGAGCACGCCGAGCGCGGTTTCCACCGGGCCGAGCGCCGGATCGACCTTGCGCAGCGGGCCGCGGACGATGTCGGCCTTGATCGGATCGAGCGCGGCATATTCACGCCAGCCGGTACGGCCCTCGACGATGTCGCCGACGGCGTAGTCCGGATGGTTCGAGGCGACGATCTCGCTGACCGTGCCGCCGTACATGACCTCGCCGGGGCGGATGTGGGTGGCGCCGGTCAACCGCACCTCGTCGATGGCGAAGCGCAGCAGCGGATCGAGGCTGAGCCAGAGCGTGCGGGTGAGCACCTGGCCATCGCCGGGAACCGGGACGGGCACGGTCTCGACCCGGAAGTTTTCCGGCAGGGGGCTGCCCTTGGCCGGGCTGGCGAGCACGACCTGCTGCATGGTCTGGGTCATCGGCGGGGCCTTAATCGAGAATAACCGGAAGTGCGGTCAGGCCGCGCATGTCGAGGCCGGCGAAGACCGGCTTCGGCGCGGCGGGATCGTAGCGCAGGTTCGGCCAGCGATCCATCAGGCCGTTGATCGCGGCGATCATCTCCTGCTTGGCGACATCCATCCCGAGGCAGCGGTGCGGGCCGAGGCCGAAGCCGAGGTGGTGGTGCTTCGGCCGGTGGATGTCGAACGCGTCGGGCCGGTCGAACACGCGGGGATCGCGGTTGCCGGCGGCGAGCCAGAGGTTGACGCGGGCGCCCTTGGGGATGGTCACGCCCTCGACCTCGACGTCCTTGGTCGCGACGCGGTGGAAGTTGCCCGAGGTGGCGCGCCAGCGCAGCGCCTCGTCGACCGCGTTCTCGATCAGGTCGCGGTTAGCCTTGCATTCCTCCCAGATGTCGCGGTGCGTCAGCAGCGCATCGATGGTGATGCCGAGCTGGCGCCAGGTGGTGCCGCCGCCGGCGAAGATCACCAGCTTGGCGAACGAGAACAGCTCCGCCTCGGTCAGCTTGCGGGTGGTGCCGTCGGGCAGCTTGAGATCGTTCTCGAGCAGGCCGGAAATGACGTCGTCGACCGGGTGGACCCGGCGCGATGCGACCATCTCCGTGAGGATGCGATCGACGATGGCGCGCGATTCGGCGACTTCCGACGCGGTGTGATCGCGCGCGCCGAACGTGCTGCGGGTGAGGTGGAAGCGGAAATCGAGCTCGTCGCGCCCGGCGAGGCCGAGGCTGCGGGTGACGACGAACATCGGCAGCCAGGCGCAGAGATCGAGGTTGAGATCGGCGGTGGGCTTGCCTTCGAGCGGGGCGAGCAGCGAGGTGACCGCCTCGTCGATCCAGTTCGGCTTCCACCAGTCCATCGTGCGCGGGCGCAGGAACAGCGGCTGGGCGACGGCGCGGTTGCGCTTGTGCTCCTTGCCGATCATCTGGAGGATCGTCGGCCCCACCGCCTTGAGGCCGGCGCTTTCGCCCATGATCTCCGAGCTGAAGGTCATGTTCTCGCGGAAGCCGCGCTCGCAGGCGTCAAAGCCGAGCAGCGTCCAGTTTTCGCGCGGGATGGTGAAGCCACCGTCGATCTCGGGCAGGCCGAGCAGTTCGCGCGGGGACCCCTTCTGGACGAGGCCCCGCTCCCGCAGGGCGTTGATGTCGTCCGAATAGTCGCGGTTGCCGTCGAGCCCGGCGTTGCCCGCCTGGGCGCCGACGGTGAACATCTCGGTCAGCTTCTTCTGCTCATCGAGGGAGCGTTCGACGGTTTCTGCCTGTGCCATGGGAATTCTCCTGAACCTCAACCGAGGTTGAGCATGCTGATCTGCTGGAAGCCGCGGATGCCCTCGACGCCGCGTTCGCGGCCCAGTCCGCTCATCCCCAGGCCACCCGACGAGGCATAGGCGCTGGTCACGCCGGCATTGACGTTGACCGCGCCCGAGCGGATGCGCAGGCCGACTTCGAGCGACTTGCGCTTGTCGAGCCCGTGGACGTAGCCGGACAGGCCGAACCGGGAATCGTTGGCCATGGCGATCGCGTGATCGAGATCGCGATAGCCGATGACGGCGACCACCGGGCCGAAGATTTCCTCCTGCGCGGCGGGGTTGGCGTTGTCGGGCAGGTCGAGCAGGGTCGGCTCGAAATAGTGGCCGCTGGGCAGGTGCGCCGGGCGCTTGCCGCCGGTGACGACGGTGCCGCCATGGGCGACGGCTTCGGCGACGAAACGCTCGCAACGGGCGACGGCGGCGGCGTTGATCACCGGGCCGAGTTCGCTGGCGGGGTCCGATGCCGGACCGATCCTCACCGCCTCCAGCAGGGCTTTCGCCTGGGCCAGGACGTCGGACTTCGCCTCCTCCGGCACGAAGATGCGGGTGCCGAGCGCGCAGCCCTGCCCGCCGTGGCTGGTGGTGACGATCTTGCAGTGGAACGCCGCCTTGTCGGCCGAATCGGGCAGGAAGATCTGCGCGGACTTGCCGCCGAGTTCGAGCACGAGGCGCTTGAGCGTGGGCGCGGCCTGGGCCGCGACCGACGCGCCGACCGCGCAGGAGCCGGTGAACGAAACCATGTCGATCGCGGGATCGGTGGTCAGCGCCAGGGCGCCCTCGAGTCCGGCTTCGACGACGACGTTGAAGACGCCGGGCGGCAGCTCGGCCTCGACCGCGGCCTCGGCCATGACCATGGCGGAGATCGGCGTCAGCGGATTGGGACGCAGGATCACGGCGTTGCCCGTGAGCAGCGCCGGCACGACCTTCCACAGCGCGGTGAACAGCGGCACGTTGTAGGCGGCGATGGCGGTGCAGACACCGTGGGGGATCCAGCGGCGGATCGACTGGACGGGGGTACCCATCATGCCGATGCGTTCGTGCAGGGGCAGCGGGTTTTCCTCGATCTCGGGCAGTTGCAGGTAGAGATCGCAGGCATCGAAGGCGTGGCGGATCGGCGTGGCGACCTGCGCCGCCATCACCCCGGAGGACACCGGACAGCCGGCTTCGAGCATGGCCAGCTCGCGGAAGCGATCGGAGCGGCGCTCCAGCGCCGCGGCGAAACGGCGGACCATGGCGACGCGGTGCGCGCGGGGCAGCACGCTCCAGTCGGACGAATCGAACGCGCGGCGGGCCGCGGCGATCGCGGCCGCGACCTGGGTCGGCGACAGGCCCTGGACATTGGCGACGACGGATTCGTCCGAAGGGTTCTCGACCGCGAAGATCGCCCCCTCCCCCGCCACCATCCGGCCGTCGATGAAGCCTGCGTGTTCCAGTTGTCCTCTCCCGGAATAAATTCGCTATTGAGAATTTGTTTTCGCAGATTATGATCACAGCACGCAGCCGTCAATCCTCGACCGACCGGCTTCAGGATCGGCCAAGGGGCAGCCGGACAGGAGTGTTGCAAATTGCACACGGTCATGTGGACGATTTGAACTGGTGTTCACTCCGTGTTTGACGGGTGCAAAATGTGAATTAGACCAACGAAGTTCGATGGGAACAGTGTTCCGGCGTGTAACGGGACGCGTTGCCAGAGAGAAAAGAGGGGGAGTGATGCCGCGCAGATGGTTCTGCGATGCCCGGATTGTGGTCGCAAGTTCGATCCGGAGCGTTCGCAGGTCTCACCGGCTCCCAAGCCCCTCCCGGTTTCACGACGACGGCCTGGCCGTGGTCCAGATTTTCACGTGGGAGGACTAACATGAAACTGCAGTACAAGCTTTCGGCCGGTGCGTTTGCGGTGGCGATCGCCACCGGCTTCGCCGCCCCGGCGATGGCGCAGGCGCAAGCCGATTCGGGCGCCGCCACCGGCGACATCATCGTCACCGCGCAGCGCGTCGAACAGCGCCTGCAGGACGTGCCGATCTCGATCACTGTCCTGGACTCGCAGGCGGTTGCCAACCGCAACATCACCGTTGCCAACGATCTCGCCACCTACACCCCGTCGCTGTCGTCGAACGAGCGCTACGGCCCGGAGAAGCAGTCGTTCTCGCTGCGTGGCTTCAACCAGGATCAGTCGACCGCACCGACGGTGGGCGTGTACTTCGCGGACGTCGTCGGCGTGCGCGCGCAGGGCGGCACCACCTCGGGCAACTCGGTGGGCGCCGGCGCGTTCATGGACCTGAAGAACGTCCAGGTGCTGAAAGGCCCGCAGGGCACGCTGTTCGGCCGCAACACCACCGGCGGCGCGATCCTGCTGGTGCCGAACAAGCCCTCGTCCAAGCTGGAAGGCTATGTCGAAGGCTCGATCGGCAACTACAACCTGCGCCGCATCCAGGGCGCGATCAACATTCCGCTGTCGGATACCTTCAAGGTCCGCTTCGCGGCCGACCGCATGAAGCGCGACGGCTACATGCACAACAAGTCTGGGCTGCCCGGCACGGCCGATGCCTACAACGATCGCAACTACGAGGCCTATCGTATCTCGATCGTCGCCAACCTGACGCCTGATCTCGAGAACTACACGATCTTCTCGTACTCGAACTCGCACACCAACGGCTATGCGGCGAAGATCGCCGGTTGCCAGACCAACATGGCGCTGCTCGGCGGTCCCGGCCGGCTGACCGCGCAGTCCTGCCAGGAACAGCTGGCCCGCCAGTCGGCGCGCGGCGATTCCGCCTATGACGTCGAATCTTCGATCATCAATCCGTACCTGCGCCTGAAGCAGTTCCAGGTGATCAACACCACGACGTGGACGGCCAGCGACAACCTGACCGTCAAGAACATCGCCAGCTATGGCGAGTTCCGGGAGAATACCCACTTCGACCTGTACAGCTCCAACTTCAAGGCGCCGGCCGGCGGCTTCGACCTGACGCAGGTCAGCCCGTGCCTGCGTACACTGGGCTGCTTGCCGGGCACCGCCACCCCCACCCCCGGCGGCGTTCCGCTCGTGCTGGCTGCGGGCACGCCTTACAAGTACATCGAACTGGCGGCGATTCCCGGCGGACACGCCGCGGCCGAGCGCACCTTCACCGAGGAACTGCAGCTGCAGGGAACCTACGGCGACAAGCTCAACTACGTGATCGGCGGCTACCTCGAGTTCGCCCGTCCGCTCGGCTATAATGCCCAGCGCACCGGCATCTACCTGAACTGCACCGATCCGGGCACGTTCGCCTGCGCCAATCCGACCTTCTTCGGCTCGGTTTCGGAATCGCGCACGCAGTTGTCGTTCAACAACCACGGCGTCTTTGCCCAGGCGACCTATAAGGCGACGGACAAGCTCTCGCTGACGGCCGGCATCCGCTACACGTTCGACAACGTGTTCGGCAACACGATCTCGACGCGGGATTCGCTCGACCCGGCAAACCGCAACCCGCTGTCGTTCATCGATCCGGCGACGGGTGTCAGGATTGCGCTGCAGTGCACGGACTCGTTCCGTCGCGGCAATAGCTTCGTGGCCAATCGCGATCTTTGCCGCACCGACCTCGCCAACCCGTCGAAGGCCCCGACCTGGGTCCTGAATGCGGACTACAAGGTCACGCCGGACATGATGGTCTATGCCAAGTGGGCGCGCGGCTATCGCCAGGGCGGCTTGAACTTCACCAATCCGGGTCTCGAGACCTGGAAGCCCGAACACATGGACACGTTCGAGATCGGTGCGAAAAACTCGTTCCGCGGGTTCGTTTCGGGCTATCTGAACATCGCCGCCTACCTGAACAAGCTGCGTGACATGCAGGTGTTCGGGGGCCTGACGGCAAGCCCGCTGTTCCCGGGCGTGGCTGGTGGCGCCGCCATCATCAACGCGGGCAAGGCGACCAGCTATGGTCTCGAAGTCGATGGCTCGGCCTCGATTCTCGACGGCCAGCTGCGACTGGACCTCGGCTATGCCTACCTGCACACCAAGATCGACTCGATCGCGACGCAGGCGGAACTCGACCAGCTGGTGGTCGGCACGCCGTTCAGCAAGATCACGCTGACCGCGGGCGCCGGGCAGCCCTTCACGCTGGCACCGAAGCACAAGCTGACCCTGACCGGGACGTGGAACCTGCCGCTGCCCGAAAGCATCGGCAAGATCTCGTCGAGCCTGACGATGGTCTACACCAGCAGCCAGATCGCCAACGGTTCGGTCCCGGCCTACTTCGGCACCGGTACGTCGATCCTGGCGCTGGGTGGCGGCTACCTGCCGAGCCGCGCGCTGCTCAACGTCAACGTCAACTGGAACCACATCGCCGGTTCGCCGGTCGATGCCGCGTTCTTTGCCACCAACGTGCTGAACAAGGTCTATGCGACCAACACCGGCGGCGGCTGGAACTCGTCGGGCATCGGCGACCTGCTGATCGGCGAGCCGCGCATGTACGGCATGAAGCTCAAGGTCAATTTCTGACCGGATACCGGCCGGGGGGACCCGGCCGGACATTCCGTCCCTGCCGGGGCGGAAACCTGAAGCCCGGCCGCAAGGCCGGGCTTTTTCTTGGGCGGCGGGCGGGAGGCCGACACCTACCGGGGCGGGTTCAGACGCCGAGCAGGGCGAACGAATCGTGGCGTGCGACGGCGAGGCCGAGGCGTGGCACGAACGTCTCGATGATCGGCGGATCGACCCGGCGGGTGATGCCCCACAGGTAGTAGCCGTAAGCCGGCGCCTCGCGGTATTGCGCCCAGGCCGCCTCGGCATCGGGCATCTCGACGCCGAGGCCGCGCATGGTTTCGAGGTAATGCGCGAGCAGCGCGCGCTCCTCCCGCTCGGCGGTTGCCACCGGCAGGACCGCGGCGATGTGATAGGCGACGTCGAGCGCCCAGCCCCCCGATTGCAGCAGTTGCCAGTCGATCAGTCCGGGGCCGGCCTTCGCATGGCCGGCGCCGAACCGGAAGATGTTGCCGGCGTGGGCATCGCCGTGGACGAGGAACTGCGGGCGCTCGCGGTCGCGCGCGTCGAGCGCCTTGACCGCGGCGATCAGGCGGGCGCCGTCGCGAACCGCGGCGGGGAGCGGATCGCCGCGCTTGCCGTCGAGCAGCTGCTGGAGGCCATCGGCGGTGACGTAGCCCGAGTTGGCCAGCTCCGAGACGCGGCGGGTGATCCAGGGCCGGGTGGCGAGCAGGGCGCGGCCGGCGTGAAGCCGGGCGAGCTGGTCGAGGCTGGCGGCACATTCCTGGGCGGTGAAGGGATCGAGCGCGGAGCAGAACGTCGCCCCTTCGGCGATCAGGTCGTTCATCAGCACGACCGCCTGGCTGCCCTGGCGATCGATGACGTTGACCGCCAGCGTCGGCACGCGGACATCGACGTGGCCGGCGATCTCGCCGTAGAAGTCCGCCTCGCGCACCATCGTCGAGCCGCCTTTCGCGGTCATCTCGTCGGCATCGAGCAGGCCCTTGATGCACAGCGCGCGGGTGCTGCCGTCGGCGTGGGTGACCTTGAAGCGGATCTTGGTGGCGACCGTGCGGATGAACTCCACCTGCTCTACCGCGACCACCGGCCGGCCGAGCGCCACGCTCAGCCAGGCGGGGCTCAACGCTTCATCGACGGTCTTCGGCACGCTTGCGGAATCACCCATGCACTCTCTCCCTGGCACGTCGGCGTGCTTTGAACCACCTACGATCAATTCGCAATGGTGAACTAATGATCGCATTATTGAAACCGGGTTGACGGGTTCGCCGGCTCGGCTAGCTTTGCGGCCACAGCAAGATGGGGAGAGCGATGAGCGTTCAGATCGGCGAGCGGCCACTGGAGGGAATCAGGATCGTGGAAGTGGCGATGTGGGCATTCGTGCCCGCATGCGGGGGGATGCTGTCCGACCTCGGCGCGGAAGTGATCAAGGTCGAGCCGACCAGCGGCGACCCGCTGCGCGGGCTGAAGATCGGCGGCCTGGGGGAAAACGGGACGGGTGGCGACGGGCCGCAGATCGACTTCTCGTGGGAAAGCTACAACCGCGGCAAGAAGTCGATCACGCTCGACCTCAAGACCGAGGCCGGACAGGCGGTGCTGATGAAGCTGGTGGACGGGGCGGACGTGTTCCTCACCAACCTCCTCCCGCCGGCGCGGCGCAGCATGGGGATCGACGCCGACAGCATCCGGGCGCGGTTCCCGGGCATCATCTATGCTTCGGGCAGCGGCTCCGGGCCGAACGGGCCGGAAGGCGAGAAAGGCGGCTACGACGCGATCTCGTACTGGGCGCGCGGTTCGATCTCCGGCACGATGACCGAGGACGGGGCGGAGCGGCCGGTCGGACCGCCCGGCCCGGCGTTCGGCGATACCGCGTCGGGCGCGATGCTTTCGGGCGCGATCTGCGCGGCGCTGGTGAAGAAGCTGCGCACCGGCAAGGGCAGCTCCGTCGACGTCTCGCTGCTGGGCACGGCGATGTGGTCGATGCAGCGGTTGATCTGCCAGTCCACCCAAGACGGCAAGCTGCGCTTTCCCCGTCCCGCCAATCCGAAGCCCTACAACGTGCTGGTCGGCAACTACCGCACCCGCGACGGGCGCTTCCTGGCGTTGTGCATGCTGCAGGCGGACAAGTACTGGGCGCGGTTCTGCGAAGTGGCCGGGCGGCCGGACCTGGCCACCGATCCGCGCTTTGCCGACGCGCGGGCACGCGCGGAGAACGGCGATGCGTGCTGGGCCGAGATGAAGGCGCTGTTCGCCGGCAGGACGCTGGCCGAGTGGAAGGATATCCTCCACCGCCAGGACGGGCAGTGGGACGTGGTGCAGGAAGTGGGCGAGATGCACGCCGATCCGCAGGTCCAGGCCAACGGCTACCTGCAGCGTGCCGATTACGGCGACGGCACCACGATCCCGATGGTGGGCCTGCCGATGCTGTTCGACGGCGAGCCGTTGCCGGCGCGCCGGTCGCCCGAGCTCGGCGCCGACAGCGACGCGCTGCTCGCGGGCCTCGGCTATGATGAGGACGCGATCATCGACCTCAAGGTGCAGGGGGTGGTGTTTTGAATCTGCAGGTCGAGCCGAACCCGGCGGCCCCGCGCAAGCTGCCCGAGCTGGAGCCGTTGACCGCGGCGTTCTGGACCGGTGGCGAGCACGGCAAGCTCCGCATCCAGCATTGCGGGGACTGCGGTCACTGGCAGCACCCGCCGCTGGCGCGCTGCCCGAAGTGCCATGGCGCAAACCTGTCCGCCGATGCGGTGTCCGGCCGCGGCCGGGTGCAGACCTTCACCATCAACCACCAGGCCTGGATCAAGGGCGTCGATCCGCGTTTCGTGTTCGCGGTGATCGCGCTCGACGAGCAGCCCGAGCTCTACGTGTTCAGCAATGTGCTGGCCGATCCCGAGCGGATGCGCTCGGGGATGCAGGTCGAAGTCTGCTTCGAGCGCAACGACGACGTGTGGATCCCGTTGTTCCGCCCGGTGGGGGAGTCCTGACATGGAACTGCCCGAGAAGCTGTGCCGCATCACCGGCATCGGCCAGTCCGAGGTCGGCCGCCCCTCGCCGAAGAACGCGCTGGAGCTGACGATCGACGCCTGCACCGAGGCGATTGCCGACGCCGGGCTGCGGCCCGAGGACATCGACGGCGTCGCCAATTACCCGATGAAGAGCCTCGAGGGCGGCGGCATCTCGCCGGTATCGGTCGGCGAGGCGCAGTTCGCGCTGGGCATCGACGCGACCTGGGTGGGATCGGGCACGCATGAAGGCCCGGGGCACATGGCGGCGATCTTCGCCGCGGTGATGGCGGTGGCGACCGGACTGTGCCGCCACGTGCTGGTGTTCCGCAGCGTCGCGCAGGCGCAGGCACGGCTGGCGTCGCGCGAGTCGACGCTGCTGACCGGCCGTCGCGAGCGGGTCGACGGCAACAACGCCTTCACCGTGCCGTACCACGCCTATTCGCCGGCGAACCTCTGGGCGATGTACGCGCAGGCCTATTTCGACAAGTACGGCGCCACCGAGGCGCAGCTCGGCTGGATCGCGGTGAACGGCCGGCGCAACGCGATGAAGAACCCGAACGCGATCTATCGCACGCCGCTGACGATCGAGGACTACCTGGCCGCGCGCATGATCTCCACGCCGCTGCGCCTGTTCGACTGCGATTCGCACATCGACGGTTCGACCGCGCTGGTGATCTCGCACCGCGACCTGGCCCGCGACATGCCCAACCCGCCGATCCACATCGAAGCCATGGGCATGGCGCTGTCGGGGCTGAGCCAGGGCGTGTTCGACGGCGATTTCACCGCGATCCGCGCCACGCGGGCCGGCGAGATGCTGTGGAACCGCACCGACCTGACACCGAAGGACCTGTCGTGCGCGCAGATCTACGACGGCTTCTCGATCCACACCGTATTGTGGGCCGAGGCGATGCGTCTGGTGAAGCCGGGCGAATGGCTGTCCTTCGTCGACGGCGGGCACCGCATCGCGCTCGATGGCGAGCTGCCGATCAACACCGGCGGCGGGCAGCTCTCCGCCGGGCGCTTCCACGGCTATGGCCACACCCACGAGGCCTGCGTGCAACTGTGGGGCCGCGGCGGCGAGCGGCAGGTCAGGGGCGCGCGGAGCTCGCTCGTCTGCAACGGCGGCTATGGCTATGGCGCGCTGCTGCTGCGGACCGACTGAGCGGCACGGCCAGCGGCGATTGACTCGCCGCGGTAACTGCGCGATATTCGTTACTGCGATTACAAGTTCACAATAGCGAATATATCGGGAGAATGACATGGCCGATATCGATGTCGCCGCACAGGCGCGGACAAGCACTGCCGAATGGACGCTGGGCCCGGTGGTCGACGCCGATGCCCACATCGATCCGCCGCACGACATGTGGCAGCACTACCTGCCCGCGCACCTGCGCGAACGCGCGCCGCGCATCGAGGAAGGCGACGACTGCGACTGGATCGTGTTCGAGGGCAACCGGCGCCCGGTGATGATGATCAACAACCAGGCCGGCCGCGACGGCAAGAACTTCAAGATGCGCGGCAAGCTTTCCGAGCAGCGCAACACCTACGACCCGGTCAAGCGCCTCGCCGACATGGACCTCGACGGCATGGACCAGGCGATCCTGTTCGGCGGCGGCCCGCTCGGCACTTTCGACAACGAGCTCTACATGGCCAGTTACGAGGCCTACCAGCGCTGGGTGATGGACTGGGCGGCGGCGGACCGCAACCGGCTGTTCCCGGTCGGCTACGTGCCGATGCGCGACATCGACGAGACCATAGGCCACGTGCAGCGGCTCGCCAGGGCCGGGTTCAAGGCGATCAACCTGCCGGCCTTCCCGCAGAACCCGAACGCGTGGGAAACCTCGTCGAACGTCGCCAACATGAAGGCCGGGCAGGTCTCGGCGCTGACCGGCGATCCCAAGGGCGAGCTGCAGTACTACCAGCCCGAATTCGAGCGGCTGTGGTCGGTCATCGAGGACTGCGACGTGGCGGTGACCATGCATCTCGGCGGCCGCGTCCCCCGCTTCGGCGACAAGACGCATTTCCTGCCCGACATGCCGATGAGCAAGCTGGCGATGGCCGAGCCGATCGCCATGTTCATCTTCCACGGCATCTTCATGCGCCATCCGAAGCTGCGGCTGGGCACGATCGAGAGCGGCGTCGGCTGGATGGCGTGGTTCACCGAATACGTGACCCGCACCTGGGAGAAGCAGCGCTTCTGGACCGAGAGCCCGCTGCCGGAGGACCCGGCCTACTACATGGACCACAACGTCTGGGGTTCGTTCATCCAGGACCGCACGGGCATTCTCTGCCGCGACCTTCCCGGCGGCCGGAACATCATGTGGTCGAGCGACTATCCGCATTCGGAAACCACCTTCCCGCGCAGCCGCGACATCATCCTGCGGGATTTCGCCGGTGTCCCGGCGGAAGCCACGAAGGACATCATCTGCAACAATGCGAAAAGGTTCTTCCGGCTCGACCGGCCCTGACCTGGTCGCCGGAATATCGCCGTGATCCCCGCTCCCTCGCGGGGATCACGGCCCTCGCCACGGAGCAGGCATGACCGAAGACGACGTTCTCCTCGCCGACGACCCGCTGTACCACGAACTGTACGACGTGCGCCGCGAGGCGGAGGCGATGGGCAATTTCATCGAGCGCGACGTCACGCCCGAAATTCACGCGCTGCGGGCGCGGGGACCGGTGCACAAGGGCAAGCTGCGCGAGATCCTGGGACTGCCTCTGAGCTATGAGCGGCACCAGATGGCGGCCGGAAGGCAGCACTGGACGGTGCTGGGATACGAGGCCTGCGAGGCGGCGTTCCGCAATCCTGGGCTGTTCTCCAACACCGTGCAGCAGGACCCTAAGCTGGGCGACCGCGGCACCGCGCTGCTCGAGCTCGACCCCCCTCGCCACCGCGCCTATCGCCGCACCGTGCAGCCGATGTTCCAGATGCACGAGGCGCTGACCTGGTGGCGCAAGCGCACGATCGACGCGATCATCGAACGCCTGATCGAACGGCTGGGCCGCGGCGATCGCGCCGAGCTGAACATCGACTATTGCGCGCGCATCCCGGTCTATACCATCACCACCGCGCTGGGCCTGTCCGGCCAGCAGGCGCTGTCGTTCCGCCACGCCTACCTCAATTCGACCAGCGCCAGCCGCGGCATCACGCTGGAGGAGCGGGTGCGCAACGGCCGGCTGGTCGAGAGCCTGCTGCACGAACTGATCGCCGCGCGCCGCGCCGCCCGCGCCGACGACCTTGTCAGCCTGATGCTCGACACGGTGCTGAAACTGCCCGGCGAGGCGGAGCGGCCGCTGACCGACGAGGAAATCGTCACCCACGCCAAGCTCATCATGGTGGCGGGCGGGGGCACCTCGTGGCGGCAGATGGGCATCACCCTGTTCGCGCTGCTGACCCATCCCGACCAGCTCGCGCAGGTCAAGGTGGACCGCGGCCTGCTCGACGCGGCGATCGAGGAAGGGCTGCGCTGGGAGCCCACCGCGCCCTACCACTATCGGCTGGTGCTGCAGGACACCGACTTCTTCGGTTGCGCGATCAAGGCCGGCGACGTGCTCGAACTCGGGCTCGGCCCGGCCAATCGCGATCCGGCCCGCTGGCACGATCCCGATGCCTTCGACATCCACCGGCCGGTGCTGACCAACACCGCGTTCGGGCTTGGCACGCATCGCTGCCTCGGCATGAACGTCGCCCGGGTGGAGATGGCCTGCGGCATCAACGCGCTGCTCGATGCCTTCCCCGACATCCGGCTCGATCCCGAAGCGCCGCCGCCGTTCCTGACCGGCGGGCTGGAGCAGGGCGGCGTTTCCGGCCTAGAGGTGCGCCTGCGCTGAGCGGGCGGGTTCACCAAGCAGTCGCCCTTAGTGGCGCGCAGCAAAATCCAAAGCACGATGGCGATAACGTCCCCGCCTATGAACTTTCGGGGACCATCGATTGCGGGGGCGGTTGCCGGCGGGGCTACGCCGGCGCTGGTGCAGGCGGGGCTTGCCGCGCTGGTGCTCGCCGCCTGCCTGCTGGTGCCGCGCACGGGTGGCGCGGTGCTGCTGCTGCCGCTCGACGGCAGGCCGATGGCGCGCGCGCGGCTGGCCGGCATCGACGGACTGGCGCTGGTCGGCTCCGCGCGCATTCCCGGCTCGCTGATCGTGCATGCCCCGCGCGGCGTGCCGTTCTGGACCCTGCTGCGCCGGGGCATCGTGCCCGTGACCGCGCCCGAGCGCCTGTGCTCGCCCCTGCTTGTGAAGGACTGACCATGGACGAACTCAGCAATCTGCGCCGCCAGGGCGTCCGCGTCATCGCGGCGATCGCCTGGCTGATCAACGCGATCATCGCCGGCGGCAGTTTTTTCGCCGGCACCGGCGCGTTGCCGGTGGTGCTGGCGCTGGCGCTGTCGATCTACCCGGCCTGGGCGGCGATCAAGGGCCGCGACGATGCCGTCACGCGGATCACGCTGGGGGCGACGCTGCCGGTGTACTGCGCGATCCTGCTTTACCAGTGGTCGGGCAGCAGCTGGCTGATCGACCTGCACATGACCTTCTTCGCGGTGATCGCGGTGCTGGCCGGCCTGGCCGACTGGCGGCCGGTACTGGCCGGCGCGGCGGTGACGGCCGTGCATCACCTCGTGCTGAATTTCGCGGCGCCCGCCTATGTCTTCGGCGCCGACGCCGATCTCGCGCGGGTGGTGCTGCACGCGGTGATCGTGGTGATCGAGACCGGCGTGCTGATGGTGCTGGCGCAGCGGCTGGAACGCATGTTGCTGGCGCAAGTGGCGGCGCGCGAGCACGTCGCCCTGTCGGAGCAGGCGTCGCAGCAGGAGCGCGCCCGGCGCGACGCCGAACAGCGGCAGGTCGTCGAGGCGATCGAGCAGGGCCTCAAGGCGCTCGCCGCGGGTGAGCTCGGCTGCCGCATCGAGCAGCGGTTCCCGCCGGCGTTCGAGGAACTGCGCAGCAACTTCAACAGCGCGCTGGCGGACCTGAACACGCTCGTCGGCAGCGTCGCGCAGTGCTCGGGCGAGATCCAGAACGGCGCCCGCGAGATCCGCATGGCCGCCGACGACCTCGCCCGGCGCACCGAATCGCAGGCCTCCTCGGTCGAGCAGGCCAGCCACGCGATCGGCACCGTCGCGGCGTCCGCCAACGATACCGCGTCGCTTGCCGCGGAGGCCAGCGACACGCTCAGCCACTCGCAGGAGCGGGCTGCGCAGGGCCAGGAAGTCATGGCCGAAGCCATGGCGACGATGCAGCGGATCGAGCAATCGGCGAGCGAGATCGGCCAGATCGTCACGCTGATCGACGGCATAGCATTCCAGACCAACCTGCTGGCGCTGAACGCCGGCGTCGAGGCGGCGCGCGCGGGCGATGCCGGCAAGGGCTTCGCCGTCGTCGCCAACGAAGTGCGGGCGCTGGCGCAGCGCAGCGCCGATGCGGCCAAGGACATCAAGTCGCTGATCACCACCTCGACCAGCCAGGTCAGCGAGGGCGTCGCGCTGGTGACCCGGACCGGCGAAGTGCTGCAGGAGCTGCTCGACGAGGTAACGACGATCTCGGGCACGGTCGCGCGCATCGCCGAGGCCGCGCGCGGCAACGCCGGCGACCTGACCGGCGTGCGCGAGACGTTCGGCGCGATCGACCGGTCCACCCAGCAGAACGCGGCGATGGTGGAGGAAAGCAATGCCGCGCTGCGCACGCTGGCGCAGGAGACCGACACGCTGATGGCCGCTGTGCAACGCTTCCATGGCCAGGAGGCTCCGGCGCTGCGCCGCGCCGCCTGACCCGGCGCGGTCAGGCCACCCTGAGACGCTTAGCGATGTCGTCCGGCGTCATCATGTAGGTGCCACGCAGCAGGCCGAGGCGGACGCCGGTGCAGCTCATCTTGACGCGGGCGAAATCGACGTACCAGTCGAGGTCGGCGGCGGACTTGCCGCTGACCTCCTGCCACAACGCCACGGTTTCGTCGAAGCTGCCCATGCCCTCCAGCGGCTCGGCGAAGCGGCAGTTGCGGCCGTGCATCGTGTCGCAGATCTCCGCGAACCAGGCGAGGTCGTGCAGCGCGCCGCCGAGCGAGGGCTGTTCCCAATCCATCACCGCCAGCACCTGAAAATCATCGCCGAACATCATGTTGCCGAGCCGCGCGTCGCCCCAGACCAGCCCTTCGGGCTGGTTGGCGGGGCGGCAGGCATCGAGCCGGGCGAGGCCCTTCTCCAGCGGCCGCAGGTATTCCGGCGTCGCGCCTTCGGCGGCCAGCCATGCGACGAAGCGGACGTACTTGTCCCATTCCTGCGCCAGGCCGCTGCGCGCGTGCGCCGGCCCCGCGAGGAAGTCGAACCCGTCGACCGGCACGGTCTGGATCGCGGCGAGCTGGCGCACGCCCGATTCCCACATCGTCCGCCGTTGCGCCGGGGTGGCGTCCTTGACCCAGCCCTCGCGCGCATAGGGCGGGATCGACACCGGCACGCGGCCCTGGACCTTGCGCATGACGAAGAACGGCTTGCCGAGCACGGCCGGATCGTTCTCGATCCAGAGCGGCTCGGCGATCCTGACGCGCCCGTCCTCGAACAGGCGACGCATGACCTGGTACTGCTCGTCGAACAGGTTGTCGGGGAAGACGGTGAAGGCGCCGGGCCTGATGCGGACCACGCAACCCATCGTCTGCACCGCGTAGCCCTGGCGCCACTCGACGTCGAACAGGATGGTTTCATGGCTCTGCCCGGCACCGCGCGGGTAGTCGAGGTTGACCACGCGCAGGCCCTGCGCCTGTGGCATGCGCTCGGCCAGCCAGTCGCCGAGGCTGCCGGCGAGATCGTCGAGATCGCGGGTTTCAGGGGCAACGATGACGTCGGACATGAGGCCTCTCCCGGTTGCGCGGGGGCCGTCGAGCAATTCCCCATCGCGAACGATTATTCGCGATTTTCTATGTGAGCAAGCGCCGCCGTCGTCAAGCGCCACGCTGCCGTCATCAGGCGGGAGTGGCCTTTCCGGCGAGAAAGTCGCCGATGCGGTCGCAGGCCTGGCGGAGCTGGCCGCCGATCGCGAGGATCTCCTCGCCGCTGCGCGAGCCATGGAAGCCCATCAGGCCGAGCACGAACTCCACCCGGCCGCGCGCGTCGAACACCGGCGCGGTCAGCGACGACAGCGCGTACGTCTCGCCGGGGGCGATCCGGTCGAGCGTGACCACCGGGAAATCGCCGTCCTCGGCGTGGACGATCGGCGCGTCGGGTTCGGCGTCCTCGCCGATCGTGCGCACCAGCACGCTGAAGCCGTGCGCGCGGACGAAGGCCATCACCGCCTCCGCGGTTTCGCGTTGGGCAGGGGTAGCGGAAACCGAATCGAGGAACGCGCGGGCTTCGGCCGGGGCCGATGCCAGGAACACCGGCATCGAGCGCGGACGCAGGCGGATGCGCGTGCCCAGCGGCAGCGAGTAGCCGACGTGGCTGGCGCTGGCAGCGCGTTCGCGGCTGACGATGTTGTCGCCTTCCAGGAACATCGCCGCGCAGACGACGTCGAACTGGTCGGCCAGGCGGCGCATTTCCGGCTTGGCGATCTGCAACGGCGAGAAATGCTCCGCGGCGACGCGGCCGATGGTGGCGAGCGCCGGCCCGAGGACATAGGTCTTCTCGCTGGTGCGGTAGAGGTAGCCGACCTCGACCAGGCCGGTGAGCAGCGCGTGGCAGGTGGCGCGCGACAGGCGCAGGGCGCGGACCAGGTCGGTCAGCGCGAAGGCCTGCCCCGGGTGATCGGCCATGAAATCGAGCACGGCGGCCATTCGCCGCACGCCCGGAGAACTACGCGCCATCGCTTTACCGCCCCGCCTCGCGAATTTTCGCTATTTCGAACGGGCCTCCTAGGGCGCGGCAAAATTTGCGTCAATAGCGGCGCATTGCTCGCCGTGGCGATTGACCGGCGGAAGCATGTCCATCTACACTCCGAACAAACATTCACAGTTTGGAATTCGGGAGAACCAGGATGCAGGGACTGCTGCCCGGCAAGATAGCCGTGATCCCCGGGGCCGGATCGGGCGTCGGCCGGGCCGCGTGCCTGATCTTCGCGCGGAACGGCGCGAGCGTGGCCTGTGCCGACATCGACGCGGCCGCGGCGCGGGAGACGGCGGAGCTGGTCAAGGCCGAGGGGCACGCCGCGCTGGCGGCGGGATGCGACGTCGGCGATGCGGCGCAGGTCGATGCGCTGGTGGCGGCGGCGGTGGCGGCGTGGGGCCGGCTGGACGTGATCTACAACAACGCCGGGATCACGATCATTCCCAAGGCCGACGGTTCGGGGCGCGGCTTCCTGGCGACCCAGCGCAGCGACGTCGATCGCGTCTTCGACGTCAACGTGTTCGGGGTGATGAACGGCTGCCTGGCGGCGGTCCGGCAGTTCGAGGCCCAGGCCGCGGATGGTCGGGGGAGCGGCGGGGTGATCGTCAACACCGCGTCGGTGGCGGGGCTGATCGGCTATGGCAACGTCGCCTATGGCGCGACCAAGGGGGCGATCACCGCGCTGACCAGGACGCTGGCGATCGAGATGGCGCCGGCGGGCATCCGCGTGAACTCTGTCTGCCCGGCGGGGATGCCGACCAACTTCCTGCCCGGGATCGCGCATTCGGAAGCGGCGCATGCTTCGATGAGCGCTAGCCATCCGCTGGGGCGGCCGATCGCGCCGGAGGATTGCGCGAATGCCGCGCTCTTACTGGCGAGCGACCTGGCGGCGAACATCACCGGGGTGAACCTGCCGGTGGACGGCGGCCTGTCCGCCGGAATCTCCACCGCGCGCAAGGGCTGAATTCGCGCTTTCCATCGGCGGCGAACTGGTCGAGGCTGCTGCTGAACAGCGAATCAGCATTAGCGGGGAGGTCATCGCCATGGATAGCGGCAAGGTCGCGCTCGTCACCGGCGCGGCAGCGGGAATCGGACGGGCGATCTGCCTGCGGCTGGCGCGCGACGGCGTGGCGATCGGGGCGCTGGACCTGAACGGGGAAGGCGCGGAACGGACCGCGGCGGAGGTGCGCGCGGCGGGGGGCCGGGCGATCGGGCTGGCGGCGGACGTGTCCGACCGCAGCCGGGTGCAGGCGGCAGTGGACCGGTTGCGGCGCGAGCTGGGGCCGGTGCTGATCGTGGTGAACAATGCCGGGATGACCGGGTTCGTGCCGTTCATGGAACTGACCGAGGACACCTGGGACCGGATGCTGGCGGTGAACCTGCGCAGCGCCTTCACGGTCACGCAGGTGGTGATGCCCGACATGCTGGCGGCGAAATGGGGGCGGATCATCATGATCTCCTCTTCGAGCGCGCAGTCGGGCGCGGCGAACATGGCGCACTATTCGGCCAGCAAGGGCGGGATGATCGCGCTGACGCGGACGCTGGCGCAGGAGTTCGGCGAGCATGGGATCACCGCGAACACGATCCCGCCGCGGTTCGTGCACAACACCGAGATGTCGCTGGCGAGCTTCGAGCGGCCGGAGATGCAGGCGAAGTTCCAGGCGATGATCGATGCCGGGCCGATCCGGCGGCACGGCGAGCCGGAGGACATCGCCGGTGCGGCGGCCTGGCTGGCTTCGGACGAGGCGGGCTATGTCACCGGGCAGGTGATCGGGGTGAACGGAGGGCGGTACATCTGATGGATACGGCGGAGAGACTGGCGGCGATCGAGGAGATCCGGCAGGCGCGGGCGAAGTACTGGCGCGGGGTCGATGCCTGTGACGGCGAGCTGGTGAAGAGCGTGCTGGCGAAGGACTGCGTGCTCGAATACTTCGGCTGCTGCACCGATCCGCAGAGCGGGGTGGACTACCTGCCGGCGATGAACGTGGCGCTGCGCGGGCGCGACCAGTGGCTTTCGGACGGAATGGCGCGGTTCGGCATCGTTTCGGTCCACCAGGGCAACCAGTCGGAGATCACGGTGACCAGCGCGACGACCGCGGAAGGGGTGTGGGCGTTCACCGACCGCATGTGGTTTCCGCCGGGGGGCGAGTTCCGCCACCTCGTCGGCTGGGGGCATTACCACGAGACGTACGTGGTGGAGGATGGCGCCTGGAAGATCGCGACGACGCGGATTTCCCGGATAAGGGTGCAGGTGGAGTGATCGCGCCGCGACCACGACCAACATAAAACTCCGTAAGTTCAACGTCGCCGCGACCCCGGAGGGATCGCTTGTCGATCCCGACCAACCATGACTTCGACACCGCATGGAGCGTGGGTGTAGGGACACGGCACGCGGACATGGAAAACCCGTCGCTGGCGAATGCGACGTAACGCCGGGG
>JAGWUH010000029.1 GCA_028868535.1 Sphingomonadales bacterium | reverse complement strand
CGTGGCAACCGAGGGCGGTCCGGTCTCGGTGGTGTTCCGGATGCTGGCCAACCTGCTGCCCGAATATGCCAGCCTGGCGATCCCGCTGGGGCTGATGATCGGCATCCTGCTGGCGTTCCGCAAGCTGGCAATCTCGAACGAGCTCGATGTCATGCGCGCGGTCGGGCTGTCGTACACCCGGATGCTGCGGGTGCCGTACATGATCGCGATCGCGCTGGCGTTCGTGAACCTGGCGATCGTCTCCTACGTCCAGCCGCTGTCGCGCTATTACTATGAACAACTCCAGTTCGAGCTGCGTTCGGGCGCGCTCGGCGCCTCGATCAAGGTGGGGGAGTTCAACACCCTGAAGAACCGGATGGCGCTGCGCATCGAGCAGAGCCGGGACAATGGCCGCGAGCTGCTGGGCATCTTCGTGCGCGTCACCTCGGAAAAGGGCACGGTGCTGTCGATCACCGCGCGGCAGGGCCGGTTCATGGCCTTGCAGGAGAACCCCGACACGGTGATCCTGCGGCTCAACGACGGGCAGATCGTGCAGGAGGCACCGAAAGTGAGCCCGCGGGTACTCACCTTCACCCAGCACGACTTGCCGATCGACCTGCCGGCGGTGGAGAAGTTCCGCCAGCGCGGCGGGGCGGAGCGCGAGTATTTCCTGCCCGAGCTGCTGCGCATCGGCTGGGCCGATCACGCCGACCCGGCGGAGAAGGCGGTGGTTCGGGCCAGCCTCAACTATCGCCTGGCGGAAGTGGTGATGATCCTGATGCTGCCGCTGCTCGGGCTGGCGCTGGCGATCCCGCCGAAGCGCTCGACCTCGGCGCTGGGGCTGTTCGTGTCGATCGTCATGGTCGTCGCCTACCACAAGGTCAACGAATACGGGCAGTCGGTGGCGGCGCTGGGCAAGGTCAACCCGGTGCTGGCGCTGTGGGGGCCGTTCCTGGTGTTCGCGGCGATCATCGCCTGGATGTACTGGCGCATCGCCTATGTCCCCGGCGGGCAGCCGATCGGCGCGCTGGAAACCTTCGCCGCCGGCGTATCGAAACGGGCCCGCGCGCTGCTGACGCGCCGCAACCGGCAGGTGTGAGGCGATGCATTTCGAATTCTTCCCCTCGCGTACGCTGACGCTCTACCTCGCCAAGCTGTTCGTCACGCGCATTCTCGCGGTGCTGGTCATGCTGGTGCTGGTGCTGCAGCTGCTCGACCTGCTCGGCGAGAGCGGCAAGATCCTCGCCCACCCCGGCAACGGCGAGGCGCAGCTGTGGACTTACGTCTCGCTGCGCGCGCCGCAACTGGTGGCGACGTTCCTGCCTTATTCGGTGCTGCTGGCGACGATCATCACCTTCGCCACGCTGAACCAGAACAGCGAGGTCATCGCGATGCGCGCCGGCGGGCTTTCCGCGCACCAGATCCTGGCGCCGCTGCTGATGACCGCGGCGGCGATCAGCCTCGTCAACTTCGCCTTCAACGAACGCGTCGTCACCCGCTCCACCGCGACGCTGAAAGCCTGGCAGGCCGCGGATTTCGGCCCGATCCCGCGCGAGGCGACCGGCCATGCCAACGTCTTCATGGCCGATGGCACCAGCATCCTCGCCGCCGACAGCGCCGCCGGTTTCGGCAAGGCGATGCAGCTTGCCGGCGTCACCTGGTACGAGCGCGACGCGCGCGGCGTGATCGTCGCGCAGTTCCGCAGTCCCCACGCCAGCTTCGCCGCGCCCGGCTGGCGGCTCGACGATCCGGTGCGTTTCGACGCCCGCGCCATCGCCACCTCGCGCCCCGGCCCGGTGATCGTCGGCCAGGGCGTGAAGCCCGAACAGATCGAGATGAGCACGGTCGACGCGGATTCGCAGGGCATCTTCACGCTGACCCGGTCGATGGCCCGGCTCAATGCCGCCGGCCGCCGCACCAGCGAGCTCGACGGCAAGTGGTGGCACAAGATCAGCGGCCCGCTGGCCGCGCTGCTGATGCCGCTGCTCGGCGCGGTCGCCGCGTTCGGCCTGGCGCGGTCGGGCCAGCTGCTGATCCGCGCGGTGATCGGCATGGCGCTGGGCTTCACCTATTTCGTCGTCGACAACGCCGCGCTGGCGCTCGGCAACTTCGGCGGCTACCCGCCGCTGGTCGCGGCCTGGGCGCCGTTCCTGCTGTTCCTGTTCGTCGGCGAGACGGTGCTGATCCGCACCGAGGAATAGGCGCGCATCGCCGACGCAAGACGGGGGGCTTTCGCCCCCCGCTCCGCAATCCGATCGGGTCGCCCGGCTTCAGCCTTGCTCCTCGGCCTCCGCGGCGCGCTTCGCCGCCAGCCAGGCGGCGACCTCGGCCTCCTGCGCGGCCTCGTTGGCGGCCTTGGCGGCGGCCTCGCGCTCGGCGCGCAGTTCCTCGATCAGCGCCTCGCGGTCGCTGCCGAGGCGTTGGACGTTGGCTTCCTCGTCCTCGCTGATGCCGGCGCGCTTTGCCGCCTTGGCGACCAGCGCGTCCAGCTCGCGCTGCGAGCACAGGCCCAGCGTCACCGGGTCCTTGGGGTTGATGTTCTGGATGTTCCAGTGGCTGCGATCGCGGATCGCGGCGATGGTGTTGCGCGTCGTGCCGATCAGCTTGCCGATCTGCGCGTCCGAGATTTCCGGGTGGTGGCGCAGGATCCAGGCGATGCCGTCGGGCTTGTCCTGGCGCTTCGACACCGGGGTGTAGCGCGGGCCCTTGGTGCGGCTGACGGTGACCGGCGCCTTGAACATCTTGAGCCGGTAGTTGGGATCGGCCTGGCCCTTCTCGATCTCGGCCTGGGTCAGCTCGCCCGAGCGCAGCGGATCGCGGCCGGTGTACTTGCTGCTGGCGAGGTCGTCGGCCATCGCCTGCACCTCGAGCATGTGCAGGCCGCAGAACTCGGCGATCTGCTCGAACGAGAGCGCGGTGTTGTCGACGAGCCAGGACGCCGTCGCGTGCGGCATCAGGGGAGTGGGCTGGGTCACGGGTTGTCTCCGGCGAATGCTGCGGGCCGTTTTGCCGGCCCCGAATAGAAAGGGCCGCCCCTTACCGGAGCGGCCGCTTGCCGCCGTATCTAGGATACCTGCCGGGATTCGGCAAGGATTTAGGTTCAGCCGTCGATCGAAACGAAGCCGGGCAACGCTTCGATCCGCGATATCCACCGCTGGATCGCCGGATATCGCGCGAGCTCGAACCCGCCGCCGTCGGCAACGTGGCTATAGGCGAACAACGCGATGTCGGCGAGCGTCGCCCCGGCGCCGACCATCCAGTCGCGGCTTGCGAGATGCTCATCCATCAACTCCAAGGCCGCCTCGCCGCCGGCCCGCTTCGCCGGAATCTGCGCGCGCTGTGCCTCGCTGAGGTTGCCCTCGCCGACGAACGCCAGCCAGAAGCGCAGCGTCGCGACGTTCGGCTCGTGGCTGTACTGCTCGAAGAACATCCAGCGCAGCATGTCCGCCCGCGCGAAGCGGTCCCCGGGAATCAGCGCGCTGTCCTCGGCCAGGTACCAGCATGCGGCGTTGCTCTCGGGCAGGAAACGCCCGCCCACCTGCAGCACCGGGATGCGGCCATTGGCGTTGACCTGCGCGAGGAATTCGGGCGTCCGCGTCTCGCCCCTGATGATGTCGTACTCGCGCCGCTCGATCGGGAAACCCAGCAGCGCCGCGGTCAGCCGGATCTTGTAGCAGTTGCCGCTCTGGGCATATTCGTGAAGGACCAGCCGCTCCATGCCCGCCTCCTACTGCCCCGCCGCCTGGCGCGCCGCCTGGACCTGCTCCTGGCTGATCGGCACGATCTTGATCTCGACGCGGCGGTTCTTGGCGCGGCCTTCGGGCGTGGCGTTGTCCGCCACCGGCATCGTCGAGCCGAACCCCTGCGTGCGCAGGCGGCTGCCGGCCACGCCCTGCATCGTCAGGAAATCACCGACGACGCGCGCGCGGTTCTCCGACAGCACCTGGTTATGCGCGGCGGAGCCGGTCGAATCGGCGTGGCCATAGACGTCGATCAGGCTGTTCGGATACTTCGTCAGGTTCTGCGCGATCTGCGTCAGCGTCGGCCGGAACGCCGGCTTCAGTTCATAGGAATCGGTATCGAAGGTGACGCCATCGGGCAGGCTGACGAGGATCGCCTGGCCGTTGTCGGTGGTGGTGACGTCGACGCCGGTGCCCTCCGTCTTTTCCTTCAGCTCGGCGATCTGCTTGTCCTTGGTATAGCCGATCGCGGCGCCGGCGACGCCGCCGATGCCGGCGCCGATGATGCGCCCGGTGCCGCCGCCGATCAGCCCGCCGAGCAGGATGCCGCCGAGCACGCCCGCCCCGGCGCCGATGGCGGTGCGCGAGACTTTCTGCTGGCCGGTGTTGGGATCGGTGACGCAACCCGTCGTCGTCGCGACGAGCGCGACGGCGAGCAGGCCGGCCAGCGTCCTGCGGCCGGTGTTCGATACGGGGTTCGTTGCATGAGTCATGGGACGGCGGCTCCTGCGGGTTCGCGCTGGCGATTGTGCGCTGGAATCTATCGATTGTCCCGCCTGAACGGTAGCTGCACGAAGGGTTTATCAACGATCGCACGCCGGCCCGCGCGTTCCCCGCTTTCACCCTGCGCGGCAAAGCTGCTAGGACTGGCGGCGTGACACCCTTTCCCTGGACCGATGTCGTCATTCTCGTGGGCCTCGTTCTGCTCAACGGCCTGTTCGCGATGTCCGAACTGGCGATCGTCTCGGCGCGGCCGGCGCGGCTCAAGCTCGCCGCGGACAAGGGCAGCCGCGGCGCCGCCGCGGCGCTGCGCCTCGCCTCCGATCCGGGCAAGTTCCTCTCCACCGTGCAATCGGGCATCACCCTGATCGGCGTCGTCGCCGGCGCCTATTCGGGCACGCACCTCGGCCAGCCGCTGGGCGAGCGGCTGGCGCTCGTCGGCGTTCCCGCGCGCTGGGCGGGAGAAGCGGGCTTCGCGCTGGCCATCGTCGGCACCACCTACATCAACCTGGTCATCGGCGAACTCGTCCCCAAGCAGGTCGCGCTGCGCGTCTCCGAGCCGATCGCGATCCATTCGGCCCGGCCGATGGCGGTGTTCGCGCGCGTCACCGCGCCGATGGTCTGGCTGCTCGACCGCTCCTCGCGCCTGTTCCTGCGCCTGCTCGGCGTGCGCGCCAGCAGCGAGCCCGAGGTGACCGAGGAAGAACTCCACCTGATGTTCGCCGAGGCGGAAAAATCGGGCGTGATCGAGGAGGACGAGCGCGCGATCATGACCGGGATCATGCGCCTGGCCGATCGCCCCGTCCGCGAACTGATGACCCCCCGCACAGAGGTCGACTGGATCGACCGCAAGGCCACCGAGGCAGACCTGCGCGCCGCGATCAAGGACAGCCCGCACTCGCTGCTGCCGGTCAGCGACGGCGCCGCCGACAACATCGTCGGCGTCGTCAAGGTGCGCGAGGTGCTGGCGGTGCTGCTCGCGGGCAAGCGCGTGCAACTGGCACGGCTGATGAAGAAGGCCGAGATCATCCCCGACCAGCTCGACGCGATGGACGCGCTGCGCATCCTCCAGCAGTCGGACGTGGCGATGGCGCTGGTCCACGACGAGTACGGCCATCTCGAGGGCATCGTCACCCCGGCCGACCTGCTGGCGGCCATCGCCGGCAACTTCGTCAGCCACGGCGACGAGGGCGACGAGCCGATGGTCGTGCTGCGCGACGACGGTTCGCTGCTGATCGCCGGCGCGCTGCCGGCCGACGAGCTCGCCCGCCGGCTCGAGCTGGAGCTGCCCGACAACCGCGATTACGCCACTTCGGCCGGCTACGTGCTGTCGGTGCTGCGCCACCTGCCGCAGGAAGGCGAGGCGTTCGTGGACCAGGGCTGGCGCTTCGAGATCGTCGACATGGACGGGCGCAAGATCGACAAGCTGCTGGTCAGGCGCCTGCAGGACGCCGATCCGGCGGCGGGAGACTGAGGCCACCGGGGGCATCGCGTCGGCCGGCCGGCCCCTCCCCGGAACCGCATCCCTCCGGGATCATTGGCCAGGTGCAGCTTCCCCCGCGCCTCGCGCCCTGATCGGACCACCGATGCCGCTCGTCAGATTCCGCCAGTCCGGGCAACGGATACCGCCCCGCCCGATCCGCATGAACGTCCCCGGCTGGGGCGGGGACCGGCAACCCCGCGCCGACGGCAGCCACGAGCAGCCCTGGCACTGCATGCCGTTCTCCGAATATGCCGGCCAGGGCATCGAGCTGTGCTACCCCTATGACAATCCGCTGACGGTGCGGACGATCGACGGCCGGGTGAGCCTCGAATCGGACTGGGGGCCGCCCCCGCGCGATGCCGGGCAATGGCCGCCGTTCCGGCCGTTCGGCGATGACTACTATTCGTACCAGCTCTCGCTCGATCTCGAAGTGCCACCGGGCTGGGCGGTGCGCACCGAACCCCATCCGCGCTACTTCACCGACGCCACCTGCTCGACCCCGCTGGCGGTGCCGGCGGTGCTGCGCAGCGAATGGTGGCCGATGATCTTCTTCGCGATCTTCCGCGCGCCGCCACCGGGCGTCGCGCACGTGTTCCGTCCGGGCGAGCCGTTCATGGCCTTCACCGCCGTGCCCGACGATGCGGCGATCACGCTCGCGCCGATGCCCGAGGACGTCGCCGCGCAGCGCGAGTTGCGCAGCCGGCGCCTGGCCGCGAACCGCGACCGCCTGGCGGAGGGCACGCGCTGGATCTCGGACACCAACACGGTGTTCGACGCGACGTACCGCAACCTCGCCCGGGCGGCCCGCAAGCGGGCGAGAGCGGATGAAACGGGCTCATGACGCAGGTGCCCGCCGGTGCCGCGGTGAACGCACGCTGTCGCGCCCGTTCAGCCGGGCGGCGGGCGCAACACGCTATGGTGGCCGCGACGATGGGATCGTGAACCCGGGCCGCCCTCGCGGCCCGACCGACGGGAGGACCCTGCATCGATGGAGTTTGCCATGCAGTTAAGACCTCTACTCCTCGCCAGCGCGGCGGGTGCCATCCTGCCGCTGGTTGCCGCATCCCCGGCCGCGGCCAGGGCGGACCCGCTGCCCCCGGCCGCGACTTACGCCGATCTGCTCGAGCCGGTGCCGGATGCCGGCGGCCTGCTTGCCGCCGACGATGCCGCGCGCCGCAGCAGTTTCCTGCAACCGGCGCAGTACTGGCGCGGCGATGGCTATGATCGTTACCATCACCACCACCACCACCATCATCACCACCACCATCATTCGCGTCGCTGGTACGGCGAGCACGGCTACTACTGGGACGGCGGTGGCTGGGCCGTGCGGCCGCGCTACCATCATCACCACCACCACCACCACCACCACCACCATCATCACCACAGCCAATGGTGATGACGCTGCCGTCCTGACCGGCCGACGCTGGTGGGACAGCCTGATTCGCGGATCGCCCGGCGCCCGGCCGGCGATCCGCGGATGACCGGGGCCGCCGACCTTCGTGTCCGCAGGCGGAACCCGGCGCGTCGCCGCTGGTTCAGCGTTCATGCCCGCCAGCACCGGCCCGTCCCACGCGGAACAGCACTACGTGAACCGGACGGGCTGGCTGCGCGCCGCCGTGCTCGGCGCCAACGATGGCCTGCTGTCGACGGCGAGCCTGCTCGTCGGCGTGGCCGCCGCCGCCGCCTCGGCCGAGCAACTGCTGCTCACCGCGGTCGCCGGGATCGCTGCCGGCGCCATGTCGATGGCCGCGGGGGAATATGTCTCGGTCAGCAGCCAGGCCGATTCCGAAGCCGCCGATCTCGAACGCGAGCGGCGGGCGCTGGAACGCCATCCGCATCGCGAACGGCAGGAGCTCGCGCAGATCTACCAGGGACGCGGCCTGCCGGCTGGCCTGGCCCACGCCGTCGCGACCCGGCTGACCGAACAGGATGCGCTGGAGGCGCACGCCCGCGACGAGCTCGGCATCACCGAAAACGGCGCCGCACGCCCGGTACAGGCGGCGCTGGCTTCGGCCCTCAGCTTCACCGCCGGCGGCCTCCCGCCGCTGGCCGCGGTGCTGCTCGCGCCGGGCACCCTGGCCTTGCCGGTGCTCGTCGGGCTGACGGTGCTGTCGCTCGCCGTGCTCGGCGCGATCGGGGCCAGGACCGGCGGGGCACCCGTTCTCCCCGGCCTCGTGCGGACCACGCTGTGGGGCACGCTGGCGATGGCGACGACTTACGGGATCGGGCACCTGTTCCACGTCAGCATCGCCTGAACCGGCCCCGCCGTCCCCCGGCGCGCGGTGCCGGCCCGGGGCTCAGCCCGCCGGAAACAGTTCTACCAGGTCCGCCAGCCGCGCGCGCAACGCGGCGCGGTCCTCGTTGCGGGTCTTGCCCAGCCGCACCACCGTCAGGTGCTGCTCGGGCGAGACCAGGACGTACTGGCCGAGGTGGCCGATGCAGGCGAACAGGCTGCGTGGGGCGCGGCCGGGAAACAGTTCGTCGCGCGGCTTGCCGTCCACGCCGATCGACCCGCGCCGGTTCAGCCACACTTGCGCGCCATAACCCGGGTTGGCCGGCGACGGCGTCGTCATGAAGCCGATCCAGTCGCGCGGCACCACCTGCGCGCCCTTGACCGAGCCCAGGTTGCGCAGGAACTCGCCGAAGCGGCCCCAGTCGCGCGCGGTCGCATGCAGCATCGAGCCACCGATGAAGGTGCCAGCGGCATCGAACTCGGGCACGGCCGAAGTCATCCCCAGCGGCTCGGTCAGCCGGGTCCTGAGGTATTCGCCGAGCAGGCGCCGGCGCGTCGCCGGGTCGCGGCTGTCGGTCAGCGCGCGGGTGGCGGCGTCCGCCAGGATCACCGCGGTCGGCGTCGAATAATCGAAGCGGTCGCCAGGCCGGGCTTCCAGCGGCTGGCTCTCGGCATAGGCGGCCATGTCGTCGCGACCGTCGAGGAACAGCATGCGCACCGCGTCGGCGTCGGTGGCGGGATCGGCCTCCTCGGCGTTGCGCAGGCCCGAGCGCATCTGCAGCAGCTCGCGCAGCGTCACCTCGCCGCGCGGGTCGCCGGGGCGTTGCCAGGCGGGGATCGGCACCGGCTGGTCGAGCCGCAGCCGCCCGTCGGCGACGAGCAGGCCGATCAGCACGCCGGTCACGCTCTTGGTCATCGACCAGCCGAGGAAGCGCGTCCGTGGCCCATAGCCCTGACCGTAGCGCTCGGCGACGAGCCGGCCATTGTGCCAGACCAGAACCGCGCGCGTCTCGCCGATGTCATCGGCGGTGAACAGCGCATCGATCGCGCGCGCCACCGCCTCGCGCGGGGCGCCGGGACGCTCGGCCACCGCCGCCAGCGCCGCCGGGCTGAGCGGCGGCGGACCGCCGTCGCCATGGCAGCCGGCGATCAGCGCTGGCAGCAGCGCCAGCGTCAGGATATGGGGCAGGCGGCGTGTCGGCATGGCGCGCCTCATGCGCAAGGCCGGGGACGATGGCAACTGCAAAGCCCGTATCGACATTCCAGCCGCCCCGTCGCGGCTGGCCGTTCCGGCTCGGCGTGGCGCTGGTCCTGCTGCTGCTCGCCGCGCTGGCGCTGGGTTGGGGCACGCTGGCGGAGCGCGGCCGCGCCGCCGCCGCCTATGGCGCACGCATCGGCTGTTCGTGCCGCTATGTCGCCGGACGGTCGCTGGGCGATTGCCGCAAGGATTTCGAATCCGGCATGGGCCCGGTCTGGCTGAGCGAGGACGCCGCCGCCCGCCGGATCACCGCACGCTATCCGCTGCTGGCGACTCAGGACGCCACGTTCCGCGACGGCGAAGGCTGCGTGCTAGAGAAGTGGAACTAGCGCGGCTTTCGCCCGCGGCGCAAACGCGAGGCGACCCGGAAGGATGCGCCGAAAACAGGCTCCGCAGCGCGCGCTAGGCCGGCGATTCGGTCGCGTCGATCCAGCCGCCGCCGACCACGCGGTCGCCGTGGTAGAGCACCGCCGCCTGGCCCGGTGCGACGCCGAATTCGGGCGCGGCAAAGCGGATCGCGGTGGCCGCACCATCGCCCAGCGGCCCTTCGAGCATGACCGGCACCGGCTTTGCGAGCGAGCGCACTTTCGCGGTCAATCCGCCCTCGGGCAGCGGGCCGATGCGGTTGGTCTCGGCGATCCGCGCGCGCGCCACCGCCAGCAGCCGCCGCGGCCCGACCAGCACGCGCCGCTGCGGCGCATCGATCCCGGTGACGTAGAGCGGCTCGGGTTGGCCGCCGATCTCGATCCCGCGCCGCTGGCCGACCGTGTAGTGGATCACGCCCTTGTGCGTGCCCAGCACCCGGCCGGTTTCGGCATGGACGATATCGCCCGGCGCCTCGCCCTCGGGCCGCACGCTGCGCACCACCGCGGCATAGTCGCCGTCGGGCACGAAACAGATGTCCTGGCTGTCCGGCTTGGCCGCGACCACGAGCCCCGCCGCCTCGGCCAGTCGCCGTACCTCGCTCTTCGGCAATCCGCCCAGCGGAAAGCGCAGATAGTCGAGCTGCGCCCCCGTCGTCCCGTACAGGAAATAGGACTGGTCGCGCGCCGGATCGACCGCGCGGTGCAGTTCCGCCTCCGCAGCCCCGGCTACGCGGCGGACGTAATGCCCGGTCGCCAGGCAATCGGCGCCAAGATCGCGCGCCATCGCGAACAGGTCGGTGAACTTCGGCCCCATGTTGCAGCGGATGCACGGGATCGGGGTGCGCCCGGCCAGGTACTCGTCGGCGAAACGCTCGACCACCTCGTGCCGGAAGGCGGATTCGTGGTCCATTACATAATGCGCGATGCCCAGCCGCTCGGCCACCGCCCGCGCATCGCGGATGTCCTGGCCGGCACAGCACGCGCCCTTGCGCTTTACCGCGGCGCCGTGGTCGTAAAGCTGCAGCGTCAGCCCGATCACTTCGGCCCCGGCCGCCGCCGCCAGCGCCGCCACCACTGACGAATCGACCCCGCCCGACATCGCCACGACCACGCGCCGCCCGGCCAGGCTTTCGCCCAGCTGGAACAGCGACGCGGCGGAATCGAAAGCGGGATCGACCATGGCGCGCGCCCTTACACCCGCGCCGTCCGGCGCGCAAAGCCTCGCTGACCGGCGCCTGCTGGCACCTAAGACCCTTGGGCAAGGTTCGGTAAGGTTGGTCAACGCGCGGTAAACCGCCGGTTTACCCCGTCTTGACCAGCGCCGGCGTAAGACAGCGCCAATGGAAATGCTGATGCCCCCCCCCGACTGGCAAGGCGATGCCGCCATGTCCCCGCTTCCGGCCGGCCGCGCGCGCGCGCTGGACTGGCAGGGGCTGGCCGCGCGCCTGGCTGCCGCAGCCGCCTGCCGCGATGCCGCCATGCCGGCCCCGCGCGCGATCGCCAGTGGCCTCGGCAGCTTCGATCCGGCCTCCGCCCGCCGCCTCGTCGTCGTCGGGGAAACCGCTCCGCATCAGTGGGTTATGGGAAAAGAACTTCGCTTATCCGCTGTTAACCCTACTCTTTCAGTCGAAGTCAAACCCGGGGCTGCCATAGGCGACGGCACCGCCGGCACGGTCCAGACCGGCGATCGAGGTTTGCAATGATCGAGAACCAGAAAATCAAGCCGACCATGGTGATCGGCCCGCTTGGGGAGCCGCTGACGGTCGAGAACCTGCCGGCACCGAACACGACTCGCTGGGTCGTCCGCCGCAAGGCGGAAGTCGTCGCCGCGGTCAACGGCGGCCTGCTGACGATCGACGAAGTCTGCGAGCGCTATTCGCTGACGCTCGAGGAATTCGCTTCGTGGCAGCGCGCGGTCGACCGCTCGGGCATGCAGGGCCTGCGCGTGACGCGAATCCAGCACTATCGCGATCTCTACGAGCGCCAGCTCAAGTACTGACCGCGCCGGCACCCGCCGGACCGACAATCGTTCGCAACGGGCCTGCTGCCCCGCAGCAGGCCCGTTTCGATTCGCCCGCGGGCCACGCCGTGCATGGGTCGTTGGTCGGCCCCGGCATGGCATTCGTCGGCCGATGATTGCCTGCACAGGCGCGCGCGTCTATGCTCGGCCCCGCTCAACGCGCGCAGACGGCGCGGTTCCGCTGCCCTGCCGCAGCCGGCGCCGCCAGCCAGGCAGGACGGCGCGCGGGGCGGGGAAAACGAACTCCGGGCGGTGACCGCGTTATGAATTACGATGCCAGGATCGAAGGCAGCGGACGGGACGATTCCCCGGCGGCGGGGACGGACGCGCGCTTCGACCATGCCGACGCGGTCGCGGCGCTCGAAGCGGACAGCGAGGAGGAACGCGGACGTCGGCGGCGCAACTGGCTGCTCGGCGGACTCGGCGCGCTGGCGCTGATCGGCGTCTGGTACGCGGTCCACCACGGCCGCAACGCCGATGGCAACGGCAAGGGGCTCGAACAGGCCCCGACGGTGACGGTCGTCACCCCCGGCCGCTCGCTGGTGGCCGGCACGATCAATGCCTCGGGCTCGCTCGCGGCCCGGCGCGAAATGCCGGTCGGCTCGGTGGGCGAAGGCGGCCAGATCGTCAGCGTCGCCGTCGATGCCGGGCAATGGGTGGCCAAGGGCCAGGTCCTCGCCGTCGTCGATCGTTCGGTCCAGGTCCAGCAGCTTTCGAACAGCCAGGCCCAAATCGCCGCCGCCGAGGCCGATGCCCGCCTGGCCCAGGCCAATCTCGACCGCGCGCTCAAGCTGGTCGATCGCGGCTTCATTTCCCACGCCGACGTTGACCGGCTGACCGCCACGCGCGACGGCGCCAACGCCCGCGTCCGCGTCGCCCGCGCCCAGTTCGGCGAGACCGGCGCCCGCGTCCGCCGTCTGTCGATCGTCGCCCCCGAGGCCGGCCTGCTGCTCGAGCGCAAGGTCGAGCCCGGCCAGGTGGTCGGCGCCGGCACCGGCGTGCTGTTCCGCATCGCGCTGGGCGGCGAGATGGAAATGAAGGCCCAGCTCGGCGAGGTCGAGCTGGCGCAGGTCCATCCCGGCGCCGAGGCCGTGGTCACCCCGGTCGGCACCTCGCGGCCGTTCACCGGCAAGGTCTGGCAGGTCTCGCCGTTCGTCGATCCGCAGACCCGACAGGGCATGGTGCGCATCGCCCTGGCCTGGTCGCCCGAGCTGCGCCCCGGCGGCTTCGCCAGCGCGGTCATCCACTCGGGCCAGGTGGAAGCGCCGATGCTGCCTGATTCGGCCATCCTCAACGACGGCCAGAAGAGCTACGTCTTCATCGTCGGCAAGAACAACAAGGCGGAGCGCCGCGACGTCAAGCTGGGCCTCGTCACCGACCACGGCATTGCCATCGTCGGCGGCCTGACCGGGAACGAGCGCGTCGTGCTGCGCGCCGGCGGCTTCCTCTCCCCGGGCGAGACGATGAACCCGGTCCAGGCCAAGCCGTGATGGCCGCGCGGTCCCCCAACCGGCCCACAGAAGCGAACCCCCGGCGATGAACTTCCGCAACATCTCGGCCTGGTCGATCCGCAACCCGGTGGTGCCGATCATCATCTTCGTCGGGCTGATGCTGATGGGCCTGGTCTCCTTCACGCAGATGAAGGTGCAGGACATGCCGGACATCGAGTTTCCGGCGGTGATCGTCTCGATCAGCCAGCCCGGCGCCGCGCCGACCGAGATCGAGACCCAGGTCACCCAGAAGATCGAGGCCGCGGTCCGCACGATCAGCGGGGTCGATTCGATCAGCTCGACCGCGCAGGAAGGCAACAGCACCACCACGGTGATGTTCGACATCGGCACCGACATCAACGAGGCGGTGAACGAGGTCAAGAACCAGGTCGACCAGGCCCGCGGCGACCTGCCCGACGGCATTCTCGAACCGCGCGTGTTCAAGATCGTCGGCGGCGGCAACTCGATCGCGGCCTGGGCGATCTCGGCCGACGACATGACCGTCAGCCAGCTGTCCTGGTTCGTCGACGATACCGTCTCGAAGCGGCTGCTGTCGATCGGCGGCATGGCCAAGGTCGAGCGTGGCGGCGGCGTCGATCGCGAGATCCGCGTCACCCTCGATCCCGCGCGGATGCAGTCGCTCGGCGTGACCGCGACCCAGGTCAACACCGTCCTGCGCCAGCTCAACGTCAACGCCGCCGGCGGCAAGGCCGAGATCGCCGGCGCGCGGCAATCGGTGCGCGTGCTCGGCAATGCGCAGACCGCCTACGAACTGTCGCAGACCGACATCCCGCTCGGCGGCGGCCGTTCGGTCAAGCTGGCGGACTTCGCGCAGGTTTCGGACAGCTACGGCGAGCTGACCTCGGCCGGCAAGGTCAACGGCAAGCCGGTGGTCGTCGCCGAGATCACCCGCGCCCGCGGCGCGTCCGACGTCGCGGTCTACGACGGCGCGGTCGCCGAGATCGAGAAGATCGAGAAGGAGCACCCCGGGGTCCACTTCACCCGCCTGTTCGCCTCGGTCGACTATACCAAGCAGCAATACTCGAGCTCGATCGCCTCGATGGTCGAGGGCGCGATCCTCGCCGTCATCGTCGTGTTCTTCTTCCTGCGCGACTGGCGCGCGACGGTGATCTCCGCGATCGCCATCCCGCTGTCGGCCATCCCGACGTTCTGGTTCCTCTATGCCTGGTTCGGCTTCACGCTGAACAGCCTGTCGCTGCTCGCGCTCGGCCTCGTCGCCGGCGTGCTGGTCGACGACGCCATTGTGGAGATCGAGAACATCGTCCGCCATATGCGCATGGGCAAGACGGCCTACCAGGCATCGATCGACGCCGCCGACGAGATCGGCCTCGCCGTCGTCGCCACCACGTTCTCGATCGTCGCGGTGTTCCTGCCGGTCGGGCTGATGGGCGGCATTCCCGGCCAGTTCTTCAAGAGCTTCGGGCTCACCGTCGTCACCTCGGTGCTGCTCAGCCTGGCGGTCGCGCGGATGATCACGCCGATGGTCGCGGCCTATTTCCTCGCGTCGCACGGCCACGCCGAACATGCCGGCGGCCCCTGGATGGACCGCTACCTGAAGCTGCTGCGCTGGACGCTGGATGACAGCGCCGTGCAGGACGCCAAGCGGCGCGCCGCGATCGCGGGCCATGTGCGCAGCTGGCGCGAGCGCATTCGCGCCCGCCTGCGCGACCACCGCGTGTGGATGGTCGGCATCGGCGTCGGCGCGCTGGCGCTGACGGTGACGATGATGGCCAGCATCCCGGCCCAGTTCTTCCCGACCGTGAACAGCGACTTCAGCATGATCCAGATCCAGATGGTGCCGGGCACCACGCTGGCCCAGACCACCGACGTCGCCGATCGCGTTGCCCGCCTGGTCGAGCAGGACGAGGCCGTGGAGAACGCGTTCGAGAGCATCCGCGAGGGCAACGCCCGCATCTTCATCAACCTCAAGCGCAAGCGCCACAAGACCAGCCAGCAGTTCGAGCGCGCGCTGACGCCGCGCCTGCAGTCGATCCCCGACGCCCGCGTCACCTTCCAGGATCTGTCCGGCCCGGGCGGCGGCGGCGGCACCGGCCGGCCGATCTCGATCATGCTCACGGGGTCCGATTCAGCGGCGCTCGACCGCGCCGCGGCGACGCTGGTCGAACAGATGAAGAGCATCCCCGGCCTCGTCGCGCCGCGCGTCGCCGCGGACATGCGCCGCCCGGAGATCCTCATCAAGCCGCGGCTCGATCTCGCCGCCGGGCTCGGCGTCACCACCTCGGCGCTCAGCCAGGCGATCCGCATCGCCACGATCGGCGATATCGACCAGAACGCCGCCAAGTTCTCGCTTTCCGACCGCCAGGTGCCGATCCGCGTCCGCCTGTCCGAGGACGCGCGCCGCAACATCGCGACGATCCAGAATCTGCCGGTGCCCACCGCCAGCGGCGGCTCGGTGCCGTTGTCGACGGTGGCCGACATTTCCTTCGGCGCCGGGCCGACGACGATCCAGCGCTACAACCAGTCGCGCCGCACGTTCGTCGGCGCCGATCTCGCGCCGGGCATCGTCAAGGGCACGGCGATGGACGCCATCCAGAAGCTGCCGATCATGAAGAACCTGCCGCAAGGGGTCGCCAACACCCCGTTCGGGCAGGACCGCTGGCAGGCGGACATGATGCAGAGCTTCATGGGCGCGCTGCTCGCCGGCGTGTTGCTGGTGTTCTCGGTGCTGGTGCTGCTCTACCACCGCTTCGTCTCGCCGCTGGTCAACATGGGCTCGCTGTTCCTCGCCCCGCTCGGCGGCCTGATGGCGCTGTTCGTGCTCGGCCAGCCGTTGTCGCTGCCGGTGTTCATCGGCATCCTCATGCTGTTCGGCATCGTCGCCAAGAACTCGATCCTGCTGATCGACTTCGCGATCGAGGAAATGGCCAAGGGCGCCGACAAGTTCTCGGCGATCGTCGAGGCCGGCCACAAGCGCGCGCAGCCGATCGTGATGACCACCGTGGCGATGACCGCGGGCATGGTGCCGACGGCGGTGTCCATCTCGGGCGATGGCGCCTGGCGCGCGCCGATGGGTACGGTCGTGATCGGCGGGCTGGTGCTGTCGACGCTGCTGACGCTGGTGATCGTGCCGGCGGCGTTCAGCCTGGCTGACGGCCTCGAAAAGCGCCTCGGCCCGGCGCTGCGCCGCCGCTTCCTGACATTCGAGCCGCATCACGCGCTGCCGCGGCCCGCCGGCGAGCCGCCGGCGCTGGCCGCCTATCCCGCGCCCGGACAGGCCGAAGCGGCGGAGTGATCCCGCCGACACCCTCGCCCGCTCCGGATCGGGCGCGCGCCATGCGCCGCAGCGCCACCCTGCTGCTGCTGGCGATGGCGGTGCTGTTCGTGCTGGCCAGTCGCATGGCGGGGACCGGCGCGCTCTGGCAATGGCCCCGTGCCTTCGCCGAGGCGGCGCTGGTCGGCGGGCTGGCCGACTGGTTCGCGGTCACCGCGCTGTTCCGCCGGCCGCTCGGCCTGCCGATCCCGCACACCGCGATCATCCCCGAGAACAAGGACCGCATCGCCGACACCATGGCGACGTTCCTGCGCACCTGGTTCCTCACCCCGCAAGTCGTGGCCCGGCGGCTGCGGCCGCTCAACCCGGCGGCGCTGGCCGGGGCCTGGCTGGCCGATCCGCGTCGCGGCGGCGAGGGCCGGGTGCGACAGGGGGCGGCGGCGTTGCTCGGCGAAGTGCTGCAGTCGCTCGACGGGGAGCAGCTCGGCGGGCTGGTCAAGGCCTCGCTGCGCCGCCAGGCGGAGCGCGTCGAGCTGGCGCCGCTGCTCGGCCAGGTGCTGCACGCCGCGATCGCCGATCGCCGTCACGTGCCGGTGCTCGAAGCCGCGATCCGCTGGGCGGGGAGCGCGCTCGAAGCCAACGAGGACACGCTGCGCGCGATGATCCACGCGCGCGCCAATGCACTGCTGCGCTGGACCGGGATCGATGAGCGCATCGCCAATGCCCTGCTCGACGGGCTCTACCGCACCCTGGCCGAATGCCTGGTCGATCCGCACCACCCGCTGCGCCAGCGGCTCGAGGCCGGGCTGCAGGCGCTCGCCGACGACTTGCGCCACGACGCCGGCCTGCGCGCCCGGGTCGAGGCAGCCAAGCACGAGCTGCTGGCCAATCCGGCGATCGCGGCCTGGCTCGACGGCCTGTGGGAGCGCTTCCGCGCGGCGATGCTGCAGGCCACGCGCGATCCCGATCGCATGCTCGGCGGCAGCCTCGGCGAGGGGCTGGCGGCATTTGGCGCGGCGCTGCAGGGTGATGCCCGGCTGCAGTTCCTCGTCAACCGGTTCGTGCGGCGCACGCTGGTCGGGATGGTGGCCCGCTACGGCGGCGGCATCGTCACGCTGGTGTCGGACACGGTGCGGCGCTGGGACGCGGTTACCGTGACCGGGCGGATCGAGGGTGCGGTCGGCCGCGACCTGCAGTTCATCCGCATCAACGGCACCCTGGTCGGCGGCCTGGTCGGCGTCGCCATCCATGCCGTGTCGCTATGGCTTTGACCGACCTGCGGCCTTGACGATATTTTCGCACTCTCACGCGAGAATGCCGGCATGAGCGATCACGTCCTCCGGTTCAGCGAAGCCCGCGCCGTTGCGGAAGCCAACCGCTTCCGCGACGTCATCTCGGCCGCCGATGCCTGGAACTGTCGCTGCGGCGGCTCCTGCTCGACGATCGAAGCCGCGCGCTGCCTCTACACCAGCACGCTCGAGGAACTCAGCGCCGGCCGCGATGGCGCCGCGCTCGCCAATACCGTGATCGGGCCGCTTGCCGTCGTCGTCGCCGGTCTGCGTTCGGTCGAGGGCCAGGCGGTGTGCCAGGACTATATCCGCGCGCTGCAGGCCGGCGAACAGGTCGCGGCTCTGGCCGCCTGCCGCCACCTGGTGGAAATGGCCGATCCGATCGCGCCGCGTGGCTGGGACGACCTGCCCGGGCACGTCTGAGCGGCGGTCACGGCAGGCCGTTGTGCCGGATCGACAGCGCGGCATAAGCCGGGTCCTCCGGGCCCAGCCGTGATTCGACGAAGCCCGCTGCCGCCAGCCAGTCCGCCGCGACCGGCTGGCTGATCGACCATTCGCGCACGCAGACGCGCCGCTTCACCCGCCAGCCGTCACCCTGTCGCTCGAGCGTGTCGACATAGCGCCCGCCGAGCTGGTGGAGGACATCGCCGACATCCCCCGGCCGCTTGCGCACCGTCGCGATGAAGTAGGTCTCGACCCCGGCGGTGTCGCCGTCGATGGTGATCAGCGACTGGCCGAGCTGATGGCTGCACACGGTCCCGTTCGTGGCAATGTCGGCGGTCATCATCCGCGCGAACGCCTTGCCGTCGCACTTGTTCGGACCGTGATCGTCCCAGCTCTCCTCGGCATAGACGCTGCCCATCCGCTGCGGATCGGCCCGGTCGCAGCCGTGCGCGTACGCGGCCAGCAGCTTGCGGATCTCGTGGTGGTCGATCACTTCCTGCAGGCGCGGGTCCATGCGGCTCTCCCTGTTCGTTTCCGATAGGGTATCATTTCCCGCGCAAGGAAAAACCCCGGAGGTTTCCCCCCGGGGTCTTCGTGTCACCCGGCGAAGCGGTTCACAGCTTGCCGGTCAGTTCCGGCACCGCGTTGAACAGGTCCGCCACCAGGCCGATGTCCGCGACCTGGAAGATCGGCGCGTCCTCGTCCTTGTTGATGGCGATGATGGTCTTGGAGTCCTTCATGCCCGCCAGGTGCTGGATCGCGCCCGAGATGCCGACGGCGACGTAGACTTCCGGCGCGACGATCTTGCCGGTCTGGCCGACCTGGTAGTCGTTCGGCACGTAGCCCGCGTCGACCGCGGCGCGGCTGGCGCCGACGGCGGCGCCGAGCTTGTCGGCCAGCGGGAAGATCGTCGCCTTGAACGTGTCGCTGTCCTTCAGCGCGCGGCCGCCCGAGACGATCACCTTGGCGCTGGTCAGCTCCGGGCGGTCCGACTTGGCGATCTCGGCGCCGACGAAGCGCGACAGCCCCGCATCGCCCGCGCCCGAGACGGATTCGACCGCCGCCGAACCACCGCTGGCGTCCGCCTTGGCGAAGGCGGTGCCGCGCACGGTGATCACCAGCTTGGCATCGGTCGATTCGACCGTGGCGATGGCATTGCCGGCATAAGTCGGCCGCGTGAACGTCTTCGGTCCTTCGACCGAGAGGATGTCCGACAGCTGCGCGACGTCGAGCAGCGCGGCAACGCGCGGCGCGATGTTCTTGCCGTTCGAGGTGGCCGGCGCGACGAACGCGTCGTGGTCCGCCATCAGGGAAACCACCAGCGGCGCGACGTTCTCGGCCAGCGCGTTGGCATAGGCGGCGTCATCGGCGACGTGGACCTTGGCGACGCCGGCGATCTGCGCGGCGGCGGCTCCGACCGAGGCGCAGCCCGAACCGGCGACCAGCAGGTGGACTTCACCCAGCTGCGAAGCGGCGGTGACGGCGGCCAGCGTGGCGTCCTTGACCGAAGCGTTGTCGTGTTCGACCCAAACGAGCGTCTTCATCAGGCGACTCCCAGTTCCTTGAGCTTGCCGACGAGCGCGTCGACGTCGGCAACCTTGATACCCGCCGAACGGGCGGCCGGCTCGGCCACCTTCAGCGTCTTCAGCCGCGGCGTGGTGTCGACGCCGTAATCGGCCGGGGTCTTGGTCGCGAGCGGCTTCGACTTGGCCTTCATGATGTTCGGCAGCGAGGCATAGCGCGGCTCGTTCAGGCGCAGGTCGGTGGTGACGATCGCCGGCATCGCCAGCGAGACCGTCTCGAGACCGCCGTCGACCTCGCGCGTCACGGTCACCGAATCGCCCTCGACCGTGACGGCCGAAGCGAAGGTGCCCTGCGGACGGCCCAGCAGCGCCGCGAGCATCTGCCCGGTCTGGTTCGAATCGTCGTCGATCGCCTGCTTGCCGAGGATCACCAGCCCCGGGTTCTCCTCGGCCGCAATCGTCTTGAGGATTTTCGCCACCGCCAGCGGCTCGACCTCGTCATCGGTCTGCACCAGGATCGCGCGGTCCGCGCCCATCGCCAGCGCCGTGCGCAGCGTTTCCTGGGCCTTCTGCGGGCCGACGGACACCGCGACGATCTCGGTCGCCACGCCCTTTTCCTTGAGGCGGATGGCTTCCTCGACCGCGATCTCGTCGAACGGGTTCATGCTCATCTTGACGTTGGCGAGATCGACGCCGGTGCCGTCCGCCTTGACGCGGGGCTTCACGTTGTAGTCGATCACCCGCTTCACGGGCACGAGAATCTTCATGAGGTCTTGTCCTTCCTCGCAAAGGGGGACTGCAATTTAGTCGAGCGATTAAATTGCATCTGCGCGCCCATTGCCACGCTTTTCGGCAAGGTCAAGCCCCGCAGCGAGGGTATCGCCGCGGGGCTTGATCCAGCGGGCAATTCGTACCCTTACTTCGCGGCCTTCGCCACTTCGGCGACGATCTTCTGCGCGGCATCGCCGAGATTGTCGGCCGAAACGATCGGCAGCCCCGATTCGGCCATGATCTTCTTGCCGAGATCGACGTTGGTGCCCTCGAGGCGCACCACCAGCGGCACCGACAGGTTGACGTCCTTCGCCGCGGCGACGATGCCCTCGGCGATGGTGTCGCACTTCATGATGCCGCCGAAGATGTTGACGAGGATGCCCTCGACCGCCGGGTCCGACAGGATGATCTTGAACGCCGCCGTCACCTTCTCCGTCGTCGCGCCGCCGCCGACGTCGAGGAAGTTCGCCGGGAACGCGCCGTTGAGCTTGATGATGTCCATCGTCGCCATGGCGAGGCCGGCGCCGTTGACCATGCAGCCGATGTTGCCGTCGAGCTTGATGTAGGCGAGGTCGTACTTCGACGCCTCGATCTCGGCGGCATCCTCCTCGGTCTCGTCGCGCAGCGCCATGACGTCGGGGTGGCGATAGAGCGCGTTCGAATCGAAGCTCATCTTGGTGTCGAGCACCAGCAGCTTGCCGTCATTCGTCTCGACCAGCGGGTTGATCTCGAGCATCGAGCAGTCAAGCGCCATGAACGCGTCGTAGATCTGGCGGACCAGCACCTGCGCCTGCTTGTTGAGATCGCCCTTGAGCTTGAGCGCGAAGGCGATGGCGCGGCCGTGGTGCGGCATGAAGCCCTGCGCCGGGTCGATGGTGATCGTGGTGATCTTCTCGGGGGTCGAGTGCGCGACTTCCTCGATGTCCATGCCTCCCTCGGTCGAGGCGATCACGGCGATGCGGCCGGTGGCGCGATCGACCAGCATCGACAGGTAGTATTCCTTGGCAATGTCCACCCCGTCGGTGACGTAGAGGCGGTTGACCTGCTTGCCGGCCTCGCCGGTCTGGATCGTCACCAGCGTGTTGCCGAGCATTTCCTTCGCGTTCGCCTCGACTTCCGCGATCGACTTCGCCAGGCGCACGCCGCCCTTGGCGTCGGCCGGCAGTTCCTTGAACTTGCCCTTGCCGCGACCGCCGGCGTGGATCTGCGCCTTCACGACGTAGAGCGGCCCGGGCAGCGTCTTCGCGGCGGCCACCGCTTCCTCGACCGACAGCGCGGCGACGCCGGCCGGCACGGCCACGCCGAACTTCGCAAGCAGTTCCTTGCCCTGGTATTCATGGACGTTCATGTTCGTCTCGCTTTCGCTGGGGAGTGGGGGAAGGTGGGTTGAAATCGCAAAGCTTGAAATCGCGGGCGCCTAAGCACATCCTTTCCATGCTGCAAAGCAAAATGTTCCACACTTGCGAATGGTTCGCAAAAAGCATTCATGATCGACCGCCAGCGCCTCGAAGCGATCATCCGCGAAGCCGGCCGCATTGCCCATGCGGCCTGGCCCGGCAATCCGGACCGCGCCGGCCCGGCGCTCGAAGTGTGGGAAAAGGAGCCCGGCAGCCCGGTCTGCGCCGCCGACGTCGCGGTCGATGATTTCCTGAAGCGCGAGCTCGGTGCGCTGCTCCCGGCCGCCGGCTGGCTGTCCGAGGAAACCGCGGACGCCCCGCATCGCCTTGGCGGCGGCCTGATCTGGCTGGTCGACCCGATCGACGGAACCCGCGATTTCATCCGCGGCCGCAGCGGCTGGGCCGTCTCGGTGGCCTTGGTCAGCGCCGGCCGGCCGCTGCTCGGCGCGCTGTGCGCGCCGGCCCGCCCGTTCGGCGGCGCCCCCGGCGAATACTGGCATGCCGAAGCCGGCCACGGCGCCTGGCGCAATGGCGAACGCCTGCGCGCCAGCACCCGCCCGCTGCTTCCCGGCGCGCGCGTCCCCGCCGATGCGCTGCACCCGGTCGATGCGGACCTCGCGCTGGTCGACAAGCCCAACTCGATCGCGCTGCGCATCGCCATGGTCGCCGCCAATGAGGCCGATCTCGTCGCCACGCTGCGCTGGGGCTGGGAATGGGACATCGGCGCCGCCGCGCTGATCGCGCGCGAGGCCGGCGCCGCCGTCACCGACGCGTTCGGCCAGCCGCTCAACTACAACAAGCGCGATCCGCGCGCTTTCGGCGTGCTCGTCACCGCGCCCGCGATCCACGCGGCCGCGGTCGAGCGCCTGGCGGACCGGGCGCAGAAACTCGCGGCCCAGCGCTAGAGTCGACACCATTCAAATTGAATCGGTATCGACTCCAGATTCTTTTGTTTTTTCGTGATTTCCGAGCCGTGAAATGTTCCATTTCACTTGAAATCACTTTAGCCGTCCACCTTCAGCACGATCTTGCCGATGTGCTCCCCGGCTTCCATCCGCGCGTGGGCGGCGGCGGCCTGGTCCAGCGGGAAGGCACGGTCCATCACCGGCCGCAGCGCGCCCGCCTCGACCAGCGGCCAGGCCTCGCGCAGCACTTCGCCGACCAGCAGCGCCTTGAACGTGTTCGAACGCGGCCGCAGCGTCGATCCGGTCAGCGTGTAGCGACGACTCATCACCACGGCCATGTTCAGTTCCGCCTTCGCCCCGCCCTGCACCGCGATCGTCACGTGGCGGCCGTCCTCGGCGAGGCACTTGAGGTTGCGCGGCACATAATCCCCCGCCACCATGTCGAGCACGACGTCGACCCCGCGCCCGCCGGTGATCGTCTTGACCGCCTCGACGAAATCCGCCGCCTTGTAGTCGATCGCGTGGTCGGCGCCCAGCTCCAGCGCCCGCGCGCATTTTTCCGCCCCGCCGCAGGTGACGATGATGCGCACCCCGAACAGCCGGCACAGCGCGATCGCCGTCGTGCCGATGCCGCTGGTGCCGCCGTGGACCAGCACCGTCTCGCCGTCGCGCACGTGGCCGCGCTCGAACAGGTTGTGCCACACCGTCAGCAACGTCTCGGGCAGGGCGGCGGCCTCGGCCAGCGGCAGGCCGGCGGGCACCGGCAGGCAATGCGCGGCCTCCGCCAGGCAGAACTCGGCATAGCCCCCGCCCGCGACGAGCGCGCAGACCGTGGCCCCGACCAGCGCCGCATCGACCCCTTCACCCACCGCGCAGACCTGCCCGGCGATTTCCAGCCCGGGGATCGGCGATGCCCCGGGCGGCGGCGGATAGTTGCCCTGCCGCTGCACCACGTCGGGCCGGTTCACCCCGGCATAGGCGACGCGCACCAGCACCTGCCCCGGTCCCGGCGCCGGCAGCGGAATCCGCGCGGGGCGCAGCACGTCCGGCCCGCCCGGCGCGTCATAGCCGACCGCGATCATGTCCCGGGGCAGCGTCTCCGCGTGCACGTCTGCCATACGTTCAAGCCCCCAGGTTGAGCCGCGCCCCCCGGCGCGGGTGACGTCACCATGTCACGACCCGGTTCGCGGTTCCAGTGCGGCCACGAACGCGCTTGAGCCTGCTGCGACGAATGCGCCACGCAGGCGGTTGACAGGTTCCCTAGAGCGGTCGATGCTGCACTGCAATGGATGATGACGACCGCCCGGTTCGACGCGGCGACGCCGCAAGCCTCCTCTCGGGGGAGAGCCTGGACCGCCTGTCCCTCGCCGAACTCGACGCGCGCGTTGCCCTGCTCGAGGCGGAAATCGCCCGCGTCCGGGCGCACAAGGACCGTGCCGGCGCCCACCGCGCCGCCGCCGACGCCCTGTTCGGGAGCAAGCGCGGGTGAGGCCCGCCTCCCCTTCGCCGCGGTGCCCGCGCCCGATGCCACGGACCGTGCTCGCGCCGCCCCTCGCAACTTTGCCCGGGCATCCCATATACGGTCCATCAACCTTGTTCGTTAATCCTGCTCCCGTTCATCCCGCCGCGACTCGCTCGCGAAAGGTCACATTGCACACTGCGCCCCGGAACCGGGCCGCGGGAGCAGCGGTTACCCGAATCACCAGCCAGCGAAGGTGCTTTGAATGCCCAGTTTCGCCCAGAGTCTCGAAAAGACCCTCCACGCCGCGCTCGGCCATGCGTCGGAGCGCAGCCATGAATACGCGACGCTGGAGCATCTGCTGCTGGCGTTGATCGACGATCCCGACGCCAGCCAGGTGATGACCGCGTGCGGCGTCGATCTCGGCGATCTCGCCGATGTCGTGCGCCAGTATCTCGATCAGGAATACCAGTCGCTGAAGACCAAGGAAAAGGGCGATCCCGCCCCCACCGCCGGCTTCCAGCGGGTGATCCAGCGCGCGATCCTGCACGTACAGTCGTCGGGCAAGGACACCGTCACCGGCGCCAACGTGCTGGTGGCGCTGTTCTCGGAGCGCGACAGCTACGCGGTCTACTTCCTGCAGCAGCAGGACATGTCGCGGCTCGACGCGGTCAGCTACATCAGCCACGGCATCGGCAAGGGCGGCAAGCGGATCGAGGACAAGAGCCCCAAGGGCAACGATTCCGAAACCCCGCACGCCGACGACAAGCCGGACAGCAAGTCGGGCAAGAAGGATTCGGCGCTCGACCAGTTCTGCGTCAACCTCAACGAGAAGGCGCTTTCGGGCAAGGTCGATCCGCTGATCGGCCGCGGGCCGGAGGTCGATCGCACGATCCAGATCCTGTGCCGCCGCTCGAAGAACAACCCGCTCTATGTCGGCGATCCCGGCGTCGGCAAGACCGCGATCGCCGAAGGCCTCGCCCGCAAGATCGTCGAGGGCGACGTGCCCGAGGTGCTGGCCGAGGCGGTGATCTACTCGCTCGACATGGGCAGCCTGCTCGCCGGCACCCGTTATCGCGGCGATTTCGAGGAACGCCTCAAGCAGGTCGTCTCCGAGCTGGAGAAGATGCCGCACGCGATCCTGTTCATCGACGAGATCCACACGGTGATCGGCGCCGGCGCCACCAGCGGCGGCGCGATGGACGCGTCGAACCTGCTCAAGCCGGCGCTGTCCGGCGGCACCATCCGCTGCATCGGCAGCACCACCTACAAGGAATTCCGCAACCACTTCGAGAAGGACCGCGCGCTGCTGCGGCGCTTCCAGAAGATCGACGTCAACGAGCCCACGGTCGAGGATACCATCAAGATCCTCAAGGGCCTGCGCACCGCGTTCGAGGATCACCACAAGGTCAAGTACACGCCCGAGGCGATCAAGACCGCGGTCGAGCTGTCGGCGCGCTACATCAACGATCGCAAGCTGCCCGACAAGGCGATCGACGTGATCGACGAGGTCGGCGCGATGCAGATGCTGCTGCCCCCGTCGAAGCGCAAGAAGACCATCACCGCGCGCGAGATCGAGGCGGTGATCGCGACGATGGCACGCATCCCGCCGAAATCGGTGTCGAGCGACGACAAGCGCGTGCTCGAACACCTCGACCGCGATCTCAAGCACGTCGTGTTCGGGCAGGACAAGGCGATCGAGGTGCTGTCCAGCGCGATGAAGCTCAGCCGCGCCGGGCTGCGCGATCCCGACAAGCCGATCGGCTCGTTCCTGTTCTCCGGCCCCACCGGCGTCGGCAAGACCGAGGTCGCGCGCCAGCTGTCCAACATCATGGGCATCCCGCTGGTCCGCTTCGACATGTCCGAATACATGGAGCGCCATTCGGTCAGCCGGCTGATCGGCGCCCCTCCCGGCTATGTCGGCTTCGACCAGGGCGGCCTGCTCACCGATGCGATCGACCAGCAGCCGCATTGCGTGCTGCTGCTCGACGAGATCGAGAAGGCCCACCCGGACCTGTTCAACATCCTGCTCCAGGTGATGGACAACGGCCGCCTCACCGATCACCACGGCAAGACCGTCGATTTCCGCAACGTCGTGCTGATCATGACCACCAACGCCGGTGCGTCGGACATGGCGCGGCAGGGCATCGGCTTCGGCGACGTCTCCAAGCAGGACGCGGGCGAAGAAGCGGTCAAGCTGATGTTCTCGCCGGAGTTCCGCAACCGCCTCGATGCGATCGTGCCGTTCTCCTACCTGCCGACCACCGTGGTCAGCCGGGTGGTGGACAAGTTCATCCTCCAGCTCGAACTGCAGCTGGCCGAACAGAACGTCCACATCCAGTTCGACGGCGATGCCCGCGAATGGCTGGGTGAGCGCGGCTACGACAAGCTCTACGGCGCCCGGCCGATGGCCCGCCTGATCCAGGACAAGGTCAAGCAGCCGCTGGCGGAGGAACTGCTGTTCGGCAAGCTCGCGCACGGCGGCGAGGTCCACGTCTCGGTCAAGGACAACGCGTTGGCGTTCGAGCTGACCCCGGCCCCGCCGAAGGTCTCGCGCAAGCCGGCGCCGAAGAAGCCCGCGCCGAAGAAGAAGCCCCAGGCAAAGTCCGAGCCGCGCGGCGACGCCGGCGAATAGGCTTCGCCGACGCGCGGGTAAGAGGGCGGGGGGAAACCTCCGCCCTTTTGCGTTGGACTTTGCCGCTCCCAGCGCCCCGGCTTGACCTTCATCAACAAACTCCCGCCCTGCCCGTGACACAGGCAGGGTCCGACTCTCTTTTCGATCAGGAAATGTCCGTGTCCGCAGCAGCCCCCACCACCGAAGCTCCGGTTCAGCCGAACACCCCGTTCTATCGCCTCGGCGGCACCCCCGTGATGACCGCGATCGTCGAACGCTTCTACGACCTGATGGAGCAGGACCCGGCCTACGCCGAGCTGCGGGCGATGCACGCGCCCGATCTGTCGATGATGCGCAAGTCGCTGGTCGGCTTCCTGACCGGCTGGGCCGGCGGCCCGCGTGACTGGTTCGACGCCAATCCGGGCAAGTGCATGATGAGCGCGCACAAGCCGTTCGTCATCACGCCTGCCGTCGCCGGCCAATGGGCCGATGCCATGCAGCGCGCGATCGCCGACGCCGGCATCGCCGATGCCGAGCTTTCCAAGGCGATGGCCGGCGTGCTGACGGACATGGCAAAGGGCATGGCCCGCGCCTGAGCGCCGGCCGCCGGCGCCCGGCCGGCGCCGCGACGCGATCGCCGCTCGAAACCGATTGCCGCTTGCGGAACCGCGGCGCGTGCGCCAGTGGCAGGAAGCCCATGAAACCGAAGTTGCTCACCACGCTGGAAACCTACAGCCCGGCGCAGTTCGGAGCCGACGCGATCGCCGGCGTCACCGTCGCCATGGTCGCGATCCCGCTGTCGATCGCCATTGCCATCGCCTCGGGCGCGGCGCCCGGCACCGGGCTGGTCACGGCGATCGTCGGCGGCTTCCTGATCTCGCTGCTCGGCGGCAGCCGCGTGCAGATCGGCGGCCCCACCGGCGCCTTCATCGTCGTGGTCTACGGCGTGGTCGCGCGACACGGCTATGACGGGCTGCTGCTGGCGACATTGATGGCCGGCGCGATCCTGCTCCTGGCGGCGCTGCTGCGCGCCGGCAATCTGATCGAGCACGTGCCCGAGCCGGTGGTCAACGGCTTCACCATCGGCATCGCCATCATCATCGCCTCCAGCCAGCTCAAGGATTTCCTCGGCCTGCCGACGCAGCACGTCCCGGCCGATTTCCTGCCCAAGATCGCCGCGCTGTGGGCGGACCGCGCCGCGCTCAGCCTCCCGGCGCTTGCCACCGGGCTCGGCGCGATCGCGCTGATCGTGCTGTTGCGGCGCTGGTTCCCGCGTTTCCCCGGGCTGATCGTGGCGATGGCGCTGGTCTCGGCGGCGGTCCTGCTGGGCCACTTGCCCGTCGATACCATCGGCTCGCGCTACGGCGCGCTGCCGGCCCGCCTGCCGCTGCCGGCACTGCCGCCGATCACCGCGACGCGGCTCGTCGAACTCGCCTCCTCGGCGCTGACGATCGCCTTCCTCGCCGCCATCGAATCGCTACTGTCGGCGATGGTGGCGGACCGGCTGATCGCCAGCAGCCACCGCCCCAATGCCGAACTGCTGGCGCAAGGCTGCGCCAACCTCGGCTCGGCGCTGTTCGGCGGCCTGCCCGCCACCGGCGCCATCGCGCGCACCGCCACCAACGTCCGCGCCGGCGGCAAGACCCCGGTGGCCGGCCTGGTTCACGCGGTCGCGATCCTGCTGGTGATGATGGTCGCCGCGCCACTGGCGGGCTTCCTGGCGATGCCGGCGCTGGCCGCGCTGCTGCTGGTCACCGCCTGGAACATGAGCGAGCCGCACAAGTGGCGCAGCTACTGGGCGGCGCCAGCCGCCGACCGCATCCTGCTGCTGCTGACCCTCGGCCTCACCGTGCTCGCCGATCTCACCGTCGCGATCGGCGTCGGCGTCGGGCTGGGCCTGCTGCTGAAGTGGCTCGGCAACCGCCGACAGCCCTGAACGCAGGCTCTAGCCCACACCCACCAGCTTCTCGCGCGAAGTTGCGCCGCGCAACAACGTCAGCCGCGATCCCGGCACCCCCAGCGCCTTCGCCAGCAGCGCCAGCACCGCCGCGTTCGCCTCGCCGTCGCTCGGTTTCGCGCGCACTTTCACCAGCACCCGGCCGCCGTCGATCTCGACCCCTTCGACCCGCGCGCCCGGCGTCACCCGCAAGGCCAGCCGGCCCTGCCCGTCAGCCAGCGCCCGGATCGCCTCGGCCGGGGGAAAGTCAGCCTTCGGCTTCGCCATGGCTCGCCGCGTGCAGTTGCGCGTTGCGGACATAGCCGGCGACGCCGGCCTGCATGTCGGCCAACTGCTCGTCGTTGATGTCGCGCGCAAAGGCGGCCGGCCGCCCCATCCACAGCTGGCGCCGCGCGATCGTCTTGCCCGGCGTCAGCATCGCCCCGGCGCCCAGCATCGCCTCCTCCTCGATCGTGCACCCGTCCATGACGATGCTGCCCAGCCCGACGAACGAACGGTCCGCCAGCGTGCAGCCATGGATCATCGCCATGTGCCCGATCAGCACGTCCGCCCCGATCAGCGTCGGAAAGCCCTCGGGCCGCTTCGGCTTGGGGCTGTCGCAATGGACAACGGTGCCGTCCTGGATGTTGGTCCGCGCGCCGATGACGATGCGGTTGGCATCGCCGCGGATCACGCAGTTGTACCAGACGCTGGCATGTTCATGGATCGTCACGTCGCCGATGATGCGGCAACCCGGCGCGATGAACGCGGTCTCGTGGATCGTCGGCCACACGCCCCGGAACGGGGCGATGGTGACGTCGCGGTAGGTCCAGTTGCGGAAAGTCATCGCCTCATGCTCCCATCAGCCGCGCGGCATGGGCCGCGTGGTAGGTCAGCACGCCGGAACAGCCGGCGCGCTTGAACGCGGTCAGCGTCTCCAGCACCATCGCGTCGCGATCGGCGGCGCCCGCCGCCACCGCCGCCTCGATCATCGCGTACTCGCCGCTGACCTGGTACGCGAACACCGGCACCTCGAACCGCTCCTTCACCCGCCGCACGATGTCGAGGTACGGCAGCCCCGGCTTGACCATCACGCTGTCGGCGCCCTCGGCCAGGTCCATCGCCACCTCGCGCAGCGCCTCCTCGCTGTTCGCCGGGTCCATCTGGTAGGTCTTCTTGTCACCCTTGAGCAGCCCGCTGGAGCCGACCGCGTCGCGGAACGGGCCATAGAACGCGGAGGCGTACTTGGCGGCATAGGCCATGATCTGGACGTTGCCCTGCCCGGCCTCCTCCAGCGCCGCGCGGATCACGCCGACGCGCCCGTCCATCATGTCCGATGGCGCGATCACGTCCGCCCCGGCCGCCGCCTGGTTCAGCGACTGGCCGACCAGCACCTCGACCGTGGCGTCGTTGAGGACATAGCCTTCCGCGTCGATCAGCCCGTCCTGCCCGTGGCTGGTATAGGGATCGAGCGCGACGTCGGTCAGCACGCCGACGGCGTCGCCGCAGGCATCGCGGATCGCGCGGATCGCGCGGCACATCAGGTTGTCCGGGTTCAGCGCCTCGCGCCCGTCCTCGCTGCGCCGTTCCGGCTGCGTGTTCGGGAACAGCGCCAGGCAGGGAATGCCCAATGCCACCGCCTCCCGCGCCCGCGCGGCGATGCCGTCGACCGACCAGCGCGAGACGCCGGGCAGCGAGGCGATCGGCTCCTCCACCCCGCTCCCCTCGGTGACGAACAGCGGCCAGATCAGGTCTGCGGGCGAAACCTGCGTCTCGCGGTGCATCGCCCGGCTCCAGGCGGTCGATCGGGTGCGGCGCAGGCGCAGCGCGGGATAGGCGGCGTGATGGGTGCTCATGCGCCCGGCCTTAGAACATCGCCGGCCGGGTCGAAAGCGTTTAGCGCAGCGGCGCCAGTCCCTTGCCGCTGCGCGCGGCGGCGCCGCCGACCGGGGCCAGCGCCGCGCCCGGCCGCACCAGCAGCAACTTGGCCAGCCTGGCCTTGAACGCCGCCATCTCGCCCTTGTCGACACCGCTGCGCATGGTGAAGTGGACCGACATCGGATCGACCGGGCGGCCGTTCTGGTAGACCTCGTAGTGAAGGTGCGGCCCGGTCGACAGCCCGGTCGAGCCGACATAGCCGATCACCTGCCCGGCGCGCACGTGCATGCCCGGCGAAACCGCGAAGCGGCTCATGTGGCCATAGCCGGTGGCGAAGGTGCCGCCGTGCTGCAGCCGGACATAGTTGCCGTGGCCGCCGTGCGGCCCGGCCCAGGTGACGTCGCCGTCGGCCACCGCGAAGATCGGCGACCCCCACGGCGCGCCCAGGTCGATCCCGGCGTGCAGCCGCGAATAGCCGAGGATCGGATGGAAGCGCATGCCGAAGCCCGACGTCACGTGTCCCGCCACCGGCAGCATCAGCGCGGTGCTGGCGCGCTGCTCGTTCATGCCGGCGGCGTCATAGAACTGGCCGCCGCTGCCCCAGCGCAGCAGTTGCGCGCGCGGGGCGCCATCGCGTTCGAGCCCGGCATAGAGCAGGTCGCCCGCCTCGACCGTGCCCCCGGCCGACCGGCGATAGCCGAGGATCAGGTCGAAGCTGTCGGTCGGCTGGATCTCGTCGAGGCTCATGTGCGCGTCGAGCGCCTGCAGGTATTGCTGCAGCGCACGGATCGGCGCCCCGGCAGCCCGCGCCGCGCGGTAGAGGCTGGGCCCGGCCAGTCCGCGGATGCGCAGCGGCGTCTCGTCCACCGCCAGCGCCCGGCTTTCCAGCACCAGGCCGCCCCCGCGCCGCGACAGCAGCAGGTCGAGATCGAAGCGCGGGCGCAGCGCCAGCCGCTCGACCGTCCGGCCATCGCCGCCGTGCGCGCCGAGCGCGATGTCGAGGCGCGTGCCGCCGGGAATCTCCGCCAGCGGCACCCGCGCCGCGATCAGTTCGCTGGCACGCGCGGCATCGCCGGCGCTGGCGCCGGCGCGCTGCAGCAGGCGGCCCAGGCTGTCGCCCGCCGCCAGCGTCGCCACCATCTCGACCCGGGCGCGTTCGGGCGCGGAGGCGGTCGCCACGGCCAGCCGCGTCGCGCTCATGTGCCGGCCGGAATCGCCGCCGGCGGCGAGCGGGGCGATCATCTGCGAGCGCATTTCCTCCTGCGCGGTGACGTCAAGCCGCATCGCCGGCGCGGCCTCCAGCCGGGACAGGTGCGGCAGGAAGCCCAGCGCCGCGGCGATCAGCGCCGCCATCAGCGCCAGCCCGCGCCACCAGCGCGGGGTGCCGATGTCTTCGGAAAGGTCCTGCGCGAAATCGATTTGCGGCAGCTTATCGCGCCACTTTGGCCGCGTTATCGTCGCGGTTTCGGGAAGGATGACCCATTCGCCGGTCAGCATCCGCAGGTGCATCGACGCCGCGGCGCCTTCGCGCCAGACCACCGCCTGTTCCACCTCGATCCGCGACCACAGCACCACGCACGCCCCCGGCGCCAGCAAGACATCCCGCCGTCCTGCCCGAACAGGGTTAATTCCGGGCTAATTCGCGCGCTCAGGCGTTGTTGATGACAGGTCCCCCGGCCTTGGCAGCGGGGCCGGTCGATGCCACATTGGGATACGCCATGGTCGCACCCTCCCCCCGCGCGCCCGACAACGCCAATTCGCGCGTGAAGGCCGTTCTCGGTCCCACCAACACCGGCAAGACCCACCTCGCGATCGAGCGGCTCTGCGCGCATTCCTCCGGCGCGATCGGATTTCCGCTGCGGCTGCTGGCGCGGGAGGTCTACGACCGCGTCTGCGCGATCAAGGGCGCGCGCCAGGTCGCGCTGATCACCGGCGAGGAGCGGATCGAGCCGAAGGACGCGCGCTGGCTGCTGTGCACGGCGGAGGCGATGCCCATCGGCAGGGACCTCGCCTTCGTCGCCATCGACGAGGCGCAGCTCGGCGCCGACCGCGAGCGCGGGCACACCTTCACCGATCGCCTGCTGCACGCGCGCGGGCGCGAGGAGACGATGATCCTCGGCTCCGCCGCATTGGCGCCGATGGTCAAGGCGCTGGTGCCCGGCGCCGAAATCGTCAGCCGCCCGCGCTTCTCGACGCTCAGCCATGTCGAGCCGCGCAAGCTGTCGCGCATCCCGCCGCGCAGCGCGATCGTCGCGTTCTCGGCCGACCAGGTCTATGCGGTCGCGGAAATGCTGCGCCGCTTCCGGGGCGGCGCGGCGGTGGTGATGGGGGCGCTGAGCCCGCAGACGCGCAACGCCCAGGTTGCGCTCTACCAGTCGGGCGAGGTCGACTACCTCGTCGCCACCGATGCGATCGGCATGGGGCTGAACCTCGATATCGAGCATGTCGCCTTCGCCGGCCTGTCGAAGTTCGACGGCGTCCGCCAGCGCCGGCTGACCCCGGCCGAGATGGCGCAGATCGCCGGCCGCGCCGGGCGCCACCAGCGTGACGGCAGCTTCGGCGCGCTGGCCGGCAGCGGGCGCGAGGTGGCGTTCACCCCGGAGGAAGTCTTCGCGATCGAGGAGCACCGCTTCGCGCCGATCCCGCGCCTGTTCTGGCGCGAGGCCGAGCCGCGCTTCGACAATCTCGGCACGCTGATCGGCGATCTCGAGACCCCGCCCGATCGCCCCGAGCTGGTCGCCGCGCCCGAGGCGATCGACCTTGCCGTGCTGCGGCGCCTCGCCGACGAGCCGGACGTGACCGCGACGCTGACCGGCCCGGCACGGCTGAAGCGGTTCTGGGAGGCCTGCTCGCTGCCCGATTTCCGCAGCCAGGGGGTGGAAACGCACGCGCGCTTCGTCGCCCGGCTGTGGCAGGAGCTGGCGCACGGCCGGCTGGGATCGGACCACGCGCCGCGCGCGATCGCCCAGCTCGACAACGTCAGCGGCGACATCGACACCCTGCAGGGCCGCATCGCCGCGGTGCGCACCTGGGCCTATATCGCGCAGCGCCCCGACTGGGTGCCCGCGCGCGAGGAGATGGCCGAACGCGCCCGCGCGGTCGAGGCCCGGCTGTCCGACGCGCTGCACGCGCGGCTGACCGAGCGCTTCGTCAACCGGCGGACGGCGGTGCTGATGAAGAAACTGGGCCCGGATGCGGCGCTGCTGCCGGTGCGGCTCGATGGTGATGCCGTCTCGGTCGATGGCGAGCCGCTCGGCCGGCTGGCGGGCTTCCGCTTCGTCGTCGATCCGGCCGCGCGCCACGCCGATCACAAGCTGCTGCTGGCCGCGGCCGAGCGCCACCTGCCGGCGCTGCTGGCCGAGCGCGCGCAGGCGCTGATCGCCGATGCCGCCCTGCCGGGGAGCGCCGATCCACCGCTGGCGCTGGCGGACGGCACCGTGCGCTGGCGCGGCGAGGACGTCGCGCGGTTGCAGGCCGCCGCGCAGGTGACGTCACCGCGTCTTGCCCTCGCCCCGGCGCTCGACGCGCTGCCGGCGCCGCGCCGCGGCGAAGTCCTCGCGGCGCTCGAAACCTGGCTGGCGCGCCGCCTCAGGCCGCTGGCGCCGCTGGCGCGGATCGAGGCGGCCAGCCGCGAGGCCGCGTCCGGCCCTGACCTGCGCGCGCTGCTGATCCGCCTGGTCGAATCCGGCGGCGTGCTGCCGCGCGCCGATTCCGGCCTCGACCGCGTGGACCCGCGCCAGCGCGAGGCGCTGCGCAAGCTGGGCGTGCGGATCGGCGCGCTCGACCTCCACGTCCCCGCCCTGCTCCGCGCCGGCCCGGCGCAGCTCTGGCGGCAACTGGCGGCGCTGTCGGCGCGCGCGCCGCTGCCGCCGGTCGCCCCGGCGATGGCCCCGGTGCTGCCGCTGGCCGGAAGCCGGCCGCCGCTCGGCTACCGCGCGCTGGGGCGGCTGGCGCTGCGCGTCGACAAGGCCGAGGAGCTGCTGCGCGACGCCCACGCCCGCCGCACCGCGACGCGCGGCCCCGCATTCGCGCTAGACCCCGCGCCGGCGCAGGCGCTGGGGCTGACCACCGCCGCCTATGCCCGCCTGCTCCAGCTTGCCGGGTTCCGCCCGCTCGCCCGCCGCGACCTCGATCCCGCCGCGCATGGCCCGCCCGCGCCGCTGCGCTGGCGCTGGCAGCCGCCGCGCCGCGCCGCGCCGGAAGCGCCCGCCGCCCCAGCCACCGGCGCTTTCGCCGCGCTGGCGCGAATGGTGGCCTGATCCCGGGATGGGCGCGATCCGCCTCGACAAGCTGCTGTGGTTCCTGCGCCTGGCCAAGACCCGTGAGCGCGCGCAGGCCTGGATCGGCGAGGGCCACATCCGCCTCAACGGCCGCCGCGTCGAACGGCAATCGCAGGGCGTGGTCCCCGGCGACGTGCTGGTGCTGCCGCTCGCGCAGGGGGTCCGGGTGATCGAGCTGGCGGCGATCCCGGCGCGGCGTGGACCGGCCCCCGAAGCGCAATCCTGCTATCGGGTGCTTGACGAGACGCGCGCTTATCCCATAGCAGCGGTCGCGCTTTCAGATTTCAAGGAAGGGGATCCACCTCCATGACGTATGTCGTTACCGATGCCTGCATCCGCTGCAAGTACATGGACTGCGTCGAAGTGTGCCCGGTGGACTGCTTCTACGAGGGCGAGAACATGCTCGTCATCAACCCCAACGAATGCATCGACTGCGGCGTCTGCGAGCCCGAGTGCCCGGCCGAGGCGATCCTGCCCGATACCGAGAGCGGGCTGGAGCAGTGGCTCGAGCTGAACGCCAAGTACTCGGCGGAATGGCCGAACATCACCGCCAAGAAGGACCAGCCCGAGGACGCCGATTCGTTCAAGGGCCAGGACGGCAAGTTCGACAAGTACTTCTCGCCGAACCCCGGCGAAGGCGACTGAGGCGCGCCGCCGCCGCCGGCGGCGCCCCCCATCCGGCCGGTGCATCGCCCGGCGCACGATCCGGCCTCCGGACAGGCGGGAATCGAGGGATCGATTCTCGCCTCTGGCAATTTTGTTACGGGAGTGTTATATAATCCCCGGCTGCCGGCGGATTCGATCCTGACCGGCGGACACCCAACGCGAGAATTGGGTTCGATTGTCACACCCTGTTTAGGGCCATGGCACGGGGAACGGTTGATCAGGTCGCATCACATCCAACGCGGGTGATACGTCTTTTTTGCAGCGATCGTTTGCCGCGGTGCGAGGGGCGCCGATGCCGGCCGAGTGAAAGGACGATAGATGACCGCCAAGGCTCACGCCTTCGATGTTGGAGATTACGTCGTTTACCCCAAGCACGGCGTCGGCCGGGTGATCGAACTGCTGGAGCAGGAGATCGCCGGGATGCACCTCGAACTTTACGTGCTGCGCTTCGAAAAGGAACGGATGACGCTGCGCGTTCCCGTCAACAAGGTCGAGGCGATCGGCATGCGCAAGCTGTCGTCGGACAAGACCCTGCGCGAGGCGCTCGATACGCTGAAGGGCAAGCCCAAGGTCAAGCGCACGATGTGGTCGCGCCGCGCCCAGGAATACGAAGCCAAGATCAACTCGGGCGATCTCGTCTCGATCGCGGAAGTCACGCGCGACCTGTTCCGCGCCGACGACCAGCCGGAGCAGTCGTACTCCGAACGCCAGATCTTCGAGGCCGCCTCGTCGCGCCTCGCGCGGGAGCTGGCGGCGATGGAAAAGACCGACGAGCCGGCCGCGCTCAAGAAGATCCTCGCGATCCTCAACGAGCACGCGCCGAAGTACTACGAAGCCGCCCCGGCCTGACCGGCGCGCTTTCGCAAGGATAAAGGCCGCCCTGGTCGGGCGGCCTTTTTCGTTGGCCGTCAGCCCAGCAGCCCGGCGCCGCGCAACGCATCGGCCACGCGGCGCGCATAGTCGACATGCGCGGCGGCATCGCCCAGCCCCTGCCCCCCCAGCCCCTGCCCCATCGTGTTCACCGCCGCGTGCGTGCCGCCGGCGTCGCGCCAGCGCATCGCCGTCTCGACCACGCTCTCGGGCGTCTTCGCCGCCAGCATGTTGATCTGCAGCCCGAACGGCTCCTCCCCGCGCCCCGCCGCCGCGAGGTGCCCGCGCAGCGCCGCCACTTGCGCAAACGCATCGGCGGCGCCGTCGGCGAAGATGAAGCCGTCGCCGATCCGCGCCCCGCGCGCCAGCGCGACATCGGCGAACCCGCCCAGCCACACCGGAATCCGGCGCTCCGGCCGGGGGACGAGCGCCGCCCGGTCGATGTGGTCGAAGCGCCCGTCGAAGGTCACCAGCGGCTCGCTCCACAGCCGCCGCAGCAAGGGCACCTGCTCCTCCAGCCGCTTGCCGCGCGTCGCGAAATCCTGCCCCAGCGCATCGTACTCGACATAGTTCCAGCCGAGCCCGACCCCCAGCCGCAGCCGCCCGCCGGACAGCAGGTCGACGTCCGCCGCCTGCCGGGCGACCAGCGCGGTCTGCCGCTGCGGCAGGATCAGCACCCCGGTCACCAGCTCGATCCGGGTGGTGATCGCGGCAAGATAGGCGAACATCGCCAGCGGATCGTGGAACGGATCGCGCTCGGTGTAAGGCCCGTTGAGCTTCGGCTCGCGATCGTGCGTGGCGCCGAGCACGTGGTCGTAGGCGACGAGGAAGGCATAGCCCTCCGCCTCCGCCGCGGTGCCGATCCGCCGCACCGCCTGCGGATCGCCGTGGATTTCGTTCTGCGGATAGATCAGTCCCAGTTTCATCGCGCGCATCCTGCCTCTGTCGCGCGGGGTTCTCCCCCGCCGGGCGCCGCAATGCAACCCTCGCCCGCGCTCAGACCGTGCGCACGTCGACCCGCAGCCCGGTTTCCGCCGCCCAGGCGAGCCGGTTGTAGCTCGGCCGCGTCGTCCGCACCCGCTCGGACAGCGTGCCGGCGCCGATCAGACGGATCGGCCGCCCGCCGGCCTCGACCACCTTGTCGAAGGCATCGTGGACGTGGCCCGACAGCACCGCGTCGACCCCGGCGCGCGCCAGCGCCGCCAGCGCGTGCGGCCCGCCGCGGGTCGAGGCGGTGGCATGGGTTCCGGCCTCGACCAGCGGGTGATGGCAGGCGACCAGCCGCAGCCCGCCGGCGTCGGGGCAGCCCAGGTCGTGCAGGTGCGCCAGCGCGTGGGCGAGGCGGCCGCGATGGACGCGCCCTTTCGACCAGTTCAGCCGCCATTGCGCCGGGGCGATCGTCGGCAGCGACACCAGCGCCACGCCGTCGACGCACAGATCGCGGTGGACCGCCTTGCGCAGCACCTCGAAGCGGGCGTGCGGCCGCGCCAGCCGCGCAACCGGCTCCCAGTAATAGGGCATGTCGTGGTTGCCCGGCTCGACGCTGACCGGCGCCGCCAGCCCGGCCAGGTAATCGGCCGCCGCCGCGAACTCGCGCGTGCGCCCGCGCATCGTCAGGTCTCCGGTGCAGATCACGCCATCCGGGCGGACCTCGGCCACCTCGCGCGCGAACCAGTCCAGCGCGGCCCGGTCCTCCATGCCGAAATGCAGGTCGCTGACGTGGAACAGGGTGACGGCGGCGGGCATCGCCAAGCTGTTACCGTGCGGGCCGCCGCGCGCAAGCCCCCGCGGGCGACGGCCCGGTCAACGTCCCTCATCCCGTACGGGCTGCATGACGTTCGTCGATCGCGGTCGGCGCTTCGCCCGCGCCGCGCGCACCTGGTCGGCAAGGCTCGCACCCCGGTCGAAGCAGGCGCGCGCGCGGCCGGCGGCGGGCCTATTCCCAGCCTGCAGCCGACCGCAACCGGCCGGCGCCAACGCCAGAAGGGAGCCCCCCATGATCACCGTCCGCCAGTCCTCGTTCGTCTCGCTGGCCGCCACGCTCGCCACCGCCCTTGCCTTCGCCGGCGGCGTGCTGTCCGCCAACCCCGCCGAGGCCGCAAGCGCCGCCGCGACGGGCGCGGCGCCGATTGCCGTCGACGTCGCCGGCCTCGACCTGGCCAGCAAGGCCGGCAAGGCGGAACTCGCCCACCGCATCGATCGCGCCGCCGAGGCTTGGTGCGCCGGGCGGCACGACACCGGCTCGAACCTCACCAGCCGCTCGTGCAAGGCGGCGGTGGCGGAGGAAGTCACCGAAAAGCTGGCCGCCCGGCGTTCGGCGGCCCGGGACCCGGGCGCGCGCGCCCCGGCCGCGCAGGTCGCCGCCGCCCGCTGAACCGGATTTTCCCGACCCCTGTCCGGCCGCGCCCCGCCCTCGGCACGCGGCCGGCGCACTGGGCCCGGGCCGGGCACCGCTCCAGTCCGGGCCGTCTTGTTGCCGGCGTCAGCGCCCCGCCATCGCCTTGGCGCGCGCCAGGTAGGTGCGGCCGATGCGCAGCGCGCTGCCGTCCGACAGTTCCGCCGACCACACCCCCAGGCCATCGTGGCGCAGGCCGGTGATGCGGTCGCGGCGCAGGATCGTCGAACGGTGCAGGCGGATGAACCGCGCGGGGTCGAGCCGCGCCTCCAGCCCGGTCACCGTCTGCAGCAGCAGGTACGAACGCTCGCCGACGTGCAGCCGCACATAGTCGCGCTCGGCGTCGATGCGGTCGACGTCGGCGGCGGCGATGCGCAGCAGTTCCGAGCGGTGCGGCACCCAGAACTCGCTGATCCACGCGCCCGGCGCGCGCACGCGGCTGCCGCGCCGCGCCACCGCGCGGGCGATCGCCCGCTCGAGCCGCTCGGGCGCGACCGGCTTGAGCACGTAGTCGACCGCGTCGAGGTCGAACGCCTCGACCGCGAAGCTGTCGTGCGCGGTGACGAACACCAGCGCCGGCGGCGATTCCTGCTTCGCCAGCGCGCGCGCCACGCCCAGCCCGTCGAGCCCCGGCATCGTCATGTCGAGCAGCAGCAGGTCCGGCGCCAGCGCCTCGACCAGCCGCAGCGCGGCGTCGCCGTCGGCGGCCGTGCCGACCACGGTCAGCCCGTCGAGCCGCGCGCAGATCACCTGCATGCGCTCGACCGCCAGCGGCTCGTCGTCGACGATCAGCGTGCGCAGCGGCGCAGCGGCGCCCGCCGCGTCGGTCGGTTCAGGCATGGACGGCGCTTCCTCCCCGCACCAGCGGCATCCGCAGCACGCTGCGATAGCCGACGGCTTGCGGCCCCGCCGCGAGCGTGCCGGCCGCGCCGAAGCGGGCGGCCAGCCGGTCGCGCACGTTGCCGATGCCGATGCCGCAGCCGATCGCGGCGCCCGGCTTGCCGCCCGGGCCGTCGTCGGCGACGGTCAGTTCCAGCATCCCGTCCACCTCGCGCGCGGCGATGGTGATGGTGACCGGCGCCTGGCTGGCGGCGACCGCGTACTTGACCGAGTTCTCGATCAGCGGCTGCAGGATCATGCCCGGCACCAGCATCCGCTCCAGCGCGGCGGGGACGACGATGCGCGTGCGCAGCCGGTCCGGAAAGCGCACCGCCTCGATCTCCAGGTACAGCCGCTGCAAGGCGATCTCGTCGGCCAGCGCGATGTCGCTGGTCGGGTCGCCGGCCAGCGTGCGGCGGTAGAACGTCGACAATGTCTGGATCATCCGCTCGGCATCGTCGGCGCGGCCGGTGATGACCAGCGCCGAGAGCGAATTGAGCGTGTTGAACAGGAAGTGCGGATTGACCTGGTAGCGCAGCGAGCGCAGCTCGGCCGCCTTGGCCGCGCGCCGGAAATCGCCCTCGCGCCGCTCCGCCGCGCGCGCCTGCTCGCCGTTGACCAGCGCGATGTAGAACGCCGCCCAGGCCAGCAGCAGGCAATAGCGGCCGATGCCGATGTCGGTCATCTCCTGCCAGAACCGCTCGCCCGCCATCTTGTCGCGCAACTGCTGCAACTGCCCGGGGCTGAGGTAGCTGGGATCGGGCACGTCGATCAGCAGGTTGCCGGCGGCGTCCTGGCGGATCTTCACCGCCCCGGGCCGCGCGCTCGCCGCCCGGCCGTGCTTCGCCTCGACCTTGGCGTCGATCGCCGCGAACGCCTGCTGGTTGACGAACGCCAGCATCACCGCGCAGGGCATCAGCAGCACCAGCGCCACCGTCACCCGCTGCCGCAGCGGCCGGCGGTCGAACCGCCGCAGCACCAGCCAGGCCAGCAACGTGACGATCACCCCCGAGGCGGAGACCACCGCGCGCGGCGCCAGCATCTCCGCGAACTCGACATCGGCGACGACGAGGCTGCGCAGCGTCACCAGCAGGAAGTAGCCGACCCACAGCAGCATCGCCGAGCCGACGACGAGCCGCAGCGGCACCAGCGAGATCGACGTGGCATCCCCCGCGGGCGCGGCGGGCGCGCGCGCAGGCCGCTCCGGTTCCCCCGGCGGGGGCGCGATCGGTTCGACGTACATGGCGCGATCATACGCGCGAATCGCGTGCGCGCCATGCCGCCGGTCGGCGGGCGACGGCGGTTTATCGATTGCGGCCGGCGCTTGTCCTCAGGCCAGCAGGTGCTCCTTGGCGATCTTGTCCTTCCACACCAGCGGCGCCAGCTGGTGGACGTTGTTGCCTTCCGAATCGACCGCCACCGTCACCGGCATGTCCTCGACGGTGAACTCGTAGATCGCCTCCATGCCGAGATCGGCGAAACCGACCACCTTCGCCTGCTTGATCGCGCGCGCCACCAGGTAGGCGGCGCCGCCCACCGCCATCAGGTAGGCGCTCTTGTGCGCGGCGATCGACCGGGTCGCCGCCGGCCCGCGCTCGGCCTTGCCGACGCTGGCGAGCAGGCCGAGATCGAGCATCAGGTCGGAGAACGAATCCATCCGCGTCGCCGTGGTCGGGCCGGCCGGGCCGACCACTTCCTCGCGCACCGGGTCGACCGGGCCGACGTAGTAGATCACCCGCCCCCGGAAATCGACCGGCAGTTCCTCGCCTTTCGCCAGCATGTCATTGATGCGCTTGTGCGCGGCGTCGCGCCCGGTCAGCATCCTGCCGTTGAGCAGCAGCCGGTCGCCCTGCTTCCAGCCCTGCACCTCCTCGGCGGTCAGCGTGTCGAGGTTGACCCGCTTCGACGCGGCGTCGGGCGCCCAGTGCACCTTGGGCCATTCGTCGAGCTTCGGCGTCGGTATGTAGCTCGGCCCGCTGCCATCGAGCGTGAAGTGCGCGTGGCGCGTCGCCGCGCAGTTCGGGATCATCGCCACCGGCTTCGACGCGGCATGGCACGGCGCGTCCATGATCTTGACGTCGAGGATGGTCGAGAGCCCGCCCAGTCCCTGCGCGCCGATGCCCAGCGCGTTGACCTTGTCGAAGATCTCGATGCGCATCGCCTCGAGGTCGTTCTGCGGCCCGCGCGCCTTGAGCTGGCCCATGTCGATCGGGTCCATCAGCGCCTTCTTCGCCAGCAGCACGCAGTGCTCCGCCGTCCCGCCGATGCCGATGCCGAGCATCCCCGGCGGGCACCAGCCGGCGCCCATCTGCGGCAGCATCTCGATCACCCAGTCGACGATGTTGTCGCTCGGGTTCATCATCTTGAACTTTGACTTGTTCTCGCTGCCGCCGCCCTTGGCGGCGACGTCGACGGAGACCTTGCTGCCCGGCACCATCGTCACGTTGAGCACGCAGGGGGTGTTGTCGCGGGTGTTGCGGCGGGTGAACGCCGGATCGGCCAGCACCGACGCGCGCAGCTTGTTGTCGGGATGGTTGTAGGCGCGGCGCACGCCCTCATCGACCACGTCCTGCAACGACTTGTCCGATTCGAGCCGGCAGTCCTGGCCCCATTCGATGAACACGTTGACGATGCCGGTATCCTGGCAGATCGGCCGGTGGCCCTCGGCGCACATCCGGCTGTTGGTCAGGATCTGCGCGATCGCGTCCTTCGCCGCCGGCCCCTGCTCGGCCTCGTAGGCCTCGCCCAGCGCCTTGATGTAGTCCATCGGGTGGTAGAAGCTGATGTATTGCAGCGCGTCGGCGACGCTCTCGACCAGGTCTGCTTCGCGGATGGTGACCATCTCGGCCATCGGACGTGCTCCTCCAGAATGCGGTTCGGGCAAATAAGGCGGTTCGCGCGGCCGCTCCCGGCCCCGTGATCGACGAAGGCCATAGGCAAACCGACCAGTGCCGTCAAAGCGCTTGGCGCGGCTTTTCGGTTCGCCTAGAAGCCTGCCGTGAACGGGCTCCGGGCCCGGCCAGAGCATTTCGACGGGGTCCAGGGACATGAGCGAAGTCACCGCCATCAACGCGCAGCCGGGCAGCGCCGCGCGCCGCGCCATGATTGACAGCCAGCTGCGCACCAGCGGCGTCAACGAGCCCTGGGTGCTCGCCGCCATGGCCTCCATCCCGCGCGAGGATTTCGTGCCCGAGGGCGCCCGCGCCGCCGCCTACATCGATCGCGCCGTCGCGCTCGGCAACGGCCGCTGGCTCGCCGCCCCGCTGGTCCACGGCCGCATGCTCGCCGAAGCCGCGCCGCAAGCGACCGACAAGGCGCTGCTGGTCGGCGACGGTGCCGGCTATCTCGCCGCCCTGCTGCGCCCGCTGGTCGGCACGCTCGACGCGGTCGACCCGGCCGATGCCGCGAAGGCAGGCCCCGGCGGCTACACGCTGCTGGTCATCGACGGCGCCGCCGAAGTCCTGCCCGATGCTCTCGCCGCCCGCCTCGCGGACGACGGCCGCGTCGTCACCGGCCAGGTGCTGCGCGGCGTCACCCGCCTCGCGGTGGGCCGCAAGGCCGCCGGCCGCGTCGCGCTGTTGCCGCTCGCCGAGATCGGCATCCCGGTGCTCCCCGAACTCGCCGCGCCGAAGCGCTGGAGCTTCTAACCGTGCCCATCGGGGCCCGACGCAGCGCCCTGCTCGCGGGCGCAACCCTCGCGGCGTCGCTGGTGCAGGCCCCGGCCCGCGCCGATGACCTGCGCGCCGCGCTGCTCTCCGCCTACGCCACCAACCCCCAGCTCAACGCCGCGCGCGAGAACCAGCGCGCCGTCGACGAAAGCGTGCCGATCGCCCGCGCCGACGGCCTGCCCTCGCTCAACGCCAGCGCGCAGGAGACCGAATACGTCAAGCGTGCGGACGCCGTGCCCGATCAGCTCAGCTATAGCCGCCTCTTCTCCCTTGGCGGCACGCTGAACGTCCCGGTCTATTCGGGTGGCGGCGTGCGCAACGCCATTTCGGGCGCCGAAACCCGCGTCGCCGCCGGCCGCAACGACCTGCGCGGCAGCGAAAGCAGCGTGTTCAGCCAAGTCGTCGCCACCTACATGGACGTGATCCTCAACGAGGCGGTGGTACGGCTCAACCAGGCCCAGGTGCAGACGCTCGACGTCAACCTCCAGGCCACGCGCGACCGCTTCGAGATCGGCGACCTCACCCGCACCGACGTCGCCCAGTCGCAATCGCGCCTGGCGCTGGCGCGCGGCCAGTTGCAGTCGGCGCAGGCCAACCTCGCCAACGCGCGCGAACGCTACATCCAGTTCGTCGGCCGCCCCCCGGTCGATCTCCAGCCGCCGCCGCCGTTGCCCGGCCTTCCCGCCACCGCCGACGATGCCGTGGCGATCGCGCTCGACCGCAACCCGGACCTGCTCGCCGCGCGCGAGCGCAGCAAGGCCGCGCGCTTCGACACCCGCGCCGCCGGCGCCGCGCGCCTGCCCAAGGTCAGCCTGTTCGCCGACACCGCGCGCACGGACTTCCTCGGTTCGGCCAACGTCAACGGCGCTTCCGTTGCCGTGCCCACCACCACCACCGCCGACGTCGGCGTCCGCGCCACCATCCCGCTCTACCAGGGCGGCCGGCCGACCGCGCTGGTCAAGCAGGCCCAGGCCCGCGAAGGCGCCGCGCTGGAGAACGAGATCGCGGCGGAACGCGCGGTGATCGCGCAGGCCCGCGCCGCCTGGTCGTCCTGGCAGGCTGCCAACGCGATCATCGTCTCGTCGCAGACCGCGGTCGACGCCGCCACCCTCAGCCTCGAGGGCGTCCGTGCGGAGAACAGCGTCGGCAACCGCACGATCATCGACATCCTCAATGCCGAGCAGGAACTGGTCAACGCCCAGCTCCAGCTCGTCACCGCGCGCCGCAACGCCTATGTCGCCGGCTTCACCCTGCTGGCGGCGATGGGCCGCGCCGAAGCCCGCGACCTCGGGCTCGACGGCGGCCCGCTCTACGATCCCGGCATCCACTACCAGCAGGCCCGGGGCACGTTCTGGGACTGGGGCAGCGATCCCACACCCCGCGCGAAATCGACCCGCACCGTTGACACGCCGTCCCAGAACGGCACAATCAACGCCAAGTGATTCACGCAGACTTCGGGGGGTCCGTCCACAATGCGCCAGCCTGGCGAATCTTCGGTCGAGGAAATCCTCGAATCGATCAAGAAGGTCATCGCGCGGGATACCCGCGAACTCGCGGCGGAAACCCGCCGCCAGCGCGAGACGCGCGGCCTCGCCGAAGCCCCGCACGCCGAGCCTGAGGGCGAGGCCGCGGTCGACGTGCTCGATCTCGCGGTCTCGGCGCAGTACCTCGATGACGAACCCGACGGGGAGCCCGTCGTCGCCGCCGCCGATGCCGTCGATGCCGACGATTCGCTGGTCACGGCCGAATCGCGCTCCGCCATGCGCCAGTCGCTGGCCGCCCTCGCCATGATGTCCGAACCCCGCGCCCATCCCCAGATCGTCCGCTCCGGCGAAACCTCGCTCGAGGAGCTGACCCGCGAACTGCTGCGCCCGGCCCTCGCCGAATGGCTGGACAAGAACCTGCCGCCGATGGTGGAGCGCCTGGTCGCGGCGGAAATCGCGCGGATCGTCGGCAAGAAAGTCTGATCCGCCGCGGGCATTGATGCCGCCGGCGTCAGCCGGTAACCTGCCCGCCATGACGTCATCCCTCAGGGCGCTGCTCGCGTTCTCGCTCGTGCTGGGCCCCGCTGCCGGCTCCGCTGCCGGCTCCGCCGCCGACCCTATCGCCGTCCCTGCCGCCATGACCCCGCAGGACCTGGTGACGATGACGCGCGTCGCCGCCCCCGCCGCCTCGCCCGACGGCCGGTGGGTCGTCTGGCAGCAGACCGCCACCGATCCCGCCAGCTACAAGCGCACCCCCGCGCTCTGGCGCGTCGCCACCGCCGGCGGCGTCCCCGACCGCATCGACGGCCTGCCCGCCGGCGCCCGCGCGCCCGCCTTCAGCCCCGACGGCAAGCGCCTGTGGTTCCTCGCGCCGAAGGACGGCAGCGACCAGCTCTGGTCGCTCGATCTGGCCGCGCCCCGTGGCGCGCCCACCCCCGCCCCCGTCGCGGCAAGTGCCTTCCGCAGCGACGTCGCCGGCTTCCTCCCCGCGCCCGATGGCCGGCACATGCTGGTCTGGGGGGAAACCGCGCGCACCTGCCCGACGCTCGGCTGCGACGGCGATGATCGCCTCGGCACCCCCGGCCCCGGCACCGGCCGGCTCTACCCCGACGGCGTCGGCTTCGTCCGCCACTGGGACGCCTGGCTGCGCCCCGGCCTGCGCAACCGCGCCTTCGTCGTCGCCATCGACGGCGGCAGGCTGGCGGGCGATCCGGTCGCGCTCGACGGCCCCGCCGGCCAGCCCGGCAGCCTCGACGGCGATACCCCGACCCGTCCCGACGGCGGCGCCGAGCAGCTCGCCTGGGCGCCCGATTCGAAAAGCGTCTATTTCGTCTCCCGCCGCGCCGATCGTATCGAGCCCAACTCGACCAACCTCGATCTCTGGCAATCCCGCCTCGACGGCAAGGTCCCGGCCAACCTCACCGCCGGCAACACCGCCACCGATTCGCTGCCCGCCCCCTCGCCCGACGGCCGCTGGCTGGCATGGGCCGCGATGGCCCGCCCCGGCTACGAATCGGATCGCATGGTGGTGATGCTGCGCGATCTCGCCACCGGGCAGACCCGCGCGCTCACCGCCGGGTGGGATCGCTCGGTCGATTCGCTCGCCTGGGACGCCGCCGGCAAGGCGCTGCTCGCCACCGCGCCCGATACGCTCGATCACCCGCTGTTCCGCATCGATGCCGCCACCGGCGCCGTCACCCGCCTGGCGCTGCTCGGCAAGGCGCCCACCGCGGATGCCCATGTCGCGGGTGTCTCCCCGCTGCCCGGCGGCGGCATCCTGTTCACCCGCGACACCGCCAATACCCCCGCCGAAGTCTGGCTCGCCCGCCCCGGCAAGCCGGCCCGGCGCCTCAGCCACGCCAACGACGCCGCGCTCGCCGCGCAGGCGCCGGTCGCCACCACCCGCTTCCACTTCGCCGGCGCCGGCGGCGAGACCGTCTGGGGCCTGGTCCACAAGCCCGCCGGAAGCGCGGCCGGCAAGCTCCCCGTGCTGCTGTTCGTCCACGGCGGCCCGCAGGGCTCGTTCAACGACGGCTGGTCCTGGCGCTGGAACCCGCGCGTGTTCGCATCGCGCGGCTATGCGGTGGTCTCGATCGATTTCCACGGCTCGACCGGCTACGGACAGGCCTTTACCGATGCGATCAACCGCGACTGGGGCGGCAAGCCGCTCGAAGACCTGCAGAAGGGCCTCGCCGCCGCGCTCGCCGCCGATCCGTCGCTCGACGGCAACCGCGCCTGCGCGCTCGGGGCGTCCTACGGCGGCTTCATGATGAACTGGATCGAGGGCAAATGGGCCGATCGCTTCCGCTGCCTGGTCCAGCACGACGGCGTGTTCGACGCCCGCGCGATGGCCTACGAGACCGACGAGCTGTGGTTCGACGAATGGGAGCACGGCGGCCACGCCTATTTCGAGAACCCGGCCGAGTTCGAGAAGTGGAACCCGGTCAACCACGTCGCCGCCTGGAAGACGCCGATGCTGGTGATCACCAGCGAGAACGACTTCCGCATCCCCTACACGCAGGGCCTCGCCGCCTTCACCGCGCTGCAGCGGCGCGCCGTCCCCGCCCGTTTGCTGGTGTTCCCGGACGAGAGCCACTGGGTGCAGAAACCGAAGAATTCGCTGCAATGGCACCAGACGGTGTTCGCGTGGCTCGATCGCTGGCTGAAGCCCTAGATCGTCCTGCAAACGGAGTGGAACACGACGTGACTTGGAAAAACGCCGCAACAACGGCCTCTGAAGCGCGCGATCCGGTGCGGTCCGATCGGAAGGCGCGCTGACCATGGCCAAGCCCGATCCCGCGCTGCTCGATCCCGCGCGCTATCCCTACACCTGCGAGATCGCCACCCGTTTCGGCGATCTTGACGTCAACCAGCACGTCAACAATGCGGCGATGGTCTCGCTCTACGAGGACGCGCGCGTCCGCTTCCACGGCGCCAGCGGCTATCACGCCTCGCTCGGCGCTTCCGGCATCACCGCGATGGTGGCAAGCTGCCAGCTCGAATATCTCGGGCAGGCGTTCTATCCGTCGCCGCTCACCTTCCACGTCGCCGCGGCCGAACTTGGCCGCACCAGCTACCAGCTCCTGCAACTGGTCCGCCAGGACGGCCGGACGGTGGGATTCTCGCGCGCGGTGATGGTCTGCGTCCGCGATTCCACGGCGGTGGCGATCCCCGAATCCTTCCGCGAAAGCGTCAAACCCTGGATGTTCCTGGCATGAAGCGCGAAACCGAACTGCATCGCGCCGCCGATGCCCTGGCCAAGCTCGGCAGCGCCAGGGTCGATGCCCCCGAAGGCATCCGCCGCCACATCTTCCTCTGCGCCGAGCCGGCCAAGGGCGAATGCTGCGATGCCGAGACCGGCAAGGCGTCGTGGGCCTACCTGAAGAAGCGCTGCAAGCAGCTCGGCCTCACCGGCGACGGCGGCGTCGCCCGCAGCAAGGCCGATTGCCTGAAGATCTGCGCCGCCGGCCCGGTCGCGGTGGTCTACCCCGAAGGCGTCTGGTACCACGGCTGCACCCCCGACGTGCTGGAGGAGATCATCCAGCAGCACCTGATCGGCGGCGAACCGGTGGAACGGCACCGGCTGCGGCGGGAATAGTCCGGCCAAGGCCGCTTGCCCCCTCTCTCTGTCGCCGGCCTCCGCAACCTCGCCGGCCCCCACAACCCCGTCATCCCCGCGAAAGCGGGGACCTCGAGCAACCAAACTGAACGCCCACCGGCAACACCCCGCCAACTCCCTTCTTGACATTTGCAACCACATAGGTTACACCCCCACCATCCGGTCCGCCTTCTCGCGAAAGGCGGCCCCGGTGTTTCAGGCCGGCGTTGCCCGCGATGGCGCATCCTTTTCCCGGACGCACCATGCAGCGCGAAGCAGCGTCAGCTACCGGTTCAGGCTGGCGGGCCTCACCGCCACCCCGGACAGCG
>JAGWUH010000060.1 GCA_028868535.1 Sphingomonadales bacterium | reverse complement strand
CCGCGGTGCTCGCGGCCGAGGCCGCACCCGAGGCCGCCGCAGCCGCACCCGAAGCCGTGCTGCCGGCGGCGTCGGCCGCGCTGGAAGCGCCTGCCGCTGCCGAGCTGGTCGCGTCGGCCGCCTTCTGGCAACCCGCCAGCGCCACCGCAGCACCCGCCAACAGCGCGAAAGTGATCTTGTTCATGGTCTACCCCTCCTAGGCTCTGGCCACCCACGGCCATGCAGGCGAAAATCAATCACAAGCGGGCAAACCTGTCTTGTCCCAAATTGTATCACCCGCCGCGCAGCAGCAGCACCCCCCAGTCCCGCTCGAACAGGTAAAGCAGGATGCGTGCGGCCTCGCCCCGCTCGCCGGTGAGGCCGCCGTCCCGTTCGATCAGCAGTCGCGCGTCGTCGTGCGCCACCGGCAACAGTTTGCTGATCTGCTCGAGCGTCGCCACGCGGAACGGGGTATCGCCCGATTGGCGCGTTCCCAGCAACTCGCCGCCGCCCCGCAGCCGCAAGTCTTCCTCCGCCAGGCGAAAGCCGTCCTGCGTCTCGCGCATCAGTGCCAGCCGTTCGCGCCCGACCTGGCTGAGGGCATTGCCGCGCAACAACAGGCAAACCGATTTCTCCGATCCGCGCCCGACGCGGCCGCGCAGCTGGTGAAGCTGCGCCAGTCCGAACCGTTCGGCCTGTTCGATCACCATCAGCGTCGCATTGGGGACATCGACGCCGACCTCGATCACCGTCGTCGCCACCAGCAGCGCCGCCTCGCCCCGGGCAAAGCGCTCCATCGCCGCATCCTTGGCCTCGGGCCGCAACTGCCCGTGCACAAGGACCACGCTGTCCCCGAACCGGGCCTTCAGCTCCTCGTACCGCGCCTCCGCGGCCGCCAGGTCATCGGCCTCGCTCTCGCGCACCATCGGGCATACCCAGTACGCCTGCCCGCCAGCGCCGATATGCCGCCCCAAGGCGCCGATGACGTCGTCCATCCGCTCGACCGCGACCACGCGCGTGTCGATCGCCTGCCGGCCCGGCGGCATCTCGTCGAGTTTGGAGACGTCCATCTCGCCATACTGCGCCAGCGTCAGCGTGCGCGGGATCGGCGTTGCCGTCATCGCCAGACAGTGCGGCGTGCGCCGCCCCTTCTGCGTCAGCGCCAGCCGCTGCCCGACGCCGAAGCGATGCTGCTCGTCGATCACCACCAGCGCCAGGTTGCGATACTGCACCGCGTCCTGGAAGATCGCGTGGGTGCCGACGACGATGGGGATCGAGCCATCGACCAGCCCCATCAGGATGCTCTCTCGGCTGCGCCCCTTGTCGCGCCCGGTCAGCAGAGCGATCTCCACGCCGGTCCCCGCCAGCATGCGCGACAGCGTTTCGAAATGCTGCCGCGCCAGGATTTCCGTAGGCGCCAGCAACGCCGCCTGGGCGCCGGCCTCGACCGCGATCAGCATCGCGTTCAGCGCCACCACCGTCTTGCCCGAGCCGACATCGCCCTGCAGCAGTCGCAGCATCGGCGCGCCCTGCGCGACATCGCCCTCGATCTCGGCGATCGCGCGGCGCTGGGCGCCGGTCATCGCGAACGGCAGGCTCAACCGCGCGCGCAAGTGGCCGTCGCCCGCCAGCGGCGTGCCGCTGCGCGCGCGTCCCGCCGCCCGCACCAGCATCAGCGCCAGCGAGTTGGCCAGCAGCTCGTCATAGGCAAGCCGGTCGCGCGCCGGGCCATGTTCGCCGCGGTGCGCCTCGCGCAGGGCTTCGCGCCAGCCGGGCCAGCCCATCCGCTGCGCCAGGCCCGGTTCGATCCACTCAGGCAATTCGGGCAGCGCCGCCAGGGCCTGTGCCACCAGCCCGGCCACCTTGCCCTGCGTCAGGCCTTCGGACAGCGGATAGACCGCCTCGCACAACGAACCCAATGCCTGGTCAGATCCTTCCGAAACGTGATCGGGGTGGACCATCTGCAGGCTCTGTCCGTACTGGTCGAGCCGGCCCGCCACCCAGCGCCGCTCGCCCAGCGGCAAGAGTTTCTTCGCCGAATAGCTCGCCTTGCCGAAATAGGTCAGCGCACAGACATTGCCCGCGCCGTCCACCGCATTGACCCGGAATGGTCCGCGTCCTGGCGCTTGCCGATAGTCCAGCGGCGTCAGCGCGACGACGATCTGCTCGCCGACGCTGGCCTCGTCGAGACTGGCCACGGCGCGCCGGTTCACGAAACGATCGGGCAGGTGATAGGCAAGGTCGCGCACCCGCGCCAGTCCCAGCCGCTCGAGCGGCTTCGCCACCTTCGGACCGACGCCGTCGAGGCCATCGACACCGGCGAACAGCGGATTGAGCAGGTCCGGACGCATGGGCGATCCATACCGCGCCGGATTTTTTTGACCAGTTCGATCGCCGCTTGATCGCGGACATGGAAATCCCCGCGCGAACGGCGCACACCGGCACCACAGGAGAAATGCCGAAAAGGAGGTCGATATGCTGCTGCCGCACGGAACGATCATCGCGCTGATCGACGGCAAGTCGTTCGAACTGTTCCGCAATGCCGGGGTGGAAGGCAGTCCGGACCTGCACATGGTCGCTGCCCCGCGACTCGACGCGCACAACCATTCCGGCGCCAGCCATCACTCCAGTGCCGGCAACAAGTCCGATTCGCTGGTCGCGGAAGATGCCCATGCGATCGCGGTGGTGCATTGGCTCAACCAGGAAGCGCTGGCGCACCGCATCCCGCACATCGTCATCATCGCCGCGCCCCGCACGCTGGGCGAGCTGCGCAAGCACTACCACAAGACGTTGCAGCAAGCCCTCATCGGCGAAGTCGCCAAGGATCTCGTCGGGCGCAACGCGCAGGAAGTGCTGGCGGCACTGCACGCCGGGAGCTGAGGCCGGGCTTGCATTTGCGCTTCCCTTCCGCCCGGCGCCCGCCTACCCGCGGCTGATGGACGAATCCCGGATCAAGCGGCTCCGCTTCCGCGCCTGGCACCGCGGCACGCGCGAGGCCGACTACATGATCGGCTGCTATTTCGACAGCTTCCACCAGGCGTGGGGCGAAGCCGAGTTAGCCTGGTTCGAGGCCCTGATCGAGGAAGAGGACGTCGACATCATGGGCTGGGCGCTGGGCACGCTGTCGGTCCCGCCCGAATATGCCGGCGCGCTGATGGACCGCATGCGCGCGCTGGACTACGTCGAAATCCCGCGCTGACCGGACCGGCGCGGCGGCGTCGGATCAGGCCGCCCGCCGCAAGGCCGGCGCTCCCGCGGCCTGCAGCCGGAAGTTGCCGACCAGGCCGGACAGCGATTCGGCTTCGCGCGCCAGGCTGCGCGAGGCCGCGGTCGCCTGTTCGACCATCGCCGCGTTGTGCTGGGTCATCTGGTCCATTTCGTTGATCGCGCTGCTGACGAGTTGCAGCTTGCCGGCCTGCTCGCGCGATTGCGCCGAGATCTGGTTGGCCAGACCCGCGAGCATCGAGATCCGCGCCGCGATCGAATCGAACGCCGCGCCGGATTGCCCGACCAGCCCGACGCCATCGGCGACCTGCCGGGCGCTGGCATTGATCAGCGTCTTGATGTCGTTCGCCGCCTCGGCGCTGCGCTGGGCCAGCGCGCGCACCTCGGTCGCGACCACCGCGAAGCCCTTGCCCGATTCCCCCGCCCGCGCGGCCTCGACGCCCGCGTTCAGGGCCAGGAGGTTGGTCTGGAAGGCGATGCCGTCGATCACGTCGACGATCTTGGCGATCTCGGCGGACGATTTCTGGATGCCTTCCATCGCGACGACCGCCTCGCAGACAACCTTGCCGCCGGTCGCGGCCTCGGTATCGGCCGTGTTCGCGGCGTCAGTCATTTCCAGCGCGCTGTCGGCGGTCGACCGGATGCCCCGCGTCAGCTCGGTCATGTTGGCGGCCGTCTCCTCCAGCGATGCCGCCTGGCGGCTGGTGCGGTTGGCGAGATCGTCGGAGGCTTGGCGAATCTCGCGGCTGCCGCTGTCGATGCCCTGCGCGCCGCTGGCGACGCTGCGCAGCGCATCGGCGATCTGCGTCCGCATCGCCTCGTAGTCACGCTGCAACTGCCGGTATTCGTTCGGCAGATCGCGCAGCTCGGCGGAGAAGTCCCCCTGCGCCAAGGCCGCCATGGCGGCGCTGAACTGCGCGATGACCTCGCCCCGTGCGGCTTCTTCCGCCTTGAAATAGGCCGAGAGCGCGACGTCCATGTCGAACAGCGCCAGCTTGATCAGCGTGGCGATGCGCCGCACCAGCGGGCCCACGCCGAACCAGCGCAGCAGCCCGGACCGGCCCATGGCAACGATCACGTCTTCCAGCACGAACGCATAGCCGCCGATGTACCAGCCGGGGCTCAGCCCGATGCGGGCATGGACATTGCCGATCACCTCCGACCGGGCAGCCGAGGCCTGGTCGACCGGGCCGGCGAACATCTGGTCCCAATGCTCGATCTGCTTGGACCGGGCGTGTTCGAGATGGCGCTCACTGGAAAAGAACGCGGCGGTCTCCGGGGTTCCCCGCACCTTGTCGTAGAACCGGCCCAGCGCCGCCGGCGCCAGCCGCCGCATAGCCGCGCGCAGGCCGGGAAAGCGGGCGTAATCGGCCGCGCCGATGCCATAGAACCGCAACGATTTGTCCAGATGCCCGCCGGAACCCATGGTCGAAGACATTGCGCCGTACTCCTTGTCGAGCGGGAGAATGACGGGCGGAACCTTGGAAAGCTGTTACCGCTACCTATGCGCGAATGCCTAATTTCCGGTTTCCGGCGAAGGCAACTCACTGAACTCGCGAAGATATCGAGCCCGGAAAAACTGCATGTACCGATGAATCTTTATGCGGAGCGCCTGTCGTCGGGTCATCAAGCCGCCGAAAACTGGGGTTCGCTGCCGGCGCGCCGGGCACCGTCCCCACGCAGGTTGACCGCGCCCGGGCTTGCGAGTAGCGATTTCGGGCGCCTTCGCAGGGCCGGCCTGGACCGGGCGAGCGAGGCTGCACCGACCTTTCTCCATCCCGCCCTGTAGATCGCCATGCTGCGCCTGTCCGGCCTCACCCTTCCGCTCGACCACCCCGCCGACGCCATCGCCGAGGCGGCCTGCGCTCGCCTCGGCATCGCGGCTGCACGCTTGCGGAGCTGGTCGGTGTTCAAGCGCGGGAACGATGCGCGGCGGCGGAACGCGGTGCGGCTGGTCTATACGCTGGACCTCGACATCCTCGACGAGGCCGAGGTGCTCGCGCGCTTCCCGGGCGACAAGGACCTTCGCCCCACCCCCGACATGGCCTACCGCTTCGTCGCCCGGGCCCCCGATGGCTGGCAGGGCCTGCGCCCGGTCGTGATCGGCGCCGGTCCCTGCGGGCTGATGGCGGCGCTGGTCCTGGCGCAGATGGGCTTCCGTCCGATCGTCGTCGAACGGGGCAAGATCGTCCGCCAGCGCACCAAGGATACCTGGGGCCTGTGGCGGCGGGGCGAACTGAACCCGGACAGCAACGTCCAGTTCGGCGAAGGCGGCGCCGGCACCTTCTCCGACGGCAAGCTCTATTGTCGCGTCAAGGACCCGCGCTTCCTCGGCCGCAAGGTGCTGGAGGAGTTCGTCAAGGCCGGCGCGCCAGACGACGTCCTCTGGCAGGCGCACCCGCACATCGGCACTTTCCGCCTGGTCTCGATGGTCGAATCGATCCGCGCCACGATCGAGCAACTTGGCGGCGAATATCGCTGGCAGACGCGGGTGGACGACATCGAGCTGGACGGCCAACGCCGCCTGCGCGGGCTGCACCTCTCGGGCGGCAGCTTCCTCGAGGCTGACCACGTGATCCTCGCCGTCGGCCACAGCGCGCGCCCGACCTTCGAAATGCTCCACGCGCGCGGCGTCCACATCGAGGCCAAGCCGTTCTCGATCGGCGTCCGCATCGAGCATCCGCAAAGCTGGATCGACAAGGCCCGCTACGGCGCCTGCGCCGGCCACCCCGATCTCGGCGCCGCCGCCTATGCCCTGTCGCACCACTGCGGCAACGGTCGCACCGTCTACAGCTTCTGCATGTGCCCGGGCGGCCGCGTCGTCGCCGCGACGTCGGAGGAAGGCCGTGTCGTCACCAACGGCATGAGCCAGTATTCGCGCGCCGAGTTCAACGCCAACTCCGGCCTCGTCGTCGCCATCGATCCCGCGCGCGACTATCCCGATGGCCCGCTGGCGGGCATCGCCTTCCAGCGCCATTGGGAAACGCTTGCCTACCAGGCGGGCGGCGGCGGCTACCGCGCCCCCGGCCAGCGCGTCGGCGATTTTCTCGCCGGGCGGCCTTCGGTGGAGCTTGGCGAGGTCACCCCGTCGTACAAGCCCGGCGTGACGATGACAGACCTTGCCACCTGCCTGCCCGATTTCGCGATCGAGGCGATGCGCGAGGCACTGCCGGTGTTCGGCCGCCAGATCGCCCGCTATGACCACCCCGACGTGGTGATGACCGGGGTGGAAACGCGCACCTCATCCCCGATCCGCATCACCCGGGGCGCCGATCTGCAAAGCCTGAACACGCCCCGCCTCTACCCGGCCGGCGAAGGCGCGGGCTATGCCGGCGGCATCCTCTCCGCCGCGATCGACGGCATCAAGATCGCCGAAGCGGTGGCGAAAAGCCTCGTCGCTTGAACCACGACGCGATCGTCCTCGGCGCCGGCGCCGCCGGCATGATGGCGGCAATGACCGCCGGCGCGCGCGGGCGGCGGGTGCTGCTGGTCGATCACGCGGCGGAGCCGGGCCGCAAGATCGTGATTTCCGGCGGCGGGCGCTGCAACTTCACCAACCTCCACACCGCGCCCGACCGCTATCTTTCCGAGAACCGCCACTTCGCCAAGTCCGCGCTCAGCCGCTACACGCCGCAGGATTTCCTCGCGCTGGTCGAGCGGCACGGCATCGCCTGGCACGAGAAGACGCTGGGCCAGTTGTTCTGCGACGGTTCCGCCCGCCAGATCGTCGACCTGCTCGTCGGTGAATGCCGCGCCGCCGGCGTCACTTTCGCGCTCGGGCGGCCGGTCGACGAGGTCACCAACGCCGATGGCCACTTCCGCGTCACCATCGGCGGTGTGGCGCACCAGGCCCCCGCCCTCGTCATCGCCACCGGCGGCCCGTCGATCCCCAAGCTCGGCGCCAGCGGCTTCGCCTACGACCTTGCCCGCCGCTTCGGCCTCGCTGTCGTCCAGCCGCGCCCGGCGCTGGTGCCGCTGACGCTGGGCGAGGACGAGGCGCTGTTCCGCTCGCTCTCGGGCGTCTCGGCCGAAGTCGAGGTACGCTGGGAGAAGACCCGCTTCCGCGAGGCGGCGCTGTTCACCCATCGCGGCCTGTCCGGCCCGGCGATGCTCCAGATTTCCTCGTACTGGCAGCACCGCACCCCGATCGCGGTCGATTTCCTGCCCGCTGCCGCACCCGACTGGTTGCTGGCGGAAAAGCGCATCCGCCCCCGCGTCGCGCTGCGCCGCCTGCTGGCCGAACGTCTCCCCGAACGCCTCGCCGATGCGCTGCTCGAACGGTTGGCGCTGTCGGGCGAGCTCGGCGCCCTGCCCGACAAGGCGCTGCGCGGCGCGCAGGCGCGCCTCGCCGACTGGACTTTCACCCCGAACGGCACCGAGGGCTTCGCCAAGGCCGAAGTCACCGCCGGCGGCATCGCCACCGCCGGCCTGTCCTCGCAGACGATGATGGCGAACAAAGTGCCCGGTCTCTACGCGATCGGCGAGGCGGTCGATGTCACCGGCTGGCTCGGCGGCTACAACTTCCAGTGGGCCTGGGCGAGCGGCCACGCCGCCGGAGTGGCGATCTAGCGCTTCGTTGCGAACCAGATCACGTGATGCGCGCCCTTGCCGTTGCTGCGCGCCCGCACGCCCACTTCGTCGACCGCGAAACCCGCGCTCATCAGCCGCCGCGTGAACGCCGGGTCACGATAGGCCGACCATACCGCCAGCACCCCGCCCGGCGCCAACGCGTTCCACGCCTCGCGCAGGCCGCGCTTCGAATAGATGTGGTCGTTGCCCTCGCGCACCAGCCCGTCGGGGCCGTTGTCGACATCGAGCAGGATCGCGTCGTAGCCCCCCTGCCCTACCCCGATCGCGTCGGACACGTCGCCGAGCACGAGGTGCACGCGCGGATCGTCGAGGCAGCCGGCGGCGACCTCCGCCATCGGCCCCCGCGCCCATTCGACGATCTCCGGCACCAGTTCGGACACCGTCACCCGCGCCTTCGGCCCCAGCTTCGCCAGCGCCGCGCGCAAGGTGAAGCCCATGCCATAGCCGCCGATCAGCAGGTGCGGCGCCGCGCGCCCCTTGAGCCGATCGATGGTCATCGTCGCCAGCGCCTCTTCCGAGCCGCTCATCCGCGTGTTCATCAGCTCGTTGCCACCCAGCACGACGATGAAGTCGCGGCCGTGGCGGAACAGGCGCAGTTCGTCGCCGCCGGGAATGCGCGCGGTGCCGAGGAGTTCGCGGGTAATCATCGCACGCCACTAGCATGATCGGCGAATACTGCTAGTTGCCGCGCCATGCTGACCATCTCTGGCATCACCGTGCGCCTCGGCGGGCGTACCATCCTCGATCGCGCCACCGCCTCGGTGCCCGATGGCGCGCGCGTCGGGCTGATCGGGCGCAACGGCGCCGGCAAGTCGACCCTGATGAAGGCGCTGATCGGCGAGATCGAGCCCGATGACGGCAGCATCGAACTGCCGCGCCGCACCCGCATCGGCTACATCGCGCAGGAGGCCCCCGCCGGCACCGCGACCCCGTTCGAGACCGTGCTCGCCGGCGACGCCGAGCGCGCGGCGCTGATGGCCGAATCGGAGACCTGCACCGATCCCCACCGCCTGGCCGATGTCCACGAACGGCTGATCGCGATCGACGCCTACACCGCCGAGGCGCGCGCCGCGCGCATCCTGATCGGCCTCGGCTTCGACGAGGCGATGCAGGCGCAGCCGCTCGACAGCTTCTCCGGCGGCTGGAAGATGCGCGTCGCGCTGGCGGCGCTGCTGTTCAGCCAGCCCGACCTGCTGCTGCTTGACGAGCCTTCGAACCACCTCGACCTCGAGGCGACGCTGTGGCTGGAGAACTTCCTGCGCGCCTATCCCGGCACGTTGCTGGTGATCAGCCACGAGCGCGACCTGCTCAACAACGTCGTCGACCACATCCTCCACCTCCAGGGCGGCAAGCTGACGCTCTATGCCGGCGGCTACGACGCGTTCGAGCGCCAGCGGGCCGAGCGCATGGCCCAGCTCGCCGCGGCGAAGGCGGCGCAGGACGCGCAGCGCGCCAAGCTCGAGGACTATGTCCGCCGCAACAGCGCGCGTGCCTCGACCGCGAAGCAGGCGCAATCGCGCGCCAAGATGCTCGCGAAGATGCAGCCGGTGGCGGCGATGATCGACGATCCGTCGCTGAGCTTCGACTTCCCCAGCCCGCAGGAATTGCGCCCGCCGCTAATCACGCTCGACAAGGCGGCGGTCGGCTACAGCGAGGGCCAGCCGATCCTGCGGCGGCTGAACCTGCGCATCGATCCCGACGATCGCATCGCGCTGCTCGGCCGCAACGGCAACGGCAAGACCACGCTGGCGCGGCTGCTGGCGGGGCAATTGCCGGCGATGGAGGGCACGATGCAGTGCTCGGGCAAGCTGGCGATCGGCTATTTCACCCAGTACCAGGTCGAGGAGCTGGCGGGCGGCGACACCCCGCTGCTGCACATGACCCGGGCGATGGCCGGGAAGACCCCGCAGGCGGTGCGCGGGCAGCTCGGCCGCTTCGGCTTTTCCGGACCAAAGGCCGAGACGCCGGTGGCGCAGCTCTCGGGCGGCGAGCGCGCGCGGCTGGCGCTGGCGCTGGTGACGCGCGACGCGCCGCACCTGCTGATCCTCGACGAACCGACCAACCACCTCGATGTCGACGCGCGCGAGGCGCTGGTGCAGGCGCTCAACGACTACCAGGGTGCGGTGATCCTCATCAGCCACGATCGCCACATGGTCGAGCTCACGGCCGACCGGCTGGTACTGGTCGATAGCGGCGCGGCGACGCCGTACGACGGCAGCATCGAGGATTACATCGACTTCGTGCTCGGCCGGAACCAGCCGAAAGCGGACGCCAAGGCGAAGCCGGCCGCCCCGGGCAAGCCGGTCAGCACGCTGGGCTGGGCCGAGCAGAAGGAACTGAAGAAGCAGGTCGAGCGGGCCGAGAAGGCGATCGCGAGGCTGCACGCCCGCATCGCCGAACTCGACGCCGCACTGGCCGACCCGGCCCGGGCCGTGAAGGAGCTGGCGACGCTGGGCACGCGCGAACTGGCGAAACGGCGCGAGGCCGCGCTCGGCGAACTCGAAGCCGCCGAGGCCGAATGGCTCGACCTCGGCGAGAAGCTCGAAGCCTGATCAGCGCCAGGCGGTGATCTTGCCGCCGTCGTCGAGCACGTAGAGCGTGCCGCCCGCCACCACGGGCGCGAGCGAAACCGGGCTGCCGACGCGCGCGAACTCGCCGACGGTGCCGTCCGTCACCGAGGCGGCATAGACCGTGCCGCGCGTGTTCGCGATCCACAGGCGGTTGCCGGCGAGCACCGGCCCGGTCCAGAAGATCGGGCCCTTCTTCTTCTTCTCGTTCTCGAACTTCGCGAGCTGCGTGCTCCACCGCACCTTGCCGCTCGACCGGGCGATGCACAGCAGCTTCGAATCGTCGGTCAGCGTGAAGATCCAGTCCCCCGCCACCGCCGGCGTCGAGATGCCCGCGAGGTTCAGTTCCCAGATGCGCTGGCCCGAGACCAGTTCGTAAGCGGCCATGCGCCCGCCCTGGCCGAGCGCATAAACGCGGCCGTGGTCGATGATCGGATCGGCGTCGATGTCGGTCAGCACGCCGACCGAGGTCGAAAGCGAGGTGCGCGCCAGTGCGTCGGACCACAGCGTGCGGCCGTTCTCGTAGCGATAGGCGATCAACTCGCCGGTGCTGTAGCCGGCAATCACCGTGCCCTGCCCCGCCGCCGGCGCGGCGACGCCGAACACGCCCTGCTCACCCAGCGAGCCCGATTCCTGCCACAGCTCGGTCCCGTCGGTGGCGGACAGGGCGTGGATCTCGTTGTTCTGCGTCATCGCGAACACAGATCCGAACGCCAGCGTCGGGGAACCGCGCATCGGTCCCGCCGGATGCTGCGACCACAACGTCTTGCCGGTCTGGGCATCGACCGCGGCGACTTCACCGAAGCCCGTGGTCACGAACACCTTGCCATCGAGATAGCTCGCACCGCCGCCGAACACGGTCGATGCGCCCTTGCCGTTGACCTTGAACGAAGCGGTCCACTTCTGGGCGCCGCTCTTCGCGTCGAACGCGTGCAGCACGCCCTCGGTGTCCATCGCGAACAGGGTGCCGCCGCCGATCACCGGGGCCGCGGCGAGGCGGCGATGGGTGCTCGACCCGGCGATCGAGACCGACCAGGCCTTGGCCGGCGCATCGCCGATCGCCAGGTGGCCATAGGACTTGCCCGCGTTGCCGCCGGGCTGGCCCCAATCGGCATTGGTTTCCGCCGGCGGCAGGATCACCGAAACGGTCGACAGATCGGTCGCCACGGTCGCGCCGGATTCGACCCGGCTGAGGATCGGGATGCGGTTGCCGAGCGTCGGCGTGGTGGGCCGCTTCTTGCCGCCGAGCGGGGAATGGCTGCATCCGGCCAGCGCGACGCCGACGGCAGCGAGGACCGTCATCGCGATCCGGGGCGTCGAACGGGTGAAACGATCGGTCGTCATGCGCGGGCATCCTGTATGGAACGGCGGGTCATCCGGACTTGGACCGGTTCAGGGCGAAGGAGTGGCGGGCGTCGCCGGTGCCGGCACTGTTGCCGGAAGCGGCGAACGGGGCGCGCCCGGGCCGGCGGGCAGCGTCACCGAGATCGGCCCGGCGTCGGCGGGCGCGGCCGACCGGGTCACGGCCGGACGGGCAGCGGCGGCGGGTGCCTGCGCGGGCGCCGGCATCGCCGCC
>JAGWUH010000059.1 GCA_028868535.1 Sphingomonadales bacterium | reverse complement strand
GCGGGGGCCGGCGCGGTTGCGGGGGCCGGCGAGGTTGCGTGGGCCCGCGGGGGTGCGGGGGCCCGCGAGGTTGTGCGGCCGGCGACGGCGGGGGCGGGCGCGGATGGTGCTTGCCAGCGCGGCGCGGGGGGTGGATGAGGGGGGATGGAACCGATCCGTCGCCGGCGGCCACCCTGGGTGGTCGCGCTCGCCCTGTCGATTGCGTCCGGTGCCGCAGGGGCGGCGGGGCCGGGAGACGGGGCGGGGGACGGGCTGGCCGGGCGCGAGGTTTCCGCCGCCCGGCTGCGCGCGACGGTCACGCGGCTGGTGGGGTTCGGCACACGGCACACGCTTTCGGCGCAGGACGACCCGGTGCGGGGCATCGGCGCTGCGCGGGCTTGGGCGGCGGGAACGTTCCGGGCGATTTCCGCCGGGTGCGGCCAATGCCTCGAGTTGACGCTGCCCGAGTCGACGACCAGCGGCGCGCGGATACCGGCGCCGGTGCGGCTGGTGGACGTGGTCGCGGTGCAGCGCGGCAGCGTGCGGCCGGACGAGGTGGTGATCATCGCCGCGCACATCGACAGCCGCGCGAGCGACGTCATGGATGCGACGAGCGATGCCCCGGGCGCCAATGACGACGGTTCGGGCACGGCGCTGGTGATCGAGGCGGCGCGGGTGCTTTCGGCGCGGCGCTTTCCGGCGACGATCGTCTATGCGCTGCTCTCGGGCGAGGAGCAGGGGCTGTATGGCGGCAAGCTGCTGGCCGACCAGGCCCGCGCGCGGGGGTGGACGGTCAAGGCGGTGCTCAACAACGATATCGTCGGCAACACCCGCGGGTCGGACGGGCTGGTCGACGCCGCGCACGTGCGCGTGTTTTCCGAGGGGCCACGCGGCGATGCCGATGCGGCGCTGGCCGGGCGGCAGCGGGCGATGGGCGGCGAGAACGACAGCCCGAGCCGCAACCTGTCGCGCTTCATCGCCGCGCTGCCGGAAACCGGGAACGGGGCAGGCCCGCTGGCGGTGCGGCAGGTGTGGCGCGCCGATCGCGCCGGGCGCGGCGGCGACCACCTGCCGTTCGAGGAGGCCGGCTTTCCGGCGGTGCGCCTTTCGGTCGCGGTCGAGAACTATGACCACCAGCACCAGGACGTGCGCGTCGACAAGGGCGTCCGCTATGGCGACCTGATCGCATTCATGGACTTCGACTACCTGCGCCGCGTCACCGCGCTCAACGTCGCGGTGGCGGCGCGGCTGGCGGCGGCGCCGATGCCGCCGGTGGCGAGCGCGAACTTCGCGGTGCGGACTTTCACCGAGGTTGCCTGGAAGCCGGTGGCGGGGGCGGCCGGCTACACCGTCTGGCGCCGCCGCACCGACGCGCGCGACTGGACGATGCCCGTGCGCGTGCCGGCGACGGCGACGTCGCTGAAGCTGCCCGGCGTGCGTGGCGACGACTGGTTCTTCGGGGTCAGCGCGCGGGGCGCCGACGGCGCCGAGAGCCCGGTCAGCTCCGCCTTGCCGGGCGGCGGCTTCGCGCCCTGGGCGGGCGGCAAGCCGGAGCCGGCGCGGTGAGGCGCTATGTCGCCCTGTTCGGCGCGATCAACGTCGGCGGCAACCGGCTGACGATGGCCGACTTGCGCCATGCCTTCGCGCGCGAGGGGTTCGAGGCCGTCGAGACCGTGGTCGCCAGCGGCAACGTGCTGTTCGATTTCGACGAGCGGCCGAGCGACGGGCTCGAGGACCTGTTCGCGCACATGATGCGCGAGCGCTTCGACATGCGCAGCTATGTGGCAGTGCGCACCCGCGACGAGCTGGCGGCGCTGCTGGCGGCCGATCCGTTTCCGGACGGCGACGACGCGAACGTCCATGCGCTGCTGCTGTCGGGCGAGCCCGACCCGGCGGCGCTGGCCAGGCTGATCGCCGATCATGCGCCGCGCGGACCGGAGCGGATCGCCGCCGGTCCGCGCGCGCTGTTCATCGACTATGTCGCCGGGGTCGGGCAGTCGCGCCTGTCCAACGCCTTCATCGAGCGGCGGCTGGGGCTTTCGGGCACGGCGCGGAACCGGCGGTCGCTGCGGCGCATCCTCGCCAAGCTGGACGGGGATGCGCCGCCGCCCCGTCAGTGAACGGCGTTCAGCACGACCGACAGGACGATGCCGGTGGTGATCGCGACCAGCACCGCATCGTCGCCCGAGCGGACCCAGCGGTAGCCGCGCGGCGGGCGGCGCAGGCCGTGGTAGCGGCGATAGTCGAGCTCCTCGTAGTTGCGGGCATAGGCGCGATCGAAGCGGTCGCCCCGGCGCCAGCTGCGCCATTGCTCGACGCGGCGCGGCTCGCCCGGGCGCCAGCCCGGCACGTGGGTGGCGGCGGGATAGGCGGGGGCGGGGCGCCAGGTGCCCGGGTAGGCGGTGGAGCCCGGGGGCGGGCCGGGCCGGGCGGCGGGACCCGGAACGTGGACCGGCGGCTGGCCGGGCAGGCCGGGGACCGGCGCGGCGGGGCGCGCGACGACGGGCGGCACCGGGGGATGACGGTCGGGCGCGTGGACCGGCGGGGCTAGGACCGGCTGGGCGAGGACCGGGGCGGCGGTCACTGCCAAGGCGGTGGCGAGAAGGGCGAGCGATGGGCGGGTCGGGCGCGAAGTCATGGGCGTGTCCTCTTCTGTCGGCGCGTAGTCGGCCGGTTTCCCCCTGCGCTTCCGTCTTCGCCTGTTCCGCCGCGCGCGCATTGATCCAACGCAGTTCTGGCGAAAATCGTGCAAGCGCCTAAAGTGGGGGCATGTCCCGCCAGCAAGCCACGCCAGAAACCCGTTCGGTCCGCCTTCTCAAGGTCGGCGAGCAGGTCCGCCATGTCATTTCCGAACTGCTGATGCGCCAGCAGGTGCACGACGACGTGCTGACCGCGCACGCGGTGTCGGTGACCGAGGTGCGCATGTCGCCCGACTTGCGCCATGCCGCGGTGTTCGTGAAGCCGCTGCTCGGCGCCGACGAGGACGAGGTGCTGAAGGCGCTGCGCACGCACACCGCCTATTTCCAGAAGGAGGTCGCGGCGCGGCTCAAGACCAAGTACGCGGCGAAGATCCGTTTCCTGCCCGACGAAAGCTTCGACGAGGCCAGCCGCATCGATGCGCTGCTGGCCGATCCGCGCGTGCGCCGCGACCTGGACGAGGGGGCGTGAGCCCGGCGTTCGTATTCCTCCACGGCGGCGGGCAGGGCGGCTGGGTCTGGGACGAGACCATCGCCGCGCTGGCGTTGCAGACCGGCGGCGCCGTGCGCTGCCTGGCGCTGGACGGGCCTGGCTGCGGGGCCAGGCGTGTCCAGGACACCACCGCGATGACGTTCGCGGACGTGACCCGCGCGCTGCTGGACGACGTCGTCGCGGCGGGGTTCGAGGGGGCGGTGCTGGTCGGCCATTCGCAGGCCGGCGTGCACATGCCGCACATGGTCGAGCTGGCGCCGGGGCTGTTCCGCAAGCTGGTGTTCGTCACCTGCTCGACGCCGCTGCCGGGCTGGACGATCACCGAGCAGATGGGCGACGACATCGTCCACGGCGAGGACCCGGACCGCATCGGCTGGCCGGTCGCGGGCGGGACGGCGATGGCCGAGCGCTATCGCGCGATGTTCTGCAACGACATGAGCGCGGCGCAGACCGCCGCGTTCTTCGCGCGGATGCAGGGGGACATGTGGCCGGCGTGCTGCTACGCCCACCGCGACTGGCGCTATGGCCACTTGCGCGGGCACGACACCAGCTATGTGCTGTGCGAGCGCGACCTGTCGCTGCCGGTGGAGTGGCAGGAACGCTTTGCCCGCCGCTTCCACGCGCGCCGGGTGTACCGGCTCGACGCCGGGCACCAGGCGATGACCACGCGGCCGCAGGCGCTGGCCGAGATCCTGCTTGCCGAAGCGGCGCGCTGATTCCAAGGCAGGGCGCGATCATGGCCAAGCTCTACTTCTATTATGCCAGCATGAATGCCGGCAAATCGACCAACCTGCTGCAGGCGGATTTCAATTACCGCGAGCGCGGCATGGCGACGATGCTGTGGACCGCCGCGCTCGACGATCGCGCCGATCACCATGCGATCGAGAGCCGCATCGGGCTGGGGGCGGACGCGCACCGCTTCACGGCCGCCACCGACCTGTTCGGGGCGGTGACGGCGCTGCACGCGGCCGGCGCGGCGATCGGCCAGCCGCTGGCCTGCGTGCTGGTCGACGAGGCGCAATTCCTGACGCCGGAGCAGGTCTGGCAACTGGCGCGGGTGGCGGACGAGGCGGGCATTCCGGTGCTGTGCTATGGCCTGCGCACCGATTTCCGGGGCGCGCTGTTTCCCGGCGCGGCGGCACTGCTGGGCATTGCCGATGCGCTGGTCGAGCTGAAGGGCGTGTGCCATTGCGGCCGCAAGGCGACGATGAACCTGCGCGTCGATGCCGAGGGCAAGGCGGTGCGCGATGGCGCGCAGACCGAGATCGGCGGCAATGACCGCTATGTGGCGCTGTGTCGCCGTCATTTCAGCGAGGCGCTGGGATCATGAACAATCCGCTCTGGGATGCGGCGACGCTGATCCTGCCGCTGGTGCTGGCGATCGTCTGCCACGAGGTCGCGCATGGCTGGGTGGCGCGGATGCTGGGCGACACCACGGCGGCGGAACACGGGCGGCTGACGCTGAACCCGATCGCGCACATCGATCCGTTCGGGACGGTGATCCTGCCGGGGATGCTGGCGCTGGCGCACCTGCCGGTGTTCGGCTGGGCCAGGCCGGTGCCGATCGACGCGCGGCGGTTGCCCAATCCACGGCGCGACATGATGGTGGTGGGCGCGGCGGGGCCGTTGAGCAACCTGGTGCTGGCGACGTTCACGGCATTGGCGATCGGCGCGATGGCCGGCGTCCAGCCGGGCAGGCCCGCCGATTTCAGCTTTTTCGCCTGGTGCCTGGACAACCTGCGGAACTTCCTCGAGATCAACGTCTTCCTGGCGCTGTTCAACCTGCTGCCGATCCCGCCGTTCGACGGGTCGCACATCGTCGAGGGGGTGCTGCCGCTGCCGCTGGCGGTGCGCTATGGCCGCTTGCGGCGCTGGGCGCTGCCGGCGGTGCTGATCCTGATCGTGATCCTGCCGCAACTGTTTCCCCAAATCGACCTGGTCTCGGCCTGGGTGGGGCCGCCGTTCGAGTGGCTGATGCGCCATTATGGCGCCCTTGCCGGGTGGAGCGCCGGGCTGTTCCGCGGCTGAGCCCTTGCAACGCGCGGGCGGCGATCCCACCTCGATCGGCAGGGCGGACGACAAGGAGGATGCGATGCCCCGGACCCGCAAGCTGATGCTGGCCGCGCCGATGCTCGCCGCGCTGATGGGAGCTGCGGCGGTTTCGCTGGCGGCGGCACCGCCGCGGGTGCCGCAGGCGGAGATACCCTTTGCCGACCACGGCGGCGTGGCCGACTGGCGCGCGGACGGGGACCACACGATCTATTTCGAGGACAACCATCACCGCTGGTTCAGGGCGACGCTGTTCGCCCCGTGCTTCGACCTGCCGTTCGTCGAGGCGATCGGCATCGACGCCGGGCCGACCGGGAGCCTCGACAATTTCGGCGCGGTGATCGTCAAGGGGCGGCGCTACACGTTCAGCGCGTTCGTCGCGGTGCCGGGACCGCCGGCGGACAAGCGCGCCAGGGGCAAGCCGCACAAGCCGTCCTGAAGCCCTCGCCTTTCGCCGCGCATGCGCTTATGCGCCGGCGATGCCCAGCGGCTGGATCATTCTCGACAAGCCCCTCGGGCTCGGCTCGACGCAGGCGGTGGCCGCGGTCAAGCGCAACCTGCGCGAGGCCGGGTTCGGCAAGAAGGTCCGTGTCGGCCATGGCGGCACGCTCGATCCGCTGGCGACCGGGGTGCTGCCGATCGCGGTGGGCGAGGCGACCAAGCTGTGCGGGCGGATGCTCGACGCCAGCAAGGAATATGCGTTCACGGTGCGCTTCGGCAGCGAGACCGACAGCCTCGACCTGGAAGGCGCGGTGATTGCCGAGAGCACGGTACGGCCGGGCCGGGCGGACGTGGACGCGGTGCTGGCGCGCTTTACCGGCCCGATCGAGCAGGTGCCCCCGGCCTATTCGGCGCTGAAGGTCGATGGCGAGCGCGCCTATGACCTCGCGCGGGCGGGCAGGGAGGTGGTGCTGGCGACGCGCGCGGTGACGGTCCATGCGCTGCGCCTCGAAAGCTGCGACGGCGAATCCGCGACGCTGGTCGCGCACGTTTCCAAGGGAACCTACATCCGCAGCCTGGCGCGGGACATCGCGCGGGCGCTGGGCACCGTCGGCCACGTGACGATGCTGCGCCGCCTGCGCGCGGGGCCGTTCGCCGAGGCGCAGGCGATTTCGCTGGACAAACTGAACGAAATCGGCAAGGGCGCGCCGCTTGAACGTTATCTCTTGCCGCTGGAGGCAGGACTGGTCGACATCCCGGTCCTCGATCTCGCCCCGGAGCAGGCAAGGGCGGTCCGCCAGGGCCGGGTTCTGACCGGAATGGCCTTTTCGGACGGGCACTACTGGGCGCGGAGCGGGAATGACCCCGTCGCGCTGGTGGCGCTTTCCAGCGGCGAATGCCGCGTCGAAAGGGGCTTCAACCTCGATGTCGCGGAGTGAATGACATGTCGGTGACCGCCGAAAAGAAGCAGGAAATCATCAAGGACAACGCCCGTCAGGCCAACGACACCGGCTCTCCGGAAGTCCAGGTGGCGATCCTGACCAGCCGCATCCAGACGCTGACCGAGCACTTCAAGGCGCACCACAAGGACAACCACTCGCGTCGTGGCCTGCTGATGATGGTCAACAAGCGCCGTTCGCTGCTCGACTACCTGAAGAAGAAGGACGTCGACCGCTACAACGCGCTGATTGCCAAACTCGGCCTGCGCAAGTGACGCAACGCTGCGGCCCGCTTCGGCGGGCCGTTTGCGTATGGCAAGAGGGCCGCAAGGCCCGCTAAAGACCGGCAGCCGGCTTTGGCCGGCTGCACTGATTCGGGCGTATCTTCGCAATTCGGCGGAGGCACCCAAGGGGCCAAAAGCGCCCCACACCGGACCGGGACGGTATCCCCGGCAGCAAACCCCGCACGCAATAGGGCGTCCGGGTTGAAGGAAACACCATGTTCGACGTCAAAACCGTATCCATGGAGTGGGGCGGAAAGACCCTCACTCTGGAAACCGGCCGCATTGCCCGTCAGGCTGACGGCGCGGTCCTCGCCACCTATGGCGAAACTGTCGTGCTCTGCGCCGTCACGGCCGCCAAGAGCGTCAAGGAAGGGCAGGATTTCTTCCCGCTCACCGTCCATTACCAGGAAAAGTTCTTCGCCGCTGGCCGCATCCCGGGTGGCTTCTTCAAGCGTGAGCGTGGCGCCACCGAGAAGGAAACGCTGGTTTCGCGCCTGATCGACCGGCCGGTGCGCCCGCTGTTCCCCGAAGGCTTCTACAACGAGATCAACGTGATCGCGCAGGTGCTGTCGTTCGACGGCGAGTGCGAGCCCGACGTGCTGGCGATGATCGCCGCCTCGGCCGCGCTGACGATCTCGGGCGTGCCGTTCATGGGCCCGATCGGTGCGGTTCGCGTCGGCTATGTCGATGGCGAATACACGCTGAATCCGAAGCAGGACCAGGCGCTGGCCAACGGCAGCCTCGACCTCGTCGTCGCCGCCACCGGCAACGCGGTGATGATGGTCGAATCCGAAGCCAAGGAGCTTTCGGAAGAGGTCATGCTCGGCGCGGTGATGTTCGCGCATGACGAGTGCAAGAAGGTCGTGAACCTGATCATCGACCTCGCCGAAAAGGCTGCCAAGGAGCCGTGGGCGGTCGCGACCAGCGACAACTCGGCGATCAAGGACAAGCTGAAGAAGCTGATCGGCAAGGACATTGCCGCGGCCTACAAGCTGACCGACAAGTCGGCCCGCGCCAACGCGCTGAACGCCGCCCGCGCCAAGGCCAAGGAAGCCTTCGCCGGCGAGGACGGCCAGACGCAGATGGCGGCCGGCAAGGTCGTCAAGAAGCTGGAAGCCGAGATCGTGCGCGGCGCCATCCTCAAGGACGGCACCCGCATCGACGGCCGCACCACCACGCAGGTGCGCCCGATCGAATCGATCGTGGGCTTCCTGCCGCGCACCCACGGTTCGGCGCTGTTCACGCGCGGTGAGACGCAGTCGATCTGCACCACCACGCTGGGCACCAAGGACGCCGAGCAGATGATCGACGGGCTGGAAGGCCTCAGCTACTCGCGCTTCATGCTGCACTACAACTTCCCGCCGTACTCGGTGGGTGAAGTCGGGCGCTTCGGTGCGCCGTCGCGTCGCGACACCGGCCACGGCAAGCTGGCCTGGCGCGCGCTGCACGCGGTGCTGCCGAGCAAGGAGGACTTCCCCTACACGATCCGCGTCGTCTCGGACATCACCGAGTCGAACGGATCGTCGTCGATGGCCACCGTCTGCGGCGGCTCGCTGTCGATGATGGACGCCGGCGTGCCGATCACGCGGCCGGTCTCGGGCATCGCCATGGGGCTGATCCTCGAAGGCGACGCGTTCACCGTGCTGTCCGACATCCTCGGTGACGAGGACCACCTCGGCGACATGGACTTCAAGGTGGCCGGCACTTCCGAAGGCATCACCACGATGCAGATGGACATCAAGGTGGCGGGCATCACCAAGGAGATCTTCTCCGCCGCGCTGAACCAGGCCAAGGAAGGCCGCGCGCACATCCTCGGCGAGATGACCAAGGCGCTCGGCGAAGTCCGCAGCGAGCTGTCGGCGCACGCGCCGCGCATCGAGACGATCTCGATCGACAAGTCGAAGATCCGCGACGTGATCGGCACCGGCGGCAAGGTGATCCGCGAGATCGTCGCCACCACCGGCGCCAAGGTCGACATCGACGACGAGGGCGTGATCAAGATCTCGTCGAGCGACCTGTCGCAGATCGAGGCCGCCAAGAAGTGGATCCTCGGCATCGTCGAGGAAGCCGAGGTGGGCAAGATCTACACCGGCAAGGTCGTCAACATCGTCGACTTCGGCGCCTTCGTGAACTTCATGGGCGGCAAGGACGGGCTGGTCCACGTCTCCGAGATGAAGAACGAGCGCGTCGAGAAGCCGACCGACGTCGTCAAGGAAGGCCAGGAGGTCAAGGTCAAGGTCCTCGAGATCGATCCGCGCGGCAAGGTTCGCCTGTCGATGCGCGTCGTCGACCAGGAGACCGGCGAGGAGCTGGAGGACACCCGTCCGCCGCGCGAACCGCGTGAACCGCGCGGTGACCGGGGCGACCGTGGTGATCGCCGTGGCCCCCGTGGCGATCGCGGTGGTGATCGTGGCGGCCGGGGTGGCGACCGTGATCGCGGCCCGCGCCGCGACGGTGGCGATCGTCCGCGTCGCGACCGCGACGAGGGCGGCAACCCGGATCACATGCCGGCGTTCCTCAAGAACGACGACTGATCGGCGCCATCGGCCGGAAAATCGGGAAGGGCTCGCCGCGAGGCGGGCCCTTTTTCCGTTGTGCGGCTCAGTCCGCGAGCAGGGGGATGCGGCCGAGGTAGTCGGCCTTGCCGAGCGGGACGCCGCGCTGGCGAAGGATGCCGTAGGCGGTGCCGACGTGGAACAGGACGTTGGGCAGGGCGAAGCCGGTGAGGAAGCCGGACGCCTCGAAGCGCAGCGTGTGGCCGGAAAAGCGCAGCACGACCTCGCGCCCGCAAAGCGCCTCGACCGCGTCCGGCGGCGCTGCCTTGAGCTCGGCGATGGTGGCGCCGACCAGGGTGCGCAGCGCCGCGAATTCGTGTTCCATCGGCGGATAGGCGGGGGTGAAGCTGCCCGCCAGCGCGCCTGCCAGCGCCCCGGCGGACTGCACGCAGGCGGCCTGGAACTGCGCCGCGCAATCCCACATGTCGGGCGCGAGGCGGGCGGACAGGAGTTCGTCGGCGGCGATGCCGGCGTCCTGGCAATGGCGCTCCGCCTTGTCGAGCAGGCGCCCGGCCGAGGCCAGCATCTGCAGGAAGACCGGCACGACCGCCTGGTGCAGCGTCAGCATGGCGGCGCGGTTCAGGCCGGCCGGGCGCGGATCTGCCCGAGGAAGTCCAGCTTGCCGATCGGCACGCCCTTCATGCGCAGGATCGCGTAGGCGGCGCTGGCGTGGAAATAGAAGTTGGGCAGCGAGAAGCTGGTCAGGAAATCCTCGGTGGTGAAGCGCATCTCGTGGCCGGGGAAGCGGAACAGCGTCTCGGCGCCGACGCGCGAATCCAGCTCGTCGCGGCCGGCGGCCTCGACCTTGGCCAGGGCGGCCTGGAGCAGCGCGCGCAGGCCGGCGAAATCGGCGGGGGGCGGATCGAACGACGGGGCGAAGACGCCGGCGCGGACCCCGTCGAGGGCGCCGCCGGAGTGGGCGGCCACCGTCCGGACCTGGGTGGCGAAATCCCACATGTCGGGCGCCAGCCGCGCCTCGATCAGCTCGCTCGGCGCGGTTCCCAGGTCGCGGCAGTGGGCCTCGGCCTTGTCGATCACGCCGAGGACGGCGGGCAGGATCTGGCGCCAGGTCGGGACCACGGCATCGTAAAGCGAAAAGGGCATGCATCCTCCCGGGCGATCGTTGTCGCGCGGAAGATGGGCGTTGCCGCGCCTGGCGGCAAGCCCCTGTCTGCCTGGTCCTCAGCCTTCGCTGCGCGTGGCGAGGACGATGCGGTTGCGGCCTTCCTCCTTGGCCCGGTACAGCGCCTGGTCGGCGGCGCGCAGCGCGGCGCGGGGATCGTCGTAGGCGAACACGTCGGCGACCCCGCCCGAGAACGTGACCTTGCCGAACGGCATGTCGTTGGCGCGGTTGACCAGCCGCCGTTCGGCCTGCTGGATGCGCGCCTCGTCGAGCATGTCCCACGCCTCGTTCAGCGAGACGCCGCGGAACAGGATGACGAATTCCTCGCCGCCGTGGCGCGCGACGTGGCACTTGTCGTTCGAGATGCGCGCCAGATTCTGCGCCACCGCGCGCAGCACGCGGTCGCCGGCCTCGTGGCCGTGGGTGTCGTTGATGCGCTTGAAGTCGTCGATGTCGCAGAACGCCACGCACAGGTGCTCGTGCTCGGCGGCGGCCACGGCCAGTTCGGCCTCGAACATCGCCTCGAAGGCGCGGCGGTTGGGCAGCCCGGTCAGGTGATCCTTGTCCGCGGTGCGCCGCGCCTGGTCGAGATTGCGCCGCAGCGTGCGGGTCTGCAGCTCGCTGCGGGTCATCTCGCGTTCGAGGTCGCGGGTGCGCGTCAGCATCGCCCGCGCCAGCGAGGCCAGTTCGGAGATCATCGAGGCGGTGCCGTGGGCGCCCTGGCCCAGCCCGCCGACGTGCGCCTCGAGCGCGCTGCTGTACTCGTTGGCGGCGCTGCGGGCGGCGTTGGTGGTCTTGCCGAACTCGTCGAGGTTGCTTTCCAGCCGGACCATCAGCGCGGCGAGCGCTTCGCGGTCGTCGACGCGTTCCTCCTCGCGCCCGGCGGTCTCGAGCCATTCGGTGGTGATCGGCAGGTTTGCGCCGAGCCGCCGGTCGATCGCGCAGACCAGGCCGATGTCGCTCGCCGTCAGGTAGTCGTGCACGGCCGCCAGGGTCAGCGCCGTGACCTCGATCTCGTGGGCATCGAGGAATGCGGTGATGTCGGTCATCAGCGCCAGCCGCGCCGCGCGCGCCGGATCGGGCGGCATCGCCGCGGGGCGCGGGGCGGGAGGGGCTTCCGGGGCTTCCGTGTTCCGGCCGAAACCCAGCCAGCGCAGAATCGCCGGACGGTCGCCATGCAGGGAGGAGTCGTGCGCACTCATGCCATGGTTAACGGCAGGAGACGGTGACTTTTAACCCTGTGGCCGCGCGAATCGCACCGGCGGTGGAAAATCGATGGTCAGCGCACCCGCGGACCGCCGAACGGCAGCGGCGGCGGAGGCCGGCGATGGCCGCGCGGCAACTGCGCCTGGTAGGCGCGGCCGCAATGCTCGACGCAGTACGGGAAGCCGGGGTTCACCTTCTCGCCGCAGAAGTGGAAATCGGGTTCCCCCGGGTGGCCCATCGGCCAGCGGCAGATGCGGTCGTTGAGGTCGAGCAGGCTGGTCTTGTCGGCGATCTCCGGGCTCGGCTTGGCGGGGACCAGGCGGCGCGGCGGGGCCGGCGGGATCGGCGCCTGCTGGTCGCCCGGGCCCTGGCG
>JAGWUH010000003.1 GCA_028868535.1 Sphingomonadales bacterium | reverse complement strand
CCCCGCGAACTCACCCCCCGCGAACTCACCCCCCGCGAACTCACCCCCCGCGAACTCACCCCCCGCGAACTCACCCCCCGCGAACTCACTCTGCGCGGCATCGTCCTCGGCGCCCTGCTCACGGTCGTCTTCACCGCCGCCAACGTCTACCTCGGCCTCAAGATCGGCCTCACTTTTGCCACCTCGATCCCGGCGGCGGTGATCTCGATGGCGGTGCTGCGTCTGTTCAACGGCGCGACGATTCAGGAAAACAACATCGTCCAGACCATCGCCTCGGCGGCGGGCACGCTCAGCGCGATCATTTTCGTACTCCCTGGCCTGATCATGATCGGCTGGTGGACCGGCTTCCCCTACTGGCAATCGGTCGCGGTCATCGCGGTCGGCGGCGTGCTCGGCGTGATGTACTCGGTCCCCCTGCGCCGCGCGCTGGTCACCGGCTCCGACCTGCCGTACCCCGAAGGCGTCGCCGCCGCGGAAGTGCTGAAGGTCGGCGCCGGTGTCGGCGGTGCGGAGGAGAACGAGAAAGGCCTGCGCGCGATCCTTGCCGGCACCGCCGTCTCGATGCTCTACGCGCTGCTCGCCAAGATGAAGCTGGTCGCGGAGGAAGCGTCGGTCGCCTTCCGCCTCGGCTCCGGCGGCACCGCGCTCTCCACCAGCTTCAGCCTCGCCTTGATCGGCGTCGGCCACCTCGTCGGCCTCGCGGTCGGCGCGGCGATGCTGGTCGGCCTGCTGATCTCGTGGGTGATCCTCGTCCCGCACTACACCGCCGCCGGCCTGCCCACGCCAGACCTCGCCGCGCTGGTTTCCGATACCTTCCGCCACAAGGTCCGCTTCGTCGGCGCCGGCACCATCGGCATCGCCGCGATCTACACGCTGCTCCGCGTCATCGGCCCGATCGTCAGGGGCATCGCCGCCGCGCTCGCCGCCTCGCGCACCCGCGCCGCCGGCCAGGCCGACACGCTGGCGCTGGCGGAGCGCGACCTGCCGATCGGCCTCGTCGGCGCCGTCATCCTCGCGGCGATGCTCCCCATCGGCCTGCTGCTCGCCGGCTTCGCCCGGGGCGGCCCGGTCGAGACGGTGTTCTGGCCCACCCTGATCGCCACCGTGCTCTACGTTCTGGTCATCGGCGTCGTCATCGCCTCGGTCTGCGGCTACATGGCCGGCCTGATCGGCGCCTCCAACTCCCCGATCTCGGGCACGGGCATCCTCTCCGCGCTCGGCATCGCCCTCGTCCTCGCCGCGATCTTCGGCCGCAGCGCCGATCCCCACGTGGTCAAGCCGCTGGTCGCCTTCGCGCTGTTCGTCACCGCGATCGTGTTCGGGGTGGCGACAATCTCGAACGACAACCTGCAGGACCTCAAGACCGGCGAACTCGTCGGCGCCACCCCGTGGCACCAGCAGGTCGCGCTCGTCCTCGGCGTGCTGTTCGGCGCGCTCGTCATTCCCCCGGTGCTTGGCCTGCTCAACCAGACCTTCGGCTTCCAGGGCGCCCCCGGCGCCGGCCCGAACGCACTCGCCGCCCCGCAGGCCGCGCTGATCTCGGCGATCGCGCAAGGCGTCCTCGGCGGCAATCTCGACTGGAACCTGATCTGGCTCGGCGCCGGCATCGGCGCCGTCGCCATCGCCATCGACGAAGGCCTGCGCAAGGCGGGGAAGGGGGCTCTCCCCCCGCTCGCGCTCGGCATGGGCATCTACCTGCCGATGGCGCTCACCCTGCTGATCCCGCTCGGCGCGGTGATCGGCTGGTTCTACAACCGCTGGGCCATCCGCCAGCGCAACCCGGAACTCGCCGAACGCCTCGGCGTCCTCGCGGCCACCGGCCTGATCGCCGGCGAAAGCCTGTTCGGCGTCGCCTTCGCCGGCATCGCCGCCTGGAAGAACAGCCCCGACGCGCTCGCCGTCATCGGCGAAGCCGGCTGGACCACCCCGCTCGCCATCGTGCTCTACCTCGCCCTGATCGCCTGGCTCTACACCCGCACCCGCAAGGCCGCCGCGTCCTAACCCCCGTTGTTCAGCACCCCGCGCACGCACCGCAACGGTCCGTCGCTCCCGTCGTCGGCCAGCTTGCGCAGGAAGTTCTCGCTGACCCGGCGATAGCGCGCGCCCCGCTTCGGCCCGCTGGTGAACTGCATCTGGTCGCCGATCAGCAGGTAGACCCCGGTCTCGTTCCCCACCGCATATCGCGAGGAATGCAGGATCGCGAAATCCTCGCCCGGCTGCCGCACCCCCACCGGCCCGTTGGCATTGCCCGGCAGCTCGCAGACGTAGCGCCCGATCCGCAGCGTCCCCAGCGAGCTGCCATCATCACCCCACGCCGGCCCCGCCAGCAGGCCCGCGAGACACGCCGCCAATTGCCAGCGCCGCCCGGCCACGCTAAGGGCCGGCCCATTCCGGCGCGCGGCACCCGCTTTCCGGCAATCGCTCTTTCTCACCAAAGGTCATTCCCCATGAAGATCAGCGGCGTCGACATTCGTCCCGGCAACATTCTCGAATACGAAAAGGGCATCTGGAAGGTCGCCAAGACCCAGCACACCCAGCCCGGCAAGGGCGGGGCGTTCATGCAGGTCGAAATGAAGAACCTGATCGACGGGCGCAAGACCAATGTGCGCTTTCGCAGCGCCGACACCGTCGAGCGCGTCCGCCTCGACACCAAGGACTTCCAGTACCTCTACGCCGAAGGCGACGACCTGGTGTTCATGGACGTCGAGACCTACGACCAGATCACCCTGCCCAAGGACCTGATCGGCGACGCCGCCGCGTTCCTGCAGGATGGCATGACCGCGGTGCTCGAAATGTACGACGATCGCCCGATCAGCGTGCAGTTGCCGGAGCAGGTCGAGGCCACCATCGTCGAGGCCGATGCCGTGGTGAAGGGCCAGACCGCCTCGTCGAGCTACAAGCCGGCGATCCTCGACAACGGCGTCCGCGTCATGGTTCCGCCGCACATCGAGAGCGGCACCCGCATCGTCGTCGACGTCTACGAGCGCACCTATGTGGGCAAGGCTGGCTGAGGCATGGCCGACTGGCGCATCGTCGAAGGGGGTCTCGACGACCCTCGCGTGATCGCGCTGGTCGAATTGCATCGCGCCGGCGCCACCGCCACCCTGCCGCCGCAGGCCAATCACGCCGCGGCGCTGGATGGGCTCAAGGCGCCGCCGATCCGCTTCTTCGTGGCTTGGGCCGGGGATGAGCCGCTCGCCACTGGTGCGATCAAGCGGTTCGATGCCGCGCAGGGCGAGGTCAAGTCGATGTTCACCGCACCGGCCGCGCGGGGGCAGGGGGCCGGCTCCGGCATGCTCGCCCACCTCTTCGCCGCCGCCCGCGCCGATGGCCTGACGCGGCTTTCGCTCGCCACCCATCCGTTCGCCTACTTCGCCCCGGCCATCGCGCTCTATCGCCGCCACGGCTTCACCGAATGCCCGCCGTTCGCCGACTATACCGTCGATCCGGCCAGCCTCTACATGACGAGGGAACTGTAACGATGTCCGCCATCTCCGGCCTCATCCGCATCATGGAAAAAGCCGCCCGCAAGGCCGGCGGCCGCCTGCGTCGCGATTTCGGCGAGGTCGAGCACCTCCAGGTCAGCCGCAAGGGCCCGTCCGATTTCGTCTCGAAGGCCGATCGCAACGCCGAACGCACCTTGTGGGACGAGCTGCGCGCCGCCCGCCCCGAATGGGGCTTCCTGATGGAGGAAGGCGGCGAGATCGCGGGTGAGGAGGGCAAGCCCCGCTTCATCATCGATCCGCTCGACGGCACCACCAACTTCCTCCACGGCATCCCCCACTTCGCGATCTCGATCGCGGTGCAGGAGCCGAAGCTGGATGGCTCGGGCTGGGGCGAGGTCACCGCCGCGCTGGTCTACCAGCCGATCACCGACGAAAGCTTCTGGGCGGAAAAGGCCCGCGGCGCCTGGTTGCAGGATCGCCGCCTGCGCGTCTCCGCCCGCCGCCACCTCGATGAAAGCCTGATCGCCACCGGCATTCCGTTCCAGGGCGCCGGCGATCCGCACGAGTGGTCGCGGATCTATACCGCTCTTGCCCCGCAGGTCGCCGGGATCCGCCGCTTCGGCGCCGCCTCGCTCGATCTCGCCTGGGTTGCCGCCGGCCGCTACGAAGGCTTCTGGGAAAAGGGCCTGAAGCCCTGGGACACCGCCGCCGGCTGCCTGCTGGTGCGCGAAGCCGGCGGCTTCGTTTCCGATTGGAAGGGCCGCAGCCTCCCGGTCTGCGATGCCGAAGTGCTCGCCGGCAACGATGCGCTGCACTCGCGCCTGCACAAGGTGCTGGCGGCGGCGGTGAAGGGCTGACGGCCGGTTAACCACGTTCGTCAGCCTGCGGTTAAACGCATCCGGTCAGGATCGCTTGTCCTCCTGGAGCGTTCCCCGGCCATGGCCCTGCCTCTGCTCGCCTTCGCCCTGCCGCTCGCCAGCATGCTGGCAGTCGCGCCGGTTTCCACCCCGGCGATCGGGCCCGCCGACTTCACGCTGGCGCCCCGAACCGACATGGTCGCGCCCCGGCGGGCGACCGCGGCGGAACTCCAGGCACTGCCGCACCCCGTCGCGCCGGGCTACGACGGTCCGTGGATGTTCGAGGGTCCGGCCCTGACCGCGCAGCCGCGCCGGCATGGCCCGGTGTTCGAGATCGCGGCGCTCGGCGGCGGGCATGAATGGGCGGCCGATCTCGCCCACGTCGCGGTCGACTGGCAGTTCTGATCGCGCCGGCGCACAGCGCGCTTGCCGCCGGCGCCGCACCCGGCTAATCGCCCACCACGCGCAGGCCCCTGTGGCGGAATGGTAGACGCGACCGACTCAAAATCGGTTGTCGCAAGACGTGCCCGTTCGAGTCGGGCCAGGGGCACCATCGCGCCCGCGGCCGTGTTCCTCGCGTCGCCACACGGGCCTTGACCTGCCCGGCCGTGCCTGTACTTTGTCTTGCAAAGTAAGGCGGGAGCCGAACGTGCAGGATGTCGAACGCGCCATTGCTGAAATAGCCGGGATTCGCTCGCGGCTTGCCGAGTCCTCGCAGTTCCGCGGCTACTCGCCCGAATCGCTCGGCGTGATCGGCATGATCGCCGTGGTGCTGGGCGTCGTCCTCGCTGTGCGCCCCGCCATCGCGCCCACCCTGGCCGCCCAGGTCCTGGCGTGGGGGACGCTGATGCTGGCGGCCTCGGTCTCGCTGACGGTGGAGGCCCTGGTCCGCGCCCGTGGTCGCCACGGTGCGCTGGCGCTCGACATGGCCCGGGCCGTGCTCAAGGGCATGTTGCCGTTCACCGTCACCGGCGCCGCCACCGCGATCGCGCTCGTCGCCTATGCCCCCGCCGCGCTGTGGCTGGCCCCGGCGCTGTGGCTGATGCTGGTCGGCCTGGTCTGCTTCTCGTGGAAGCCGATGATGCCCGACGCCATCGTCTGGGCCGGCGTCTGGTATCTCGGCGCCGGCATTGCGCTGCTCGTCATGGGCGGGCGCACCGGCCAGACCCCGCCGCTCGCGATGGCCGCTGCCATCGGGATCGGCCACCTGTTCATCGCCTGCCTGCTCCACCACGCCGAGCGTGACGCAAGGACCCCGACATGACCAGCTCTCCCTTCGCCTATCCCGGGCTCGACCGCGTGTTCCACGAACGCGCCCGCCTCGGCATCATGACCTCGCTCGCCGGCCGCGCCGACGGCCTGAGCTTCACCGAGCTCAAGCAGCTTTGCGGGGTCACCGACGGCAACCTCAACCGCCACCTGCAGGTGCTCGAGGAGGCCGGCCACGTCGCCCTGAGCAGGCAGGTCGCGCGAACCGGCGGATCGCGCCGGCCGCAGACCCGCGTCCTTCTCACCGAAGCCGGCCGCGCCGCCTTCGCCACCTACCTCGACGAACTTGCCCAGGTCCTGGCGGAAGCCCGCGCCGCCGCAACGCGCCCCATGAAAGGTCTCCCCGCATGAGTGCCTCCTTCGCCACGGTCGAACCGGTTCCTGCCAGCGTCCCGCGCGAGCTGGTGCGCGATGCCAGCTTCGACAGGCTTACCGCCGCCGGAGACGATCCCTGGAGGGCGGTCGCCGCCCTGCACGACGAACCGCCGGTGATCTGGATGACCGACGCCAGCTTCGGCCGCCCCGGCTGGGTGCTCACCCGCCACGACGTCATCGCCGAGGCCTTCATCGACTGGGAGCATTTCTCCTCGCAACGCAGCGGCATGGTCGCCGACTTGCTGGGCGAACCGGTGCGCCTCAACCCGATCGAGATCGACCCGCCCCGCCACCATGCCTTCCGACGCGTGCTCAACCCGTTCTTCACACCCGCGGCGGTCAAGGATTTCGACGCGCCCGTCCGCCAGTGCGCGCGCGAACTGATCGCACAGTTCGCCGGCCGCGGCGAATGCGAGTTCGTCGATGACTTCGCGGTGCCGTTCCCCAGTTATGTCTTCCTCGACCTGATGGGGATGCCGCGTGACCGGCTGGGCGATTTCATCGCCTGGCAGAACGACCTGATGCGCGCGACGGACCCGATGCAGCGCGTCGCCGCCGCGCGTGCCATTTACGCCTATCTCAAGCAGCACATGGCCGCCCAGCAGGCCAACCCCACCAACGCCCTGCTTCGCGCGATGGTGACCGCTGAAATCGACGGCCGCCCGATCGACTACTACGAGCTGATGGGCATGTTCTACGTGCTCTACGTCGGCGGTCTTGACACCGTCTACTCGACGGTCGGCTGGATTCTCCACCACCTTGCCACCCACCCGCAGTTGCAATCCCGCCTCCGCGCCGATCCCGCGGCGATCCCGCAGGCGATCGAGGAGTTCTGCCGCGCCTTCTCGGTCGTCGTCACGCACCGTTCGGTGGCGAAGGACTTCACCTTCCACGGCGTGCCGATGAAGCAGGGTGACGAGGTCAACCTGCCAATCATGCTCGCCAACCGCGATCCCGCCGTCCACGCCGACCCGCACCTCGTCGACATCGACCGCAAGCCGCGCCACATCACGTTCGGCACCGGCACCCACAATTGCGTGGGGCTCCACCTTGCCAAGCGCGAGCTGCGCATCGTCCTCGAGGAGTTCCTCGCCACCTTCCCGAGCATCTCGCTCAAGCCCGGCGAAACCCCGCGCTACCACACCGGCCGGACGTTCGGCTTCGATTACCTGCCGCTGGTGCTCGGATGAACGACGCCGAAGCCCTCGTCCGTCGCTTCCTGTCGCTCTGGTCCACCCGCGATGCGGACGGAATGGTGGCGTGCTTCGCCGAGGACGGTGTCTATGACAACGTTCCCGCCAGGTCGCCGATGCAGGGCCGCGCCGCCATTCGCACCTGGCTGGACATGGTGTTCGCGCACATCACCCGGATCGAGGTCGAGATACGAAACATCGCGGTCGACGGCGAATGGGTGTACAACGAACGTCTCGACGACCATGTCGCCGGCGATCGGCACATGCCGCTGCCGGTCATGAACCTCACCCGCGTCGTCGGCGGCCGGATCGTCCTGTTCCGCGATTACTACGACATGGACACCGTTCGCGCGCTGGGCATGGGCTGAGGCCGGGGGGAACAACCCTCCGCTTGCGGCTTTCTCCCTGCACACCAGCAAGGAGCAGGACCATGACCGACCGCATCGGTGAAGGCAGCTACGAAGGCACCGAACAGTTCGACAAGGAACAGGCCGCGTTCGCGAAGGACGCGGAAAAGGTCGACCGCAAGGCCCGCGAGGCCGCCGACGCCCTCGACAGCGACGAAGCCGCCGAACTCCGGCAGGCCGAACAGCAATCCGGCCAGCGCGGCCAGTCGGCGTGACGCTTCGGACGCGCCGGGTCACGCCGGCGCGTCCATCGCATTTGCGAACCATTCGCGTCTCATTGATCGAAAAACCCGATCACCACTCGGGGAAAATCCACATGGCATCAAGGCTCCCGGGCGCGCATGAACGCGCGGTCCATTCGCAACACAGAGGAGCCGACCATGGAACTGAAGGGATCACAGACCGAGGGTAACCTCAAGGCCGCGTTCGCCGGCGAGAGCCAGGCCAACCGCCGTTACCTCTACTTCGCCCAGAAGGCCGACATCGAGGGCTACAACGACGTCGCCGCCGTGTTCCGCTCAACCGCCGAGGGTGAGACCGGCCACGCCCACGGCCACCTCGAATACCTCGAAGCCTCGGGCGATCCCGCCACCGGTCTGCCGATCGGCGACACCGCCTCGAACCTCAAGGCCTCGATCGCCGGCGAAACGCACGAGTACACCGACATGTACCCGGGCATGGCCAAGACCGCCCGCGAGGAAGGCTTCGACGAGATCGCCGATTGGTTCGAGACCCTCGCCAAGGCCGAGAAGAGCCACGCCGGCAAGTTCCAGAAGACGCTCGACACCCTCGGCGCGTAAGCGCCGGGACTGCGGGCAGGCGCGCGGCCCCTACGCCGCCGCCGCCCGCCACAACCTGGTCCGGGGCGTCCTCGCGGGGCTCCGGACCAGTCGTTTCAGGCGCCGCCCCGTCCGCGGCGGTCATTTCGGGGGAAGCACATGGAAGGCAGTCTCGAGGCACCCACCCGCCACGTCATCCCGTGGCAGGACGAAGCCTGGTACGACGAGGCCGCGCTCGAGGCCGAGCTGCGCCGCGTCTATGACATCTGCCACGGCTGCCGCCGCTGCTTCAATTTGTGCGATAGCTTCCCGATCCTGTTCGACGCGGTCGACGAATCGCCGAACGAGGAGGTGGACGATCTCAGCCCCGCGCAGCTCAAGGCCGTCGTCGACGCCTGCACCCTGTGCGACATGTGCTTCATGACCAAGTGCCCGTACGTTCCCCCGCACGCATTCGATCTCGATTTCCCGCATCTCATGCTCCGCCACCGCGCGGTCCAGCATCGCAAGGGCCAGACCTCGCTGGTCGACAGCCAGCTCGCCGAGATGGACCGCAACGGCCGCCTCGGCACGCTCGCCGCAGGCTTCGCCAACTGGGCGACCAGGCCCGGGAACGGCCTCACCCGCGGCATCGCCGAGAAGGTCGCCGGCATCGACCGCCGCGCCCACCTGCCGCCGTTCATGGACGTGCCGCTGACCCGGCAGGCGCCCGCGCTCGTCCCCCCGCCCAACCCGGACGGCCCGGCCTTCGGCCGCAAGGTGGCGATCTATGCGGGCTGCCATGACGAGTTCAACGACGGCACGCCCGGCCTCGCCACCGCGAAGGTTCTGGCCCACCAGGGCCTGCAGGTACGCATCGAACATCCCGATTGCTGCGGCATGCCCAAGTTCGAGAATGGCGACCTCAAGGCCGTCGCCTCCGCCGCCCAGCGCATTTCCGCGCATTTCGTCCCGCTGATCGAGGCCGGCTGGGACATCGTTCCGCTGACGACCTCCTGCGCGCTGATGCTGAAGTTCGAATGGCCGCTGATCGAGCCGGAAAACGAAGCGGTGCAGACGCTTGCCCGCCACACCTTCGACGTTTCCGAATACGTCGTGCGGCTGGCGAAGGACACCGGCCTCGCCCCGATCGACCCGATGGCCAGCACCATCGCCGTCCACTTCGCCTGCCACGCCCGCGCCCAGAACATGGGGCCAAAGGCCATGGAGATGCTGCGCCTGATCCCCGAGGCCAAACCGCAGCTGACCGAGCGCTGCTCGGGCCACGGCGGAAAGTGGGGCATCTTCACGCAGAACTTCGACCGCGCCGTCAAGGTCGGCAAGCCTGCCGCGCGCAACCTCGTCAAGGGCGATCCCGACGTGATCGTCAGCGAATGCCCGCTCGCCGGTCCGCACCTGCGCCAGGTGATCGCGGCCAACGGCGGCGAACCCCCGGCCCGCATCGGCCACCCGATCGAGGTGCTGGCCCGGGCCTACAATCTTTGAGGTAAACGACATGCCCCGCAGCGACCGCACCATCACCGCCGCCGATATCCTGCCGCTCGACCAGTACGAGCTGATCCGTGCCGACAAGAAGCAGGAAGCGATCCTGCGCAAGAAGCTCACGCAGATCGCGGTCGGCCCGCACGCCACGCTGACCTTCGAATCCTGGGATTCGATGTGGTTGCAGATCCAGGAAATGCTCCGCATCGAAAACGGCGGCGAAGCCCAGATCGCCGACGAGATCCACGCCTATGACCCGATGGTGCCGAAAGGCGCCGAATTGACCGCGACGCTGTTCTTCGAGATCCCCGATCCGGTCCGCCGCGATGCCATCCTGCGCACGCTCGGCGGGGTGGAGGACCACGTCTCGCTCCACGTCGGCGGCCACGTCGTCAAGGCCCGCCCCGAGGGCGACGTCGAGCGCACCCGCGAAAGCGACGGCAAGGCCAGCGCGGTCCACTTCTTCCACTTCGATTTTCCCGCCCCGGCGGTTGCCGCCTGGCAGTCCGGCGAGGGGCCGGTGATGGCGGTGATCGACCACCCGCACTACGGCCACGCCGCGGTGATCAGCGCCGATACCCGCGCCTTCCTCGCGCGCGAGTGCTTCTGACCGGGAACCACGGCGCCGCATCCGGCGTTTCCCCGGCAGGCAGGGCAGGGGAAGCGCGTCCATGCACGATCACGAACAATCGCCGGCGCCTGGCCCCGCCCGCGTTGCGGGAAACGGCCTGCGCTGGCTGGTGGGGATCCTGCTCGGCATAGCGCTGGCCACGGGCACGGCGATGTGGCTGCAATCGGAGAAAAGCGTGGAAACCCCGGCCGTCCCCGGCGGCGGCTGAATCGGCTTCCGTGCCGCCGATGTGTCGCCCTGCCTGACAGCGGCGAACCCGCACCCATTCGACCACGCGCATTTCCGCCACTCGCCGGTCATGGTTGCTGTCAAATTTACCGACATTTTACGCCTTTGTCCTAAGCCGGGGGCAAGGTCCGTACCGGGCCGAGTGGAAGATCGCCCGCGCATGATCCGCCTGTTCAAGCACTACATTCCGCACGCCGTGCTGCTGCTCGGGTTGGTGGACCTGGCGCTGCTGATCACCGCCGGCGATCTCGCCTGGCGCGTCACCGCCGGCGAGCTGGGCGTCGGCCTGGGCCAGTTCGATACCCGCATCTGGCCGCTCGCCGGGTTTGCCACGGTCATGCTCACCGCCATGGCGGCGGTCGGGGTCTATGGCCCGGATTGCCTGCGTTCGCTCCGGTTCGCCACGGCGCGCCTGCTGGTGGCGATCTCGCTCGGCATCATCGCGCTGGCGGTGGTCGATACGCTGATCGGCGGCCACAGCTTCTGGCGCGCGACACTGTTCATGGCGATGTGCGGGGCGATCGGTCTGCTGCTGGTCAACCGCGTGGTGATCGGCGGCATCCTCGGCGCCTCGGCGTTTCGCCGCCGCGTGCTGGTGCTCGGCGCCGGCCCGCGCGCGCAGCGCCTGCGTGAACTGGGCGACCAGCCTGAATCGGGCTTCGTCATCGTCAGCTTCATCGGCATGGGCGAGAAGGAACCGGTGGTCGAGGAGGCGATCGCCCGCACCGCGATCCACAACCTCAAGCGCTTCGTCGAGAACCTCGGCGTCAGCGAGGTCGTGCTGGCGCTGGAGGAACGGCGCAACGCCGTGCCGCTGAAGGACCTGTTGCGGATCAAGACCGCCGGCGTCCACGTCAACGACGTGTCGAGCTTCTGGGAGCGCGAGACCGGCCGCGTCGACCTCGGCACGGTGAACCCGTCCTGGCTGATCTTCTCCGACGGCTTTTCCTCGGGCCGCGCGATTTCCGGCGTCATCAAGCGCGCGTTCGACATCGCTGCCAGCCTGCTGCTGCTGGTCCTGACCGCGCCGGTGATCGCCCTGTTCGCGGTGCTGGTGAAGCTCGACAGCCCCGGTCCGGCGTTCTTCCGCCAGACCCGCGTCGGCCTTTACGGCCAGCCCTTCGATCTCATCAAGCTGCGCTCGATGCGCACCGACGCCGAAGCCGGCGGCGCGCAATGGGCGCAGAAGGACGATCCGCGCGTCACCCGCATCGGCCGTCTGATCCGCAAGATCCGCGTCGACGAGCTGCCGCAGGCCTGGTCCGTGCTCAAGGGCGAGATGAGCTTCGTCGGCCCCCGCCCGGAACGGCCCGAGTTCGTCGCCGATCTCGAGGAAAAGCTGCCGTTCTATGCCGAACGCCACATGGTCAAGCCGGGCATCACCGGCTGGGCGCAGATCAACTATCCCTACGGCGCCTCGATCGAGGATTCGCGCCACAAGCTCGAATTCGATCTCTACTACGCCAAGAACTACACCCCGTTCATCGACCTGCTGATCCTGCTGCAGACCTTGCGCGTGGTGCTGTGGAACGAGGGCGCGCGATGAACGGCGCGGCCGACTCCCCGTTCTGGCAGTCGGTGTCGAGCCTCAGCCACTTCGGCGGGGCCTGCGCCGCGCTGGCCGTGGCGCTGTGGCTGTTCCACCGGCGCGAGCGCTTCGGGCTGGCCGGCAACGCGCTCGTCGCCAGCCTGGTGATGACGACGGTCTGGTGCCTCACCGTCGTCGCCGTCGGCGCGCCGACGGTGCCCTCCGCCGCCGCGCTGGCCCTGCGCGACATCGCCTACCTGTTCGCGATCTACCGCCTGTTCGCCTCGGACGGCCGCCACACCAGCTTCGCCCCGGTGCGCCCGGTGCTGGTGGCGCTCGGTTTCGCCGCGCTGTCATTGCCGCTGGCGATGATCGCCGAACAGCGCATGGCCGCCGCCGGCATGGTCATGGCGCACTGGCAGGACCGCGTTGCCTTCCACGTCACGACGATGCTGACGATGCTGGTCGCCGTCGGCTCGCTGGTGCTGGTCCACAATCTCTACGTCGGCGCCGCGCAGGCCTATCGCGCGGTGCTGCGCTGGCCGGCGTCGGCACTGGCGCTCGTCTGGGGGTATGAGCTCAACCTGTTCACCGTCGCCTACCTCAGCGGCCGCTGGCCGGCGGAGCTGGCGGCGCTGCACGGCCTCGTTGACTGTGCGTTCCCGGCGATCCTGCTGGCCGGCGCCTCGCGCCGCCGTGAGGAGCTGCGCCTGCGCCCCTCGCGCGCGGTCACCTTCCACTCGTTCTCGCTGCTGCTGATCGGCGGCTACTTCGTGGCGATGGTCGCGATCTCGCAATGGCTGGCCTTCCGCGGTGGCGATTATGCCCGCTGGCTGCAGTTCGGCTTCCTGATCGTCGCCAGCGCCACCGCGCTGGTCACGCTGCCGTCGCGGCGCGTGCGCGGCTGGCTGCGCGTGACGCTGACCAAGCACCTGTTCCAGCACCGCTTCGATTATCGCGACGAATGGATGCGCTTCAACCGCACGATCGGCCGCAAGGGCCCCGATGCCCCGCCGCTCGACCAGCGCGTGATCCAGGCCGTCGCCGACATCACCGACAGCCCCTCCGGCCTGCTGCTGGCCCCGGACGAGAACGGCGAGCTCGCGCTCGCCGCCGCCTGGCAATGGACCGCCCCCGATGTCCCGTCGCCGGCGCTTTCGGCGGCCGGTCTCGCTTTCCTCCAGTCTCGCGGCTTCATCGTCGATCTCGACCGCGTCCGCACCGGCGAGGACGTCGCCGGCGAAACCGCGATCATTCCGGCCTGGCTGCGCGAGGATCCGTGCGCCTGGGCACTGGTGCCGCTGCTCCACTTCGAACGCCTGGTCGGCGTCGTCGTGCTCGCCCGCCCGCCCCAGGCGCGGCGGCTGGACTGGGAGGATTTCGACCTGCTGCGCATCGTCGGCCAGCAGCTCGCCAGCTACATCGCCGAGGCCGCCGGCCAGGAGGCGCTGACCGAAGCCGCGCGCTTCGACGAGTTCCACCGCCGCATCGCTTTCGTCATGCACGACATCAAGAACCTGGCCAGCCAGTTCACCCTGCTCGCCCGCAATGCCGAGCGTCACGCGGAAAACCCCGCATTCCGGGCCGACATGCTGGTCACGCTGCGCAATTCGGCGGAAAAGCTGAACGCGCTGATGGCGCGCCTGTCGCGCTATGGCGCCCCGGCGGAGAAGCTCGGCCCGGTCGATCCGGGCGCCGTCGCCGGCGAGGTCGCCGCGCGCTTTGCCGGCCGCCATGCCGTTACCGTCATCCAGCGCCGTCCCTGCACGCTCGCCGGCAACCGCGATTCGCTCGAACAGGTGCTCGTCCACCTCGTCCAGAACGCGGTCGATGCCAGCGAGGCGAGCGCGCCGGTGTTCGTCGCCATCGCCGACGATCGTGCCACCTGCACCATCGAGGTGGTCGATTCGGGCCGCGGCATGACGCCCGAATTCGTCCGCAACCGCCTGTTCAAGCCCTTCGACTCGTCGAAGCCCAACGGCTTCGGCATCGGCGCTTACGAAGCGCGCGAGCTGGTCCGGGCGATGGGCGGCCGCCTCGAGGTCGAATCGCGCGAGGGCCTCGGCTCCCGCTTCCTCATCCGGCTGCCGCTCGCGGCGGACCTCCCCCATTCCAACCCCGACGGGCAGAAAGTGGCATGACCGACAGCGCCAATCCCAAGTCGCTCCCCAAGCTCCTCGTGATCGAGGACGATCCCGGCCTGCAGGCGCAGCTCAAGTGGGCCTACGAGGACTTCGAGGTGATCATCGCCGGCGACCATCCCGGCGCGATCGCCGCGTTGCGCGCCGAGGCGCCCGATGTCGTCACGCTCGATCTCGGCCTGCCGCCTGACCCCGACGGCACCACGGTCGGCTTCGCGATCCTCGACGAGATCATGTCGATCAAGCCCGACACCAAGGTCATCGTCGCCTCCGGCCACAACGCGCGCGAGGCGGCGCTCGAGGCGATCGCCCGCGGTGCCTACGATTTCTACCGCAAGCCGGTCGATATCGAGGAAATCGGCCTGATCGTCCGCCGCGCCTTCCAGCTCCACCGCATCGAGGCGGAAAACCGCGTGCTCTCCGCGCGGGTGGACCAGGATCACAAGGTTCTCGGCCGCATGATCACCGCGGCGCCGGAGATGCTGCGCGTCGCCCGCACCATCGAGCGCGTCGCCAACACCAGCGTCTCGGTCATGCTGCTCGGCGCGTCCGGCACCGGCAAGGAACTGCTGGCGCGCGGCCTGCACGACGCCAGCGACCGCCGCGACGGCGCCTTCGTCGCCATCAACTGCGCGGCGATCCCGGAAAACCTCCTCGAATCGGAACTGTTCGGCCACGAGAAGGGCGCCTTCACCGGCGCCGTCAAGACCACCGAGGGCAAGATCGAGCAGGCCGCCGGCGGCACCCTGTTCCTCGACGAGGTCGGCGACATCCCGTTCCCGCTCCAGGTCAAGCTGCTGCGCTTCCTGCAGGAACGCGTGATCGAACGCGTCGGCTCGCGCAGGTCGATCGCCGTCGACACCCGCATCGTCTGCGCCACCCACCAGGACCTCGAGGCGATGATCGGCCAGGGCCGGTTCCGCGAGGACCTGTTCTACCGGCTTGCGGAGATCGTCGTGAAGATCCCTTCGCTGGCTGAGCGGCCCGGCGATGCGACGCTGCTGGCCAAGGCATTCCTGGCCCGCTTCGCGCAGGAGATGAACCCGCAGGTCAAGGGCTTCACCAAGGAGGCCCTGACCGCGATCGATGCCTGGAACTGGCCCGGCAACGTCCGCGAGCTGGAAAACCGCGTGAAGCGCGCGGTCATCATGGCCGACGGCAAGCTGATCACCGCCGCCGACCTCGACCTGCGCGAGCCCGAGCAGTCGGAGATCGAGGCGCTGAACCTCAAGGCCGCGCGCGAGTTCGCCGATCGCAAGGTGATCCGCCACGCCCTGGCGCGAAGCGAGGGGAACATCTCCAGCACGGCGCGCCTGCTCGGCATCAGCCGGCCGACGCTCTACGACCTGCTCAAGCAGTACGACCTGCATTCCTGAGCGCGACGAGCACCGGAGCGGCACCTTGATCGGAGCGGGCAACGAAAAAAGGGCGGCCTCTGCGGACCGCCCTTTCTCCTCTCCCTACCTGGCAGCGTGATTGCCACGCACCGGCGATACCCGCAACTTGCGATCGCCGAAGGCTGAAACTTTGTTCGAATTTGTTGCACAATTGGCACATCGCGCAAACTTTGATGCCGCGCCTTAACCGGCCTCCTGCTCGCTCCCGGCGCGCCGGCGGTAGCGGACCGACCAGGCCCATGACAGCGCGATCAGCACCGCGCCGATCAGGCCCGTGACCGTTTCGGGAATGTCGATCCGCGCCGAAACCAGCATGATCACCCCCAGCGCAACGATTGCCCAGAACGCGCCATGCTCGAGGAAGCGATACTCCGACAGGGTGCCGCGTTCGACCAGCATCACCGTCAGCGATCGCACGAACAGTGCCCCGATCGACAGGCCGATGGCGATCACCACCATGTTGTTCGACAGCGCGAACGCGCCGATCACGCCATCGAGACTGAACGAGGCGTCGAGCACGTTCAGGTAGAGGAACCCGCCGAGGCCCGATCGCACCACCAGGCCCGCCAGCGCCCGCTGCTCCTCGCGCCGTTCGAAGAAGCGTCCCAGCCCCTGCACCGCGATGTGGCCGACGATGCCCAGCGCCCCCGCCGTCAGGAAGCTCAGCGCGGCCGGCCCGGGCAGCCCGGCGGCGACCAGCACCAGCAGCACCAGCGCCAGCCCGATCCCCAGCGCCTCGACGTCGGCGAACCGGCTCAGCGTGGTTTCCACGCCCTTGATCCAGTGGACGTCCTTGCCGGTGTCGAGAAAGAACTCCAGCCCGACCAGCAGCAGGAAAGCACCGCCGAACCCGGCAATGGCGTAATGCGCATGGCTGACCGTGGCCTCGTACGCCACCGGATCGGTCAGCGACAGTCGCAGCGCGTCCACCGGCCCGATGCCGGCGGTGAACCCGACGATCGCCAGCGGGAACAGCACCCGCGTGCCGAACACCGCGAACAGCATCCCCCAGGTCAGGAATCGCCGCCGCCACACCGCATCCATGCCTTGCAGCACCGACGCATTGACCACCGCGTTGTCGAACGACAGCGATACCTCCAGCACCGCCAGCACCACCACGATCCAGACCACGCCCAGCGCGGCCTCGACCGAATGGCCGTCGATCCAGCCATAAGCCGCCGCCAGCACCAGCCCCAGCAGCGTCAGCGCCGCCGATCCCGCGAATTGTCGCACCATCGTCGCTACTTCGGCTGGTAGGTCTGGTCCGGGCCGGGAAAGGCACGCGCGCGCACTTCCGCGGCATAGTCGGCGGCCGCCGCGGAGATCACCTCGGAAATCGCCGCGTAGCGCTTCACGAACCGCGGCACCCGTTCGAACATCCCCAGCATGTCCTCGGTCACCAGTACCTGGCCGTCGCACTGGGCGGAGCCGCCGATGCCGATGGTCGGGCACGAGACCGCGCGCGTCACCGCCACCGCGATCGGCTCGACCACGCCTTCGACGACGATCGCGAAGGCGCCGGCCCGGTCGAGCGCGACGGCATCGGCAACGATCTTCTCCGCCTCGGCCTCGCTGCGCCCGCGCGCGCCATAGCCGCCGAGCTGGTTCACCGCCTGCGGCGTCAGCCCGACGTGTCCCATCACCGGAATGCCGCGCGCCGACAGGAACGCCACCGTCTCCGCCATCGCCGCGCCGCCTTCGAGCTTGACGCCGGCGCAGCCGGTCTCCTTCAGCAGCCGCGCCGCGCTCTCGAAGGCCTGCGCCGGCGAGGCCTCGTACGTGCCGAACGGCATGTCGACCAGCACCGCCGCGTGATAGGATCCGCGCACCACCGCCGCGCCGTGCGCCACCATCATGTCCAGCGTCACAGGCACGCTCGACGGCAGGCCATAGATCACCTGGCCCAGCGAGTCGCCGACCAGCAGCAGGTCGCAATGGGCGTCGAGCAGTTGCGCCTGCCGCGCGGTGTACGCGGTCAGCATCACCACCGGCTCGGCGGTAGCGCCATCGACCTTGCGCTTGCGGATTGCCGGGATGGTCAGCCGCCGCATCGGCGCCGGGGTGGGATTGGCGCGGCTCGTGCTCGTATCGAGCTGGAAGGTCGTGGACATGCCACCCTTGTAGTGGCCATCCGACTTCTGGGGAAGGGCAGGGGCAAACCCCTTGCTATTGTCATCCATGAAGATAGCTTCCCGTGATCGATTTTCACGGCCTCACGGCCCACGGGAGAACCCATGTTCGGGCGCATCAAACCCCTCGACGCCATCCTTCGGACGGCGGAAAAGAAATCGCTCCATCGCACGCTCGGTCCGGTCCAGCTCACGCTTCTCGGCGTCGGTGCGATCATCGGCACCGGCATCTTCGTGTTGACGGCGGCCGCCGCGCAGAAGGCCGGCCCCGGCATGATGTGGAGCTTCGTGATCGCCGGCTTCGTCTGCGCGGTCGCGGCGCTGTGCTACTCTGAACTGGCTTCGATGGTCCCGGTTTCGGGTTCCGCCTACACTTACACCTATGCCGTCGTGGGTGAGGTGCTGGCGTGGATGGTCGGCTGGGCGCTGATCCTTGAATACGCGGTCGCCGCCAGCGCGGTCTCGGTCGGGTGGTCGGGCTATTTCATGGGCCTGGTCAAGAGCTGGACCGGGTTGGAGCTCCCCGCCATGCTCCAGGCCGGGCCGAGCTGGTCGATGCACGGCCTGCTGCCTTATCCGGATTTCTCCGCCGGCCTCGTCAATGTCCCCGCCATCTTCGTCGCGCTGGCCGTCACCTGGTTGCTGATGATCGGCACCAAGGAAAGCGCCTCGGTCAACGCCGTGCTGGTCGCGATCAAGGTCGCCGCGCTCACGATGTTCATCGCGCTGGCGCTGCCGGTGCTGAAGGCCGAGCATTTCGCCCCGTTCATGCCCAATGGCCTCGGCTCGTCGGGCATGGGCATCATCGGCGCCGCCTCGTCGATCTTCTTCGCCTACGTCGGCTTCGACGCGGTTTCCACTGCGGCGGAGGAGACCAAGAATCCCCAGCGCAACGTGCCGATCGGCCTGATCGGCAGCCTCGCGATCTGCACGGTGTTCTACCTGCTCGTCGCCGCCGCCGCGATCGGCGCGATCGGCGCGCAACCCACCGCCCCGGGCGTTGCTCCCGGCTCGGCGGAGTTCAACCAGCAGTGCGCGGCGCTGGTCGCTGCCGGCAAGGAACCGCTGGTCTGCTCGAAGGAAGCGCTCGCCCACGTGCTGCGCTCGATCAATCACACCTTCGCCGGCGATCTCGTCGGCCTTGCCGCGAACCTCGCGCTGCCCTCGGTCATCCTGATGATGATGTTCGGCCAGACCCGCATCTTCTTCGTCATGGCGCGCGACGGCCTGCTGCCGGAAAAGCTCGCGACCGTCCACCCGAAGTGGAAGACGCCGCACGTGGTGACGATGGTCACCGGCGTGTTCGTGGCGATCGCCGCCGCGCTGCTGCCCGTCGGCCAGCTTGCGGACATCTCCAACTCCGGCACGCTGTTCGCGTTCTTCATGGTCTCGATCGCGGTGCTGATCCTGCGCGTGCGCGACCCCGGCCGCGTCCGCCCGTTCCGCACCCCGGCGATCTGGCTGGTCGGCCCGGTGTCGATCGTCGGTTGCCTGATCCTCTACTGGTTCCTGCCTTACGACGCCAAGATGGTGCTGCCGGTGTGGGGCGGGATCGGCCTGGTGTTCTATTTCCTCTACGGCTACCGCAAGAGCCACGTCGGCCGCGGCCTCGTCGAGGTTCACGAGGAAGACGCCGACGCCCCGCACAATTCGGTACCGCCGATGCCGGGTACCGAATGACGGCAGGCCGGTCCGGGGCAGGGGACTCCCTGCCTCAGACCGCTTCCAGCGCGTAGCCGGCCGACCGCACCGTCCGCACCGGATCGGGCGCGCCTGGCAGTTCGATCGCCTTGCGCAGCCGCCGGATGTGCACGTCCACCGTGCGCAGTTCGATGTCGCTGTCGGTGCCCCACACCCCGTCGAGCAGTTGCCCGCGTGAAAACACCCGGCCGGGGTGCTCCATGAAGAAGCGCAGCAGGCGGAACTCGGTAGGACCCAGTGCCAATGCCGTGCCGCGCCGCATCGCCCGGTGCGCGGAGGCGTCGAGCGTCAGGTCGCCCACGGTCAGCATCTCGCCGGCCAGCGCCGGACGGATGCGGCGCATGATCGCCGCAACCCGCGCGAGCAGCTCGCGCGGGCTGAAGGGCTTGGTCAGGTAGTCGTCGGCGCCGGTTTCCAGGCCGCGCACCATGTCATCCTCGGCGCCGCGCGCGGTCAGCATGACGATCGGCACATGTGCGGTGGCCTTGTCGCGCCGCAACCGCCGGCACACCTCGATGCCGCTGGTGCCCTCGATCATCCAGTCGAGCACGACCAGGTCGGGGGCCTCCTCCGCCGCCAGCATCAGCGCGTCGTCGCCATCGGCGGTGACGGTGACTTGGTAGCCCTCGGCGCGGAAGCGGAATTCCAGCAGTTCGGCCAGCGCCGGATCGTCCTCCACCAGCAACAGGCGGGGTGCGGTCATGTCAGGCGTCCTTGCGATCGCCGAGATACTCGCCGGTCGCCGCGAAATAGACCATCTCCGCGATGTTGGTCGCGTGGTCGCCGATGCGTTCCAGGGACCGCGCCACGAACAGCAGCTCGGCCGCGCTCGAGATCGTCGACGGGTTCTCCATCATGTGGCTGACGAGATTGCGGAACACGCTGTCATAGAACGCGTCGACCTTGGCGTCGCACTCGATGACCGCCATCGCCGCCTGCGCGTCGCGCGCGGCATACGCGGTCAGCACGTCGTGGATCATGCCCGATGCGATTTCGGCCATCGCCGGCAGCAGCGTCAACGGCTCGAACTGGGCCCGCTCCTTGATGCCGCCCGAACGCTTGGCGATGTTCTTGGCATAGTCGCCCACGCGCTCGACCATCCCGGCGATCTTCAGGCTGGCGATCACCTCGCGCAGGTCGTCGGCCATCGGCGCGCGCAGCGCGATGATCCGCACCGTCAACTGGTCGATGTCCTGTTCGAGCGCATCGATCCGCTTGTCGCGCGCGATCACCGCCTGCGCCAGCGCGTCGGAGCCCTTGACCAGCGCGTCCATTGCTTCGCCGATCGCGACCTCCGCCAGACCGCCCATCTCGCCGATCAGGCCCCGCAGGCGGGTGATGTCCTCGTCGAAAGCCTTGACCGTGTGTTCCGCTACCATCCTGGCTCACTCCATGACCCGTGTCGCGCCTGTGCCGTTGCCGCGTGACAATTCGATGACAACACCGTCACAATTCGCCCGCGATCAGCGGCAGCGTCACCGTGACCGTCGTTCCCTCGCCCAGCGTGCTGGCGATGTCGAGCGTCCCGCGATGCCGCTCGACGATGTGCTTGACGATCGCCAGGCCCAGGCCGGTGCCGCCGGCGGCACGGCTGCGGCCGGGATCGGTGCGGTAGAACCGCCGGGTGAGGTGGGGCAGGTGTTCCGGGGCGATGCCCGGCCCTTGGTCCGCCACTGCCAGCACAGCGTTCCGTCCCCCGGTCCGCAGCGCCACCGTAACCGTCACCGGCTTCTCGCCATCGGCGTACTTGAGCGCGTTGTCGACGAGGTTGCGGACGAGTTGCTCGAGCTGTCGGGTATCGCCGGCCACCGCGATCACCGCGTCCGGCCGCTCGAACTTCACGCGACGCTCGTGCGCGAACTCGCCGGCCACGCGCGCCGCGACCGCGGCGAGATCGACATGGCCGGTCGGCGCGTCGTGCTTTTCCGCCTCGAGTTGCGAAAGCGACATCAGGTCCGAAACCAGGCTGTCCATGCGCCGCGCCTCGCGCAGCACCGTCCCCAGGAAGCGGGCCATCGTCGCCGCATCGTAGCCGCCGGGATTCTCCGCCAGCGTCTCGACATAGCCGATCACCGACGACAGCGGCGTGCGCAGTTCGTGGCTGGCGTTGGCGACGAAGTCGGTGTGCGCCCGGCCCATGTCCGCCTCGGCGGTGCGGTCGCGCAGCTCGATCAGCCACAGCCCGGCTCCGGCCTCGCCCGGCAGCGCCTCGCGGGTCATCTGCCACAGCGTGCGCGTTCCGGTCAGGCCGCGCAGCGTCAGCGTGCCGCCTTCGGCCATGTCCAGCAGCCGCACCGCGTCCGGATGGCGCAACGCCACCCGCGCGTCCTGCCCGGTCACATGCGCGCCCAGCGCCAGCCGGGCAGCGCTGTTGGCGGCAAAGATCCGCGCGCTGTCGGTCAGCATCAGCGGCACGCCCACGGGTTCGATCGCGGCCTGCATCGCCGCCCGCGCCACCGCATCGAGATCCGGCTTCTCGGCAATGTGGATCGGCTGTTCCGGCGGCGGCGGCCGGAGCCACTCGAACCACAGCGAGATCAGCCAGATGCCCCCGGTCAACGCCACCGCCGGCAGCGAAATGCCGCCCATGACCAGCCCGGCCACGGTCAGCGCCATCAGCGCCATTCCCGCCCAGGGTTTCGGTAGTTCCCGGCGCATCGGCGCGCTTGTAGAATGCTCGCTCATTGTGGGCCAGAGGCTTGTGCGCGCACGATGACAGATTGATGACAGCGCCGCGATCGCCCGCGCACACCGTTCAGAAACCGGGACTTAAGACCTTTGTCCTAGAACCATAAGAAGCCAATCACGCGGAAACCCGTTCGCCATGGACATGACTCCCTCGGGCTTCGTCCCGGCCTCGCGTCGCGCCTTCGACGAGGAAGCCCGCCGCGCCTTCGCCGCGGCTTACCCGACCGGCGCCTGCGTGCTGCGCCACGCGCTCGCCGATCATCCGCTGCTCTCGCTCGACGCGCTGGCCGATGCCGCCGGGCGCATGCGCCCCGATTGCGTGCTGTACAAGCGCGCCAGCGAGCCCCTGCAGGCCGTGGTCAGCCTTGCCAGCCACCCCGCCGACCACGTCGCCATGGTGCGCGATATCGCCACGGCCGATCTCTGGGTTGGGTTCAACGACGCCTCGCAGCTTCCCGAGTACGCGGACCTGATCGCGTCGGTGCTGGGGGAGCTGGATGACCTGATCCGCCCGATCACCGGCCCGGCGCGCCGGCTCAAGGCGTTCATCTTCGTGTCCTCGCCGCGGGCGAAGTTCCCGTTTCATGTCGATCCCGAATACAACATTCTCGCCCAGATCGCCGGCCGCAAGCGCTTCGCCGTGTTCCCGCCGCAGCCGCCGTTCCTGACCGACCGGCAGAACGAGGCGTTCCACCGTCACGGCATCAATGCGCTCGAATGGCGCGAGGACTTCGCCGCGCACGGCACCGTCTACACCCTCGACCCCGGCGATGCGCTGCACCACACGTTCAAGGCACCCCACTGGGTGGAGGTCGATGACCAGCCATCGGTTTCGATCTCGCTCACCTGGTGCAGCGACGCCAGCCTCGAACAGAACGAGGCCTGGACCTTCAACGGCTGGCTGCGCGAGCACGGCCTGAATCCGTCCCCGCCGGCACCGCTTCCGCACGGCCGCTCCCGCGTCAAGGCCAACGCCTGGCGCGCGCTGCGCCGCCTCGGCTGCGGCTGAGCGCGCACCCGGGGCTGCGACCGGCCATGATCTTCGAGGACCGCGCCACGTTCGCGCCCGCCCTGCCGAACGGCGCGCTGCCCCCGCTTGCCGATCACGCGGCGGTCCCCGCGCCCGGCGCGCGCTTGTCCCTGCTCGCGCCGGCGTCGCTTACCGCCGCCGACCAGGCCGTGTGGGATGACCTGGGAGCCAACAGCGCCACGCCCTCGGTCTTTGCCCAGCCCTGGTTCACCCGCGCCGGCCTTGCCTGTTGCGCCGGGGACGCCGACGTGCGGCTGGCGGTGGTGATCGAAGACGGCGGCAACTGGCTTGGCGTGGTCCCGGTGATCGCCCGCGCGCGGTACGGCAAGGCGCCGTTTCCGCACTGGGCGCTGTGGAGCCATCCCAACCAGTTCCGCGGCACACCGCTGGTCCAGCAGGGGCACGAGGCCCGCTTCTGGCGCGCCCTGCTCGATGGCCTTGGCCGGGCGGGCAGGGGGCGCCTCGCGCTGCGTCTCACCGGCCTGCCGCTGGATGAACCCGTGGTCCGCGCGCTGGTTCAGGTCTGCGCCGATGATCGACGCGGCTGGAAGACCGACCGGCTCTACGATCGCGCCCTGCTCGCCCGCGATCAACTCGACGAGGGCGAGGCGCTCAAGGGATCGCGTCGCCGCCGCATCGCCTCGCTCGAACGCAAGTGCGAGCGGGAGCTTGGCCCGCTCGCCTGGCGGGTCGCAGGCAGCAAGGCCGATGTCGCGGCAGCGCTCGACCGCTTTCTCGCGCTGGAAAGCGCCGGCTGGAAGGGGCGTGCCGGCTCCGCCCTGGCCAGCGCCACCGCCACCCGCGATTTCTTCGCCGCCGTCACCTCCGCCGCTGCCGCCCGTGGCCTGATCGAGGTGACCGAACTGCTCGCCGGCGGGCGCCTGATCGCCGCGTCGGTCCATTTCGTCGCCGGCGACGAGGGCTTCGGCTTCAAGATGGCCTACGATGAAGGCCTCGGCGGGTTCGGCCCCGGCCTGCTGCTGCTGTCACGGCTGACCGCGCATTTCCGGGACGCCGGCCCGCCGCGCGTCGATTCCTGCTGTGCTCCGGGGCAGGAACCGATCGGGTCGCTGTGGCCGCAGCGGCTCGGCCTGGTCGATTGCGGCATCGCTCTCGGCGGCCCGCTCCGCCGTCGCGCGCTCGGCTGGCTCGATCGTCTCGAACGGCTCTACCACCGCTGCTGAAGCTTCAGGCCGTTGCCGGCAGGCCGCGCGTCTTCCACAGCGACCAGCCGATCCCCGCGCCGATCATCCCGAACGTCACGCCGAGGCTCAGCAGCGGCGGAAACTTGCCGCCATCGAGCACGAAGTCCGCGATGAAGATCTTCGAGCCGATGAACACCAGCACCCCGGCCAGCGCCACCTTCAGGTACTCGAACCGCGCGATCATCGCCGAGAGCGCGAAGTACAGCGCCCGGAGGCCGAGGATCGCCATGATGTTCGAGGTGAAGACGATGAAGGTATCGGTGGTGATCGCGAAGATCGCCGGGACCGAGTCGATCGCGAACACCAGGTCGGCGACGTTGATCACGACCAGCGCCAGCAGCAGCGGCGTCGCGGCGCGAACCAAGCGCCCGGTCCGGGCGTCGCGGACCCGGACGAGGAAGCGCTGGCCGTGCAGTTCGGGCGTCACGTTCATCCGCGCCGAGAGCCAGCGGATCGCCGGATTGTTGGCCAGGTCCGGCTCGCTGTCGCCGCCGCGCAGCATCTTGATGCCGGTGAAGACGAGGAACGCCGCGAACAGGTAGAGTACCCAGTGTGCCTGCGCGACCAGCGCCGCGCCCGCCGCGATCATCGCCCCGCGCAGCACGATCACGCCGAGAATTCCCCATACCAGCGCGCGGTACTGGTAGCGCGAAGGGATCGCGAAGAAGCTGAAGATCATGCCGATCACGAAGATGTTGTCGATCGACAGCGCCTTCTCGATGAAGAATCCGGTGTAGTACTTCATGCCGGCATCGGCGCCGCGTTCCAGCCAGATCCAGGCGCCGAAAGCCACTGCGATGGCGATGTAGAACGCCGACAACCGGAGGGATTCGCCGATCCCCATGTCCCGGTCGCGCCGGTTGAGCAGGCCGAGGTCGAGCGCGGTCAGCCCGGCGACCAGCGCCAGGAATGCCAGCCAGAACCATGCGGGCGTACCGAGGAAGGGGGAAGTCAGCAGTTCGGTCATCGCGGGCTCAGCCTGTGCGGGCGGCCCCGTCCCGGCGCGCGGGCAAGAAGTGGGGGCGACGCGGGGGGTTCGAGTGGGCTGCTCGGCGCGTCGCCCCGGCAGTACGAGGCGCCTGGAGGGGCAGGCATCGTGCCTCGTACTGCATGTTCCGTCGGAGCCTTCGCTCCTTGCCCATGAAGATGCGATGGTTCGCGCAATAGGTCCAATTGGAAAAGCAATGCATCATTGATAGTTTTGATCTATCACATGGGGATGAGCACGCTTCGCCAGTTCGCCTATCTCGTCGCCGTGGCCGATCACCGCCACTTCCGTCGCGCCGCCGATGCCTGCGCAGTATCGCAGCCGACGCTGAGCCAGCAATTGCGCGCCCTCGAGGCCCGGCTCGGCGTCACCCTGGTCGAACGCAACGAGAGCCCGGTGCAGTTGACCCCGATCGGCCGCGAGATCGCCACCCGCGCCCGCCGCATCCTGCTCGACGTCAAGGATGTCGAGGCACTCGCCCGGCGGGCGCGGCACGGCATGGCCGGGACGGTCCGCTTCGGCGTCACTCCCACGCTCGGCCCCTACCTGCTACCCGCCATCGTCGCGCAACTGCACCGGCGCTTTCCGGACATGCGGCTCTACATCCGCGAAGGCATTCCCGACGAGCAGGCGCGCGAGCTGGCCCGGGGAGAGCTCGACATGCTGCTGTCGCCGCTTCCGCTGTCGGGCAGCGACCTCCACATCGAACCACTGTTTCGCGAGCCCTTGCACATCGTCGCCCCGCCGGGCCACCCGGTTGCGCAGGCGCCGCTGGTGCGCCGCCAGGACCTGGCCGGGATCGGTTTCCTCAGCCTCGATCCACGCCACCATGCCTATCGCCAGGACCGGGTGATCTGCGACGAGCTCGGCGCCGACCTGCTCGAGGACTACGAAGGCACGAGCCTCGACAGCCTGCGCCAGATGGCTGGTTCCGGCCTCGGTTTCGCGATCCTCCCGGAACTCTATCTGCGCTCCGAGGTCGGCGGCGAGGACATGGTCACCCGCCTTCACCTCGCCGACTGGAGCGCCAACCGTTCGATCGCGGCGGTCTGGCGCGAAGGGGTCGCCTTCGCCGACAGCTACCGGGTCATTGCCGAGACCATCGCCAGTGAGGCGCGACGCATTCTGGATCAGCCATTTCGATAGAAAATACCTATCGAAAATGCGTTGATCTTTCGATTGGTGCCATGGTGGTACCCGCCTTAGCTTGCCGATACGGGTCCGCGTGGCCCGCAGCTAAGGAAACTGACATGTCCAACAACGATCTCGGTCAAAGCTGGACCACCCGGCCCGCACGGGCCGGGGTGGAATTCGACGCCGGCCTGCGCAGCCACATGCTCGGCATCTACCGCAACATGGGCGTTGCGCTGGTCATCAGCGGCCTCGTTGCCTGGGCGATCGGCAGTACGCCGGCGCTCGCCGGGCCGATTTTCGGCACACCGCTGAAATGGGTAGCGATCTTCGCGCCGCTGGCCTTCACCTTCTTCTTCAGCTTCCGCTTCGAGAAGATGACCACTGCCGGCGCGGTCACCGCGCTGTGGAGCTTCGCGGCACTGATGGGCGTCTCGCTCGCCAGCGTGTTCCTCGTCTTCACCGGCGCCAGCATCGCCTCGACGTTCATGGTCGCGGCGGCGATGTTCCTCGCCACCAGCCTCTACGGCTATACAACCGGTGCGGACCTCTCGCGCTTCGGCAGCTTCCTGGTGATGGGCGTGATCGGTCTGGTCGTCGCCGGCCTGGTCAACCTGTTCCTGCAGTCCAGCGCGCTGCAACTGGCGATCTCGGCGATCGGCGTCCTGGTGTTCACCGGCCTCACCGCCTGGGACACGCAACGCGCCAAGGCCGAATACCTGAACTGGGGTGGCGGCGCGGCGGCGGAAAAGCTGGCGGTGTGGAGCGCCTTCTCGCTCTACCTGAATTTCGTCAACCTGTTCCAGCTTCTGCTGCAGTTCACCGGCGTCCAGCGCGACGATTGAGCAAGCTTCCGGACGGGAGCACGGGCGCGGCCAACCGGCCGCGCCCGCATGCTATTCGCCTTCGGCGATCAGGATCGAGCAGCGCAGTTCCTGAATGAGTCGCTGCGAGGTCGATCCCCCCAGCCACCGGGCCATCACCGACCGGTCGCGGTGGCCGATGACGACGATGTCGGCCTTGATCTCGTTGGCATAGGCGACGATTTCCGACGCCGGATCGCCTTCGCGTATGACCGAGACGAGATGGACGCACTTGCCCGCGATCTCCTGCGCCGCCGCTTCGAGCGCCTTGCGCAAGTGCTGCTGCTCCAGTCCCCAGACATCCTGCGGCCCGGCCGCCTGCGCGATCGCGAACCCGCCGGTGGTGGCGACGATGCCCACCAGGTGCAGTTCCGCCCCGCACAGCCGCGCCAGTTCGGCGCCCTGCCGCAGCGCCACCGTGGCGTATGTCGTGCCGTTGTAGGCCAGCAAAATGCGCCGATACATCGTTGCCCTCCCGTTGTTCTGTGCAGCTTGCATAGGCGGTCACGCGGGTCTTTGCACCACGTCAACGGAACCGTCGCGATCGCCGGCGCGTTACTGGACATCACCATGATGCGAGGAAACGACCATGTTGGCCCGCAACTTTCTGGCCGTGGCGGCGGCAGGGGGGCTGGCGATGGGGACACTGACCGGGCTGGCCTGGCATCCCCAGATGAAAATGGCGCCGTTGCGTCCCTGGCAAACCAGTGCGCGTGTGCCGGACGATCGCGATTTCACCCCGGTGCAGAGCTACCGTGACGCCATCCCGGTGGCGTTGCCGCTACCGCCCACCAGCCCGATGACGGCGCCGATGCCGCGGCTCGCGCTGGCCGCCGACGTCGTGCCGCAACGGCCGATGCCGCACGAGGAATCATGGCGCCCCGCCCGCGAGGACGCCCGCCGCCTGCCCGAGGACGACGCGACGATCGCGACCACGCCGGAAGATCCACCGCCGGCAGACGAGCCCGACGAGGACTGGCCTGAAACCGAATAGTTCATTCCGTCGCAGTCCAGCCGTCGCTCGCCCGGAACGGCTGCTTCTGCAGGAACGCGGTGACGCGGCGTCGCTTCACCGGTTGTCATAACCCAACCGATCGCAGGAGAACCACCATGGCCGACCGTGACATCGCCACCGACGAAACCACCCGCCTGATCGCCTCGGACAAGGTCGAGGGCACCGCGGTCTACAACCGCTCCGGGGAACGACTGGGCACGATCCGCAACTTTATGGTCGAAAAGCGCAGCGGCCGGGTTGAATACGCCGTGCTCAACTTCGGAGGCCTGTTCGGCATGGGCGGGGACAACTACCCCCTGCCGTGGGATGTGCTGACATACGAAACCGACCGGGGCGGCTATGTCGTCGATCTCGACAAGTCGGTCCTCGAAAGCGCCCCGAAGTATGCCGACAGCCGTCAACCCGCCTTCGACGAAGGCTACGGCCGCGAGGTTTACGGCTACTACGGCGTCAACTATCCGTTCTGAAGTCGCGCCCGGGGCGGACCGCAACGGCGCTCCGCCTTTCTGGCCTGCGAAACACGGACGAAGCATGGCCGAAACCCGCACCGAAAACGATTCGCTTGGCCCGATCGAGGTGCCGGCCGCTGCGTACTGGGGCGCGCAGACGCAGCGCAGTCTGCAGAATTTCGCGTTCGGGCCGGAAGAACGCCTGCCCCCGGCGATCATCCACGGCCTCGTGCGCATCAAGCGCGCCGCTGCCGTCGTCAACGCGCTGCCTCCCGGCGTTGCCGATGCCATCGTGGCCGCTGCCGATGAAGTCCTCGCCGGCCGCCACGACGACCAGTTCCCGCTCGCCATCTGGCAGACCGGCAGTGGCACCCAGTCGAACATGAACGTCAACGAGGTTCTCGCCGGCCGCGCCAACGAGATCATGGCCGGACGGCGGGGTGGCAAGGCCCCCGTCCACCCCAACGATCACGTCAATCGCGGCCAAAGCTCGAACGACAGCTTCCCCACCGCGATTCACGTTGCCGTCGTGCTCTCGCTCCACGACGCTCTGCTCCCCGCGCTCGACCGGCTCGCCGGCGCGTTCGCCGCCCGGCGCGACGAGTGGGCGGACATCGTCAAGATCGGCCGCACCCATCTTCAGGACGCCACCCCCCTGACGCTGGCGCAGGAATGCTCGGCCTGGGTCCGGCAATTGCACGATTGCCGCGGACGCCTGGTCGCCGCGGAACCGGCGCTGCTGGAACTGGCGCAGGGCGGCACCGCCGTCGGCACCGGGCTCAACGCACCGCCCGGCTTCGGCGCGGCAATCGCCGCGGAGCTGGCCCGGCAGACCGGACACGCGTTCGTTGCTGCGCCCAATCCGTTTGCGGCGCTGGCGGCGCACGATGCGCTCGTCCATTTCGCCGGCGTGCTCGCCACGCTGGCGGTCGCGCTCAACAAGATCGCCAACGACCTGCGCCTGCTCGGGTCCGGCCCCCGCGCCGGGCTGGGGGAGCTGCACCTGCCCGAGAACGAACCCGGCTCGTCGATCATGCCCGGCAAGGTCAACCCCACCCAGTGCGAGATGCTGACGATGATCGCCGCGCAAGTGCTCGGTGAATGCCACGCCGTCACGCTCGGCGGGATGCAGGGCCACCTCCAGCTGAATGTCTTCAAGCCGCTGATCGGCGCCGCGCTCCTGCGGGCGATGCGCCTGCTTGCGCGGGGCATGGTCGGCTTTGCCGAACACTGCGTCGACGGCCTGGAACCAGATCGTGCGCGCATCGCCGAACTGGTCGAGCGCTCGCTGATGCTGGTGACCGCGCTCGCGCCGGAAATCGGCTACGATGCCGCCGCGAAGATCGCCCGGCACGCCCACGCTCACGGGCAGACCCTGCGCGAAGCCGCGCTGGAATTGGGCCTGGTCGATGCCGCCACTTTCGATCGCCTGGTCCGGCCGGAAACGATGACCGGTCCGCTTGCCGCGAATCGCTGATTCTGCGAAGCGGCGAAGATGCCCGATCCGATCCTCGTGCTCACCACCGGCGGCACCATCGACAAGAGCTACTTCGACGATCTCAGCACCTACCAGGTGGGGGAGACCCAGGTCGGCCGCCTGCTGGCGCTGGCGCGCGTCCAGCACCCGTTCGAGGTGCGCGAACTGCTCCGCAAGGACAGCCTCGAGCTTGACGATGCTGATCGCGCGCTGATCGCCCGAAGTGTCCGGGAAGCCCCGCAGCGTCGCATCGTCATAACCCACGGCACCGACACGATGACGACGACCGCCGCCGCGCTGGGCGAAATCGGCGGCAAGACGGTGGTGCTGGTCGGCGCGCTGGCCCCGGCCCGCTTTGCCGAAAGCGACGCGCCGTTCAACCTCGGCATGGCCTTCGCCACCGCGCAGGCCGCGCCGCCGGGGGTGTGGATAACCATGAACGGCACGGTTTTCCCGGCTGCCGCCGTGGTCAAGGATCGCAGCCGCAACATGTTTGTCTTCAAGGAATGATCCCGATGTCGAAACTTGCCCCCGCCTTCGCCGCCGCGCTGCTGCTGCTAGCCGGTGGCTGCAACCGCCATTCCGACAATTCGGACCTCGAAGACCGCGTCGACAAGCTTGAGGCCGAAAATGCCGAGCTGCGCACCAAGGTCGCGGACTACGAAGCCAAGGATGCCGCCCGCGCCGAAGCCGAGGCCCAGCTCGCCGCGCGCAAGTCGGCCGCGGCCAGCGCCGCCGCAAGCGCCGCCGTCCCGCGCGGCCCGGAGGATGCCAGCACCGCCGCCGACAATGCCGCCGCCGCTGCCAAGGAAGCCCTCGACGCCACCAAAATGTAGAACCAATCGCCCGCCGCCGTTGTTGGCGCGCCTGACGCTCATCCGCCTTGGCGGAAATTGCCCAGGCCGCGACAGAACGGCTGGCTCAGGCGATGGGGAGCGGCCTTGTGAGCCTGGAGCACCGGAAGGGCACAAGGCGGCCATTCGCAGCCCGTTCAGGGCGGAACCGCCTTGAAGCGCATGGTGACCCCTACGGGAATCGAACCCGTGTTTCAGCCGTGAGAGGGCCGCGTCCTGACCGCTAGACGAAGGGGCCGTCAACCATGCGCTGCCGCTGTTCCGACCGGCCTTCCGCGTGGTGGAAGGTGGTGACCCCTACGGGAATCGAACCCGTGTTTCAGCCGTGAAAGGGCCGCGTCCTGACCGCTAGACGAAGGGGCCATGCCGGCCGGAGCCGTTGGCAAGGACCGCGCCTTTAGGCAAGCGGGGCGGGGGGGTCAAGCCCCGCCGCCGGGTTTTTGCAGCAGCACCGAAATTCGGACGGCAGGCGATGCCTACCGGTCCGCGCCTCAATCGGCCCACGCCGCATCCTCGACATGGAGTTCCGCCGCCGGTCGCGCGCCCCAATCATCGATTTTCGCCCGTCCGGCCAGCCACAGCTTGCGATCGCGGCTGCCGTGGAGCAGCGCCTGGCCCAGCTCGCTCTGCGCCGCGCGGAATGCCACCGCCTTGATCGTCGCGCCATCCTGGCCGCGCGTGATCAACCGCACGTGGTCGCTGCCGACGATGTCCGCCTTCATCACCCGCACCGGCCCCACCGCCACGCGGGGGCTCGGCCACCCCACGCCGAACGGCCCGGTGCTCTCCAGCAGCTCGACGAGGGCGGGATTGAGACCCCCCGGCGCCACCGCCAGGTCGAGCGCGAGGCTTTGCCCGGCCTGCGCCCGCGAGACATCGCCTGCCAGCCGTTCGTCGAGCCAGTCCGCCAGCCGTCCGAGCTGCCCGGGCGCCACCGTCAGCCCCGCCGCCATCGCGTGGCCGCCGCCGGCCACCAGCAGTCCGGCCTCGCGCGCCGCGATCACCGCCGCGCCCAGGTCCACGCCCGGGATCGATCGCCCGGATCCCTTGCCGTGGCCGTTTTCGTCGGCGTCGAGCGCGATCACCAGCACCGGCTTTCCGGTCTTCTCCTTGATCCGCCCGGCGACGATGCCGATCACCCCGGGGTGCCAGCCGCCGCCGGCCAGCACCAGGACCGCGCGGTTGTGTTGGGCATCCACTTGCGACTCGGCCGCCTCCTGCACCGCCGCCTCGATCGCCCGCCGCTCCTCGTTCAGCCGCGACAGCTCGGCGGCGATCGCGCGCGCCTCGTCGGGATCGTCGCTGGTCAGCAGCCGCACCCCCAGCGTCGCCTCTCCGACGCGCCCCCCGGCGTTCACGCGCGGGCCCAGTGCAAAGCCAAGGTCGCTGCACGTCGGCGCGCGCGATAGCCGGCTGGCGTCGATCAGCGCCGCCATGCCGATGTTCTCGCGCCGCGCCATGACCTTCAGGCCCTGCGTTACCAACGCCCGGTTCAGGCCGTGCAGCGCCGCCACGTCCGCCACCGTCCCCAGCGCGACAAGGTCCAGCAGGGCAAACAGGTCGGGTTCGGCCCTCGTCTCGAACCAGCCCCGCACGCGCAGCGCCCGCACCGTCGCCACCGCCAGCAGGAAAGCCACCCCGACCGCCGCCAGATGGCCGTGCGCCACCCCGGTCTCGCCCTCGTCGAGCCGGTTGGGGTTGACCAGCGCCACGGCCGCCGGCAGCTCCGCCGCGCACTTGTGGTGGTCGACGACGATCACGTCGACCCCGGCGTCACGCGCCTGCGCCAGCGCGTCGTGCGCCATCGCCCCGCAATCGACGGTGACGACGAGGCTCGAACCTTCCTGCCCCAGTCGCACCAGCGCCGCGCCGCTCGGCCCGTAACCCTCGAGCAGGCGATCGGGGATGTAGTGCCGCGCATCGTGCCCCAGCCCGCGCAGCAGCCTGATCAGCAGCGCTGCACTGGTCGCGCCGTCGACGTCGTAGTCGCCATAGACAGTGATCGTCTCGCCGGTCAGCACCGCTTGCGCCAGGCGCTCTGCGGCGGCATCCATGTCGCGAAAGTGCGAAGGATCCGGCAGGAAGGCGCGCAAAGAGGGCGACCGGTGCCGATCGAGATCGTCGCGGGCCACCCCGCGCGAAAGGAGGAGCTGGGTGACGAGATCGTCCTCGAGGCCGGCCGGGCCATACGCCGCCGACCGGCCGGCAAGGTCCATGTTGCCGCCGCGCCAGCGCCAGGCCCGGCCCAGCAGGGAATGGGCAACGCCGAGGACCGGGGCAGGGGATGGTTCGATCATGCTTCCGCATACCCCGCTGTCCGCCCGCCGCAAACCCCGCAGCCGCCCGTCTCCACCGCAGGTGCGGCGATGACGGCCCCGGACGCCCCCTTGCTGACGATCGTCTGGCACAGCCGCACCGGTGCTGCCAAGGCCCTGGCCGCCGCAGCCGCCGAGGGCGCCCGCGCCGCAGGGGTGGCGCGCGTGCAGCTGATGGCGGCGGCCGACGCCAGTGCCGGGTGCCTGCTGGCCGCACAGGCGTTCCTGTTCGCCTGCCCGGAAAACCTCGCGTCGATGAGCGGCGCGATGAAGGAGATGTTCGATCGTGCCTACTACCCGCTGCTCGGCCGGGTCGAAGGCCGAGCTTATGCCACGATCATCGCCGCCGGCTCGGACGGTCATGGCGCGCAGGCGCAGCTGGATCGCATTGCCACCGGCTGGCGCCTGCGCCGCGTGGCGGAACCGATGATCTGCCACCTTCACGCACAGACCCCCGAGTCCATACTCGCACCCAAGCAGGTTGCGGCGGAGGCGCTGGCAAATGCCCGCGCGTTGGGCGCACTTCTGGCCGAAGGAATAGCAGCAGGAATTTTCTGAACGACTGTTGCATTTCAAGACATTCGGTTCGAGGTACTGGACGTACACTTGAATTGCAGTCACGCTACAGGGCAGGCAAACGGGGGATCCATTCCATTTCCACCGACAGTTCCCGAAGCGACGCCTCAGCGCTTGCCGGGCTTGCGCTCCTGTACCCGCCGGACCATCGTCCGTCCGCGGAAGCGGTCGCGCGCCTTGCGGGACAGGTCGTTCCGGGAACGGTCCCGTTCGCGGTCACCGATGGCACCCCCGGCACCGGCGCGCTCGAACTGCTCGCCCACGGACTGACCTTCGATCTCGAAGGCCTGGCGCCATTCCCACCGGCGCCGGCCCCCGCCATCGCCTATCGCTATGGCCTGGAACCCGAGTTCTCCACCGATTCGCTTGCCGCCATCCGGCTCTGGCCCGGCCCGCACTTGCGCGGGGCGGAGCGGCTGCTGCCGGTGGTGCGCACGCTCGCCGGTGTCGCCGCGGTGCTGACCGCGCTGCCGGGCCTGTCCGCCGTGGTGTGGACCCCGGCGCGGACCGCGATGAGCGGCGATGCCTTCGCCCGCGCGATCGCCAACTGGCTGGCCGGCGGCGCGTTCCCCGCGCTCGGGCTGACGGCGCTCGCCACCGCTGCCGACGGTCGCCTCAACAGCGAGGGCCTGCGTTTCTTCACGGGGCAGGAAATCGTCATCGACCCGGGCATCGGCCGCACGTCGCGGGACGGCGCGCGGATCGCGGTGCGCCTGATCGATGCGCTGATCGGGGCGGAACCGGTGCGAACGCAAACCCACTTCACCGGGCCCGATGGCGAAGCGCTGGTCGCCGATCCCGCCGGCGACATGGGCATCGTGCGGATCTCGCTGGCGGCTTGACTCCACCGCTCCGGACAGCGCCGTCCCGCCCGGCGCTGCCGTTTCACGCGGTCAATCGCCCGGGCGACCCGACATATCAGGCCGATCTCCAGCGTCACCACCTCTTGCCGTTGCAACTGCTCGGTCTGCGGATGTTCGCCCCGCTGTTTGATGCGATCGGCCGGTCGCGCATCGGCTTCGACGATTTCCGCTCGAACGGCCTGCTGCTTCCCGCCAGCGCCGCCACCAGCGTGCGGATCGGCCTGCCGCTCCACCGCGGGCCGCATCGCCACTACAGCGCGCTGGTTATCGAGCGCGTCGGCCAGATCGAGGCGGCATGGTCGGTCCGCTGCCTGCGCGCACCCGATGTGGCAGGGATCGAGGCGGTGCAGCGGCTGCACCTGCTCCAGGCGGCGCTGCGCCGCCGTCTGCTCGAACCAGGCCGCAAGCCGCTGGCGCTGAACCGCCATGACCCGCTCGGCCGTCACCAGGATTATGGCGACCTCGACGCGATGGTCGATGCGCTGTGGCCGGCGACCGGCTGAGCCGGCCGGCGGGGAAGGGCGCTCACCCGCGCAGCTTCGCCGCCAGTTCCGCCTTGGCGGCTTCGTACTCGGCCGCGAGCTGAGCCACCCGCTCGGCCACCGGCGCCACGCCGCGCACCGCGCCGATGCCCTGGCCCGAGCCCCAGATGTCCTTCCACGCCTTGGCGGCGGTGTTCCCGCCCGAGCCGAAGTCCATCTTCGACGGATCGCTGACGGGAAGGTTGTCCGGGTCCATCCCCGCCGCGACGATCGAGGAGCGCAGGTAATTGCCGTGCACCCCGGTGAACAGGTTCGAATAGACGATGTCCGATGCACCGCCGTCGACGACCGCCTGCTTGTACGCGGCGGGGGCATTGGCCTCGGCGGTGGCGATCCAGGCCGAGCCGATGTAGGCCAGGTCCGCCCCCATCGCCTGTGCCGCGAGGATCGAGCGCCCGCAGGCGATGGCCCCTGAAAGCGCCACTGGCCCATCGAACCAGGTACGGATCTCCTGCATCAGCGCGAACGGCGACAGCGTCCCCGCGTGCCCGCCGGCGCCCGCGGCCACCGGGACCAGGCCGTCGGCACCCTTCTCGATCGCCTTGCGCGCAAAGGCGTCGGAGACGACATCGTGCAGCACGATCCCGCCCCAGCCGTGCACCGCGGCGTTGACGTCCTCGCGCGCGCCCAGCGAGGTGATCACGAGCGGTACGCGATGCTTCGCCAGCAGCGCCAGGTCCTCGTCGAGCCGGTTGTTGGTCTTGTGGACGATCAGGTTCACCGCAAACGGCGCGTCGCCCTCGCGCCGTTCCTCGCGCAGGCGGCACAGCCACTCGTCCAGCTGGCTTGCCGGCCGCGCGTTGAGCGCCGGAAAGCTGCCGACGATTCCGGCCCGGCACTGTGCCTGGACCAGCTCCGGGCCGGAGATGATGAACATCGGCGAGCCGATCACCGGCAGGCGCAGGTTCTGGAGCAGGGGAGGCAGGGCCATCGCGACAATCCCGGGTTAATCGAACGATTAAATTGCGCCTAGCGACCACCGGCCCGTTTGAAAAGCCCCGGAAACGCGCCCACTCCCGGCATGGGCGCGTTTCCGGGCCCTTACCGGCGGGCCGCCACCTCGTTCGCCGCGCTGAGGACTGCGCGGACGCTGGCGGTCGCCACGTCCTCGTCGATGCCGACACCCCAGATCACCTGGCCGTTCGGACCGACGCACTCGACATAGGCCGCCGCCCGTGCATCCGATCCCGCGCCCATGGCGTGCTCGGAATAGTCGCGGACCTCGATTGTCACGCCGAACGCCTCGTCCAGCGTAGCGCAGACCGACGAGATCAGGCCATTTCCGCGCCCGGAGACGCTCTGCTCGTGCCCGTCGACGCCGATCTTGCCGGCGAACACGCGGCTGCCGTCGGGCGCCTTGCCTTCCTCGTAATCGACGAGCTGGAAATGCTGCGGCGTGTTCAGGTGGTAGACGCGCTGGAACACGTCCCAGATGTCGGCGGCATAAAGCTCGCGGCCCAGCTCGTCGGCCAGTTCCTGGACGTGCCGCGAGAAGTGCGGCTGCATCTTCTTCGGCAGCTTCAGCCCCTGGTCCTGCTCGATCACCCAGGCGAAACCGCCCTTGCCGCTCTGCGAGTTGACGCGAATCACGGCCTCGTAGCTGCGGCCGAGGTCTGCCGGGTCGATCGGCAGGTAGGGCACCGCCCAGAGCTCGTCGTTGCGCTGTTCCTGCGCCGCAAACCCCTTCTTGATGGCGTCCTGATGGCTGCCCGAAAACGCCGTGAACACCAGTTCGCCGCCATAGGGATGGCGCTGGTGCACCGGCAGCTGGTTGCAGTACTCGACGGTCTGGATCACCTCGTCGATGTCCGAGAAATCCAGCTCCGGATCAACGCCCTGCGTGTACAGGTTCAGGCCGACGGTCACCAGGCAGCAGTTCCCCGTGCGCTCACCATTGCCGAACAGGCAGCCCTCGACGCGGTCCGCACCCGCCAGCAGCCCCAGCTCCGCCGCGGCGACGCCGGTACCCCGGTCGTTGTGCGTGTGCAGGCTGATCACCGCGCTTTCGCGGTTAGGCAGGTTGCGGCAGAAATACTCGATCTGGTCGGCATAGACGTTCGGCGTCGCCGCCTCGACCGTCGCCGGCAGGTTGAGGATGATCGGATGTTCGGGCGTCGGTGCCAGCACCTTCATCACCGCCTCGCAGCACTCGATCGAGAAATCGACCTCGGCGGTGGAGAACGTCTCGGGGCTGTACTCGAAGTGCCACTTCGTCTGCGGGAACCGCGCCGCCTGGTCGCGCAGCACCTTGGCGCCCGCCTCGGCAATGCCGCGGATCTCGCTCTTCTCCATCCCGAACACGACGTTGCGCCACAGCGGCGAAACCGCGTTGTAGACGTGGACGATCGCGGCATGGACGCCCGCCAGGCTCTCGAACGAGGTCTTGATCAGGTCCTCGCGCGATTGCGTCAGCACCTGCACCAGCACGTCCTCGGGAATGCGCCCGGAATCGACGAGGCCGCGGATGAAATCGTACTCGGTCGCGCCCGCCGCGGGGAACCCGATCTCGATTTCCTTGAGGCCGACCTTGAGCAGCATGTCGAAGAAGCGGCTCTTTTTCTCCGCGCCCATGGGGTCGATCAGCGACTGGTTGCCATCGCGCAGGTCGGTGGAGAGCCAGCGCGGCGCCTTGTCGATCACCTTCGTCGGCCACTGGCGATCAGGCAGGTGGATCTGGGGGAACGGGCGATACTTGACCGAAGGGTCCTTGAGCATGGTCATGGTACGAACTCTGTAACGGAAATCTGCGCGAAATCGGCCACTGTGCGATCGGCAGTGCGGCCGGGCTCCTGTCCTGTTCCCCTGGGCGCCGTGAGCGCCGGATGCGACGCTTCAGCTCACGCCCAAGGGCGGATAAGTCGCAGGGTAAGGCCGAGCTGCAGGTTCATCGCCTCGCCTATGCGCATCGGCGCCCCGGAAGTAAAGACCGGAATCTTCAGTCCGACGGCAGATCGCGCGGATGCAGCCGCATGCGCGGTGCCACCAGCAGCGCCGCCGCCACCGCCAGACCTGCGAAGACCACGAAGATCGCGAAGTAGCTGCCGGTGTGGTCAAAGATCGCCCCGAACAGCGGCGGCGTCGACAGCAGCGCGACAAGCGTCACCATGCTCAAGGCGCCGCCGGCGCGCCCCGCCACCCGCGCCCCGAAGATGCGCGGCGTCAGCAGGCTCTGCAGCGGCACCATCAATCCACCCAGCAGCCCGATCACCCCGACGCCCAGCGCGATCGCCACATAGCCGGCATCGGCCTTCAGCATGATCGCGCAGCCCAGCGCGAACCCGGAAAGGCTGGCGATCAGCAGTCGCCGCGGATCGAACCGGTCGGCCAGCCAGGCGAAACCCAGCTTGCCGATGAACGCCGAACCCGAATAGACAGAGATCAGCAGCGATGCCGCGTCCTTGCCGACGTGCTGGTCCAGCGCGATCGGCATCAGGTTGGTGACCGTACCCTTCATCCCCGCGGTCACGATCGATACCACCAGCGCCAGCAGCCAGAAGCTCGGATCGGACAGGATGCCGCGCCACGGCAGCTCCGGCCCTTCGGCGCGTGCCTGCGCCGCCGCGACGTCGGCGTCGGCACCGTCGGCGTGCAGCCCGCGCTCGCGCGGGTGGTCGATCACCGCCAGCACCGCCGGGGCCAGCACCACGACGAGGATCAGCGCCAGCGCCTGCATCGCCCCGCGCCAGCCGAAGTGGTTGAGCAGTTGCTGGATCAGCGGCGGAAACACGAACCCGCCAAGGCCGATGCCGGAGATTGCGATCCCCAATGCCTTGCCCCGCTGCCGCACGAACCAGCGGGACAGCAGCACGGTGATCGCCACCGGCCCGATCAGCACGTTCGCCGGCGCGATCAGCACCGCGAACACCACCAGCACTTGCGCGAAACTGGCGACATGGCCCAACGCCAGGTAGCCCAGCGCGATCAGCGCCGATCCGATCCCCAGCATCGTCCGCAACGAGCGTCGGTCCATCAGCCAGCCGAGCAGCGGGGCCAGCAGGGCCGACATCGCCGCCATCACGGTCATCGCCATCATCAGCACCATGCGCGTGGGGTGGAACTGCTCGCCCAGCGGTACCGCGATCACGCTGTAGCTGGTGGCGATCATCGTCGTCACCGTCAGGAACGCCAGCCCGGCCCAGACCTGTCGCCAGCCGGGCGCAAAACCCGCGTCCGTCCCCGTCATCACCGTCTCCCCGCGTGGTGTTCTGCGGCGGATTATGGCGGGGTCGAGCTTGCCCGGCAATCCGCGCGCCCGGGGAACGCGTGGGCGATCACCCCGCCACCGTCTTGCGACTGTCCGGCGCCTCGGTCAGGATGCCGGAAGGTGAGAGGAGAAGCCGCCATGAACATGTCGGGCTGCAAGATCATGGTCACCGGCGCCAGCGGCGTCGTCGCTTTCCCGGTCGCCGCGGAACTGGCCAAGCACAACGAGGTCCATGCCGTCGCCCGCTGGTCCGATCCGGAACAGAAGCGCCGCATGGAGGCCGCCGGCGCCCGCGCCGTGACGTTCGACCTTGCCGACCCCGATCTCTCGCCCCTGCCCAAATCGGTCGACGTCGTCATCAACTACGCGGTGCTGCCGCCGAAGTTCGGCAACATGGCCTACGACGTCAACACCGGCGCCACCGGCCGCCTCGCCCGCCGCTATCGCGACTGCGCCGCCTTCGTCCACGGCAGCACCGGCTCGCTCTATGAATACCAGGGCGAGCGCGCCCTGCGCGAGGACGACCCTTACGGCCTGCACAGCGGCGGCGAGAACTACGCCGCCAGCAAGATCGGCGCCGAATATTTGCTCCGTCACCTCAGCGAGGACTACCAGCTCCCCGTCACCATTGTCCGCATCTTCTCGTTCTACGGTCCGCGCGGCGGCGGCGTCACCCAGCGCGTCGACCTCGTCGCGCAAGGCAAGCCGGTCAGCGTCTATCCGGGCGTGAAGAACTGGCACACCCCGCTCTACGAGGACGACTACGTCGAGAAGACCATCGCCTGCGCCGGCATCGCCAGGGTCGGCTGCGAGATCATCAACGTCGGCGGGTCGGAGCTGGTGACGACGCAGGAGTACTGCCTGATGGCCGGCGAGATACTCGGCAAGGAACCCATCTTCGTCGAGAACGGCACCTCCTGGCCGATCCGTGCCGACGTTTCGAAGATGGAGCGCCTGCTGGGGCCCGGCAAGGTCTCGGTGCGCGAAGGCGTGCGCCGCGTTCTCGAAGCCGCCGACCAGCGCCTCGGCAATGCCCACCACGTCCTGGGAGCAAGCGATGAGTGACCCCGCCCTGACCGATCTGGCCCTGACGGATCTGGAACGCCTCGTCGAACTGGAAGCTATCCGCCACCTCAAGGCCCGCCGCGACCATGCCGTCGACCTGAAGGACTGGGACACTTACGCCGCGCTCCACACCGACGACTACACGGCGATGTCGATCACCGCCGATCCGATCGTCGGCGGCAAGGCCGCCGCCGCGCAACTGGCGGTGCAACTCGCGGGGGTCACCACGGTTCACCACTGCCATACCTCGGTGATCACCTTCCAGGATCGCGCCCACGCCACCGGCGTATGGGCGATGGAGGACAATCTGTTCTGGACCCGCAATGGCGAGAAGCAGTGGCTGCGCGGCTTCGGTTTCTACCACGAGGCTTACGTGAAGGGTGCAGACGGCGAATGGCGCTTCAGCTACCGCCGACTTCAGCGCACCCACGCGGAGACGTCGCCGGGAGCCTCTGCCATTGCTTTTGATATTTCAGGCGAGAACATGATGGTAGGAATATGAAGGAGAACGGAAAAATGGGACGCCTTGAAGGCAAGGTCGCGGTCGTCACCGGCGCCAGTGGCGGCATCGGTGCCGCGATCGCGCGGGTCTACGCGCGCGAGGGCGCCGCGGTCGTGATGTCGGCGCGTCGTGCCGAGGTGCTTGCTGGGGAGGCGGCCAGGATCGTCGCGACCGGCGGCCGTGCCATCGCCGTCACCGCCGATGTCGCCCGGAAGGAAGACGCGCAGCGTACGATCGCGGCCGCGATCGAGCATTTCGGTCGGCTCGACATCCTCGTCAACAACGCGCAGGTCACCCGTCAGGCGCGCATCGAGGACATCACCGACGAAGGCCTGAATCTCACGTTCGGCTCCGGGCTGTTCGGCACGCTTTACCACATGCAGGCGGCGTTCCCGCACTTGAAGGAGCGCGGCGGTTCGATCGTCAACTTCGGGACCCGGCAGGGCATCTATGGCGAGCCGGGAGACGGGGCTTATGGCGCCAACAAGGAGGGCATTCGCGCCCTCTCGCGCTCGGCCGCGCGGGAATGGGGCCAGTTCGGCATCCGCGTCAACGTGATCAACCCCGCCGCGCTCAGTCCTTCCGCCGCGAAGTTCTTCGCCGAGAACCCGGAGCGGGGCCAGAAATACATCGACGACATCTCTCTCCGCTACTTCGGCGATACCGAGCAGGACATCGCCCCGGTGGCGCTGTTCCTGGCCAGCGACGACAGCCGTTACGTCACCGGCCAGACCCTCAACGTCGACGGCGGGCAGATCATGCTGTGACCAAGCCAGGCGAAATCATCACCGGCCGCGTCGATTTCGACATCGACGCCCGCCATCGCCAGGTCCTCGGCGACGGCCCGCGCTACGCTCCGCTGACCGAGGCGGAGATGAGCGAGGAAGCCGCCGCCCAGTTACGCGGCGTGCGCGAAATGTTCCACATCCCGCTCGACCGCAAGATTCCGGACATCAGCCTGATCCAGCTCCACCACCCCGGCCTGTTCAAGGCTCACATGGACCTGGGCATCGAGGTCGCGGGCAAGAGCGACATCCCCGCGCACGATCGCGAACTGGTGATCATGCGCGTCGCCTGGCTGACCCGCACCCCGTTTGAATGGTGCGAGCACGTGGTGATCGGCAAGCGCTTCGGGCTGACCGGCGAGGAGATCGAGCGGATCAAGAACGGTTCGTCGGCTGATGGCTGGAGCGAGCACGACCGCGCGGTGCTGCGCGCCACCGAGGAACTGGTCTGCGACTACTGCATCTCGGGCGAGACCTGGAACAAGCTTGCCGAAAGCTGGAGCGACAAGGCGCTCCAGGAAATGCCGATGCTGGTCGGGCATTACGTGCTGACCGCGTATCAGGTGAACTCGTTGCGGGTGCCGTTCGAGCCCGGCAAGAACGGGTTTCACGACGGCTAAAGTCCAGTCAAGATCGCTCGTCGATCTTGACCGCCATCAGACCTCGTAGGTTCAATGTTGCCGCGACCAGCGGCAACGCCTTGTGGAGCGTGGGTGCTAAGGGGAGGGGCATCCGGGCAGATTTGACGGAACAAAACGACGCGGATCAATGAGTAGCTGTGATATCCGTACGTAATCTCGCAAGCCCGCACGCAAAGGGGGCGGCACCTCGCGGCACCGCCCCCTCTGATTTCATCGCGCGGGTGGTTCAGTTCTTCGACTTGTCGACCAGTGCGTTGGCCTTGATCCAGGGCATCATCGCCCGCAGCTTGCTGCCGACTTCCTCGATCTGGTGGCGCTGAGCCGCCTTGCGGCTGGCCTTCAGCTCCGGCTGGCCGGCGCGGTTGTCGAGCACGAAGTCCTTGACGAAGCGGCCCGACTGGATGTCCTCCAGCACGCGCTTCATTTCCTTCTTGGTCTCGGCGGTGATGATGCGCGGCCCGGTCTTGATGTCGCCGTATTCGGCGGTGTTCGAGATCGAGTAGCGCATGTTGGCGATGCCGCCCTCATACATCAGGTCGACGATCAGCTTCAGCTCGTGCAGGCACTCGAAGTAGGCCATCTCGGGGGCATAGCCGGCCTCGACCAGCGTCTCGAAACCAGCCTGGACCAGCGCCGTGGCACCGCCGCACAGCACCGCCTGCTCGCCGAACAGGTCGGTCTCGCATTCCTCGCGGAAGTTGGTCTCGATGATGCCCGAACGGCCACCGCCGACGCCCGAGGCGTAGGCGAGGGCGACGTCATGTGCGTTGCCGGTCGCATCTTGGTGGATCGCGACGAGGCAGGGCACGCCGCCACCGCGCTGGTATTCGCTGCGCACGGTGTGGCCCGGGCCCTTCGGCGCGATCATGATCACGTCGATGTCGGCGCGCGGCTCGATCAGGCCGAAGTGGACGTTGAGGCCATGTGCGAACGCCAGCGCCGCGCCGGGCTTCATGTTGGCGTGGATGTCCTCGGCATAGATCGCGGCCTGGTGCTCGTCGGGCGCCAGGATCATCAGGATGTCGGCCCACTTGGCGGCCTCGGCGTTCGACAGCACCTTGAAGCCGGCGCCTTCGGCCTTCTTCGCGGTCGCCGAACCGGCGCGCAGCGCGATGGCGACGTCCTTGACGCCGGAATCGCGCAGGTTCTGCGCATGGGCATGGCCCTGCGAGCCGTAGCCGAGCACGGCGATCTTCTTGCCGGTGATCAAGTTGATGTCGCAATCGGCGTCGTAATAGACCTTCATTGGTTCGTTCCTCTTGCAGGCCCGCGCGGGCCGGTATCTGCGTGAAATTTGGCCGCGCCTTTAGCGCCGCGGCCGCTCAAGTCAAAATGGTGATTCTGTCAGGCGGCCTCCGGCCCGCGGACCATGCCGACCACGCCGGTCCGACCGACCTCGACCAGCCCCAGTTCGCGCATCAATGCGACGAAGCTGTCGATCTTGTCCGGCGCCCCGGTCAGTTCGAACACGAAGCTCGCCGTGGTGGTGTCGACCACCTTGGCGCGGAACAGGTCGGCAATGCGCAACGCCTCGACCCGGATCTCGCCCTTGCCGGCCACCTTGATCAGCGCCAGTTCGCGCTCGACGTAGGGGCCGACCTCGGTGAGGTCGACGACCTTGTGGACCGGCACCAGCCGGTTGAGCTGGGCCTGGATCTGGTCGATCTGCGCCGGCGGCCCATGGGTGACGATGGTAATCCGGCTCACCGCGTGGTTCTCGGTGATGTCGGCCACGGTCAGGCTGTCGATGTTGTATCCGCGCGCGGTGAACAGGCCGGCGATCTTCGCCAGGATGCCCGCCTCGTTGTCGACGGTGACGGTGAGGACGTGGCGCTCCTCGGCCTCGTGCTTGATCTTCACGGGAAGGTCTCCTCTGGTCGCTCTCACACGAGTGCCTTTGCTTCGTCGTCCATCGTACCGGCCACGGTATCGCCGTAGAGGATCATGTCGGTGTGCGCGGCGCCCGACGGGATCATCGGGAAGCAGTTCGCCTCGTTGTGGACACAGCAATCGACGATCACCGGTCCGGGATAGTCGATCATCGCCTGGATGCCGGCGTCGAGCTGGCTCTCGTCCTCGATGCGGATGCCTTTCCAGCCATAGGCCTCGGCAAGCTTGACGAAATCGGGCAGGCTGTCGGAATACGAGTTCGAATAACGGCTCTCGTACGTCAGCTCCTGCCACTGGCGCACCATGCCCATCCACTCGTTGTTGAGGATGAACACCTTGACCGGCAGCCGGTACTGGCTCGCCGTGCCCAGTTCCTGGATGTTCATCTGGATCGAGGCATCGCCGGCGATATCGATGACAAGGTCGTCGGGGTTGCCGAGCTGCGCGCCGATCGCGGCGGGCAGCCCATAGCCCATCGTGCCGAGCCCGCCGCTGGTCAGCCAGCGGTTGGGCTGGAAGAACGGGAAGTACTGCGCCGCCCACATCTGGTGCTGGCCGACCTCGGTCGAGATGATCGGGTTGCGGCTCTTGGTCAGGGCGTAGAGCCGCTCGACCGCGAGCTGCGGCATGATCTTCGTCGCATGGCGCGGGTAGGCCAGGCCCTGCCGCGCCTTCCACTCCACGATACGCGCCTTCCAGCGCGACAGGTCGTTGGGCTTGCGGTCGCCCCAGACGGCGATCATCTGCTCGAGCACGGTCGCGCAATCGCCGATGATGGGCAGGTCCACCGGCACGGTCTTGTTGATCGACGAACGGTCGATGTCGATGTGGATCTTCGTCGAATGCGGCGCGAATGCGTCGAGCCGACCGGTCACACGGTCGTCGAAGCGGGCGCCGACGCAGACGATCAGGTCGGCCTGGTTCATCGCCCAGTTCGCCTCGTAGGTGCCGTGCATGCCCAACATGCCCAGCCAGTCGTCGCTGTCCGCGGGGAACGCGCCGAGACCCATCAGTGTCGATGTCACCGGCGCACCGGTCAGTGCCTGCAGCTTGCGCAGCAGCTCGGTCGCGCGCGGGCCCGAGTTGATCACGCCACCGCCGGTGTAGAACACCGGCGCCTGCGCCTTCGCCAGCAGTTCGACCGCGCGCGCGATCTCGTCGGGGGCGCCCTGGGTTTGCGGATTGTAGCGGTTGCGGCGCTGCGGCCCGCTTTCGTGCCAGACCGCGCTGGCGATCTGCACATCCTTGGGGATGTCGATCAACACCGGGCCGGGACGGCCTTCGGTGGCGATCTGGAACGCCTCGTCGATCGTCGCCGCCAGCTCGGCCGGGTCCTTCACCAGGTAGTTGTGCTTGGTGCAGTGGCGGCTGATGCCGACGGTGTCGGCTTCCTGGAACGCGTCCGAGCCGATCAGCCCGGTCGGCACCTGGCCGGTGATGACCACCAGCGGGATCGAATCCATGAACGCGTCGGCAATCCCGGTGACGGCGTTGGTCGCACCGGGACCCGAGGTGACGAGCACGACTCCGGGTTTCCCGGTCGATCGCGCATAGCCTTCGGCCATGTGCGCGGCGCCGGCCTCGTGGCGGACGAGGATGTGGCGGATCTGCGGGTGCTCGAACAGCGCGTCGTAGATCGGCAGCACCGCGCCGCCCGGATAGCCGAACACGAATTCGACGCCCTGCCGGACCAGGGTCTCGACGAGGATTTCGGCGCCGCTGCGTTCCTGACTCACGGGATGTGTCCTTCTTCTGCGAACCGGCGGGGAATCGACGCGGTCCCGCGCGGGGAGGGGGCTGCCCCGGGGCACCTCGGCCCTGAAAGCAGCGACCCGGCACAGGGACGCTGCACCGGGTCTCCCTCTCCATCTCGCGCAAGACCTGCCTCGGCAGGTTCGTGGCGCGCGCTAGCGGAAACGAAATATCATGTCAATCGCAAATCTCGTAATAAAGTTGCGAAGTGAACCTCAGGATCGAAATAACGTTCCTCCAAGCGGCCCCACCCGGCCGGGGGCTGGTGGCGAAACCAGGTGTACTGCCGCTTGGCGTAGTTTCGCGTCGCCTGCGCGCCTTGCCGGAGCGCCTCGTCCCGACCCCATTCCCCGCGCAGGAAACCGGCAATCTGCGGCACCCCGATCGCCCGCATTACCGGCAGGTTGGCATCCAGTCCGCGCGCCAGCAGGGCCGCCACCTCGTCGATGGCGCCGTGTTCCAGCATCGTCGAAAACCGTCGGTCGCACCGCTCGTAGAGCCAGCCTCGCTCGGGCAGCAGCACCAGCGAATTCAGGTCCACGGCATCGCCGATCCCGCCCTCGCGCCGGGCCTGCCAGGCCCCCAGCGTTCGCCCGGTCGACCATGCCACCTCCAGTGCCCGCTGCACCCGCGCCGCATCCGCCGGCGCGAGCGCCGCCGCCCGATCGGGATCGGCGACGACCAATGCCGCATGGGCGTCCGCCACCGCCATGCCGCGTACGCGGGCGCGCACCGCGGCGTCGATCGCCGGCACCGGTGCGATCCCGTCGAGCAGCGTTCGCAAATATAGCCCGGTCCCGCCCACCAGGATGGGCACCCCGCCCTGCGCGTGCGTTTCCGCAACCAACTTCGCTGCCGCCAGGGCCCAGTCGGCCGCCGAGCACGCGCTCGCCCCGTCCCATGCCCCGAACAGGCGGTGAGGCACCCCGGCCATCTCCGCATCAGACGGCCGTGCGCTCAGCACCCGCAAGTCGGCATAGACCTGGGCGCTGTCGGCGTTGATCACTACCGCCTCGCGCCCGGCCGCAACGATCGCCTGCGCCAGTCGCACCGCACAATCGCTCTTGCCGCTCGCGGTTGGCCCTGCAATGAGCGCCACCGGCGGCCGGGCCACCGGGTCTCGGCTCTCAGGAGAATTATCGGTGCTCATCGTCCGGCTGATAGCAGATGCCGCCCATTTGTCCGCAACCGTCGACGCAGCGATCGCCGATCTCGAGGCGCAGGGCGTGCGCGTGGCCGGCGCCGCGATGCTGCAGTCGGGGGCGCCGGTCATGGAACTGGACCTGCCGGATGCGGGGGAGGAGGCCGTCCGCGCCGTGCTCGATCGCCACTTCGCCCCCAGCGACGTGCTGATCGCCGATCATCCGCCGGTGATCCCGCACCTGTTCATCTCGGACATGGACTCCACGATGATCGGCCAGGAATGCATCGACGAGCTCGCCGACTTCGCCAACCTGAAGCCGCAGATCGCCGCCATCACCGAACGCGCGATGCAGGGCGAGCTGGATTTCGCCAGCGCGCTGCGGGAACGCGTGCTGCTGCTCAAGGGCCTGTCCGAGACCGCGATAACCCGCTGCCTCGACGAACGCATCGCGCCGATGGCCGGCGCCGCGACGCTGGTCGCAACGCTCAAGGCCCATGGTTGCCGCACGGTCCTGGTCACCGGCGGCTTCCACCAGTTCGCCGATCCGGTAGCGGACATGCTCGGTTTCGAGCATGTCGTCGCCAACCGCCTCGAAGTCGCCGACGGCGCGCTTACCGGCGGCCTCGTCGGGCCGATCTGCGACAGCTCCACCAAGCTCGCCACGCTGATCGAGGAAGCGGCGGCGATCGGCACCCACGCCCGCAGCCTCGCCACCGGCGACGGCGCCAACGACATCCCGATGATCGCGGCCGCCAGTTACGGCGTCGCCTATCACGCCAAGCCCAAGGCCCGCGCCGCTGCCAATGGCTGGGTCGATCGCGGCGATCTCACCGCGGTGCTCCACCTGCTGGGCATCCCGGCCCGCGACTGGGTGAACTGACGACACGCCGTCCAAACTTCACCGCGAGCTTGCCGCCGGACCCCGGCCATTCCCTAGGTTGGCCGAACCGAAACATATACACCTGTCCTTTACCACGAATTTCGTGAAACAGGCGTCCGTACCCGGACCGGCAGCCGCCGGCCTTGCCCGAAACGCGCGCGCGGGGCGCCGCAGCGACTGGCCCGGGCGTGCCTGGCGCCGCGCCAGCCTTGTGGTCCGCGCCATGCTGCGGGAGAAGTGGCACAGCGAGGCCTATGTCCGCGCTTATGGCCAGCACCTGTCGCACCGGCTGCCGCTGATCTACTGCGTGGTCATCTTCAATGCGCTGCTGCTGGTGTGGAGCTTCCACCGCACCGCGCCGCCGTTTCTGTCGGTCGTTCTTCCGACCGTGCTGGTGTTCTTCACCGCGCTCCGGGCCTGGCACTGGCGCCCCGCGGCCGTGCGGCGGCGCACCTCGGCGATGATCGTGCACGATCTCCAGCGCCTGCCGCAACGATGCCTGATGATCTCGTCCGGCTTCGTCGCCTGGGCGCTGATGCTCTACTCCTACGGTGGCGATCCCGAGCAGGACGTGATCCAGTACATCACCGCGATCACCTGCTTCGCCGGCATCCTCAGCCTCGGGCAAAGCCCGCGCACCGCGGTCATCATGGCGACGGCGGTGATGACGCCGGCGAACATTGTCTTCCTGATGCACGACAACCCGAACCGCGTCGTCGTCGTCGCGGTCCAGACCATCATCACCGTGCTGCTGCTGCTGATCACCACCGCCTATCACCGGGACTTCGTGCGGCTCGAACGCTCGCGCCTGGAACTTTCGCGCCACAAGCACAGCATCGAGGACATGGCCGAGGCCTGGCGCCAGCGCTCGATCCGCGATCCGCTGACCGGCGCCTGGAACCGGGGCCGCATTCTCGTCCTGCTGGAAAAGGGCCTGGGCGCGGCCGACGGCGTGCGTCCGTGGCTCGCCCTGATCGATCTCGACGGCTTCAAGCACATCAACGACACCTTCGGCCACATCGCCGGCGACGCCGTGCTCACCACCATCGCCGAGCGCATCGCCCGCACGCCCCACATCGAGGCGTGCGGACGCATGGGCGGCGACGAGTTCGCGGTGATCCTGCGCGGCGGCCTCGACGACGCCCGCGTCCATGCGGAACTGGCCATGCTCGCGCACGCGATCGCCCGGCCGATCCGGCTCGGCGATCTCAGCCTCAATCTCCACGCCTCGATCGGCTATTACCGCTGCCAGGGGCAGTCGATCAGCGCCTGCCTCGAACGCGCCGACACCGCGCTCTACAAGGCCAAGGACCTGCGCAATGGCGCCGTCGTCGCGTTTGGCGAGGACGACGAGCGCACCTTGCTCGAACGCCAGGTGATGACCCGCGTCTTCACCACCGCCGACCTGCGCGAGCAGCTGGCGGTGGTGTTCCAGCCGATCGTCGACAGCGACACCGGGCGGCCGGTGTCGTTCGAGGCGCTGGTGCGCTGGTCGCCCGATGGCCGCCGGCTGCTGTCGCCGGCCGCGTTCATCAGCCTCGCCGAAAGCACCGGCCGCATCAGCGAAGTCACCCACGTCGTCCTGGAAAAGGCGCTGAACGAGTTCCCCGCCTGGCAATGGGGCTGCACGCTGTCGATCAACCTGTCGGCGCACGACATCCTCCGCGACGACACGGCCGAATGGATCGGCGGCCTGGTCCGCAAGGCGGGCGCACCGCCCAGTGCGATCATCCTCGAGATCACCGAGACCGCGCTGGTGCGCGATTACAAGCGCGCCGCCGCCAATCTCGCCAGCCTGCGCGCGCAAGGCTTCCGCATCGCCCTCGACGATTTCGGCACCGGCCAGTCCTCGCTGGCCCATGTCCACAACCTGCCGCTCGATCACATCAAGATCGACCAGTCGTTCGCGCGCAGCCTCAACTCCAGCGAGAATGCGCGCGCGATCATCGCCACGATTCGCGCGCTGTCGGTGCAGCTCGGACTCGAATGCACGATCGAGGGCATCGAATCGGTCGAGGAGCAGGTCGCCGCCCGCGCCCTGGGCCTGCGCCGGATGCAGGGCTACCTGTTCGGCCGCCCCGCCGCCGCCGTCGAATCGCGCCGCCTGCTGGCGGCCTGACGCCTAGGCCTCCATCCAGTCGCGGAAGAACGCCTCGTTCGCCGCCCGCAGCGCGCTGATCGCAACGCCCGCCAGGGAAGTCCCGCCCACGGTCCCGATCCGCGTCGCGCCGGCCACCGTCGCGTCGCCGCGGGTCGTGACGACATAGCGCGACTGGTCCTCGCCGAACGCTTCCGCTGCCGAAGCCGGCATCGCGATCTCGGCGCCGAGCCCGCTCGCCATCGCCATCTCCGCCAGCGCCACCAGCAGGCCGCCATCGGATACGTCGTGGACCGCGGTGGCGACGCCGTCCGCGATCAATTCGCGCACCTTTTCGCCGTGGGCGCGCTCCGCATCGAGATCGACCGGCGGCGGCGCCCCGTCCTCGCGACCGTGCAGCTCGCGCAGCCACAGCGACTGGCCAAGGTGGCTCCCTTTACCGCCGATCAGCCAGATCGCGTCACCGGGCGCCTTGAACGCGATCGTCGCCATCTTCGCGTGATCGAGCATCAGCCCCACGCCGCCGATCGCCGGGGTCGGCAGGATCGCCGAGCCGCCGCCGGTGGCCTTGCTCTCGTTGTAGAGGCTGACGTTGCCCGAGACGATCGGATAGTCGAGCGCGCGGCAGGCATCGCCCATGCCGTTCAGCGCCTCGACGATCTGCGCCATGATCTCGGGGCGCTGCGGGTTGGCGAAGTTCAGGCAATTGGTGATCGCCAGCGGCGTCGCGCCGACCGCGCAGATGTTGCGCCAGGTTTCCGCCACCGCCTGCTTGCCACCCTCGTAAGGGTCGGCATAGCAATAGCGCGGCGTGCAATCGGTGCTGATCGCCAGCGCCTTGTCGGTGCCGTGGACGCGCACCACCGCCGCGTCGCCGCCGGATTTCTGCAAGGTATCGGCACCGACCTGCGAATCGTACTGCTCGAAGATCCAGCGCCGGCTGGCGAGGTCCGGGCAGCCGATCAGCTTGAGCAGGTCAGCGGCGAGGTCGGCGCTGGCGGGGACGTCGCCCAACGGCGCGACATTGGCCCAGGCCTTGTAGTCGGCAAGCGAAAGCGCCGGGCGATCATAGAGCGGCGCGTCTTCGGCGAGGGGGCCGAGCGGGATATCGCAGACGGTCTCGCCCTTGAACGAGAGGACCATGTGGCCGGTGTCGGTGACTTCGCCGATGACCGCGAAGTCCAGTTCCCACTTGCGGAAGATCGCCTCGGCCATCGCCTCCTTGCCGGGCTTGAGCACCATGAGCATGCGCTCCTGGCTTTCCGAGAGCATCATCTCGTAAGGGGTCATGCCCTCTTCGCGGCACGGGACGGCATCCATGTTGAGGATGATGCCGGCCTTGCCGTTGGTGGCCATCTCGACCGACGACGAGGTCAGCCCGGCGGCGCCCATGTCCTGGATCGCGACGATCGCGTCGGTCGCCATCAGTTCGAGGCACGCCTCGATCAGCAGCTTTTCGGTGAACGGGTCGCCGACCTGCACGGTCGGGCGTTTCTCGTCCGACTTGTCGTCGAAGTCGGCGCTGGCCATGGTGGCACCGTGGATGCCGTCGCGCCCGGTCTTTGAGCCGACGTAGACGATCGGGTTGCCGAGTCCGGTGGCGGCCGAATAGAAGATCTTGTCGGCGTCGGCCACGCCGACGGTCATCGCGTTGACGAGGATGTTGCCGTCGTACGCCTTGTGGAAGTTGGTCTCGCCGCCCACCGTCGGCACCCCGACGCAGTTGCCGTAGCCGCCGATGCCGGCGACCACGCCCTGCACCAGATGCTTCATCTTCGGATGGTCCGGCCGCCCGAAGCGCAGCGCGTTCATGTTCGCCACCGGCCGCGCGCCCATCGTGAACACGTCGCGCAGGATGCCGCCGACGCCGGTGGCCGCGCCCTGGTACGGCTCGATGTAGCTCGGGTGGTTGTGGCTCTCCATCTTGAAGATCGCCGCCTGGCCGTCGCCGATGTCGATCACGCCGGCATTCTCGCCCGGGCCGCAGATCACCCACGGCGCCTCGGTGGGCAGCTTCTTCAGGTGGATGCGGCTCGACTTGTAGGAGCAGTGCTCCGACCACATCACCGAGAAGATGCCCAGCTCGACAAGGTTGGGCTCGCGCCCCAGTGCGTGCAGCACCCGCGCGTATTCTTCCTCGGACAGCCCGTGGGCGGCGACGACGTCTGGCGTGATCTGGGACATGCGCGCGCCCTTAGACAACCGGGCCTTGCGGGGGAAGGGGCAACCGGCCGAATTCCCCGAGGCATTGCGCGTTTCAGGCGAACCGTCGCGCTACCGCGCAGGCGATCGCGCTGGCGGCGGCGGTGGCGATCGCGCCCCAGGCCATGTCGGCGAGGGTCACCCGCAGCGACCAGCGCGCCAGCGTCGCCTGGTTGGTCAGGTCGTACGTGGCATAGCACAGCGCGCCCAGCAGCGCGCCGTTCAGCGCCGCCGCGCCCGGTCCTTGCGCCAGACCCGGCCTTATCGCGAACCAGACCATGCCGGCGATGTAGGCGACATAGAACGCCGCGGCCGCGCCCACGCGCGGCGCCGGTGCCAGCATCGCACCCAGTTCCGGCCGATAGAGCCGCGGCACCGCCAGCGACAACCACACCGCATCCATTGCTCCGAAGCTCACGAACGCCGCGACATAGGCCCAGATCAACGCCATTTACCGTTCTCCCCGCGTGGCGGCTGTGTACCGACCGATCTGCAAGCTTGACCCTGCGCCCGCGCCCCGTCAATGCAGCAGCCATGGCCGAAACCGCCCCCGATATCGCCGCGATGAGCTTCGAGGATGCGCTGCGCGCGCTGGAGGAGGTCGTCCGCCGGCTCGAGTCGGGCGACGTGCCGCTGGATGATTCGATCACGCTCTATGAACGGGGGGAGGCGCTGCGGCGTCATTGCCAGGCGCGCCTCGACGCCGCCAGCGCCCGGATCGAGCGGATCATCGCCGGCCCGGATGGCCAACCCACCGGTACCCGTCCGTTCGACGAAGCGTGAATCGCAGGAAAACCATGGCCCAGCCCGCACCCGTCCTCGCCGAGGGCCTTGCCCGCATCCAGAAGGACATCGACGCCGCGTTCGACGCGCTGCTTCCGGTCCCGCAGGACAGCCGCGCCCGCCTGTACGAGGCGATGCGCTACGCCGCGATCGGCGGCGGCAAGCGGTTGCGCCCGCTGCTGCTGGTTTCGGTGGCGGAGCTTTACGGCGTCGATCGCCACATCGCCGTCCGTTGCGGCGCCGCGGTCGAGGCGATCCACGTCTATTCGCTGATCCACGACGATCTGCCCTGCATGGACGACGACGACCTGCGGCACAGCAAGCCGACGCTGCACAAGGCCTATGACGAGGCCACCGCCGTCCTCGCCGGCGATGCCTTCCAGGCCTTCGCGTTCGAGGTCCTGTCCGATCCCGCCACGATCGGCGATCCGTTTGCCCGTGCGGAACTGGTGCAGGTGCTGGCCTGCGCGTCCGGCGCCAACGGCATGGTCGGCGGGCAGATGATCGACATCGTCGCCGAAGGCGGCGGCTTCGACCTGCCGATGGTCGCCCGCCTCCAGCAGCTGAAGACTGGCGCCCTGCTCGCCGCCAGCGTCGAGATGGGCGCGGTGCTGGGCAAGCTCGCGCCCGAGGGCCGCACCCACTTGCGCGCCTATGCCCGCGACATCGGCCTCGCTTTCCAGATCGCCGATGACCTGCTCGACCACGAAGGTGACCAGGACAAGGCCGGGAAGGCACTGCGCAAGGACGCCGAAGCCAACAAGCAGACTTTCGTCTCGCTGCTCGGCCCCGATCGCGCACGCGAACAGGCGCGGCTGCTGGTCGAGCAGGCGGTCGATCACTTGCGCCAGCACGGCCCGGAGGCGGACCTGCTGCGCGCGCTGGCCCGCTACATCGTCGAAAGGGACCATTGATGGCCGAGGGGGGCAAGCGCATCGGCGTCTATCCGGGCACGTTCGATCCGATCACGCTCGGCCATGCCGATATCATCCGGCGCGGTGCCAAGCTGGTCGATCACCTGATCATCGGCGTGACCACCAACCCGTCGAAGAACCCGATGTTCACCCCCGAGGAGCGCATGGCGATGGTCGAGCGCGAGGCGGCGGCGCTGGGCATCGACAACGTCAGCGTCGTCGGCTTCAATGCGCTGCTGATGAAGTTCGCCGAAAAGCAGGGCGCCACCGTCATCATCCGCGGCCTGCGGGCGGTGGCGGACTTCGAATACGAATACCAGATGGCCGGCATGAACCAGCAGTTGAACCCCTCGATCGAGACGGTGTTCCTGATGGCGGACGTCAGCCTGCAGCCGATCGCCTCCAAGCTGGTCAAGGAAATCGCCCTGTTCGGCGGCGCGATCGACCGTTTCGTCAGCCCGCTGGTGCGGGACGACGTGATGGGACGCGTTTCCCGCATCGGCCGCCTGGGCGAGTATTGATGCCCGCTTGTTCATTGCCACGACAGCGACGCGCGGCTATTCGCCAGCCCAACTCGCGCCCTGAAAGCCAGACACGCAGCATGAAGACCTCCGCCAAGCTCGTTCTCGCCGTCGCCCTCGGGGCCACCTGCTTCGCCGCGCCTGCCTGGGCGAAGAAGAAGCCCGATCTCGCTGCCGCCGCCAAGGTCAACCTGGCGTCCGGGCTTGCCGCCACGGTCGATGCCGATCCCGCGCACGATCCCGACAACGTGCTGGTGCTCGACCTGTCCAACGGCCAGCGCGTGCTGATCCGCCTGGTCCCGGCATGGGCACCCCACCATGTCGAGCGGATCAAGACCCTGGCCAGGGAAGGGTTCTACAACGGCGTCATCTTCCACCGCGTGATCGACGGCTTCATGGCCCAGACCGGCGATCCCACCGGCACCGGGCAGGGCGGTTCCAAGTTGCCGGACCTCAAGGCCGAATTCAACACGATGCCCCACGTGCGCGGCTCGGTGTCGATGGCGCGGACCGACCAGCCCGATACAGCGAACAGCCAGTTCTTCATCGTCTTCTACCCGCACTTCTCGCTCGACCGACACTATACCAACTTCGGCCGTGTGATTTCGAACATGGCCGGCGTCGACGCGATCGCCCGGGGTGAGCCGCCCGAGAACCCGACCAAGATCCTCCAGGCCTCGCTGCTGAGCGAGCACAAGGCCCCGCCGGTGATCGCGCCCCCGGCGCCCGTCGCCGCGCCCAGCGTCGCGGAACTGAACAACTCCAAGTCGAACTGACGGCACCCGCGCGCCATGCGCGTCGACCTGTTCGATTTCGAGCTTCCGCCAGAGCGCATCGCCCTGCGCCCGGCGCGTCCGCGCGACGCGGCGCGGATGCTGGTGGTGCCGGGGCAGGGGCCGTTCCGCGATCTCCAGGTCAGCGACCTGCCTTCGCAGCTTCGCGCCGGCGACGTGCTGGTGTTCAACGATACCCGCGTCATCCCCGCCCAGCTCGAAGGTACGCGCGGGCAGGCGCGGATCGGCGCCACGCTCCACAAGCGGCTCGACTTGCGCCGCTGGCAGGCCTTCGTCCGCAATGCCAGGCGCCTGCACGCGGGCGACGTCATCGATTTTCCGGCCGACGTCGCGGCCACCGCCGAAGTCCGCCACGCCGATGGCTCATGGACCCTGGCCTTCCACGGCGAGGAACCGGTCGAGGTGCTGCTTGAGCGTGCCGGCCGCATGCCGCTGCCCCCTTACATCGCCGGCAAGCGCGCCACCGACGAGGCCGACCGTCGCGACTACCAGACGATGTTCGCGCGGGCCGACGGCGCCGTGGCCGCCCCTACCGCGGCCCTGCACTTCACCCCCGCGCTGCTCGGTAGCCTGTCCGCCGCCGGCATCGCGCACGAGACGCTGACGCTGCATGTCGGTGCCGGCACGTTCCTTCCGGTCAAGGCCGAGGATACCGCCGATCACGCCATGCACGCCGAATGGGGCACGATCGACGCCGATGTCGCCGCGCGCCTGAACGCGGCACGCGCCGCCGGCCACCGGGTGATCGCGGTCGGCACGACCAGCCTGCGCCTGCTCGAATCCGCGGCGGACGAGGACGGCACGCTTCACGCCTTTGCCGGGGATACCGCGATCTTCATCACTCCCGGTTACCGCTTCCGCGCGATCGACGGGTTGATGACCAACTTTCACCTGCCCCGCTCGACGCTGTTCATGCTGGTCAGCGCGCTGATGGGGCTGGACCGGATGCAGGCCGCCTACGCCCATGCCATCGCCAACGGCTACCGCTTCTACAGCTATGGCGATGCCAGCCTGCTGCTGCCGGGCGACACGGCCGGTTGAGCGACGCGGGATCTGGCGGTCAGCCCGCGCTTTCGCGCACCACCTGCAACAGCTCCGCCTCGATCTCGTCCCACATCGCGCGCTCTTCCGCGACGGCATCGCCGCCCAGCACCGCGCAGCCGGCCGCGATCAGCCCGGCATACCATTCCGGACGGACGTCCAGCGTGCTGGCATGGTGCGGCACCGATCCCAGCAGCACCATCTCGACTTCGCCCGGCTGCTCGGGCCAGGTCATCGCGCAATAGAGCACTTGCGCGACCATCTCGCCCTCGAGCCCCTGTCGGCGCCCCAGCGCCAGCCGGTCGAATGCATCCCGGGCCTGCGGATGGCGCGCGTAGAACGCGGCCATCACGGCCGGGGTGACGTCGCCCAGACGGGCGGCCGCCCGCGCCAGGCCCTGTTTGAGCAATGCCGATCGATTGGCCTCTGCCATCGCGCATCCTTCACAAATCATGCAGTCGGCATACCTGTTCCGCGCACCACGTTCTTGCGCGAAATCAGCCCGCGGCGTGAAAAAACCGCCTGGCGCGTTCACGTGCCGCGAAGGGTTGTTGTGCCATCCGCGTTGGGCGAGGCACGACGATGGCAGCCACCCACCCGATCCCCGCGCCGGACGAGGCCCCCGACGACGCCCTGATGCGCCGCGTTGCCGCGCGGGACGGGGCGGCGTTTCGCGCGCTCGTCGCCCGCCATGCGGCACTGCCGCACCGCATTGCCTGGCGCATGCTCGGCGAAGCGGCGGAGGCGGAAGACGTGGCGCAGGACGCGCTGCTCCGGCTCTGGCAGCACGCGCCGCGCTGGCGGGGTGACGGGCCCGGCGTCGCCGCCTGGTTGACGCGCGTGGCCACCAACCTTTGCCTGGACCGCTTGCGCCGCCGCCGCCCGCTCCCCGTGGAGGACGTGCCCGAGCGCGTCGACGATGCCCCGCTTGCCGATGCCGTGCTCGAAGCCGGCGAGGATCTGGCGCGCGTCCGCCGCGCGCTCGACTGCCTTTCCGAACGCCAGCGCGCCGCGATCGTGCTCACCCATTACGAGGAACTGCCGAATGCCGAGGCGGCGCTGGTGCTGGACATGAACATCAAGGCGTTCGAATCATTGCTGCTGCGCGCCCGTCGTTCGTTACGATCCCTGCTGCTGGAGGATGTCGATGCCTGATCCTCTCGATCCCCGGCTGGCAAGGGCGCTCGACGCGTTCACCGTACCCGAGCTGCCCACCGATTTCACCGATCGTGTTGCCGCGCGCGCCGCGGCGCTGGCGGCGGAGCCGCCGCTGCCGCGGCGCCGCGTTTCGGCGCCGCGCCGCTGGTGGCGCGCCGGGGCGACCGGACTGGCCACGATCGCGGTCGGCGTCGTCTCGATCTCCGCGGCGGCCATGGGATACCTGGGTGAGCCGCTGTCGCACGTCCTCCACCGCACCCCGGTGCTCGGCGCCGCATTGGAACACGTCCTTCCGGAACGCCGCCCCGTCCACCGGTTGGTCGTCCATCGGCCCGTCGTCCTTCGCCCCGCGCCCCCGGCGCCGGCACTGCTGCCGGGCTCTGACCAGCAGCCGCTTGCCGATCACCCGTTCGCACGGCGCGCGTTCGCGCGGCTGCGCGCGCTGCCCCCGGAGCAGCGTCGCGAATGGCTCGACGCCCACCCCCGCTTGGCCGAGCGTCTGCGGGAGCGCCGGGCAGAGCGACACGCGGCGCGCGCCGGTATCGTACTGCCCGAGGAACCCGGCATCGTTTCCCGTCCGCTGCTGCGCGAGCGGCTGATCGAGCGTCGTGAACGCCTGCGCGAACGGTGGCTGGCGCGTCGGGCGCAGGGGTTAGTTCAGCCCTGAAAAAAGCCGGCCCGAAACCACCAGGTTGCGGGCCGGCCAGTCGGGGGGCGCTTCGGGAATCAGTGGCCGATCGCGCGGCTGTTCTCGTTGAGCTGCTTGTTGAGGTCGCGCACCTGTCCGCGCGTCAGGTGACCGTCGTTGCCGTTGTCCTGAGCATAGGCGCGCTCCTGCTGGCGCACGTCGTGCAGGTCGCCGCGCAGGGCGTGGGCCTCGTCCTTGGTGATGTCGCCTTCACGGCGTTCCTCGGTGATGCGCCACTGCTGGTGGCGGATGCGGTGGTTCACCTCGGCGCGGCCCGGGTAGTGACGCTGCCAGGGCCCGGCCTGGGCAAGGCCCGGCAATGCGAGCGCGCCGGCGAGGGCGAGGCCGAAGGCAAGCTTGGTGCGAAGAATCATGGAACATCTCCCGATGGCTTCCCGATCGCGGGAACGACGGCCTAACGCGGCATCCCGTCCCGACCCTTCGCGGCAGGCCAAAAAAAATTCGCGGCGCGGGTCCGCCCGGCTATAGGCCCCGGCATGAACCCCCGCTTCCAGTTCACCCTCCACGCCACCGACGGCAAGGCCCGCACCGGCACGATCGCCATGAGGCGCGGCGAGATCCGCACCCCGGCGTTCATGCCGGTCGGCACCGCCGCGACGGTCAAGGCGATGAAGCCAGAGGCCGTGCGCGGTACCGGCGCCGACATCATCCTCGGCAACACCTATCACCTGATGCTGCGGCCCGGGGCCGAGCGCATCGCCCGGCTCGGCGGTCTGCACCGCTTCATGAACTGGCCGCGCCCGATCCTCACCGACAGCGGCGGATACCAGGTGATGAGCCTGTCGGAACTGCGCAGGATCACCGAGGACGGCGTCACCTTCGCCAGCCACATCGACGGCTCGCGCCACGTCCTCACGCCGGAACGCAGCATGGAGATCCAGCGCCTGCTGGGCTCGGACATCGTCATGGCCTTTGACGAATGCCCCAGGGCCGACCAGCCCCGCGACGTCATCGCCCGCAGCATGGAAATGTCGATGCGCTGGGCCCGGCGCAGCCGCGACGGCTTCGACGGCGGCGGCGAGCATGCCGAAGGCGCGGCGTTGTTCGGCATCCAGCAGGGCGCGCTCGACGAAGGCCTGCGCCGCACCAGTGCCGAAGCACTGCGCGACATCGGCTTCGACGGCTACGCGATCGGCGGCCTTGCCGTGGGCGAGGGGCAGGAAGCCATGTTCGCCACGCTCGATTTCGCGCCAGGAATGCTCCCCGCCGATCGCCCGCGCTACCTGATGGGCGTCGGCAAGCCCGACGACCTCGTTGGCGCCGTCGAACGCGGCGTCGACATGTTCGACTGCGTGCTGCCCACGCGATCCGGTCGCAACGGCCAGGCATTCACCTGGGATGGCCCGCTGAACCTGCGCAATGCCCGCCACGCCGAGGATCTCGCCCCGCTCGATGCGCGCTGCGCCTGCCCGGCCTGCGCCACCTACAGCCGCGCCTATCTCCATCACCTGACGAAAAGCGGAGAGATGCTCGGCGCGATGCTGCTGACCGAACACAACCTGTGGTTCTACCAGCGCCTGATGGAAGCCATGCGTGCCGCCATCGCCGACCAGCGCTTCGCCTCCTTCGCGGCAAATTTTCGCCGAGACTACCTGCGGCGATAAAGCGCTTTTCGAACCGAGTGGCACACGAAGCCAGGAAACACGCGAAAATCATCCAGGGTGCCTGACCCGATTCAATCGGGTCGGAACGCGCGTCAGTTCAGGCGGCGCGCTCCATCTCGGTCACTTCCAGCCGGGTTTCGCGATAGGCGACGAAGGTCTGCGTCCGTTCGCAGCGAAAACCGGCGCCGATCGCGCAAGCCTGTCGTTCAGCCGTGGCGAGGTCGGGATACCATTTGCCGATGCGGTGCGGGGTCACGAAGCGGTAGTAGGTGTTCATGCCCACCCAATGCCGGATCGCTGTGATGGTTCCGTGACAGATGGCGCGATTCCGCCGGTCCGCATTGCCTTGTCGCCGCAACGAAAAAGGCGGGAGCAACGCCCCCGCCTCGTTCGATTTCGGCAATGCTCCGGCCGGATCAGCGCGAGTAGAACTCGACGACCAGGTTCGGTTCCATCTTCACCGGATAAGGCACTTCGTCCAGCGTCGGCACGCGCACGAAGGTCGCCTTGTCGGTGCCGTCGGGCGCGACATAGTCGGGGACTTCACGCTCGGGCAGGGTCTGCGCCTCGGCGATCAGCGCCATTTCCTTGGCCTTGGTGCCGAGGCTGATGACGTCACCCGGGCGAATCCGGCGGCTGGCGATGTTGCAACGCACGCCGTTGACGCGGATGTGGCCGTGCGAAACGATCTGGCGGGCCGAGAAGATCGTCGGCGCGAACTTGGCGCGATAGACGACCATGTCCAGGCGCTGCTCGAGCAGGCCGATCAGGTTCTGGCCGGTGTCGCCCTTCATGCGGCTGGCTTCCTGGTAGGTCGCCTTGAACTGCTTCTCGGTGACGTCGCCGTAGTAGCCCTTGAGCTTCTGCTTGGCGCGCAGCTGGATGCCATAGTCGGACAGCTTGCCCTTGCGGCGCTGGCCGTGCTGGCCGGGGCCATAGCTGCGGCGGTTGACCGAGCTCTTCGGGCGGCCCCAGATGTTCTCGCCCATGCGGCGATCGATCTTGTACTTCGACGAATTGCGCTTCGACACGGCGCGTCACTCCAATTTGCGTGGCCGGGCAAGATCGCCCGCCTTCAGGCCCGGAACCGCACCGCCTGGCCATACCATGCCGGACGTGGCCGCCGCTTCACCGGGGGTGCGGGGCCAATTGCGAAGGCGCGCGCCTAGCGGTGCCCGGGCCCCAAGTCAACCCTTGGGCAAGTCAACCCTTGGAGGGCCGGTCGAGCGACCGCGCCAGCGTCGTCAGCACGCCGCGCATGGTCCGCACTTCCAGGTGGTTCCAGCCCGGCTTGGTCAGCATGTTGCGCAAGGTCAGCCGCGTCGCGGCCGCCCGCGCCGGAGGAAAGAAATAGTCGCGCGGTTCCAGCATCGCCTCCAGCTGGGCGATCATCCCGTCGAGCTCTTCCTGCGGGGCAGGGGGCAGCAGCTCCTCGACCGTCGGCTGCGCCAGCGCCTCGCCCTTCGACCATTCATAGGCGCACAGGATCACCGCCTGTGCCAGGTTCAGCGAGGCGAACTCGGGATTGATCGGCACTGTCAGGATCGCCCGCGCCACCGCCACTTCCTCGGTCTCCAGCCCCGATCGCTCCGGCCCGAACACGATCGCGCTGCGCCCCGTCGCGCTCCTGATCTCGCGCGCCGCCTGCTCGGGCGTCACCACCGGCTTGGTCACCCCGCGCTTGCGCACCGTCGTCGCATAGACGTGCGCGCAATCGGCCACCGCGTCGGCGAGCGTTTCGAATACTCCCGCCTTCTCCAGCACCACATCCGCGCCCGCCGCCGCCGGACCCGCGCTCGGGTTCGGCCAGCCGTCGCGCGGTGCCACCAGTCGCATCTCGACGAGGCCGAAGTTGAGCATCGCCCGTGCCGCCTTGCCGATGTTCTCGCCCAGTTGCGGTCTAACCAGCACGATAACCGGGGCTTGTCCTCCCGATTCAGGCACGCGAAACGTCCCGCACCGTGCTCGCGAACTCCTCGAAGTCCTTGGCCTCGGTAAAGTCGCGATAGACGCTGGCGAAGCGGATATAGGCCACGCTGTCGAGCCGCCGCAGCCCTTCCATCACCATTTCGCCGATCACCTTCGCCGGCACCTCGCTGTCGCCCAGCGTCTCGATCTGCCGCTGCACGCCGGAAACCAGCTGGTCGATCCGCTCCTGCGATACCCCGCGCTTGCGGCACGCCAGCGTCACCGATTGCTCGATCTTGGCACGATCGAACGGCTCGCGCTGATCGCCGGACTTGACCACCGCGATCTCGCGCAACTGCACCCGCTCGAAGGTGGTGAACCGCGCGCCGCAGCCCTCGCACTGGCGGCGGCGCCGGATCGCGGTCGAATCCTCGGTCGGCCGCGAATCCTTCACCTGGGTGTCGTCATGCGCGCAGAACGGGCAGCGCATCGGCTAGGCTCTCACAGGCCCTGGTAGATGGGGAACTTGGCGCAGAGTTCCTCGACCCGGGCCGCCACCGAAGCCTCGACCTGCGCGTCGCCGTCCTCGCCGTTCTTGCGCAGCCCGTCGACCACTTCGGCGATCCACTGGCCGATCTGCGTGAACTCGGCCTCGCCGAAGCCGCGCGTCGTCCCCGCCGGGCTGCCGAGGCGGATGCCCGAGGTCACGAACGGCTTCTCCGGATCGTTCGGGATCGCGTTCTTGTTGCAGGTGATCGCCGCGCGATCGAGCGCCTTCTCGGCGTGCTTGCCCTTGGCGTTGTACGGCCGCAGGTCGACCAGCATCAGGTGATTGTCGGTCCCGCCGGAGACGATGTCGAGGCCCTGCGCCTGCAGGCTCGCCGCCAGCGCCTTCGCATTGGCCTTCACCGCCGCGGCATAGGCCTTGAACTCGGGCTTCAGCGCCTCGCCGAACGCTACCGCCTTGGCGGCGATCACGTGCATCAGCGGCCCGCCCTGCATGCCGGGGAAGATCGCCGAGTTGATCTTCTTGGCGATCGCCTCGTCGTTCGAGAGGATGATGCCCGAACGCGGCCCGCGCAGGCTCTTGTGCGTGGTCGTCGTCGTCACATGGGCGTGGGGCACCGGCGAGGGGTGCACCCCGCCCGCCACCAGCCCGGAAAAGTGGCTCATGTCCGCCAGCAGGTAGGCGCCCACCTCATCTGCGATCTCGCGGAACCGCTTGAAGTCCCACTCGCGCGAATAGGCGGTGGCGCCGCAGATGATAAGCTTCGGCTTGTTCTCCCGCGCGATCCGCGCCACCTCGTCCATGTCGATGCGATGATCGTCCGGGCGCACCGTGTACGGGATCGGGTGGAACCACTTGCCGCTCATGTTGACCGGCGAGCCGTGCGTCAGGTGGCCGCCCGCCGCGAGATCGAGACCCATGAAGCTGTCGCCCGGCTGCAGCAGCGCCAGGAACACGGCCTGGTTCATCTGGCTGCCCGAATTGGGCTGGACGTTGGCGAAGCCCGCGCCGAACAGGGCCTTGGCCCGTTCGATCGCCAGCGTCTCGATCTCGTCGACATATTCGCAGCCGCCGTAATAGCGCTTGCCCGGATAACCCTCGGCGTACTTGTTGGTGAGGATCGATCCCGCCGCCTGCAACACCGCCTTCGAGCAGATGTTCTCGCTGGCGATCAGCTCGATCTTGTCGCGCTGGCGGCCCAGTTCCTTGCCGATCCAGCCGGCGATCTCGGGATCGGTCTGGGCGAGCTCGGCAGTGAAGAAGCCAGCAGGGGTCACGGCGGTCATCGGATCGTCCTGTTCGAAAGGGAAGGGGTCAAAGCGAAGGATGCGAAAGCTTGTCGACGCGCGGACCATGCCGCCCGCCGCCGAATTCGGTGGAAAGAAATGCGTCGAGGCAGGCCTTGGCCATGTCCGGCCCGGTCAGCCGCGCGCCCATGGCGATGCAGTTGGCGTCGTTGTGCTCGCGCGCCAGCGCCGCGGACAGCGGCTCGCCCACCAGCGCGCAGCGGCACGCCGGATTGCGGTTGACCGCGATCGAGATACCGATGCCGCTGCCGCACAGCGCCACGCCGCGCTCCGCGGTGCCGTCGGCCACGACAGACGCCAGCTTGTAGCCATAATCGGGATAGTCGACGCGATCGGCGGTCGCCGGGCCGAGGTCGGCAACCTCGTGGCCCAGCCCGATCAGGTACTCGCGCAGCTCGGCCTTGAGGTCGACGGCGGCGTGGTCGGAAGCGATGGCGATGCGCATGGTCTGGTCTGCCGGTCAGTGGGGGAATCGATGCCGGCCCAATAGGGCGGCGCGGCGGCGAAGGCCAGCCCGACAAACGGGCAGGGAGCGGTCGATGGGACAGGGCACGGCACGCCTCCACGCATGTTCGCAAGGGGTGCCCAGACGAGCGGCAGGCCCGGTCCTTGCGGCCGGGGTCACGCTCCACGGCGGTGCTCCGCCTGTCTCGTCAGTCACGTGACGCGGCTTCCCCTGCCAGCACGTCGGGCCAAAATCAACCCCGCGTCCGGCTCTGCGCCCTAACAAGGCGCGGACAGGCCGCGCGCCCCACGATGATTGCGCTTGCAGGCGCCGCCGGTTAAGGCGCCCGGACGAAAGGGCAGGGACCATGACGAGCGAAACAGTCATCATCGCCGGGGGCGGCATCGCCGGGCTCTCGCTGGCACTCACGCTGCACCAGATCGGCGTTCCCGCCGTTGTCTACGAAGGCGTGCGCGAGCTTGCGCCGCTCGGCGTCGGCATAAACCTCCAGCCCAACGCCGTGCGCGAACTGGAAGACATGGGCATCTCCGAGGCCGATCTCGAATCCTGCGGCCTGCCCGCGCGGGAATGGGCGCTGGTCGGCCTGAACGGCAAGGAAATCTACAGCGAGCCGCGCGGCAAGTTCGCCGGCTACAAGTGGCACCAGTTCGCGGTCCACCGCGGCAAGTTCCACCTGCTGCTCGCGCGCAAGGTGGTGGAACGCCTCGGTCCGCAGGCGCTGGTGCTGGGCCACAAGGTCACCGGCTATCGCAAGCAGGCCGACGGCAGCGTCACCGCGCTGGTCACGGCGGAAGACGGCACCCGCAGCGAGGTCAACGGCCGCCTGCTGATCGGCGCCGACGGCATCCACTCGGCCGTGCGCGCCCGGATGCATCCCGGCCAGCCGCCGATCCACTGGGGTGGCACGATCATGTGGCGCGGCACCGCGCGCGGCGTGCCGACCCGCACCGGTTCCTCGTTCGTCGGCCTCGGCACCGCGCGCCACCGCGTCGTGCTCTATCCGATCTCGCATCCCGATGCCGATGGCCTGGCGGACATCAACTGGATCGCCGAGCAGACCTTCGATACCGATCACGACTGGCAGAAGGCGGGCTGGTTCCGCCCGGTCGAGCTGTCCGAGTTCGCGCACGAGTTCGACGGTTTCGTCTACGACTGGCTCGATCTTCCCGCGCTGCTGGCCAAGTCCGATTGCGCCTACGAAAACCCGATGATCGACCGCGAACCGCTGCCGACCTGGGTCGACGGCCCGGTTGCTCTGATCGGCGATGCCGCCCACGCCATGTACCCCACCGGCTCGAACGGCGCCAGCCAGGCGATCATCGACGGCCGCGTGATCGGCCGCATCATGCTCGACCAGGGCGTCACCCCCGCCGCGCTGAAGGCCTACGACGACGAGCTGTGCGGACCGGTCGGCAAGCTGGCGCTGCGCAATCGCGGCGCCGGCCCGTTCGGCCTGCTCGGCATGGTCGATGAACGCTGCGGCGGCGTGTTCGACGACATCGACGACGTCATCCCGGCGCAGGAGCGCGCCGCCTTCATGCTCGCCTACCAGCAGGCCGCCGGCTTCGCCCGCGACGAGCTCAATGCGGCCCCCGGCATCATCCCCGCCGGCGCCCGCGTGCTGCACGAGCCGGCATGATCCCGGCGCTGGAACACGTCGCCGATTTCACCGTCGAACTGTCGCCCCCGCACGAGCTGGGCGAGGGGCCGAACGGCGTACAGCGGATCATCCCCATCGTCGGCGGCACGGTGTCCGGTCCGCGCCTCGCCGGCCGCATTCTAGAGGTTGGCGCGGATTGGCAGACCATTGCGGCCAACGGCGTCGCTCAGCTCGACGCGCGCTACGCGCTGGAAACCGAAGACGGCGCGGTGATCGAGATCGCCAGCCATGGCATCCGCGACGTGTCGCCCGAAGTGGCCGCGCGGATCGCCGCCGGCGAACCGGTGCCGCCATCGTCCTACTACATGCGCACCGCGATCCGGCTGACCACCGGCCACCCTGCCTATGACTGGGTCAACCGGGTGCTGTTCGTGGCGGCCGGCGGCAAGGTCGGCAACACCGTGCGGCTGGCGGTCTACCGGGTGGGTTGACCGATCAGGACCCGACCGAAGCGCGGGGCGGGTGTGCCTGGTAGTATTCGAGCAGTCGCTTCGTCAGGCTCTCGCGCATGTCGTCGATCAGCGGCTGCAATTCGCGCAGGTAGGCGGCGTTGGCCTGCACGAAAGTCGGATCGGACAGGATCGACGATGCGCGCAGAAAGAAGTGGCTGCCTGCCGGCGTCCTAACGAAAGCAAGGATGGTCTCCAGCTCGGCGGGCGTGAACTCCCGCGCATAGGCATGGGCATAACCTTCCATGAATGCCGGGATGTGCCTCGTCATCACCCCTTTGCCGAGCACCACGAACCGCGCGATGGAATCCTCGATGATCGCTTTTGCCGCCGGGTCGTTGTTCAACTTGGCCAGCATCACTTCACGCATCTGCTTCAGCATAGCGTCGGCGGCGGCTCCGAACAGGGTCTCCCGCTTGTCCTCGGGGTAACCGACCCGAACGATCTCGCGCGCCAGTGCAAGCGCCCGCGCATCGGGTTCGGCCACCATCGGAACTGCGGCCGCAGGCGTCGCCGCAAGGGCAGGGGCCGGTGCAGGCAGGCCCAGCAGGGCCGCAGCCGCCGCGGCCGTCCGTATCGCCGGCCAACCCGCGGCGATGCCCCTCACTGGTCGAGGAACGAGCGCATCTTGCGGCTGCGGCTCGGGTGCTTCAGCTTCCGCAACGCCTTCGCCTCGATCTGGCGGATACGCTCGCGGGTGACGCTGAACTGCTGGCCCACTTCCTCCAGGGTATGGTCGGTGTTCATGCCGATGCCGAAGCGCATGCGCAGCACGCGTTCCTCGCGCGGGGTCAGGCTGGCGAGCACCCGCGTCACCGTCTCCTTGAGGTTCGACTGGATCGCCGCGTCCACCGGGATGATCGCGTTCTTGTCCTCGATGAAATCGCCGAGATGCGAATCCTCCTCGTCGCCGATCGGCGTTTCGAGGGAGATCGGCTCCTTGGCGATCTTCATCACCTTGCGGACCTTCTCGAGCGGCATCGACAGGCGCTCGGCCATTTCCTCCGGCGTCGGCTCGCGGCCCTGCTCGTGCAGGAACTGGCGGCTGGTGCGGACCAGCTTGTTGATCGTCTCGATCATGTGGACCGGGATGCGGATCGTCCGCGCCTGGTCGGCGATCGATCGCGTGATCGCCTGCCGGATCCACCAGGTCGCATATGTGCTGAACTTGTAGCCGCGACGATACTCGAACTTGTCGACCGCCTTCATCAGGCCGATGTTGCCTTCCTGGATCAGGTCGAGGAACTGCAGCCCGCGGTTCGTATACTTCTTGGCGATCGAGATGACGAGGCGCAGGTTCGCCTCGACCATCTCCTTCTTGGCGATCCGCGCCTCGCGCTCGCCCTTTTGCACCATGTTGACGATGCGGCGGAACTCGGGAAGGCTCATGCCGGTGGCGCTGGCGATGTCGGCCACCTCGGCGCGGATGCGCTCCACTGCGTCGCCCTCGTTTGCGGCGAACGCCGCCCACTTCTTGTCGCGCGAGGACATTTCCTGCAGCCAGCCGTCATCGAGCTCGCGCCCGACATACTGGTCGAGGAAGTCCTTGCGGCTCACCTTGTGGCGCTCGGCCAGGCGCAGCATCTGCCCGCCCAGCGCGGTCAGCCGGCGGTTGAACGCATAAAGGTTGTCGACCAGGTACTCGATCTTGGTGGCGTGGAACTGCACGCTCTCCACCTGCGCGGTCAGGTCCTCGCGCAGCTGCTGGTAGTCGCGCTCCTTGGCGGCGGGGAAATCGATCCCCAGTCCCATCGCCTCGAGCCGGTCGGCCTGGCTCTTCTCGAACTTGCGGAACAGCTCGGTGATGTACGCGAACTTCTCGAGCGCCTCGGGCTTGAGTTGCGCCTCCATCTGCGCGAGGCTGAGGGTGTTGTCCTCCTCCTCTTCCTCGACCGGGCGCTTGGCGCGGCGCTCGATGCCGTCCTCGTCGTCTTCGTCGGTCTGCTCTTCCTCTTCCTCGACGTCTTCCTCTTCCTTGTAGGAAGGCCCGGCGGTCGATTCGCTGATCTCGCCGTCGTCGTCGCCTTCGCCGTCCTCGGTCAGGTTCTCCGGCTGCGGCTCCTTGGAAAGCATCGCGTCGAGATCGAGGATCTCGCGCAGCTGCATCTCGCCGGCATTCAGCGCCTCGGACCACTGGATGATCGCGTGGAAGGTGATCGGGCTTTCGCACAGCCCGAGGATCATCGTGTCGCGCCCCGCCTCGATGCGCTTGGCGATCGCGATCTCGCCCTCGCGGCTGAGCAGCTCGACCGCGCCCATCTCGCGCAGGTACATGCGCACCGGATCGTCGGTACGGTCGACGGTTTCCTTCTTCTTCTCGACGACCGGCCGGTCCCCGATCTGGTCGGGCTCGACCTCCTCGTCCGCGGCGTTGTCCTCGGGATCGACGGCATCCTCGTCGCTCTCGACGATATTGACGCCCATCTCCGAGATCGCGGCCATGATGTCCTCAATCTGCTCGGACGACATCTGGTCCTGCGGGAGCGCCTCGTTCAGCTCGTCGTAAGTGATCACGCCACGGCGCTTGGCCCGCGCGATCAGCTTCTTGATCGAAGCCTCGTTGAGGTCGATCAGCGGCGCATCGCTTTCGCGCCCGCCGATGCCTTCGCCACCGAGTTCTTCGCCGCCCGAGATTTCGTCTTCCATCATTCCGCCTTGCTATCGGGGGCCGCGCAACCAGGCGGTCACTGCGGCTCATCCTCGGAATTATACCGGTTAGCGACCGCCATTTGGCCGAGTCGCCCCTGCAAATCCAGTTCTCTTTTCTCCAGCGCCCGCATTTGTTCACGCAACCGCTGTTGCTCGCGCCAGTCCTCGTCGGTGGCAATGCCCGCTTCGGTCGCCCGCGCCAGCGCAGCGGCCAGTGCCGGCCTTGCCACCAGAATGTCGATCACTTCTGCCAGTTCCGCCCGTGCCTCGACCCCATCCTCGGAAAGGAACCGGAACGCCATCTCGCGCGCAGGCACGTGCCCCGGGGACGCAATTCCCCGTTCAGCGCAGATGGTGTCGATTCGCGCCGAATCAAGGGGCTCGCCGCGCTCCTGCAGGGAAACCAGCAGATCGATCAGCGCGTCCTCTCGGGCCAATACCGCCAGCGTCTCGACATGGCGGCCGATCTCGCCGTCGAGCCGTACCAGCCCCGCCGCCACCGCGCCCAGCGCCTGCTGCCGCCGCGCCGCGCCGGCCGGTTGCGCCAGCCGCGCCCGCGTCACCTCGTGGGGCCGCGCCGGCACCGGCGGCTCGCCGAACCTGCGCTTTGGTGCCGCGCCGCGGGCAGGGGGCTGCCAGGCTTCGCGCCGCGGAAACGCGAACGCTCCATAACGGTCGAGCAGGTCCTTGCGGTACAGCGCCTTGATGTCGGGATGCTGGATCGCGTCGCAATGCGCCAAAAGGCGCGCCTTGAGCCCGGCCTTGTCCTCGGGCGTGTCGAGCGGCCCCGCCGCCAGCTCGTGCTCCCACAACAGGTCCGCCAGCCCGATCGCGCCTTCCAGCACCCGCGTCATCGCCGCCGGCCCCTCGCGCTTCAGCAGGTCGTCCGGGTCCATCCCCGCGGGCAGCCGCACGATCCGCAAGGAATGCGCCGGCCGCAGCAGCGGCAGCGCCCGCACCGCCGCACGCATCGCCGCGCGCTGCCCGGCGGAATCGCCGTCGAAGCACAGCACCGGGTTCTCCACCAGCCGCCAGGCCAGCTCGATCTGCGTCTCGGTCATCGCCGTGCCCAGCGGCGCCACCACTTCGCCGATCCCCGCCGCGCTCAGCGCAATCGCGTCCATGTAGCCCTCGACCACCAGCAGCCGCCCGCTCTGGCGCGACACCGGTCCGGCGCGATGCAGGTTGTACAGCGTGCGCCCCTTGTCGAACAACGGCGTGTCGGGGGAGTTCAGGTACTTCGGCGCATCCTTCTTCTCGGCATCGAGAATCCGCCCGCCGAACGCGATCACCCGCCCGCGCGCATCGTGGATCGGCAGCATCAACCGCCCGCGAAAGCGGTCGTAAGGCTCGCGCTTGTTGCCGTGGTCGTCATCGACCGCGATCCGCAGCCCGGCCTCGATCAGCATCGCTTCGGAAAACTGTTTGAGCGCCGCCTTCAACGCCTGCCGCCCCTCGGGCGCATAGCCGAACCCGAACCGCGCCACCGTGTGCGCATCGAAACCGCGCGTCCCCAGGTAAGCCCGCGCCTTCGCGCCCTCGGCCGAGGCCAGTTGCTCGACGAACCAGGCCTGCGCCGCCGCCATCACGTCGTGCAGCCCGGCCTGCTGCTCGGCCCGCTTCGCCGCGCGCGGGTCCGGGGCAGGGACCTCCATCCCGGCCTCCGCCGCCAGCTCCTTGATGGCGTCCATGAACGCCAGCCCCTGCTGGTCGGTCATCCACCGGATCACGTCGCCGTGCGCCCCGCAGCCGAAGCAGTGGTAGAACCCCTTCTCGTCGTTGACGGTGAAGCTCGGGCTCTTCTCGTTGTGGAAGGGGCAACAGGCCTTGTACTCGCGCCCCGCCTTGATCAGCCGCGTCGTCCGCCCGATCACGCCCGAAAGGGGCACCCGGGCGCGCAGTTCATCCAGCCATTGCGGGGAAAGGCTCATCCGGCCGTCAGCCCAGCGCCGCCTTCACCAACCCGCTGGCTTTGCCCATGTCGAGCTGGCTGCCATGCCGCGCCTTCAGCGCTGCGACGACCTTGCCCATGTCCTTCATCGAGGTCGCGCCCAGCTCCGCCTTGATCGCCTCGATCGCCGCCTTGACGTCATCGTCGCTCATCTGTGCGGGCAGGAATTCCTCGATCACCGCCAGTTCCGCCTTCTCGACGTCGGCCAGTTCCTGCCGCCCGCCCTGTTCGTACAGGGCGATCGATTCGCGCCGCTGCTTGCCCATCTTCTGCAGCACGTCGACGACCAGCACGTCGTCGTCGGGCACCTGCGCCGCCGTGCGCAGCTCGATGTCCTTGTCCTTGAGCTTGGCGAGGATCAGCCTAACGGCGGCCAGGCGCGGCTTGTCGCCGGCTTTCATCGCGGCGACCTGTGCCGCCTTGATCGAATCGCGGATCATGTTTTTTCGATTCCCGTGGATAATCAGCCCGATTGGCCGCAGCCTGCCGTTCTAGCCGGAAATTTCCGACATTCCTAGGTTGACGCACCGCAGCATGGGGTCTAGCCGCCGCCCCTTAGCACCCATTGCCGGAAACCCTGAACGGAGCGCCTTGAACCATGGCCGACGCCGCCTCTTCGCACGTGTCCAAACCGGTCGGCGCCACCGGCGTGCTGGTGCTGGGCGATGGCCACGTCGCCTGGGGGCACGGCTTCGGTGCCGTCGGCACCGCGGTCGGCGAAGTCTGCTTCAACACCGCGATGACCGGCTACCAGGAGGTGATGACCGATCCCAGCTACGCCGGCCAGATCGTCACCTTCACCTTCCCGCACATCGGCAACGTCGGCGTCAACGACGAGGACCTCGAGGCGAAAGTCGACGGCGCCGTCGGCTGCGTCGTCCGCGAGGACGTGACCGACCCGTCGAACTTCCGCGCCCGCGGCCGGTTCGAGGAATGGTTGAAGGCCAGGGGAAAGATCGGCCTCGCGGGGATCGATACCCGCGCGCTCACCCGCCGCATCCGGCTCGCCGGCGCCCCGAACGCGGTGATCGCGCACGATCCCGAGGGCAACTTCGATATCCCGGCCCTGATCGCCCGCGCGCGTGACTGGCCCGGCCTCGAAGGCATGGACCTCGCCCGCCAGGTTACCCGCAAGGCGCAGGAGAGCTGGGAGGGCGGCGTGTGGTCGCTGGGCAAGGGCTATGCCCGATCCCCGCGCGATCCCCGTCCCCACGTTGTCGCGATCGACTATGGCGCCAAGGACAACATCTTCCGAAACCTCGTGAAGGCCGGTGCGCAAGTCACGGTCGTTCCAGCGGAAACTCCGCTCGACGCTATCCTTTCGCTCAAGCCCGACGGCGTGTTCCTGTCCAACGGACCGGGTGATCCCGCCGCCACCGGCAAGTACGCGGTGCCCGTCATCCAGGGCGTGCTCGAACGCGACATCCCCGTGTTCGGCATCTGCCTCGGCCACCAGATGCTGGCGCTCGCCGCCGGGGCGAAGACCACCAAGATGCATCAGGGCCATCGCGGCGCCAACCACCCGGTCAAGCGGCTGGACTCGGGGGTCGTCGAGATCACCTCGATGAACCACGGCTTCGCGGTCGACAATTCGGCGCTGCCGGACAACGTGATCGAAACCCACGTCTCGCTGTTCGACGGCTCCAACTGCGGCATCGCCATCAAGGGCAAGCGGGCGTTCGGCGTGCAATACCATCCAGAAGCCTCGCCCGGCCCGCAGGACAGCTTCTACCTGTTCCAGAAATTCGTCGAGATGATGCAAGGGGAGTTGACGCCATGAGCCTGAACCCGATCCAGGAGGCGATCCTCGCCTATTTCATCGCCGGCCAGGCCAACGATCTCAACATCGCCACCCGCTGGTATCCGCGCGGCGAGCTGCTGCTGATCGTCGACGACAAGTTCCAGATGGCGGTCCGCAAGTTCGGCGTCCGCGTTCGCGGCGCCACCAAGCCTGCCGCCGATGCCTTCCTGCAGTCGATGATCGACAAGGGCGGCTGGGAAACCAAGCCGCAGGAATACGGCTCGATGCACCAGTTCAACCACGCCGCCTTCCGCGCCGCGCTGAAGGACATGCAGGCGTCGAACCCGCTCGTCGCCGAAGCCGCCGCGGGCGGCGAGGACTTCTGGAAAGACACGTTCGCCGCGCTCACCGCTGCCTGAACCCGTCCGGCCACCTTCTGATCTCGAAAGCCTGAAATGCCCAAACGCACCGACATCTCCTCGATCCTCGTCATCGGCGCCGGCCCGATCGTCATCGGCCAGGCGTGCGAGTTCGACTATTCTGGCACCCAGGCGATCAAGGCGCTGAAGGAAGAAGGCTACCGCGTCGTCCTCGTCAACTCGAACCCCGCCACGATCATGACCGATCCGGACATGGCCGATGCCACGTACATCGAACCGATCACCCCGGAGATCGTTGCCCGCATCATCGAGAAGGAGCGCCCCGACGCGGTCCTGCCGACGATGGGCGGCCAGACCGCGCTCAACACCGCGCTGGCGCTGTTCAACGACGGCACGCTGGAAAAGTTCGGCGTCAAGATGATCGGCGCCGATGCCGACGCGATCGACAAGGCCGAGGACCGCCAGCGCTTCCGCGAGGCGATGGACAAGATCGGCCTCGAGAGCGCCCGCTCCGGCGTCGCCCACACCGTGGAAGAAGCCTTCGCCGTACTCGAACGCACCGGCCTGCCGTCGATCATCCGCCCCAGCTTCACACTCGGCGGCACCGGCGGCGGCGTCGCCTACAACAAGGCTGAGTTCGAGCAGATCGTGAAGAGCGGCCTCGACGCCAGCCCGACCACCGAGGTCCTGATCGAGGAATCGCTGCTCGGCTGGAAGGAATACGAGATGGAGGTCGTGCGTGATCGCAACGACAACTGCATCATCATCTGCTCGATCGAGAACGTCGATCCGATGGGCGTCCACACCGGCGATTCGATCACCGTCGCCCCGGCGTTGACGCTGACCGACAAGGAATACCAGATCATGCGCTCGGCCAGCATCGCCGTGCTGCGCGAGATCGGGGTGGAAACCGGCGGCTCCAACGTCCAGTTCGCGGTCAATCCGAAGGACGGCCGCCTGATCGTCATCGAGATGAACCCGCGCGTCTCGCGTTCCTCGGCGCTGGCGTCGAAGGCCACCGGCTTTCCGATCGCCCGCGTCGCCGCCAAGCTCGCGGTCGGCTACACGCTCGACGAGATCACCAACGAGATCACCGGCGCCACCCCCGCCAGCTTCGAGCCGACGATCGACTATGTCGTCACCAAGATCCCGCGCTTCGCCTTCGAGAAGTTCAAGGGCTCTCAGCCGCTGCTGACCACGGCAATGAAGTCGGTCGGCGAGGTCATGGCGATTGGCCGCAACATCAAGGAATCGCTGCAGAAGGCGCTGCGCGGCCTCGAAACCGGGCTCGACGGCTTCAACCGCGTGGTTGCGCTCGAGGGCGCCAGCCGCGACGAGATCACCGCGGAGCTGTCGCGTGCCACCCCCGATCGCCTGCTCGTCGTCGGCCAGGCGTTCCGCGAGGGCTTCTCGGTCGAGGACGTCCACGCCATCACCCATTACGATCCCTGGTTCCTGCGCCACATCGCCGAGATCATCGCCGAGGAAGCGCGCATCACCGAGGAAGGCCTGCCCAATGACGCCGCCGGCATGCGCCGGCTCAAGGCGATGGGCTTCTCGGACAAGCGCCTCGCCACGCTCGCGGTGCGCTCGGTCCACCTCGCCGGCAGCGCCAGTTCCGCGCGCTCGGGCCTGCTGCACGACGTCGTCAGCGCGATGGCCGGCGCCACCAGCGAAGCCGAAGTGCGCGCGCTGCGCCATCGCCTCGGCGTCCACCCCGTGTTCAAGCGCATCGATTCCTGCGCGGCGGAGTTCGAGGCGGTCACCCCCTACATGTACTCGACCTACGAAGGCGGCCTGTTCGGCGAGCCGGAGGACGAGTCGATGCCGTCAGACCGCAGGAAGATCGTCATTCTCGGCGGCGGCCCCAACCGCATCGGCCAGGGCATCGAGTTCGACTACTGCTGCTGCCACGCCTGCTTCGCGCTCGACGAGGTCGGCTTCGAGACGATCATGGTCAACTGCAACCCGGAAACGGTCAGCACCGATTATGATACTTCGGACCGTCTCTACTTCGAACCGCTGACCGGCGAGGACGTGCTGGAAATCCTCCGCGTCGAGATGTCGCGCGGCGAAGTCGTCGGCGTCATCGTCCAGTTCGGCGGCCAGACGCCGCTCAAGCTCGCGCAGACGCTCGAGGACGCCGGCATCCCCATCCTCGGCACCAGCCCGGACGCGATCGACCTCGCCGAGGATCGCGAGCGCTTCGCTGCCCTGGTCGAGAAGCTCGGGCTCAGGCAGCCTGCCAACGGCATCGCCCGCAGCCGGGACGAGGCCGTGGCCGTTGCCAACCGCATCGGTTACCCTGTGCTGATGCGCCCCAGTTACGTGCTCGGTGGCCGCGCCATGGAAATCGTCGACAGCGAAGCGCAGCTCGACGACTACATCGCCACCGCCGTCCAGGTCTCGGGGGATTCGCCGGTCCTGATCGACCAGTACCTGCGCGACGCGATCGAATGCGACGTCGATGCCCTCTGTGATGGGGAGCAGGTCGTCGTCGCCGGCGTCATGCAGCACATCGAGGAAGCCGGCATCCACTCGGGTGACAGCGCCTGCACGATCCCGCCCTACAGCCTCTCCAAGGACATCATCGCCGAGATGGAGCGTCAGGCCGAGGCGCTGGCTATGGCCCTGGGCGTCCGCGGCCTGATGAACGTCCAGTTCGCGGTGAAAGACAATGAGGTCTACCTGATCGAGGTCAACCCCCGCGCCAGCCGTACGGTTCCGTTCGTTGCGAAGGCGATCGGCCAGCCCGTCGCCAAGATCGCCGCGCGCGTCATGGCCGGCGAGAAGCTGTCCACGTTCCCGCCGTTCAAGCGCGACCTGCCCTACATGGCGGTCAAGGAAGCGGTGTTCCCGTTCGCGCGCTTCCCCGGCGTCGACCCGGTACTGAGCCCGGAGATGAAGTCCACCGGCGAGGTCATGGGCCTCGACACCGATTTCGCCACCGCCTTCGCCAAGTCGCAGATCGGCGCGGGCACCAGGCTGCCGCAGGGCGGCACCGTGTTCGTCTCGGTGAAGGACAGCGACAAGCGCGTGATCGTCCCCGCCGCCCGTCGCCTGGTCGAGCTCGGCTTCCGCCTTGTCGCCACCGGCGGCACCGCGAAGTACCTCGCCGACGCCGGTGTCCCGGTGGAGCGGATCAACAAGGTAGCGGAAGGCCGGCCGCACATCGTCGACAAGATCGTCGATGGCGAGATCGCCTTCGTCATCAACACCACCGAGGGGTGGCAGAGCCTCAAGGACTCGCAATCGATTCGCACGGCCGCCCTCAACGGCCGCGTTCCCTACTTCACCACCGCCGCGGCCAGCATTGCCTCGGCCGAGGCGATCGCGGCGCTGCGGGCAAGGCCGCTTGAAGTCCGTTCGTTGCAGGCTTATTACAACTGAACGATCATCCTTTCCCCCCAACGCGATCGAACCGGCCCGACGGCACAAATGCCCCGGGGCGGCGTTGTAGTCGCCGGTGGGGGGAAACGCAGGAGATGTGAAGCAGATGGCGAGTGTCGAAAAGTTGCCCATGCTGGCGGAAGGCTATGAAAAGCTGCTCGCCGAGCTGAAAGCGCTGCGCGAGGAACGCCCCAAGATTGTCGAGGCGATCGAGGAAGCGCGCGCGCATGGCGACTTGTCCGAAAACGCCGAGTACCACTCGGCCAAGGAGCGCCAGGGCCAGGTCGAGGCAACCATCGCCGATCTCGAGGACAAGGTCAGCCGCGCCAACATCATCGATCCGACCACGCTGTCAGGCGACAAGGTCGTGTTCGGCGCCACCGTCACCCTGCTCGACGAGGATGACAAGCCGATCCGCTACCAGATCGTCGGCCCTTACGAGGCGGACGCCAAGCTTGGCCGCATCAGCTACAATTCGCCGCTCGGCCGCGCCCTGATCGGCCGCCGGGTCGATGACGAGATCGAGGTCACGGTCCCGGCGGGCGACCGTTCCTATCTCGTCCAACAGATCGAGTTCATCTGAGAGCCGCGCGGGCAGGGGACATCCCCGCCCGCGCTATCCCTGCCGGCGCCATCCCGGCCTGTGCAGGCCGGTTCAGGCCACCTTGCGCCGCCGCTTCGGCAGATCCGGCTGCAGCAGCTTGTGCAGGTGGACGATCACGTAGCGCATTTCGGCGTCGTCGACCGTGCGCTGGGCGTGAGCACGCCAAACTTCTTCCGCGGCCGCATAGTCCTGATAGACGCCGACGAGGTCGAGCTTGTCGAGGTCGGCGAATTCGAGCGACTGCGGGTCGCGCACGCGACCGCCCATGACGAGGTGGAGTTTCTGCATCGTTTTGCTGCTAACCGAACGAGGGGGAGAAGGAGCTCCCCCATACTCTTTCGCGAATGCAGCAATCAAGCCCTCAGGAACGGGCCCGGGCGACGATTTCCGCAGCCTTGCGCGCCAGCAGCGCGCCGGTGACCCGCGCCTTGCCGCTGCCTTCCTCGATCAGCTTGCCGGCCTTGTCCCGCGCCTCCGCAGACTTCTCGGCGATGACCTCGCCCATGTCGATCGCCTTCTCGCGGCCGTCGCGCGCAGCTTCGCCCGCCTTCGACAGCGCCTGTGCGGCATAGGCCATGCCCAGCTCACCGGCCACCGTGGCGATCTTGCTGGACCGGCTCGCCAGCTTCTTCGCCGCCGCGCGCGGAAACAGCGCCCCGATCAGCACGCCGACGACAAGCCCGCCGGCGATTGACAGCCCGATGTATTCACGCGCCAGGCCGGAAAACTTCTCCGGCGGCTCGGCGTCGGGCAGTTCCGCCGCCAGCGAGGGCTTGGGTTCGCGGCGCTTGCGCGTCGCGGTGCTGCCCTCGGCCGTCTGGTCGCCGCTTTCCCCGGCCACCGCCTGCGCTTTCGCTGACTTGCTGTTCGACACGATCAGTTCTCCTCGGCGTCGCGGCGAAGCAGTCCCGCGACCCGTTCCATCAGCCAATCGCCGGACCGCGCCACGGTTCCGGCCTCGGGCGTCCATTGCCGGTACAGGCTTAACGCGGCCTGACCCAGCGGCTTGCGGGCAAACCACAGCGCCAGCGCTGCGCCGGTGGCGACGACGACACCGCGACTGTCGTTGGCGATCTCGATGGCCTCGGTCGCCAGTTCCATTGCCTTGTGGCGGGCATCGGCGATCACGCGCTCCTTGATCACCGCCGGCCTGAGGTCGTCCTTGGCCCGTTCCAGCCGCCGCGCAAGGCGGTCGCGCGCCGCGTCCCGCGCGGCGCGCATTTCGGCCAGGCGACGCTCGGCCTCGCTCATGGCCGATCTCCGAACAACGCGCCGATCCGTCGCACCCGCGCCCATGCCAGCAAGCCCGCGACCAGCGCCAGCACGACCAGCACGCCGACGACGATCCCGGTCGCCGCCCAGGCCCCCAGCGCCTGGGCCAGTCCCAGCACCACGCCGAACACCGCCGCCATCAGCGCCAGGAACAGCAGCGCGACGACTAGGCAGCCCAGCGCCGCGACAATCCCGGCCCATTTGCCGAGCAAGCCGGCCCGCGCCTTCTGGAACGCGAGTTCGGTCTCGGCCCGCGCGCGCGCCGCCTCGAACAGCACCCGCACTTCCTCGGACAGCGACTGCGCTTCCGCCCCGTCGCCCGCGCTTCCTTCGGGCTCGTCGCCTATGTCAGCCATGTCCCGGCTCGCGTCCGCCGGGATCAGTCGTCAGCCCGTCGAAACAGCCGCGCCAGCATGAATCCCGCCACCGCAGCGATTCCCACCGCCACGCCCGGGCTCTTGCGAACGAATTCCTTGGCGTCCTCGCCCAGCTCGCCCAGGTCCTTGGCGTCGAGCTTTGCCGCCGTTTCGTGGATCGAGCGCGCCGCGCCGCGGGCATAGTCGCCGTACTTCACGCCGAGCTTCTCGTCGATCAGCTCGGCGCTGTCGGCGACGATCCGCCCAAGCCCGGACAGCGCGTCGCTGGCCTTGGCCTTGCCGGTGTCGGCATAGGCCGCTGCCTTTTCCTTCGCCTGCCCGCCCAGCACCTTGGCATCCTCGAGCAGCTCGCTGCCCTTGCCGGCCAATTGCTCGCGGACCTCGCCGGCGCGCTCCTGCGCCTGGGCGCCCAGCGCCCCGGCCTTGCCCTGTGCGGTCTTGCCCAGCTCGCTGGCCTTCTCCTGCGCCACCTTGCCCAGCGCGCTCGCACCGGCTTTGGCTTCCTCGATAGCCTTGGCGAACCGGGCCTTCGCTTCGCCAGTGGCGCTGTCCGCACTCAGCGGGATGGCGGGGGCGGATTCGGTGTCGGTCGAGGTGTCGGGCATGGTCGGACTCCTTTGCTGTTGGAGCAGGAAAAGCAAACGTTTCCCAAGTGGGACTGCCGCCGTGTTCTGGCAAGGGCGATAATGCTGCAATGCACCTTGCCTGCCAAGGTTCCGCTCCCTAGGGGGATCGGAAACCCGTGCAAAGCTGACCAAACGGAGATGAACCCGCCATGACCGCGATCATTGACATCCACGCCCGCGAGATCCTCGACAGCCGCGGCAACCCGACCGTGGAAGTGGACGTCCTGCTCGAGGACGGCAGCTTCGGCCGCGCGGCGGTGCCTTCGGGCGCGTCGACCGGCGCGCACGAGGCGGTCGAGCTGCGTGACGGCGACAAGACGCGTTATCTTGGCAAGGGCGTGCAGAAGGCCGTTGCCGCCGTCAACGGCGAGATCCGCGAGGCCTTGCTCGGCCACGACGCCGAGGACCAGCGTGATATCGACCTCGCCATGATCGAGCTCGACGGCACCGAGAACAAGGGCCGCCTGGGCGCCAACGCCATCCTCGGCGTCAGCCTCGCCACCGCCAAGGCCGCCGCCGATGCGCGCGGCCTGCCGCTCTACAGCTACGTCGGCGGCGTCGCCGCGCACGTGCTGCCGGTGCCGATGATGAACATCATCAACGGCGGCGAACATGCCGACAACCCGATCGACTTCCAGGAATTCATGATCATGCCGGTAGGCGCGCCCACGCTGGCCGAAGCCGTGCGCTGGGGTGCCGAGGTGTTCCACACGCTGAAGAAGGGCCTGCACGACAAGGGCCTGGCGACGGCCGTCGGCGACGAGGGCGGCTTCGCTCCCAACCTTGCCAGCACCCGCGACGCGCTCGACTTCGTCATGGCCTCGATCGAGAAGGCCGGCTTCAAGCCGGGCACCGACATCAAGCTCGCGCTCGACTGCGCCGCCACCGAGTTCTTCAAGAACGGCAAGTACGAGATCAGCGGCGAGGGCCTCTCGCTCACCCCGGTCGAAATGGCCGACTACCTCGCCAAGCTCGCCGCCGACTATCCGATCATCTCGATCGAGGACGGCATGAGCGAGGACGATTTCGAAGGCTGGAAGGCGCTGACCGACGCGATCGGCAACAAGGTCCAGCTGGTGGGCGACGACCTGTTCGTCACCAACCCCAAGCGCCTGGCGATGGGCATCGGCAAGGGCCTGGCGAATTCGCTGCTGGTCAAGGTCAACCAGATCGGCAGCCTGACCGAAACCCTCGAAGCCGTATCGATCGCCCAGCGCGCCGGCTACACCGCCGTCATGTCGCACCGCTCGGGAGAGACCGAGGACGCCACGATCGCCGACCTCGCCGTCGCCACCAACTGCGGCCAGATCAAGACCGGCAGCCTCGCCCGCTCGGACCGGCTTGCCAAGTACAACCAGCTCATCCGCATCGAGGAAGAGCTCGGCTCGGCCGCGAAGTACGCCGGGGCAGGGGCCTTCGGCCGGCTCGCCGGCTGATTCACGGACAGGGTGCGCGGCGCGGCGACGAACCTCGCCCCGCCCTACGCCGCGAAGTACGCCGCCATCCGGCGAAACCCCTCGCCGGACAGCCGCACGAACACCCGCCGGGCATCGTCGGCATCGGCCTCGCGCCGCACCAGCCCCTTGCGTTCCAGCACCGCCAGCCAGCGCAGCGCCGTCGTCGCCGGCACCGCGGCGCCGATGCAGGCACTGGTGACGGCCACGCGCTTACCTTCCTGTGCCGCCACGAACAGGTCGAGCAGGACGTCCCACGCCGGCTCGCCGAACAGCGCCTCGTCGCCGAACACGGCCGCGCGCCGGCGCCGGTCGCCATAGGCCCGTCGCGCGATCACGCCCAATTGCAGCCCCCCACCGGCCGCGCGTTCGCCCGCGCCCGGCGCACGCAGGTCGTGCGCCAACGCCAGCAGGGTGTGGCCGATCGCGGCAAGACGATCGGCCGGATCGTCCGCGACCATCTCCCCGTCGCCGCCCCCCGGTTCCGCGGCGGGCGCGTGAATGCTCGTCCCTGCTGAAAGCTCCGGCCGCCTGGCCGTCATCTTAGCTTGCCTCCGTGGTGGAGGTTCACTCCAGCCCGGCGCGCGCCGGATTGCGATGCGAGATCATTCCGTATCGGAGCTGAATGCCGCCTCCTGCTCGTCACCCGCCAGGGCGTCGAGGCATGCGCTCAGATGCGCGGCCGCCAGCACCGCGCCCAGACGGTCGAGATCGTCGAGACACGCGTGCAATTGCGCCATGACGTCCGAGAGGGTGCGCTGTCCGTCCATAATGGAGCCTGTTCCGAATGCGAGGCGGCGCCTGCGCCCGGAAAGTGGCGAGGCGGCATGGTGAACATTAATTCACCAAGTCCAAACATTTCGGGCAAACGGTTGCAGGAATTCTTCCCCATACGCCCGGCAAGGATTGCGCAAGACTTGGCGATGCCTCAGGCGAGCGCTTCTTCGGCGGACACTTCGGTCTCGGCCTCCTCGGCGAGCTCCTCCTGCCGCTCGATCACCTTTTTCTTGTGCGGATTGAGCAAAAACTGCCAGGCGCCCCAGGTGTCGATGCCCAGCAGGATCGCATTCTGGATCACCAGCGGCCAGGTGCGGCTTCCCACCCCGGATGCGATCCACGCCACCGATACCGCCATGAACAGCACGAACGCCCAGCCGCTCGCCCGGCGGCCGAAGTCGCCGGCCAGGATCGCGGAGGCGAGAATTGCGCCTATCGCGCCGAACCATGCAACCGGACCGTTCATCGCCACACCAAGCGGTGAGAGCGGTGATGGTTCCCCGCCGTAGCGCGGGTTCAGGCCGTCTCGAGCACGGCCAGTTGCCCTGGGGTCAGCGTCAGGGTGGCACCGGCGCAAATCTCGCGCACTTGCGCGGGCGAGGTCGCGCTGGCCAGCGGCGCCGCCACCCCGGGCCGGCTGTTCAGCCAGGCCAAGGCGATCGCCGCCAGTGTCGCGCCGGTCTCGGCGGCCACCGCGCGCATCGCTTCCAGCGTCCGCCAGCCGCCGTTGTCGGCAAACCCCTTCAACGCCACGGCGCGGGTCGAACCGTGCCAGTCCGCCTCGGAACCGAACTTCCCGGTGAGGAAACCCGATGCCAGCCCGTAATAGGGCAGGGCGGCAACCCCCTGCGCGACGCAGGCCTGTTGCAGCGCGCCTTCGTAATCGCCGCGCCACACCAGGTTGTACTGCGGCTGGCACACGGTGAACCCGCGCTTGCCATGCCGCGCGGCAATGGCGTTGGCTTCGGTCAGTCGGTCGGCCGTCATGTTCGAGACGCCGAGCTCGCGCGCCAGTCCGGTTGCCGCCAAACCGTCGAACACCGCTACGATGTCGGCCAGCGACGCCGTGACGTCATCGCGATGGACGTAGTAGAGATCGACGTAGTCCGTGCGCAGCCGCTCCAGCGACCCGGCGAGCGCCGCCGCCACCTTGTCCGGCGCATAGGCGCCCGGCGGCCCGCCCATGCCAGTCTTGGTGCCCAGCCGCATGTCGCCCCGAACACCGCGCGCCTGCAGCCATTCGCCGATGATCGCCTCGGATTCGCCGCCCTTGTTGCCGGGGATCCACGCCGAATAGCCCTCGGCCGTGTCGATCATCCGTCCGCCACACTCGTAGAACGCGTCGAGCACCGCAAAGCTGCGGTCGCGATCGAGCGTCCAGCCGAAGACGTTGCCGCCGAACACCAGGCGGATGCCACCAAGCCCCGCATGGCCGGCGGCCCAGTCAGCCACCAAAGCGGCCCTTGAGGTCGAGCAGCGCGATCGCCGCCTTCGCCGCCTCGCCGCCCTTGTCCTTCTGCGCAGGGTCGGCGCGGACCAGCGCCTGCGCCTCGTTCTCGACTGTCAGGATGCCGTTGCCGATGGCGATGCCGTCCATCGTCAGCGCCATGATCCCGCGCGCGCTTTCGCCGGCGACGATCTCGAAGTGATAGGTCTCGCCCCGGATCACCACGCCGATCGCGACATAGCCGTCATAGGCGCCCGAGGCGTCGGCCAGCGAGATCGCCCCCGGAATCTCCAGCGCCCCCGGCACCGTCACCACTTCGGCCTGGTGTCCGGCCGCCTTCAGCGCCGCCTTGGCGCCTGCCACCAGCATGTCGTTGAGGTGGTCGTAGAACCGCGCCTCGACAATCAGAAATCGCGCCACTTTCCGGCCTCCCTCAATCGATCTTGCGTTCGCCGACGATGTTAAGCCCATAACCTTCCAGGGCAACCAGCGAATGGTGGGTGTTGGTCAGCAGCACCATGTCGTGCACGCCCAGTTCCGCGAGGATCTGCGCGCCCACGCCATAGTCGCGCAGTTCCTCGATCGGTGCCGGATCGCCGGCGCGATAGCCGCTCTTGATTTCGATCGTGCGGCTCATCAGCCGCTGCATCGGCCGGTTGATGACGACGATGACGCCGCACCCGGCCTCGGCGATGATCTCCATCGAACGGTTCAGCAGCGACGAGCGGTCGCTTTCCTCGCCGAAGATGTCGGCGAACACCGACAGCGTGTGCATCCGCACCAGCGTCGGCTGCGCCGGGTCGATCCGGCCCTTGACCAGCGCCACGGTCTCGTCGCCGGTGGCCTTGTTGAAGAAGGTCATTGCCTTCCACTGCCCGCCCCAGCGGCTGGTGAAGTCGAGCTCGGCCTTGCGCTCGACCATGCGGTCGTGCTTGCGGCGATAGGCGATCAGGTCGCGGATCGTGCCGATCTTGAGGTCGTGCAGCCGCGCGAAGGCGACGAGATCGTCCATCCGCGCCATCGTCCCGTCGTCCTTCATGATCTCGCAGATCACGCCCGAAGGATTGAGGCCCGCGAGCCGCGAGATGTCGCAGGCGGCCTCGGTATGGCCGGTGCGCACCAGCACGCCGCCGTCGCGCGCGCGCAGCGGGAACACGTGGCCGGGGGTGACCAGGTCGTCCTTGCCTTTGGTGCCGTCGATCGCAACGGAGATCGTTCGTGCCCGGTCCGCCGCCGAGATGCCGGTGGTCACGCCCTCGCGCGCCTCGATCGAGACGGTGAACGCGGTCTCGTGCCGCGTACCGTTCTGCCGGCTCATCATCGTCAGGCCAAGCTGGTCGCAGCGCTCGCCGGTCAACGTCAGGCAGATCAGCCCGCGCCCGTGCGTCGCCATGAAATTGACGGCACCCGGAGTCGCCATCTGCGCCGGGATCACCAGGTCACCCTCGTTCTCGCGGTCCTCATCGTCGACCAGGATGAACATGCGCCCGTTGCGCGCTTCGTCGATGATCTCCTCGATGCTCACCAGCACCGGCCGCTCGTCGTTCGCCATCAGGAAGCGTTCCAGCTTGCTCAGCGTCTCGCTGGTCGGGTTCCAGTCGGGCTCGGTGCAGTCGCGCAGGGTGTTGGCATGAAGGCCCGCGGCGCGCGCCAGGCCGGCGCGGGTCATGGTGCCTTCGGAGACGAGGACGCGAACGCGTTGGATCAGGGTCTGTGACATGATCACACCGTATCACATCGCAATGTGACGGCAAGCGATTCGATCACATCAATCCCCGGTGAACTTCGCCTCGCGTTTTTCCAGGAAGGCGTCGACCGCTTCCGCGTGGTCGCCGGTCGAATGCGCCAGCGCCTGCATGGCCGCCGCCATGTCGAGCAAGGTGCCGAGGTCGCTGCGCCGACCCTCCCACAGCAGGCGCTTGGTCATCCGCACCGCGTGCGGCGGATTGGCGGCGATCCGCCGGGCCAGTGCATAGGCAGCATCGATCAACTCGGCATCGGGCACGACCTGCGACACCAGCCCGCAGGCCAGCGCCTCGCGCGCGTCGATCATGTCCCCGGTCAGCGCCATCTCCGCCGCCTTCGACCAGCCGATCACCCGCGGCAGCAGCCACGAGCCGCCATCGCCCGCGATCAGCCCGAGTTTGACGAAGCTCTCGGCGAACTTCGCGCTCTCCCCGGCAATGCGCAGGTCACACATGCAGGTCAGGTCGCACCCCGCGCCCACCGCCGCGCCGTTCACCGCCGCGATCACCGGCACCTCCAGCGCCGCGAAAGCCAGCGGCAGGCGCTGCACCCCCTGCTTGTACTGCTTGCGGGTGATCACCGGCACCCCGGCGTTGATGTCCCCGCCCGGCTTCATCTGGTGCAGGTTCCCGCCCGAGGAAAAGCCCTTGCCCGCCCCGGTCAGGATCGCCACGCGGGCCAGCGGATCGCCGTCCAGCCGTTCCAGCGTCGCCACCAGCGCCGCGATCATGTCCTTGTCGGTGATCGGATTGCGCAGTTCGGGCCGGTTCAGCGTCAGCAGCACGATGCCCTGCTCGTCGCGCTCGTACAGTACCGGATCGCTCACGCTGTCTTCCCCTTTCGCCGTTTGCCCCATGTCTCTGACAGAAACAGCCCGGCCACGCCAACCCCCAACGCGCAGGTTCCCCCGAACCAGCCGTGAAAGCCCAGGTGCCGCAAGCCCTCCAGCACCGGCATCTGCAAGGCGAACAGCGGGAACGAAAGCCTGCCCAGCCAGCCGGCGATCTGGTCGAACCGCTCCAGCCGGACCGCGCCCGCGATCATCACCGGCGCCACCAGCACCACGAACGCCAGGTCGAACCACGCACCCCCCAGGCCCAGCGCCCAGCCGAGCACCAGCACCACGGGCATGGCCAGGATCGCCGGGATCGCGGGCACCGGCAGCACCGGGCCCGCGCGCCACCAGCGCGAAAGTCCCATCCCGATCATGTAGGCAAAGATCACCCGCACCGCCCCGGCCGCGAACGTCGCCGGCCTGGCGCCGACGTCAAGCCCCTGCCAGTGCAGGGCGATCCACGCTTCCGCCGGAGCCAGCAGCGCGATCGCAACCGGCAGCCACCACCGCCGCAGGTGCCGCAAGCCCAGGACGTGGCAGGCATTGGCGAACAGTTCGTAGAAGATCGTCCAGGCCGGGATGTTGACCGGGAATACGAACGGCTGGTCCAGCGTGGGCAAGAGCATCAGGTTGAGCGCGACGACCTCGACAAAGTCACCCGCCCCGCGCGATCGCACCCATTGCATCGGCATTCCTAGCAGGGTGCCCGCCGTCATCATCGGCCACAGGCGCTTGTAGCGCTTCCACAGGAACCCCCATTGCTCCATGCCGCTGTCCAGCCGCGGTTCCTGCACCCGCGCCATCAGGAACCCGCTCAACATCAGGAAGAAATCGACCCCCAGGTACCCGCGCGCGAACACCGGGGTGCCGCCATAGACGGCGCGGGTATGCAGCAGCAGCACGCACGCAGCGGCCACGAAGCGCAGCGCCTCCAATCCCGGCAGCCGGCCGCCGCCTCGTCCGTTCCCGTTCATGGTCCCCGTTCCCCCTCAAGTTCCCGGCTTGCGCAGCAGCAGCACCAGCGGCAACGCTGCCGCGCCCACGAAGGCCAGCAGCCAGAATGCGTCGATGTACGACACCATCGCGGCCTGTGCCCCTACCGCCCGCACCAGCGCGCCGGCCGCCTCGGCCTGGCCCGGGTCGATCCCGGGCAAGGCCCAGGCCAGCACCGGGTTGTCCACCGTCACCCGCTCGGTCAACCGCGATTGCACGACCGCCGCATTGCGCGCGGTCAACGCCTCCAGGACCGAGATCCCGAAAGCCGATCCGACGTATCGCATGAGCGTCCCCATCGCCGCGCCTTCGTTGCGATAGAGGCGGGGCAGGGTGGCGAAGGACATCGATGCCAATGGCACGAAGATCATGCTCGATCCCATGCCGTTGACGAACCCCGATACCATCACCAGCGTGTCGTCCGCCTGCAGCGACAGCCGTGACAGCAGCAGCGCCGAACCGGCCGACGCCAGAAGTCCGCAGAACACCAGCAGCCGCTGGTCCATCCGGTTGATGAACCGCGCCATTACCAGCGTCGTGAACGCCGTGCCCAGGCCGCGTGGCGCCGTCACCAGCCCGATGAGGACGATCGGATGCGCAAACAGCTCCGCCAGCATCGGCGGCAACAGCGACAGCACGCCGTAGACCATGATCCCGAGGAAAAATCCGATCACCGTCGCGATCACGTAGTTGCGGTCGCGAAAGATGGCGAGCCGCACGAAAGGTTCGGGGGAAGTCAGGGAATGTACCGCGAACAGGAACAGCGCCAGCACGGCCACCGTCGCCTCGATCCAGATTTCGCGCGCCTCGAACCAGTCGAGCAATTGCCCGCGGTCCATCATCAACTGGAACGACCCCACCGCCAGTGCCAGCAGGGCAAAGCCGAAGAAGCCGAACCGTCGCGGGCTGGCATCGCGGAACTCCGGCAACACGCGGCGCAGGCCCACGAACGCGATCGCACCCATCGGCAGGTTGATCAGGAACACCCAGTGCCAGGAAAACTGGGCGGTCAGCCACCCGCCCAGCACCGGTCCCACCAGCGGCCCCAGGATCGCCGCCAGCCCGAACACCGCCATCGCACGCCCGTGTTCCTCCGGCGGATTGATGTCGAGCAGCGTCGCCTGCGCCATCGGCACCAGCGCCGATCCCGACGCGCCCTGCAGCACGCGGAACAGGATCAGCTCGGGCAGGGTGGTCGACAGCCCGCACAGCACCGAGGTCCCGGTGAAGGCGATGATCGACCCCAGCAGCAGTCGCCGCCGGCCGAACCGGCTCGCCAGCCAGCCGGTCATCGGCGTCGCGATGGCCAGCGCGATGATGTACGAGGTCAGCACCCAGACGATCTGCTCGCGCGAGGCGGATGTCGTGCCCTGCATGTGCGGCAGGGCGACATTGGCGATCGTCGTGTCGATCTGGTTCATGATCGCCGCTGCCATCGAGAACAGCACGATCAGCCTGCGTTGCGCGCGCGGTGGATAAGTCTCTGTCATCTCTCCGGTGCGGAGCCTTGCCCGGCCGTGGCCATCCCGTCGACCCCGAAGCGGTCCGCACCGGCGATGTGAACGCGAGATTTCCGATTCAAACGATTGAAAACCGCCTCCGGGTATGGCATTTGCCGCGTCCGGAGAGACCACGATGCCAGCAGCTAGCGCGAACAACCCGGCCGCCCGTCCGCGCCTGTCGTCGGCGACGATGGTCGACATGGCCGCGGCGAACTTCGGCACCGCGATCGCCTTCGCTCTGCAGCAAGGCAACATGGCGCGGATATTCCAGTCGCTGGGCGCCGATCTCGATGCGCTGCCGATCCTGATGATCGCCGGCCCGGCCACCGGACTGCTGGTCCAGCCGCTTGTCGGCCATTTCAGCGATCGCACCTGGTGCCGCCTGGGCCGCCGCCGTCCTTACATACTGGGCGGCGCAGTGCTTGCGGCGCTGGCGCTGCTGGGCATGGCGTCGGCCGGAACCCTCGCCGTTGCCGTGCTGTGCTATTGGCTTCTCGATGCCGCGCTGAACGTCGCGATCGAACCTTTTCGCGCGCTCGTCGCCGATATCGCGCCCGCAGAACAGCGCACGCGCGCACTGGCGATCAACGGGGCGCTGGGGTGCGTCGGCGCGGTGATCGGCTTCCTGCTGCCGTTCGCGCTCGCCGGACTGGCGTTCCCGCCGGGTGCCGGGCCGGTGCCGTCATCGGTGCGGCTGGCGCTCGCGCTGGCCGCGCTCGTCCTGCTGGCCGGAGTCGGATGGACCATCCTGCGCGTCCGCGAATACCCGCCGGAAGCCTCCGAAGCCAGACCGCGGTCAGCGGCCGCCAACGGCACGGCTGCGGTGCCCACGGGGGCCGGCTGGTTGATCGGAGGCATTCTTGCCAGTGGCGCGCTGGTCGCGGTCCACGCCGATCCGCAGTTGCAGGTCCTGGCGCTCGGCGCCGCGGGCTACGGCCTGCTCCGCGTCTACCGGCGCCACGGACGCGCGCCCGACATGGTCGTCGAGATCCTCGACGATATCGCCGCCATGCCGGCACGATTGCGCAAGCTTGCCGCCATTCACATGCTGACATGGTTCGCGCTTTACATCATGTGGCCGTTCATGACCCCGGTGATCACCAGCCGCGTGTTCCACGCCAGCGATCCGCATGCCGCAGCCTACAATGCCGGCGCCGATTGGGTCGGCGTGCTCTATGCTGGGTTCAACGTCGTCGCCTCTCTTTTCGGGATCATCGGCTTGCCCGGGCTGGCGGCGAGGCTGGGGCGGGGCAAGGCACATGCGCTGTGCCTGGCGATCGGCAGCCTGGGCTTCGCCACCCTGTTCGTCATCCAGGATCGCTGGTTGCTGCTGGTGCCGTTTGCGGCGCTCGGCATTGCCTGGGCTTCGTTGCTGACCTTGCCTTACGTGATGCTCGCCGATGCGCTGCACGGCCGCAAGCTGGGCCTCTACACCGGCATCTTCAACGTCTTCGTGGTCCTGCCGCAGATCGCCGTCGCCACCGTCATGGGTCCGGCCTTGCACGCATGGTTCCCTGGCGAGCCGGTCTGGACGATGGCCTTCGCGGGCGCCGCCATGGCGTTGGCGGCGCTGCTGACGATGCTGTTGCGTCCTGACCGCGAGTCCTTCCGGAACGAGCCGGCCGGCCGATGCGACAAATATGCAACGGATTGCAGCAAAGCGAAGAATACCAATGCAAGCGATTGAATCAGACCTTGCGGCTGCCTTGCGAATTTGCCACACCGCGTTCACCGGGCACCGGATCATCGCACGATTCGGGCAAGGGTACCAAGCAACAAGCTCAGTTTCGATGTGGAGAGGGGCAATGAAGCGAGTCACAATTCAATCGTGTGCATCGGTCATGGTGCTGGCCGTCGCCAGCCTTTCGGCGCCGGTTCATGCGCAGTCCGCCGCGGCGCCCGCCGCCGCCAGCACCGAAGGCGACTCGCTGACCGAGATCGTCGTCACCGCCACCGCCGGCAACCGTTCCAAGCTGGACAGCTCGGTGTCGATCTCGTCGGTCGATGCCGACACGATCAAGAATTTCCGCCCGGCCTCGGAAGGCGAGATGCTTCGCCTGCTGCCCGGGCTCCAGCCCAACATCTCCGGACCGGGCGGCAACGGCAACTTCGCGGTGCGCGGCCTGCCCGTCGCCACCGGTGGCGCGACGTTCGTGCAGTTGCAGGAAGATGGCCTGCCGACCGTGCTCTACGGCGATATCCAGTTCGGCAACAACGACTACTGGACCAAGTCCTCGTCGCTCGATGAGCGTATCGAGGCGATCCGCGGCGGCACCGCCTCCACCCTCGCCAGCCAGGCGCCGGGCGCGGTGGTCAACTACATCAGCAAGACCAGCCGTTCGGAAGGCGGCTACGTCGAGCTCGAGAAGGGCATCAACTACGACCAGACCAAGGTCAACTTCCGCCTGTCGTCGTCGATCAACGACAGCATGTATTTCAACCTCGGCGGCTACTACAACGTCGGCCACGGGCCGCGCCACGCCGCCTACAACGTCTCGAATTCCTACCTGATCAAGGGCAACGTGACCAAGGAATTCGGCGACGGCGCCGGTTACGTCCGCCTGCTCTTCAAGGTCGCGGACACGCATGAGCCGAACGACACCGGCGGCCTCGTCTGCGGCAAGATCAGCGGCAACCCGGCGGTCTGGGGCGGAGCCTCGGCTTCCGATCTTTCGACCTGCGCCGGCTTCGACATCAAGCGTCGCTCGAACTACTCGATCTACAACCGCAGCTTCACGTTCGTCGATTTCAACCGCTCGCCGACCCGCGTCGATCTCGACGGGATCTCGACCAAGCAGCGCGCGATCCAGGCCCAGCTCCACTACAAGTTCGACAACGGCCTGACCCTCGACGACAACGCCCGGTATTCCAGCCTTTCGGGCTCGTTCGCCTCGAACTTCTTCTCGATCAATCCGATCCGGAACACCGCCGCCATCCCGACCTCGGGCACGGCCAAGGGCACGACCTACACGTTCGCCAGCGGGCTCAACGCCTGCACCATCGGTGCGGATGCGCAGTACAAGGCGTTTATCGCCGCCGGCGGCAGCGGTTACAGCGCGAACGGCCTGCTGGGCTCGTGCGTCAACGGCGCGGTTGTCGCCAAGGCGGTCTATTCGGCTGGTCCCAATGCCGGACATGCCGTGGGTGAGCCGTTCTACAACAACAACGTCGAAGTCTTCACCCGCATCCGCGATCTCGGCAGCTTCGCCAACGACCTCAAGCTGTCGGGCAAGTTCGATCTCGGCGGCGCGCATCTCGATGCCACCGCGGGCTGGTTCTTCATGAGCCAGAAGATCGCGATGGACTGGCATCCGAACCAGTTCAACTCGCAGGTCACCGGCAGCAATCCGTCGCCGATCGACCTCTACGATGCCGCCGGCAACCTGCTGACGGTGGGCGGTTTCTCCGGCTACAACAACAACTGGGGTTCGTGCTGCGCCCGCACGTACGACTACACGTTCTCGGACAACGCGCCCTATCTCGACCTGATCCTCGGCGTCGACAAGTTCGAGCTCGACGCCAGCGTCCGGCACGATTTCAACCACGGATCGGGCTCCGGCCAGAACAGCACGGGCACTGCCTACAGCTACACCCAGTCGGTCAAGGACCCGGTTACCGGCAACACCGTCTCGGTGGCGCTACCCTACCTGCTGCCCGATGGCGCGGCCGAGCCGATCAACTACAGCCGCGGCCTGACCTCGTGGTCGGTCGGTGCCAGCTACAAGCCGATGGACAACCTGAACCTGTTCATCCGCGCCTCGAAGGGCACGCGCTTCAATGCCGATCGCCTGACCTTCAACGGCTGGTTCAACGCCGATGGCTCGCTCAACCCCAATTTCCTGCCCAACTCGTCGGACAACGTCTACCAGTACGAGATCGGCCTGAAGAACCGGGGCGAGATCGGGGCGGCGCGCTACACCCTCGAACTGACGGTCTATACCAGCCACTTCAACATCACCACGTACGAGCTCAACCCCAACGTCTGCGGCGGCAGCGGGACCTGCGTCGTCAGTCGCAAGTACAAGACCACCGGTGCCGAGCTTTACGGGACCGTCCGCCTCGGCTCGTTCAGCCTGCTCGCCAACGCCACCTACAACACGGCGAAGTACGATGGCTCGGGCAACGGCGACTACAAGCGCTCGAACGGCATCCCCGACCTGTCGTACTCGCTCGCCGCGAACTACGACTATGGCAACCTTGCCTCGGTCGGGGTCAACGTTGCCGGCGTCACCAGCACGCTGAACAGCAACGGCGTCAAGTTCCCCGGCTCGGCGGTGTTCGGCGCCAACCTGCGCGTCCGGCCGATCAAGAACGTGGAACTGGGCGTGAACGCCTACAACCTGTTCAACGCGCTGGCGCTGCAGGGACCGGACAACGCCAACCAGATCGTCACCGGCGGCACCTTCGTCGGCACCGCCTCGTCGGCGATCGGCCGCACGATCACCGGCTCGGTGAAGTTCAGCTTCTGATCCCCTGAGACCCACCGATCGGGTCGCGCAACAAGGCGGGCAGGGGCAACCCTGTCCGCCTTTTGCCTTGCCTCCGATCAACGACTACGAAGTCGGCTAGGAAGATAGGCACATCATGTCGGACGACAAGCGGATCAGGTCCATACTCATTGTCGGCGGCGGCTCGGCGGGCTGGATGTCGGCGGCGATGCTCGCGCAGACGCTGCGGCAGGATTGCGCGATCACCCTGGTCGAAAGCGACGAGATCGGCATCGTCGGCGTCGGCGAGGCGACGATCCCGCCGATCCGCACCTTCAACGAGGCGCTCGGCATCAACGAGGCCGAATTCGTCCGCGAGACGAAAGGCACTTTCAAGCTCGGCATCGAGTTCGTCGACTGGGGCAGCCAGGGCAACCGCTACTTCCACCCGTTCGGCCCGCACGGCCGCAACTTCGATACCGTGCCGCTGCACCAGTACTGGCTGCGCGCCCGCGAACAGGGCGAAACCGCCCCGCTCGACGATCACGCGATGGCCTGGCAACTGGCCAAAGCGGGGAGGATGGCGAAGCCGTCGCCCGATCCGCGCAGCGTGCTTTCCACCTTCGACTATGCCTACCACTTCGACGCCACGCTCTACGCCGCCTACTTGCGCCGCTATGCCGAAGCGCGCGGCGTCACCCGCGTCGAAGGCAGGATCGTCGACGTCGCGCTCCACCCCGAAACCGGCTTCGTCGAATCCGTAACCCTCGCCGATGGCCGCAAGCTCGAGGCCGAACTGTTCCTCGATTGCTCGGGCATCCGCGCGCTGCTGATCGAAGGCGCTCTCAAGACCGGCTACGAGCACTGGAACCAGTGGCTGCCGTGCGATCGCGCCGTCGCCATGCCGTGCGAGAACACCGGCCCCGCCACCCCCTACACCCGCTCCACCGCGCGCGAGGCCGGCTGGCAATGGCGCATCCCGCTCCAGCACCGCGTCGGCAACGGCTATGTCTACGCCAGCCACCTGCTCGATGACGACGAGGCCGCCAGTCTGCTCAGCCAGCGGCTCGACGGCAAGGCGATCGGCGATCCCCGGCTGGTCCGCTACGCCACTGGCCGCCGCAAGCTGCACTGGAACCGCAACGTCATCGCCGTCGGCCTGTCCTCGGGCTTCCTCGAACCGCTCGAATCGACCTCGATCCACCTGATCCAGGCCAATATCTCGAAGCTGATTGGCCTTTTCCCCGATCGCGACTTCGATCCTGCGACGATCGACGAATTCAACCGCATCGCCATCACCGAGACCGAGCGCATCCGCGATTTTCTTATCCTTCACTACAAGCTCACCACCCGCAACGACAGCGAGCTGTGGCGCTATTGCGCGGCGATGGACGTCCCCGATACGCTGGCGATCAAGCTCGATCACTTCCGTCGCCACGGCCGGCTGATCGCGCGCGAGATGGACCTGTTCGCCCCGGCCTCCTGGCTCGCCGTCCACATCGGCCAGCACAACATCCCCGAAGGGCTCGATCCGCTGCTGCCCTATCGCGGCATCGACGCGCGCGACTATCTCGCCCGCCTGCGTACGACGATGGCCGCCGAAGCCGCCCGCTGCCCCCCGCACGAACGCTTCGTATCCGATCTCGTCGGCACATGACGGTGTCTGCATGACTGCCGAGGCCGAACTCTGGCGCGATCGCGCCCGCGCCTTCCGCGCCGAACAGAAGATGGTGGAGGCGGACGGGGCGATCGCCCGCGCCGCCAGCCTCGATCCCGCCGATCGCCTCACCGCCTTCCTCCGCGCCCAGTCCGCCTACGAACTCGGCCACCCCGCCGCCGCGCTGTTCGCCCGCGCCTGCGCGCTCTGGCCGGAAAACCGCGACGCGCTGCGCAATCACGCGCTCGCGCTCGCCAGCGAGGGCGACGTTTCCGCCGCCGATCGCCTGCTCGCCGATGCGCTCGCCCAGAACCCCGACTGGCTCGACGGCCACCGCGTCCTCGCCGCGATGCGCTTCGCCCACGGCAGCGCCGATTTCGACGCCTCGCTCGCCGCCGCCGCCCGCGCCCATCCCGCGCATCAGGGCCTGTGGCTCGGCTGGTTCTCCACCGTCGCCCAGCAGCGCGACTGGCCTCGGGCCGCCGCGATCCTCGCCGAAGCCGCCACCCACCTCGGCGAAACCCGCCCGCTCGCCATCGCCCGTGCCTTCCTCGCCGGCGAATCCGGCGATCTCCCCGCCGCGCAGGCCCGGCTCGCCGCACTCACCGACGTGCAGGACGATTTCCTCGCGATCTGCCGCATCCGTACCGCGCTGCGCGCCGGCGACCCCCGCGCCGCGCAGGATCTCGCGCTCCCGCTCACCCGCACCCCGCTCGCCGGGCAGGTCTGGCCCTACCTCTCGACCTGCTGGCGCCTGCTCGGCGATCCCCGCGCCGGCTGGCTCGACGGCGATCCGGTGCTCGTCGCGGAGATCGATCTTGGCTTCTCCGCGTCCGAACTCGCCGAACTCGCCACGCTGCTGCGCAGCCTCCACACCATGCCCGCGCCCTACGCCGAGCAATCGGTCCGCCTCGGCACCCAGACCGACCGCTCGGTCCTGCTCCGCCACGAGCCGCTGCTGATCGAAACCCGCCACCGCCTGCTGGACGGGGTCCGCCAGTTCATCGCAACGCTCCCCCCGCACGATCCCGCGCACCCCGTGCTCTCGCGCCCGCGTGATAACCTTCGCGTCTCCGGCTCATGGTCGGTCCGGCTCGAGGCAGGGGGCTTCAACGTCACGCACAGTCATCCGGTCGGCTGGCTGTCCTCGGCGTTCTACGTCGCGCTGCCCGACGATCCGGGGCCAGCGCCCGCCGGCCACTTCCACCTCGGCGCCCCGCCGGCGGAACTGGGCATCGATCTCGCTCCCTACCGCACGATTGCCCCGCGTCCCGGCTGCATGGTCGTCTTTCCGTCGATCCTCTGGCACGGCACGATCCCGATCGCGCGGGGCGAGCGGCTCAACATCGCCTTCGACGTCGTGCCTGTCCCGGCCTGATCCGAAGCCGGCCCAGATCGCCATTGCAATGCATTCCCGGCTCGCCCTATGTCCCGCTCACCGATGAAGCCCGTCAAGACCCTCAAGGACCTCGCCGCGCTGGCCGGCGTCACCAGTGGCACCGTCTCGCGCGCGCTCGCCGGTTCCGATCTCGTCACCCCGGCAACGCGCGATCTCATCGTCCGCCTGGCGAGGGAACATGGGTTCACCCCCAATGTCACCGCCCGCAACCTGCGGACCCGCCGCACCGGCGCGATCGGCGTCGTGATCCCGCTTGGCCACGAAACCGCGCAACAGTTCTCGGACCCGTTCTTCATCACGATGCTGGGCGGCCTTGCCGACGCCTTGACCGACAAGGGCTACAACCTGCTGCTTTCGCGCGTCGTTCCCAAGGACGAGAACTGGCTGTGGAACTTCGCGCACTCCGGCCAGGTCGATGGCGTCATCGTCATCGGCCAGTCGGACCAGTCGGCCGTGCTCGATGCCGTGGCGGAGCGCTACAAGCCGCTGGTCGCCTGGGGTTCGCACGTCAGCGGCCAGGCACACGTCTCGGTCGGGTCGGACAATTTCCGCGGCGGCCAGCTCGCCGCGCAGCACCTGATCGAGCGCGGCTGCCGGCGCATCGCCTTCTTCGGTGATCCCCGCGCGCTGGAAATCGGCCAGCGGCTCGAAGGTTGCCGCGCGGCGATGGACAAGGCCGGGCTGGCTGACCAGCTCTCGGTGCTTCCGGCGCACCTCGTCGCGGAAATGGCCGGCCCCGAAATCGCCGCGTTCCTGTCCTCCACCGAGAATCGCCCGCAGGGCATCGTCGCCGCCTCCGACGTCATCGCGATGAGCGCGCTGCGCGCCTTGTCGGAGCATGGGCTTTCGGTTCCCGCCGACGTCAAGGTCGTCGGTTACGACAACCTGCCGCTGTGCGAGCACACCGTCCCCCGGCTCACGACGATTGCCCAGAACATCGAGGAAGGTGCGGAAAAACTGGCAGATATCGTCGTTCGCCGTATCGCCGGCGAGGATGTCCCGTCGGTGATCATGCAGCCGCGACTGGTTATCCGCGCCTCAACCTGAGGCTTGCGCCAGCGCCAGCGCCCCCAGCAGTCCGGCGTCGCCATGCAGCCCCGGTGCCACCACCACCTCGGCCGGGTCACCCACGAAATAGCCGCCCGCAGCCGCGACCGCCTCTGCGCGCACGCGTTCGAGCAGCCCCGGGGTGCCCATCACCCCGCCGCCCAGCACGATCCGCGCCGGCTCCATCACCGCCTGGAACGTCGCCAGCGCCTGCCCGTGATACCAGGCGATGATCGCATGGCCCGGATGGTCCGGCCCCAGCTTGCTCAGCGATTGCCCCCATCGTGCGATCACCGCCGGGCCCGCCGCGAGTCCCTCCAGGCAATCGCCATGGAACGGGCAGCACCCGGCGAAGCCGCCGTCTTCGGCATGGCGCGGCATCCTAATGTGACCCATCTCGGGATGCGAAAGCCCGGCCAGCAACCGCCCGCCCGAAACGAAGCCACCGCCCACGCCGGTCCCCACCGTCAGGTACAGCAGCGAACCGTGCCCCGTGCCCGCCCCCCAGCGCGCCTCGGCCAGCGCCGCACCGTTGACGTCGGTGTCAATCGCCACCGGGCAGGCAAATGCATCGGCAAACGGCGCGATCAGGTTCGCCCCGCTCCAGTGCGGCTTCGGCGTCCGCCGCACGCAGCCATAGCCCGGCGACGCGGGATCGAGGTCGAGCGGACCGAACGAGGCGATTCCCAGCGCGCGATAAGCCCCGCCATGCGCGCGGAACCAGTCCACCGCCGCGCCCAGGGTCTCCGCCGGCGTCGTCGTCTCTATCCGCGCCCGCGCGCCGATCCGGCCGTCGTCCCCGGCAACACCGAGCACGAACTTGGTCCCCCCGGCCTCGATCAGCGCATAAGCCATGTCAGGCGCCTCCCGCCACCACCGCGCGGTCCGCGTCGAGCGCCAGCGTGAACACCGGCGCCGGCACCCCGCCGAACTGCGCGCGCCGCCACTCCGCATCGCCGAAGTCGTTGCCGCGCAGCGATTCGGGATAATCCACGAAGCCGTGCACGGTCAGATCGCTCGTCACCCACCAGGAATAGGTCTGGAACGGCGCGTCGGCCGGGTTCGCCGCCACCAGCCCACCGCCGTTCAGCGGCCGCCAGGGCCCGCCCATCCGCTCCGCCACCATGCCGTAGAGCCCGTTCGGCCCGTTCGGCCCGTCGGGCGCGAACACCTTCCGCTGGGTCGACCAGAACAGGTAGTAGAGCCCGCCGTGCATCACCACGTGCGGTCGCTCCTGCTCGTTGTTCAGCCCATCGGCATTAAGCAGCGGCGGCAGCACCGCCCAGCCGTCGCCCTCGGCGCGCAGCAGGCCAATGCAGCCGTTCCAGGCGCTCTTCGCATCCTTGAGCGAGGCGGTAAACGTCAGGTAAGTGCAGCCGTCCGCCGGATCGCGGAAGTGCGCGGGATCGCGGAAGCCCTTGATGAAACCCGGCACGCCCTCGGCCTGGGTCACCAGCATGTAATGGGGAATCGGCCCCCCGGCGATTTCGCGCGGCGCGCTCCAGCCGCTGATCGCGAAACGCTCGCCCGTCGCCGCCAGCCTCCCGGTCGTCTCGAACATGCGCTGCGCAAACGTCGCCTGCGCCTCGCCGGGCATTCCCGCCACCGTCCAGAACAGCGTCACCGCGCCATTGCCGGCGTCATAGCGCGCTGATCCCGCCCATTCGCGGCTGCCGGGATTGAAGCCGTCGGGCAGCGCGTCGCCGTGGTCGCGCCATTCGCCATCGCGCTCGCCGATCAGGCGGATGCGGGCCACGCCGTGCCGCGCCTCGGGATCGGGCAGGGCCGGGGCGGACAGCACAAACCACAGCGCCCAGCCGTCGAACCGCGCGGTCGTCCCGTCCACCGCCTGCAACGGCCACAGGTCCCACAGGTCCAGGCCCGGCAGCACCGGCCGCAGCGCCGCCCGCTCGACGCGCGGGATCGCATGGGCCGCGCCCTCATGGATCGCCGCCACCTGCTCGGGCGCCCAGCGGCTGGTTTGGAAATCTTGCATCGCCAGGGAAGTCCGTGATTCAGGGGGAGGGGAGTGAAAATTCATCGTCAGGTTCCGGCAGGTTGGATGTCGCAGGCCAGCACGGCCTCTCCGGGCAACGGAGGAACCGGCAGGCCGATCCGCGCCAGCCAGCTCCCCTCTGCTTCGAACGGCGCGGCATCGCCGATGCGAACGTGATAGAGCCGGCCCGGGTCGAGCATGGGCAAACGCAGGTGCGGCTGGTGCCGCTGCGTCGTCGGCACCGCGCGCGTCACCAGCAGCAGCAAGCCGTCGCCATCGCCGTGCGCCTGCCACAGCAGGCCGTCGGGCGCCTCGCCCCGCCAGACCCTGCCGGCATGAAGCCGCCCGCGCAGCGCCTTGTAGCGCGCGATCCCCGCCGCCAGCCCGGCACGCTCGTCCGCGCCCAGCTTGCGGACATCGAGCTCGACGCCGAAATGCCCCGGCAGCGCCACACCGCAGCGGAACGCCATCGCCTGCCCGCGCCCGGTCGAATGCGCGGGGCTGGCGCCGACATGGCTGCCCATCAGCTCGGGCGGCAGGAATTGCAGGAAGCCGCGCTGCATCGTCACCCGGCTCACCGCGTCGATGCAGTCGCTGGTCCAGAACCGGTGCGTCCGCGCCGCGATCCCGGCGTCGATCCTTCCGCCGCCGCCGGCGCAGGCCTCGATTTCCACGTCGGGATACGCGGCGCGGATTCGGTCGAACAGTGCATAGGCCGCCAGCACCTGCGCACGATGACGCGGCCGGTTGCCGGCATGGGTCAGGTCGCGGTTATGGTCCCACTTCAGGTACGAAATCGGCAGTTCGCGCAGCAGCGCTGCCACCGCCTCGAACAGGTATTCGCCCACCGCCGGATTGCTGAGGTCAAGCACAAGCTGGTTGCGCGCCTCCAGCAGCGGTCGCCCGTCGATCGCCAGCACCCAGTCGGGATGCGCGCGATAGAGGTCGCTGTCGCGGTTGATCATCTCCGGCTCGACCCACAGACCGAACTCCATGCCCAGCCCGGTGACATGGCGGGCGAGGGGGCCGAGCCCCTGCGGATACTTGGCTGTATCGACGGTCCAGTCCCCCAGCGACGAGGTGTCGTCGTCGCGCCCCTTGAACCAGCCGTCGTCGAGCACGAACCGCTCGATGCCGATCGCCGCCGCCGCGTCCGCCAGCTCGCGCAGTGCCGCCTCGTCGTGGTCGAAGTAGAACCCCTCCCAGGTGTTGAGGTGCACTGGCCGCGGCTTCATCGCGCCGCCGGGCCATGTCATCCGCGCGCGGACCGCACGGTGGAACGCCTGCGCCACGCCGTCGGCGCCCTCCGCCGAAACCGTCGCCAGCACTTCGGGCGAATGCAGCGTCTCGCCCGGCGCCAGCCGCACCTCTCCCGGCGCCAGCCACTCGCCGAGCTGCCACTGCCGTCGCCCGTCGTCGAGCCACTCGATGCCCTGCGCATGGTTGCCCGACCAGGCCAGCTGCGCGCCATGGGCGGTGCCGTCGTCGCAGGTCACGACTGCGCCGGGCAGGCAATCGTGCGAAGTCAGCCCGCGCCGGTTCTCGCGCCGCCACAGGCTGCGCGTCAGCTTGTCGTCAATAACGACAAATTCCGAATTGTGTCGCCCGCCATAAGAACGCACCCGCGCCGCGTCCTCTGGTAACGGCAGGCACGCCGCCGCCAGCCACTGCACGTCGAGCACGCCGTCGCCATCGTTGCGCAGGCTCGTCGCCAGAGTCAGCACGTCGCTGGCGGGATCGAGCCGCGCAGTCACCGTCACCGTCACCCGCGCCACGATGTCGCGCAGCACGAAGCGAACGCCATCGTCGATCCGCTCGATCGCGCAGTCCCCGGCCTGGAACGTCCAGTCTGCCCCGCCACGATGCGCGAGCAGCGCGCTCTGCCCGAACCAGCCCATGCCCCCCCCGGGAAACACGCTCAAAGGCTGGTCAAAGTGCAGCGAAAAGCTCGGCTCGGGCCGCTCGTCGCGCAGCGCCCCCGGGGGCAGCACGCCATCGGGCAGGCGCGGCCCCCAGTAGCGCCACAGCGGCGCTTCGCCGTCCGGGCATTCCCAGATCGCGGTGCAGGCCGGGGAATGGAGCTCGACGAATTCAGGCATGGACGACCACTGCCGCACGCTTCGGCTGGCGAACCCACAGCATCGTCATCGCCGCCGCCAGCAGCAGCCCGCCGGCAAAGCTCACCGCGTTGCGCGCATCGCCGTCCAGCCAGTGGCGATAGATCCAGCCGAAGGTCAGTCCGTTCAGCAGCATCGGGATCACGATCATCATGTTGAAGATGCCCATGTACACGCCGGTGCGCTCGGCCGGGATCGATCCCGCGAGGATCACGTAAGGGTTGCCCATGATGCTCGCCCAGCCGAACCCCAGCGTCACGGCGATCCCCAGCAGCGCGAGATGCCGCCCCAGCTCGGGCATCGCCAGCAGCGCCAGCAGCCGCGGCGCCTCGGCCCCGCTCGGCCCGACGAACGGCAGCGCCAGCATGCCGAACCCGCACAGCGCCAGGCACACCATGTGCAGCCGCGAAGCGCCCAGCGCCTTCGCCAGCGGCACCATCGCGAACGCCGCACCGAAGCCGATCAGGTTGTAGAACGCCCCCAGTTGCTGCGTCGTCAGCACCGCGTCGCGGAACGCCGCGCTGGTCTTGTCGGCGGTGCCGTAGACCGAGCGCGAGATCGAAAGCGCGCCATAGCTCCAGTAGATCGAGAAGCCATACCACTGGAACAGGCTCATCCAGGCCATCTGCCGCATCGCCGTCGGCATGGCGCGGATCGCCCCCCAGATTTCGCCCAGCGTCGCGCCGAGCGACTTGTCCGCCGCCGCGATCCGCGCCTGCTCCTCGCTCGAAAGCGGCAGTTCGGGCACCCGCCACACCGACCACAGGATCGTCGTAAGCGACAGCACCGCGCCGATCAGGAACGAAACGTGAGTGATCGTCGGGATGTTGTGCGCGTCGGTCGCGTTGCGGTCGAACCCGAACCAGTAGACGAGGATCGAGGGCGAAAGGAACGCCAGGCACTGCGCCAGCCCGGTGAACGCGCTCTGGCTGAGAAAGCCGATCTCGTGCTGGCTGTCGTCGAGCCGGTCGGAGACATAGGCGCGGTACGGCTCCATCGTCACGTTGTTGCCGGCGTCGAGCAACCACAGCAGGCTCGCCGCCATCAGCAGGCTGGCCGAATGCGGCATCAGGAACAGGCCAAGGCTGCACATCACCGCGCCGATCAGGAAATAGGGCGTCCGCCGCCCCCAGCGCGAATGGGTGCGATCGGACATCGCCCCGATCAGCGGCTGGATGAGCAGCCCGGTCACCGGCCCGGCCAGCTGCAGGATCGGCAGGCTCGCCTCGTCCGCCCCCAGCCAGGAATAGATCGGCACCATGTTGCCCTGTTGCAGCCCGAAGCTGAACTGCAGCCCGAGGAAGCCGAGGTTCATCTCGATCACGCGTGCCAGCGGCAGGACCGGCTTGCGGGATCGCGGGATCGCAGGCGCATCGGGGGCAGGGGCGCTGGAAGTCTGCATGGCCTCGGCTCTATCCAACCGCGACTCTGCATGGTGGCCGCGAACGAGGTTTCCTAACGCATTTCGACTCTCGATTCAATCGAATGAATCAGGCGCTGGCTGCGGCCCGGCGTACCCCGCGCCTAAATGCGGTCGACCAAGTCCCGCATCTGCCGCAACCGGGGCTCCGCCAGCGGGATCGTCAACATCGTGCTGGCCACGGCCATGATCAGAAGCGCGGTGAAGGACTGGTTCGAAATGATCGCCTTGTCGAGCAGGATGTTGACGAAGATGATCATGATCAGCGCCTTGGTCTGCAGCAGCCAGCCGATCAGTGTCGCCTCGCCCCTGGGCCAGCCCAGCGCGAATCCTGCCAGGTGGGTTCCCAGCAGCTTTCCCGCCACCGCCGCGACCAACAACAGGGCCGCCGACCCGAACACCACCGCTCCGCCCATCGCCCAGTTCGTCCGCAAGCCTGTGCTGAGGAAGAATACCGGCATCAGCGTGGTCAGGATGATGCCGCGAAAGCGGTCGATCTGCTCACGATCGAACCAGGCCGCTTCGGTGACGGCCCCGGCGAGGAATGCCCCGACCATGAAGTGCAGCCCGGCCCAGTCCGCGCCGAAACCGCAACCGATCAGCCAGACCAGCCCGACGAACCAGCGGTCGTCGCTGCCCAGCCGCGCCATCAACCGGTGATAGAGCCAGCACGCGGCCGGGAACAGCACGATGAAACCCGCCTGCCGCCCCAGCCGCGCCCAATCGAGCAGGATCAGTGCCAGCACCGACCAGATCGCCACGTCGTCGAGACTGGCATAGCGCAGGATGCGCTGCCCCAGCGGCGTGCGCAGGATCGTCAGCTTTTCCATCAGCAGGACGAGGATCGGCATTGCCGTCACCGCGCATGCCATGCCGATCCCCAGCACGAACTGCCATTCAGCGCCTTTCTCCCCCAGCCATTGACCGCCCAGCGCGAGCAGGGCCAGGGCGGCGAGGCTGCCGCATGCCAGCGGCGCCGCCAGGGCCAGTCCAGCGGTCAACATCGTCTCGCGCCGGTGCACCCAGGCGCTTCGCAGGTCGAGTTCGATCCCCGCCACCCAGACGAACATCATCACCGCCCACCAGGCGATGCCGTTCAGCGCCCCGATCACCGGCGGGGCGAACACGAAGGCGTAGTATCCCGGAAACGCGGCGCCGGCCACGCCCGGACCCAGCACGATGCCACTGATGATCTGCACGACGACCAGGGGCGCAAAATAGTCGGTGCGGCCGAAGCGCCAGACCAGCCAGGGGATCACGAAGATCACCAGCATCGCCAGCAGGAATTTCTCGCTCAATGCCATGCTCGCCCCCCGCGCGCGCGACGACGCGCCTTCACCCTAACAAGGCACGGTTTTCATCGAAGGGGAAGGGAGTTGTGGACGTGCCAGGTTTCGAACCCGGGCCCCCTGATCATGAGCGGTTTCGCGTCCGTACCCTTCCATTGCGTACGAACCTGCCAAACAGTCATTGCTCGGCGGCCACAGATCACCCCGCCGGGATTCAGTCGTGACCGCTCACATTGACCAGCGGTGCAATGGATGCGATCCATCCAACCGGCTTCGGCAATTCGTTGGAGAGGATGGTTTCGATGAAGACTGCCATCGGAACGCTGGGTGGACTGCTGGCTGTCATCTTGAGTTCCAGTGCGGCTGCCTCACCTCCCTCTTCTACCGATATTGCCCGCTGCGCGTCTGTAGGGCCACCTTCGACGAGCCTTTCCGGCGCCGAGACGCGAATCTACCGTACGATTGGACAACGCGAACTGAGGCTTCATCTGTTTCGCCCGGCCAACGCATTGGCGGAGCGCCCGGCGGTTCTGATGTTTTATGGTGGGGGCTTCGTGGGAGGGGATGTCGCGCATCTCGCTCGGCAAGCTCAACGTTTCGCGGATCGCGGCTACGTTGCCGCGCTGGCCGACTACAGGGTGTATTGCCGCGATGGCACCTTCCCCGGTACCGGGGTTGACGATGCAGCTGCGGCCTTGAGCTGGCTCCGCGACCACTCTCGCGAGCTTGGGATAAACCGCCGCAAGATCGTCCTGGCGGGCGGGTCTGCGGGTGGCCTTCTTGCCGCCGCTGCTGCGCTGAAGCAGCCACAGTCGGCGCGACCGGTTGCACTGGTCCTGTTCAACCCTGCACTTGATCTCACCGACAACCGTCTGACCCAGACGCTGCCCGATGCGGTCCGCAGCAACCCTGCACTGAGTGAGGCAGCGCTGCGCACGGTATCTCCGTCCACCATGCCGCTCAAAGGACTGCCTCCAACCATCATTTTTCATGGGACTGCCGATACGACTGTGCCGATCGCCACTGTCGACGCCTTTTGCGACAAGGCGGATGCTGCAGGCCGTGTCTGCAGGATCGAACGCTATGTTGGTCTCGGCCACAGCTTCTACCAGCGCCCGGATATCGTACAGCCGTTAGGCATTTCGCCCTTGGACGATACCCTTGCAAAGGCCTTTGCGTTTCTGGGGCCGCTTGTCGGCGAGCAGTGAAACCTCGCCCGGCTGTGGACTGCCCGCTTTGCACAGCTTCACCGTCCTGACCTGCGAATACCCGCGGGGGACCAGGGCAGCCGACTGACGCGCGTCGGATTCATCCTGCCATGAAGCGAGCCCGGCGCTCCAACCCACTCGGCTGCTGACAGGATTGTGGGCGGGCAACTGTCTTCAGCGCTACCTGGCGGGATCAAGGGTGGTCATGGCCTGAATTGCCAAGCCACGTAAGCTGCCGAGTAGAAGCAGGGAAATGGTGGACGCACTAGGGCTCGAACCTAGGACCCGCTGATTAAGAGTCAGCTGCTCTACCAACTGAGCTATGCGTCCACATGTCCGTTCGGACATTCCGGCGGGCCAGGCACTGGGCTTGCCCCGTCGGGAGCGCTCCCTTTAGCGGCGTTTTTCAGAAAGGGAAGGGCCTAATCGCAAAAAAATTGCACGCCTCAACGGCCGACCCGGCTCCAGCGATCGACCGCCATGATCGTGCCGATGCACAGCATGTTGGTCATCAGCGACGATCCGCCGTGGCTCATGAACGGCAGCGGGATACCGACGACGGGGGCAAGCCCCATCACCATCGACATGTTGATCGCGAAGTAGAAGAACATCGTCGTGGTCAATCCGGCCGCCAGCAGCCGCGAGAAACGGTCGGGCGCGCGCTGGGCGATGCCCATGCCCCAGCGGAACACCAGCAGGAACACGGCGATCACGAAGATGCCGCCGAGGAGCCCCCACTCCTCGGCCATCGTCGCGAACACGAAGTCGGTGTGCGATTCGGGCAGGTATTGCAGGTGGCTCTGGCTGCCGTTGCCCAGGCCCTTGCCGAAGATGCCGCCGGAGCCGATGGCGATCTTCGACTGGGTGATGTGATATCCCGAGCCCAGCATGTCCGCCTCCGGGTCGAGGAAGACCAGCACGCGCTTGCGCTGGTAGTCATGCAGCGCGAAAAAGAATGCCAGCGGCGCGATGACCGCAGCCGCAGCCCCGCCGCCGATGAACCACCAGATCGGAACTCCGGCCAGGAACACCACCACGACCGCTCCGAAGCAGATCGCCAGCGCGGTGCCGAGGTCCGGCTGCAGCATTACCAGCGCCGCCGGCACCGCCAGCAAGGCCCCCGCCGGAACCAGTGCCCGCCAGCTCTGCGTCATCGCCGGCGGCAGCGAATCATAAAACCGCGCCATCACCAGCACGATCACCGGCTTCATCAGCTCGGAAGGCTGCAGCGTCATGAAGCCGAGGTTCAGCCAGCGCTGGCTGCCGCCGCCGACCTTGCCGATCGCCTCGACCAGCACCAGCAGCACGATCAACACGCCGTAGAGGGGATAGGCCACCTGCTTGAACAGGTGCTGCGGCAATCGCGCCAGCACGACAGCCATTGCCAGGAACACGGCGAAGTGGACCATGTGCATGATCGCCCAGGGCCACATGCGCCCGCCTGCGGCGGACCACAGCACGGTCGAGCCGAACAGGTTGAGCAGCGCCAGCGGCAGCAGCATCCGCCACGGCAATCGGCGCAGGGGTTCGGGAATCAGCCCGCCGCCCATCAGTGGGGCTCCGTCGGGGATGCCGGCGCGGCCGGCTCAGCCGTCGCCGCCGGCGTCGGAGAAGGGCTCGCGGCGCCATGAGGGGTGTCCACCGGGGTAATGACGTCCTGGTTGGGCTGCTCGGCCGCGGGGGCCGGCGCACGGTCCATGGCCGCCTCCAACGCCTCTTCCGGCCCGACCTTGGGCGCCGAGGTGCCATAGCGCGCGGCATAAGTCCGGAACTTCGCGGCCATGCGCTGCGCCGGGGTGCCGCCCCACTCCTTCTCCAGCGCCAGCAGCGAATCCCATGCGGTGCGGGGATCGAACAGGAACGTCATGACGTCCTTGGCGATCGGCGCCGCCGCGCGTGCGCCGAACGTGCCATGCTCGACCACCACCGACATCGCATAGCGGGGCGCGTCGGTGGGCGCGAAGCAGATGAACAGCGAATGGTCGCGCGTCTTCCATTCGCCCACCGTCCCGCGCGAGGTCAGCGCCCGGACCTGCGCGGTCCCGGTCTTGCCCGCCATGCGCACGTCGCCGATGACGATCTTGCTGCCCACCCCGGTGCCCGAGCCGTTGACGACGCGGAACATGCCGTCGCGCGGAACCGCGAACTGCTCCGGCGTGAACGGCAGGGTCGGGCCGGCCGGCGCCGGCTGGCCGAACATCAGCGACGGTTGCAGCGTCCGCCCGGTGGCGATGCGCGCGGTCATCACCGCCAGTTGCAGCGGCGAAACCGCGACATAGCCCTGGCCGATCGAGGCGTTGAGCGAATCCGCCATGCTCCAGGCCTGGTGATAACGCCGCATCTTCCAGGCCGCATCGGGAACAATGCCCTTGCGCTGCCCGCTGATCGGCAGGTCGAACTGCTGGCCGAGGCCGAGCATACGCCCGACGGGCGCGATCGCGTCGTAACCGACGCGATGCGCCATGCTCCAGAAGTAGGTGTTGCAGCTGTGTTCGACGGCGCTGCGCATGTCGACCGAACCATGCGCGGCGTCGCAGCGGAAATAACGGCTGCCGAGGCGGTAGCCGCCCGGGCAGTTGACCCGCTCCTCGGGATCGACACCGTGCTGCTGCAACGCCAGCGTCGCCATCGGCTTCATCGTCGATCCCGGCGGATAGAGCCCACGCACCGCCTTGTTCAGCAGCGGCACGTGGTCGTCCTCCTGCAACATCTTCCATTCCAGACGCCCGACGCCGTCGGCAAAGCTGTTGGGATCGAACGACGGCATCGACACCAGCGCGAGAATGCCGCCGGTGTGACAGTCGATCACCACCACCGACGCCGATTCGAGGCCGATGCGCCGCGCCGCGTAGTCCTGCAAGGCGCCGTCGATGGTCAGCTTGATCGGCTTGCCGGGGATGTCCTCCCGGGTTTCCAGGTCGCGCACGATACGCCCGCCGGCCGTCACCTCGACCCGGCGCGCACCGGGCACGCCACGCAGCACCGCGTCGAAGTGCTTCTCGAGCCCGTCCTTGCCGATCTTGAAGCCCGGCGTGATCAGCAGCGGGTTGTGTTCCTTCTCGTAGTCGGCGCCCGATGCCGGGCCGACATAGCCGACGAGGTGGCCGACCGAGGGGCCGGTCGGATACTGCCGCGCGAACGAACGTTGCGGCACCACGCCCGGGAGGTCGGGCATCCGTACCGAAACCGCCGCGAACTTCTCCTCGTCGAGATGCGATCCCGCCTCGACCGGCTGGAAACCGCGCGCGTCCTCCAGCTTGTCCTTGATGTCCTGAACCTTGATCGCATCGAGTCCGATCAGAGGCGCCAGTTCGTCGATCGTGCGATCGACGTCGATCAGCCGCTCGGGGATCAGGTCGACGCGGAAATCGGCGCGATTGGAAGCGATCGGTTCGCCGTGGCGGTCGAGAATCCAGCCGCGCCGGGGCGGGATCAGCGTCAGGTTGACGCGGTTGCTTTCCGCCATCGTCCGGTAGCGGTTGTTCTCGGCGATGGCGATCCAGCCCATCCGCGTCGCCAGCAGCAGGCCGAGCCCGCCTTGCAGAGCGCCGACGACGATACTGCGCCGGTCGAAGGAGTTCGCCAGCGTGCCGGACGTGGTGCGCGTGGTACGCCGCGCCATCAGCCGAGGTTCCGGAATCGCGCCAGTCGCAGCCGGTCGAAGGCTGCCACCGCGCGCGCCGCGGGCGGATAGGCCAGCACCGACACGACGATCTGCACCAGCACCCCGGGGAGCCAGTCGATCCGCGCGGTTCCGCTCGCCAACATGGCTGCGCCGAGCAGGTAAAGCGCGATCAACCCGGCAGCCACGGCCCATTCGATGCCGAAGTTGCGCCACGGCCAGCGCGCTTCGATCGCCTCCAGCCCCAATAGCGTCAGCGACCAGAGCAGCACCGCGCTTCCCGCCGGCTGCCCGCTGACGAGGTCGTCCGCGAGTCCCAGCGGCAGCCCGGCCCAGACCGGCAGCACCCCGGGTCGCAACTGTCGCCAGCCGATCAGCACGAGGTAGCCGAGCGGCGGCATCACCGGCGTCCGCGCGATCGCCAGCCAGCCAGCCGCCAGCGAACCGAGCATCACCGTCAGCCACGGCGCGCCATGCGCGAGCAGCGGCGAAGGGGCGCGGTTGATGCGCTTGCGAAAGCGCGCATCGAGGCGCCGCTGCAGTCCCAGTTCCGGCAGCAGGCCCGCCATCACTTCTTCGCGCGCTTGGCAGTGGGATCGGGCGGCGGCGGCAGCGTCGCGTCGCGCACCGGGTTCCATTCCGGCTGGACGGTGACGACCTCGCTCGCCCCCGGATCGGCCAGCACCCGCGCGACCGCGCCGTCGTGCGTCAGGCTGGTCACCACCGCGATCGGCGTCCCCGGCCAGTAGAGCCCGCCGGCGCCCGAAGTCACCAGCGCATCGCCCGGCTTCAGCGGATTGAGCCCCAGCGAGATCAGCCTGATCTGCAGGGAGCCATCGGGCCGGCCGGTGGCGAAAGCGGGCACGCCGTCGCGCGCGCGCCGCACCGGTACGACGCTCTCGCTGTCGACCACGAGCAGTACGCGCGCCGTGCTCGAACCGGTTTCCAGCACCCGGCCGACCAGCCCCAGCGCGGTGCGCACCGGCATGCCCGGGCGCACGCCCTGCCGGGCGCCGGCAGAGATTACCGCAAAGCGGCGCGTGCTGCTCGCGCTCGAGGCGATCATCCACGCCGTGGCCACTGGGCGGGAGGCCCCGTCGTCCTGCGTCAGCCCCAGCGCCGCCTTCAGCCGCCGGTTCTCGTCCGCGAGCGCCGCCTGCTCGGCCAGCCGAACGCGCGCCAGCGTCACTTCCCGCCTGAGCCTGGCGTCTTCCGCGCCCGAGGTGAAGTAGCCGCCGAGAATGTCGAACACCGTCGATCCGGCGGAGCGGGTCTGTGCGGTGATCCGGGCCGGCGCGGCGGTGGCGTCAGCAGCCACCCCGCGCAGGCCGGACAGGACCGCGTGGTCCGAACCGGACAGAAACAGCAGCCACACGCCGACCCCGGCGCCGATCACGCCCGCGACATAGCCGAAAAAGGTGCCGTACTGCGCCCTGCGCGAATAGCCGGAGCGCCGGTTGGCTGGCGGCGCCATGCTGCTCCCGTCCTCGTATCCAGTGGCGACCGGCCGCTCACGCTGCCGGCCAGATAGTCTGTATCCCGCCGGCTCAGGCCGTCATCAGCACGCCGCGATAGATCGGATCTTCCATCGCCCGGCCGGTACCGAGGGCCACGCACGACAGCGGGTCCTCGGCGATCGACACCGGCAGCCCGGTCTCCTCGCGCAGGTACTCGTCGAGGCCCTTGATCAGCGCGCCGCCACCGGTCAGCACGATGCCCTGGTCGACGATGTCAGCCGCCAGTTCCGGCGCGGTGTTCTCCAGCGCGATGCGCACGCCCTCGACGATCGCGCCGATCGGTTCGGACAATGCCTCGGCAATGTTTGCCTGGGTGATGGTGATTTCCTTGGGCACGCCGTTGACGAGGTCGCGGCCCTTGATGTGGATCGTCTCGCCGATGCCGTCGACCGGCATCGTCGCCACGCCATAGTCCTTCTTGATCCGCTCAGCAGTGGCTTCGCCGATCAGCAGGTTGTGATGGCGGCGCACGTAGGAAACGATCGCCTCGTCCATCTTGTCACCGCCGACGCGCACCGAGGTCGTGTAGGCGAGGCCGCGCAGCGACAGCACCGCGACTTCGGTGGTGCCGCCGCCGATGTCGACGACCATGCTGCCCACCGGCTCCGTCACCGGCATGTCGGCGCCGATCGCCGCGGCCATCGGCTCGAGGATCAGGTAGACCTGGCTGGCGCCGGCGTTGCTGGCGGCGTCGCGGATCGCGCGGCGCTCCACCGAGGTGCTGCCCGAAGGTACGCAGATCACGATCTCGGGATAGCGGAACAGGCTCTTCTTGCCGCCGTGGACCTTCTGGATGAAGTACTTGATCATCTCCTCGGCGATTTCGATGTCGGCGATGACGCCGTCGCGCAGCGGACGGATCGCCTCGATCGAATCGGGAGTCTTGCCCATCATCATCTTCGCGTCGTCACCCACCGCCTTGACGCGCTTGATGCCGTTGATCGTCTCGATCGCGACAACCGAAGGCTCGTTGAGGACGATGCCGCGGTCCTGCACGAACACCAGCGTGTTGGCGGTGCCGAGATCGATCGCCATGTTCTGGGAGCCGAACTTCAAGAATCGCGACATGAACGAGGCCATCGAAAAATCCGTGTTCTTACCGTCACTTGCGGCGCATTCGCCGCAAGCCTGGTGCGGTGGTTGGGCTGAGGTCGCGGCTGCTTAGCCCAAGCGTCGGGCAAAGGGAAAAATTTTGTTGGGGATCACGCGATTCGATCCCCGGCCGATCGCGAAATCGCGGCGCTTCACCGCTGCCGGCCATCGGCGCGGGCGGGTCGGGTGCGGGATTTCCCCCGAAGGCGCTGGCTCGGGATTTGCCCGAATCCCCGTACCGCGGGTATCGTGCCGCGGTGCCCGTCATACGCCGCCTTCCCGAGACGCTCGTCAACCGGATCGCCGCCGGCGAGGTGGTCGAGCGCCCGGCCTCGGCGCTCAAGGAACTGGTCGAGAACGCGCTCGATGCCGGTGCGCGCCAGATCGCGGTCCGCCTCGTCCAGGGCGGCCTGGACGGCATCGAGGTGACCGATGACGGTTGCGGCATGTCCGCCGCGGACATCGCGCTGGCGCTCGAACGCCACGCCACCTCGAAGCTGCCCGACGAGCATATCGAACAGGTCGCCACGCTGGGCTTCCGGGGGGAGGCGCTGCCCTCGATCGGCTCCGTCGCCAGGCTGACGATCGAATCGCGAGCGCGGGAAGGCGCCACCGCCGAAGGCTGGCGCCGCGTCGTCGATCATGGCCAACTGGCAGGGGAAGGGCCGGCGGCGCTGCCTCCCGGCACCCGCATCCGCGTCGAAGGCCTGTTCGCCAAGGTCCCCGCGCGGCGCAAGTTCCTGCGCAGTCCCCGCGCCGAGTATGCCGCGTGCCTCGATGTGGTCCGTCGCCTGGCGATGGCGCGTCCCGAAGTCGGCTTCACGCTCGAGCACGACGGACGCCGCGTCCTCGCGGTCCAGCCGGGCGACAGTGCAGCCGCCCGCGTCGCCCAGATCGTCGCGCGCGAGCTGGCGGAGGACGGGGTGGTCATCGATCTCGCGCGCGGTCCCGCCCGTCTCACCGGCATCGCCGGCCTGCCCACCTTCAACCGCGGCGTGGCCGATCACCAGTACCTGTTCGTCAATGGGCGCCCGGTGCGCGACAAGCTGATGATCGGCGCGGTGCGCGGCGCCTATGCCGAGATGCTCGCGCGCGATCGCCATGCGGTGCTGGCGCTGTTCCTCGAAGTCCCGCCCGAGGATGTCGACGTCAACGTCCATCCCGCCAAGACCGAGGTCCGCTTTCGCGATCCCGCCTTCATCCGCGGTTTCCTCGTGTCGGGCCTGCGTCATGCGCTCGACAGCGCCGGCCAGAAGAGCGCGCAGAGCCCGGCCGCGCCGGCGATGGCCGCCTGGCAGGCCGAGCCGCTGGCCCGCACCGTCGAGGCACCCGCGCTCGCCAGCCTGTTCGCGCGGCAGCATGCCCCGGCGCCGGCGGCTCGGGTAACCGATGCCGGCCAGGCCTGGCGCGGCTACGAGGCGCAGGTGCTGGCTCCCCAGGCCCGCGCCGAGCCGGCCCACCCGCCTCCCGCTGAAACCGCGCAGTTCCCGCTTGGGGTCGCCCGCGGGCAGGTCGGCAATGCCTATATCGTCGCCGAGGCGGCGGACGGCCTCGTCCTCGTCGACCAGCATGCCGCGCATGAGCGCATCGTGCTGGAGCGGCTGCGGGCCGCCGCGGCATCCGGCGAGAATGGACGTGCTTCGGCGCCGTCGCAGGCGCTGCTGATCCCCGAGGTTGTGGATCTCGACGAGCCCGATTGTGATCGCCTCGAGGAGGCCGCCACCCAGCTCGCCGCATTCGGCCTGGTGCTCGAACGCTTCGGCCCGGCGGCATTGCTGGTCCGCGCCGTTCCGGCCGCGCTGGCCAGCGGCGACGTACAGGCGCTGGTCCGCGACATCGCCGACGATCTTGCCCAGAATGGAGCCGCGCTGCTGCTGCCCGAACGGCTGGATCACGTGCTGGCGACGATGGCCTGCCACGGCTCGGTGCGCTCGGGCCGGGCACTGGGGGTCGCGGAAATGAATGCGCTGCTGCGCGAGATGGAAGCGACGCCGCGATCCGGGCAGTGCAACCACGGCCGCCCGACCTGGGTGAAGCTCGCCCACGCCGATATCGAGAAACTGTTCGGCCGCCGTTGATCGGGGGCGGAACGGGGTCCTGCCGGGAACCGGGCGTCCACCAGCGTCGTTGCCCCGCCATGCACCGCGCGCTCCTGTTGCCGTTCCTGCTCGCCGCCTGCGATCGCGTCAGCCCCGAAGAACAGGCCCGCCGCGACGCCCGCGACATCGCCATGGTCGAAGGCGCGCAGCGCAGCCTGCCGCCTCCGGTTCCGCTGAACCCGCAGGCGCTCGATCCCGGCGCGCTCGCGCAGAGTCGCTGCACGTTCGCGGATCCCGCCTTCGCCACCGGCCGGCCGATCCTCGGCACCGCCGCCAACGGCGCGGCCATGCGCTTCGGCGGGCAGACCCAGGTTTTCGCGGCCGATGCCGGCTCCAGCCGACTGCCCGGGCAGACCTGGTCCCGCTATACCGGCAAGCGCTACGCGCTGCGGCTCGAGCCCCAGCCGACGCTGGCCACGCCCACGCCGTCGGGCTTTTCCGACCAGCCCCGCCAGCCTGCCGCGTTGACGGTGACGGACGACCACGAACGCCAGGTGTTCGAGGCCGTGGGCGACCTCACCTGTTCCTGAGCACCCCGCGAAACGGCGCGTCATCTCCGTCGCGCCCCGGGGTTTGCGGCAGCCTCAGCAGGTCGCGCAACAGTGGCTCGACGTCGACGTTGTCGAACTCGGGCAGCCTGCGTCCCCGGGGAAACGCCGGCCCATTGCCGATGAACAGCGCCCGCATCGACGGCAGGTCGTTGTCGTAGCCATGGTCGCCGAGGCTGGGGGCCTGCGCCGGCGGGGCGATCAGCACCGCGGCATGTTCGTCGGCGAGGCAGGTCCAGTCGGGGACGCGGGGATTGCTCCCGAACGCGAAGCGTGCGGGCAATCGCCCCTTCTGCCAGCAATGAACATAGCCGGGCAGCTTGGCGATCCCGGTCGCCAGCGCGGCCTCGTGGCCGGGCACCGCATCGAGGAACAGCACCGGCCCGCCGCTGATCGGCACGTAGTCGGCGCGGTTCACGAAATCGGAAATCTGGAGCACCCGCGACAGGTCGACCGACGCCATGCCGTGGTCGGACACCAGAACGACGTTGGCCGGGCGCTTCATAGCCCGGAGACCGGCCCGGATCCGGCCGATCGCGGCATCGACATCGGCCAAAGCCGCATTCACCTCCGGAGAATCCGGGCCATCGTGGTGGCCGGCGATGTCGACCGCATCGAAATACACGGTAATCAAGCCGATGCGCCCCGGTGCCGGGCGGCGCAGCCAGTCGAGCACCATGTCAGCCCGCATCGTGCTGGTGATCGCCTTGGAAAACGGCACCCAGACGGTGGGCCGCAGCCCGCCGAACGCGACCGGCGATCCCGGCCAGAACATCGTGCCCGTGCGGATCCCCGCCTTTTCGGCCGTGATCCAGATCGGTTGTCCTCCGTCCCACCATTGCGGGCCCTCGACGGTCTTCATGTTGAGCACGGCGCCGGTGGTGCGGTCGCGGACGTAGCCGTTCACCACGCCGTGGTGATCGGGCCGCATTCCGGTCACCAGCGTCCAGTGATTGGGAAAGGTCACGCTCGGGAACGAGGGCCGGAGCACGGCCATGGTCCCGCCGGCCGCCAGCGCGGCGACGTTCGGCGTCTTCCCGCGCGACAGGTAATCGGCGCGGAACCCGTCGATCGAGATCAGCACCGTCACCGGCGGTCGCGATGGCCTTGCCGCCAGCGGGGCGGGGGCCAGGACCGCCAGCGCGGCAAGCACGAAAGCGCGGAATCGGCTGATCATGGCCGCCACGCTGGCACCCGGCGATGACAACTGCAAGAACCGGTCAGCGCAGCAGGGTCAACCGCGCGAACAACGTCCCCTGCAGCGGTGCGTCGCCATAGGCCGCGGCGAGCGCGGCCGGCTTGATGAACCCCGACAGCGATCCGCCCAGCGCCAGCTCGAACCGGTCGAGCGGGATGCGCCGCGCATAGCCGGCCTGCAGCTTGGTCACGCGGAAGGCCACATCGTGCAGTGCCGCCGCCGGATCGGGAAACAGCTCGTCATTGGCGACGTTCTCGATACGCCCGAACACCGTGTCGTGGCGGGAGAAATCCCAGCTTGCCTCGCCGATCCACGCGGTGAGCGTCTCGCCGGGCACGCGACGCTTTGCGCTGAACCCGGCCATCGCCGAGACGCCGTGTCCGTCGCCATACTGCGCCGACGCGGTGAAGCGATGCGCGTCCTCGCCGGGGTGCGTGCTCTCGGGCTGGTGCAGTTCGCCATAGCTGGCCTGCAGCGCCCAGCGCGGCGTCGGATTGAGCGTGCCGCGCACCGACCAGGAGTCGATCCGCGGGCTCTCGATGTTCCAGCGGCGCTCGTCGGGCTCCTGGCCGCGAAATCCGCTTGCCTCGATCTGCCAGCTTCGTGCCGCGTAGCCTGCCGTCACGACGCCATAGGTTATGTGCGCCGAATCGAACCAGTGGTGACTGATCGGCGGCTCGGGATTGAGCCGCGCCGAAGCCCGGTGGACGAACGCGGTCGGCCCCAACGCCGGCTCGCCCACCGGCCCGCCGTAGACGAACAGGCGACCCGGCCCGGCGTTGATGTCGATCCGCGCCGCCAGTTCCATGAACAGGTCGTGCGGATGCTGGCGGTCGACCAGCGGGGCGCCGTGCGCGGTCTCGCCGGTGGCGAACAGGTTCGGATATCCGGCCGCGTCCATCGCCGGCTCCAGGCTGGTCATCGCGCGGAGCTGGATGCGGCCCCAGCTCGCCTCCCGCTTGGCCATCAGCATCACCATCGAGGTGACATAGGCCTTGTCGTCACCGCGTGGGCCGGAGGCCTTGGTGTAGTCGAGCGCGACCGAGCCGTGCGCCATCAGCATCCAGTCGCCGGCTATGACGTGAAGGCCGGGCATCGAGCCATTGCGCGCGGGGGTGCGCGCGGTGCCGGAGCCTTCGCCGGGATGGGTGTCGTTGTCCCCTGGCATGGCCATGCCCGGCATGTCCATGTGCGTGTGATCCATGTCCTGCGCAATGGCAGGAGACGCGACGGGGACGGCTGCCAGCCAGGCAGCCGCGAGCTTGGTTTTCATGATTTGGTTTCCTGATCGAACGGGGAATGCTCGGGCGATCAACGCCGACGAAGCCGGATCAGGTGCGGGGAGGGGGCAAATCGGGTCCGGTGTAGGCGCGCATCGCCAGGCGTGACAGGCCGGCGATCGGCGAGACCGCGGCCGGCAACGGCGACAGGCCGAGCGTAGGTGCGCGCGGCTCGACCGTCGCGCAACCGATGCAATCGTGGTGCGCGACCGGCGGCGGGGCCCCGTGCCGGTCTCCGTGCTGGTGCCGGTGTTCGTCCCCGGCCGGCATCGCCGCCATCGCCTCGTGGCAGGGCATGGCGGGCACCCGCGCGGGCATGGCCAGCGCTGGGATGGCAAGCAAGCCGATGAGCAGCGCGAGAACCAGGCGGCGGAGCATGGCCGTCGTCTATAGCCTAACTATGCAGGAAGTGCATCACGTCGCCGTCCTGCACCACGTAGGCCTTGCCTTCCGCGCGCAGCTTGCCGGCTTCGCGCGCCTTCGACTCGCCGCCCAGCGACACGAAGTCGTCGTAAGCCACCGTCTCGGCGCGGATGAAGCCCTTCTCGAAATCCGAATGGATCTCGCCCGCCGCCTCGGGCGCCTTTGCGCCCTTGTGAACGGTCCACGCGCGCGCCTCCTTCGGGCCGACGGTGAAGAAGGTGATCAGGTGAAGCAGCTCGTAGCCGGCGCGGATCACCCGGTTCAACCCGGTCTCGTGCAGGCCCATCTCCTCGAGGAACACCATCCGCTCCTCGGCATCCATGCCGACCAGCTGGCTCTCGATCTCGGCCGAGACGATCACCGCGTTGGCGCCCTCGGCCTTTGCCTTCTCGAACACCTTCGCCGAATGGGCATTGCCCTCGGCCGCCGATTCCTCCTCGACGTTGCAGACGTAGAGCACCGGCTTGGCGGTGAGCAACTGCGCCTGCCGGAACACGCGCGCCTCCTCGTCGTCCCTCGGCTCGGTCAGCCGTGCCGGCTTGCCCGCACGCAGCAGCTCCAGCGCTTGGCCCAGCACCGAGGCGATGATCTTCGATTCCTTGTCGCCGGCGGCGGCCTTCTTCTGCGCGGCGGGGACACGCTTTTCGAGGCTTTCGAGATCGGCCAGCATCAGTTCGGTCTCGACCGTGTCGGCATCCGACAGCGGATCGATGCGGTTGTCGACGTGCTGGATGTCGTCGTTCTCGAAACAGCGCAGGACGTGGACGATGGCGTCGACCTCACGGATATTGCCGAGAAACTGGTTGCCGAGCCCTTCGCCCTTGCTGGCGCCGCGGACCAGCCCGGCGATGTCGACGAAGCCAAGCTGCGTCGGGATGATCTTCTGGCTGCCGGCGATCCGCGCCAGTTCGTCGAGCCGGGCATCGGGCACGCCGACGTTGCCGACATTGGGCTCGATCGTGCAGAACGGATAGTTGGCCGCCTGCGCCGCCTGCGTCTCGGTCAGCGCATTGAACAGCGTGGACTTGCCGACATTCGGCAGCCCGACGATCCCGCAACGAATTCCCATGGTATACTCCAGCCAGCGGCCGTGCGCCGCGCGCGCCGCCCCTAGCGGCAACCGGCCGCGAAGGCCAGATCAGTCCTGCAGCCGCAACGCCACGTCGTTCATGAACCGCACGTCGTCGCCGGCCGCCAGCCACCCGGCTTCCGCCGCGACCGCGCCGAGCATGTCCGCCAGCGCGTCCTGCTCGCTCTTCGCGAAGTTGCCCAACACATGTCCGGTCACCCGGTCCTTGTGGCCCGGATGGCCGATTCCCAGCCGCACCCGGCGGAATTCGGCTCCGAGGTGACGGTCGATCGAGCGCAGCCCGTTGTGCCCGGCGGTGCCGCCGCCGCGCTTCACCTTGACCTTGAACGGCGCGAGGTCAAGTTCGTCGTGGAACACGGTCAACGCGTCGAGGCCCAGCTTGTAGAACCGCATCGCCTCCGCGACCGAGCGGCCGCTCTCGTTCATGAACGTCGCGGGTTTCAGCAACAGCAGCTTTTCGCCGCCGATCCGGCCTTCGCGCAGCCAGCCCGAGAACTTCTTCTGCACCGGCCCGAACCCGTGCACCCCGGCGATCGCATCCGCCGCCATGAACCCGACGTTGTGCCGGTGCAGCGCATATTCCTGCCCGGGATTGCCGAGTCCGACCCACAGCTGCATCAGCCCGCACTCCCCGGAATCAAAACGCCCCGCCGGTCCTGGGACGCGGCGGGGCGCATTGTCTGCACCGTTCGCTTACGCGGCCGGTTCGGTCTTGGTGGTGTCGCCCTCGGCGCTCTTCAGGCCGGACGGCGCGACGATCGTGGCGATCGTCATGTCCTTCTCGTGGCTGCCGTCTTTGACGCCGGCCGGCAGCTTGATGTCGCCGATGTGAATCGAATCACCGACGTCGAGCCCGGTCAGGTCGATCGTGATCTCGTCGGGGATCGCGTCGGCGTCGCAGACCAGGTCGAGGTCGTGGTGGACGATGTTCAGCACGCCACCGCGCTTGATGCCCGGCGAGGCGGCCTCGTTGGCGAACACCACCGGCACGTTGACGTGAACCACGGTGTGCTCACCCAGCCGCAGGAAGTCGGCGTGGAGCGGACGGTCGGAGACCGGATGGAAGGCAACGTCCTTCGGCAGCGTGCGCAGCTTGGCGCCGCCCAGCTCGATCTCGATGATCGAGTTGAAGAAGTGGCCGGTGCCAAGCTGGCGGGACAGCTCCTTCTCCTCGACGTGGATCGCCACAGGGGCTTCGTTGCCGCCGTAGATCACGGCGGGGACGCGGCCATCGCGACGCAGTGCACGGGAGGCTCCCTTGCCTGCCCGTTCGCGCGCTTCGGCCGGCAGGGACAGCGTATCGCTCATCTTGCTACCTTCTCGAAAACTGGATTGAGGGACGGGTTTGCGCCGCACATCGGCGCGCCCGCCTCGTCACGCCTCCAGGGATGACCATGACGAAGCGCGCGCCCCTAACGGCAATCGCCCGAAAACGCAAGCACGCCTATTCCAGGCGCGTCACCGCGTATCCCCGCTGCACCAGCAGCTTCGGCAGCCCGTCGGGACCGGCCAGGTGCGCCGTGCCCACGGCGACGAACGGCCGGCCGCCATCGCGCATCGTCGCTTCGATCCGCGCCAGCCAGACCCGGTTGCGGCCGGCGTAGAGCGCCTCGCGCAGCAGCGGATCGGCCAGCATTCCGCGCGTCGTCTCCTGCCCGATCCGGGCGATGTCGCCGCGTCGCCACGCCGCGGCCAGGGCCGCCGCGTCGCCCGGCGCGGTGGCGGCTCCTGCCACCGCCGCCGCCAGCAAGCGGCGCTGCGCCGGTTCGGGCAGGCGGTCGAAGATCGCCAGTTGCCGCGCCGCGCCCTCGAACTCCTCGATCTTCTTGCCCTGGGCCGCAGCCACCACCGCCCGGTCGACCCCCCATTCGGGATGCGCGCCGGCCTGGCCTTCGGTGGCGCTGGCCAGCATCAGCGCCGCCGCCCAGGTCTCGGTTTCGCCAAAGCCGTCGTCCTTCAGTCCGGCTTCCGCCAGCACCTTCGCCAGTGCCGGCCTCTCATCGGCGGGTACGCGTGCGGACAGCGGCGGCAGCCCCGGCGTGCGGGCCAGGCCGGCGAACGTGCGTTCCAGCGCCGCGTCGTCGTCCAAGGCGGCGATCTCCACCATCACGCGGTCGCTTGCGCGCAAGCCGGCGTCGACTTTCGCGGTGCGCCAGGCCACCGGCCGTGCCAGCGTGTGGATCGTGCCGAACAGCCAGGCCCGTTCGCCGTTCGGGCCATCGACGCGCCACAAGGCCGGGTTCGCCGGTTCCGACGGCGGCCGGCACGCTGCCAGCACCAGCAGCGCGAGGGTGGCGAGTCCGCGCCTCACTGCACCCGGGTCGCCCGCAGTCCCAGCCGGGCAAGTTGATCCTGCACCGATCCAGCGCCGGCCAGGTGCCCGGCGCCGACGGCGATGAACACGCGTCCGGGCTTGTCCATCCGCGCCTTGATCCATTGCGCCCAGTCGCGATTGCGATCGATCAGCAGCCGCTGTTCGAGCACCGGGTCGTCCTCGTCCTCGTTCATCAGCCGCGCCAGTCGTGCCGCGTCGCCCGCCTTCCACGCGGCGATGATGCGGTTCAGCTCGCCCTTCAGCTTCGGCAGGTTGTCGACCACCTCGCGCAGGTATTTCTTCTGCGTGTCCAGCGGCAGCGAACCGAACAGGCCAAGCTGGAACTCCGGCGTTTCGAGGGCTTCGCGCCCGCGCTTGGCCGCCAATGCCCGGTCGCTCAGCTGCGCATCGACGCCGTTGGCCGGGTCGTACCCGCTCGACAGCAGCGGCAGCGTCGCCAGCGCCACCGCCGCGTACCACGGCTGGTAGCGGTCGAACGCCGCCACCGGCAGCGCGTTGCCTGCCAGGGCTTTCTCGAATGCGGCGCGATCGGCCGGCGCCAGCATCCCGCGCAGCGTCTGCCCCTCGGGCAGCATCGCCTTGGCCAGCACGATCGGGCGCATCTCCTCCGGGGATTTCTCGATGATCTCGGTCACCAGCGCGTCGGATTGCTCGAACGCGGCCGCCACCGGCCCCTTGTACCACTCCAGCCCCTTGGGCAACGCGTGGATCGTGCCGAACAGCCAGATCGTCGTGTCCTTGTCCGACACCTTCCACAGCGCCGGCCGCACCGGGGCGGTGCGGGCCGCAGCCGGGCGTGCCGGCCGCGCCTGCGCGGACATCGGTTGCGACAGCCCGATCAGCGCCAGCAAGGCAGCAAGCAGGGTCGCGGCCAGGCGGCGGAAGCCGCTGGCGAAGCGGCGGGGCAGGGGGCTGGGGCGTCCGGTCATGGCATCGCTATAGACGCTCGCGCCGTCCTGTCGATGAACGGCCTTGGTTACGAAGCGAAAAAGTGCCTGGCGCGGTCGGCCACCGGGCCGTCACGTGCCCCGAAACCGTTGACCCCGCACGGTCCCTGCGCCAAAGGCCGCCACCATGAGCGAAACTGCCCGACCCCTGTCCTTCCAGGACATGATCCTCACGCTTCACGCGTTCTGGAGCGCGCAAGGCTGCCTGATCCTCCAGCCCTACGACATGCGCATGGGCGCCGGCACCTTTCACCCGGCTACGACGCTGCGCGCGCTCGGCCCGGAGCCGTGGCGCGCCGCCTATGTCCAGCCCAGCCGCCGCCCGACCGACGGTCGCTATGGCGAGAATCCGAACCGGCTCCAGCATTACTACCAGTACCAGGTGATCCTGAAGCCCAACCCGGAAAACCTGCAGGAGCTTTACCTGCAAAGCCTCGCCGCGATCGGTATCGATCCGCTCGCGCACGACATCCGCTTTGTCGAGGACGATTGGGAAAGCCCCACGCTCGGCGCCTGGGGGCTCGGCTGGGAAGTCTGGTGCGACGGCATGGAGGTGACCCAGTTCACCTATTTCCAGCAGGTCGGCGGGTTCGATTGCAAGCCCGTCGCCGGTGAGTTGACGTACGGTCTCGAACGGCTGGCGATGTACATCCAGGGGGTGGACCGCGTCTACGACCTGCGCTTCAACGACCACGGCGTCAGCTACGGTGACGTGTTCCTGGAAAACGAGCGCCAGCACTCGAAATGGAACTTCGAGGTGGCGGATACCGACCAACTGTTCCAGGGCTTCCGCAACGCCGAGGCGGAATGCCAGCGGGCGATCGCTGCGAAAGTGCCGTTGGCGGCCTATGACCAGGCGATCGAGGCCAGCCATCTGTTCAACCTGCTCCAGGCGCGCGGCGTGATTTCGGTCCAGGAACGCGCCAGCTACATCGGCCGCGTCCGCGATCTGGCGAAGGGCAGTTGCCAGTCGTGGATCGAGACCAACAGGGAACGGTGGGAAAAGGAATATCCGGAGTGGTCGCTGTGATGGATTTCCTCCTCGAACTCCGCTCCGAAGAAATTCCCGCGCGCATGCAGGCGGGCGCCCGTGCGGCACTGGAAAAGCTCCTGCGCGAGCAGCTCGCGACCGCCGGCATTGTCCCGGGCGCGATCACCGTCTGGTCGACCCCGCGCCGCCTGGCACTGATCGCGCGCGACCTGCCCAAGGCGACGCAGCCGGTCACCGAGGAAGCCAAGGGCCCGCGCACCAGCGCGCCCGAACAGGCGCTGGAAGGGTTCCTGCGCAAGACCGGGCTGACGAAGGCGCAATTGACCGAGCGCGACGGGGTCTGGTTCGCCGTCACCGAAAAGCCCGGCCGCGCCACCCGCGACGTGCTAGCCGAGGCGATCCCGGCGATCGTCCGGGCGTTTCCCTGGCCCAAGAGCCAGCGCTGGGGCACGGCCTCGATCAGCAGCGAGAGCCTGCGCTGGGTGCGCCCGCTTTCGGGCATCGTCGCCATTTTCGGCGAGGATCTTGTCGCGTGCGAAGTTGGCGGCATCCGCTCGGGCTACGCCACCCGGGGGCACCGCTTCCACGCCCCCGGCGAGATCACCATCGGCGGCGCGCACGATTACCAGGAAAAGCTGCGCGCCTGCCACGTCATCGTCGATCACGCCGAGCGCGAGAACCTCATCGCCACCGCCGCCCGGATGGTCGCCGAAGTCGCCGGACTGACTCTGGTCGAGGACCCCGGGCTCGTCATCGAGAATGCCGGCCTCACCGAATACCCGGTGCCGCTGCTCGGCCGATTCGATGAAGCCTACCTCGACGTGCCGCCCGAAGTGATCCAGCTGACCGCGCGCACCAACCAGAAGTATTTCGTCTGCGAGGGTGCCGGCGGCAAGCTGGCCAACGCCTTTGTCTGCACCGCCAACATTGCCGCCAGCGATGCCGGCGCCGGCATTGTCGACGGCAATCGCAAGGTTCTCGCCGCGCGGCTTTCCGACGCGCGCTTCTTCTGGGAGCAGGACCGCAAGACGCCGCTTTCGCGGCACGCGGAAAAGCTTGGCCGCATCACTTTCCACGAAAAGCTCGGCACCGTCGCCGACAAGGTCGAACGAGTCGCCAAACTCGCCCGCTGGCTGGTGGAACAGGGCATCGTCGCTCCCCTCCCGCTTACGGCAGGGGCCGGGGGTGGGCATGAGTCACTCGCCGATCAAGCCGAACTTGCCGCGCGCCTGTGCAAGGCCGATCTCGTCACCGAGATGGTCGGCGAGTTCCCCGAACTGCAGGGCCTGATGGGTGGCTACTACGCCCGCGCAGAGGGCCTGCCCGATGCCGTCGCCGACGCCATTCGGGATCACTACAAGCCGGTGGGGCAAGGCGACGAGGTGCCCACAGCGCCGGTTACCGTCGCCGTCGCGCTGGCCGACAAGCTCGACACGATCCGCAGCTTCTTCGCGATCGACGAGAAGCCCACCGGGTCCAAGGATCCGTTCGCACTGCGCCGCGCCGCGCTCGGCATCATCCAGTTGATCACCGCCAACGGCCTGCGCTTCGGCGTGGGCGAGGGCGACGTGCTCGCCTTCTTTGCCGACCGCCTCAAGGTCCAGCAGAAGGAAGCCGGGGTCCGCCACGACCTGATCGACGCGGTGTTCGCGCTGGGGGGCGAGGACGATCTCGTCCGCCTGCTCGCCCGCGTCCAGGCCTTGCAGGCGTTCATCGGCACCGACGATGGCCGCAATCTCCACGCCGGCTACAAGCGCGCCGCCAACATCCTCAAGAAGGAGGACTGGCAGGGCATCGAGGGCGAGATTGCCCGGACCGGCGAGGAAGATCCGCTGGCTCTGGTGGACGATCCCGATCTGGCGCCGGTCATCGCCGCCAAGATGGCCGATCGCCATGCCGGGCCGCTCGGCTATGACGCCGAGCCGGCCGAAGCCGCGCTGATCGCCGCGCTCGATGCGGCCGGACCGCAGGCCGAATCGGCGGTCGCAGCGGAGGACTTCGCCGCTGCCATGACCGCGTTGGCCAGCCTGCGCGCGCCGATCGACGCCTTCTTCGACGGTGTCACCGTCAACGATGCCGATGGCGCCAAGCGCCGGGCCCGCCTCGCGCTGCTCGACCGCTTCCGTGCTGCGGTGCACAAAGTTGCTGACTTCTCGCGGATCGAAGGCTAGAACGCGCCCCGGCATACGTATGCAATGGCTTGCAGCGTAGCCGGCAAGCAGGGGAGTTCAGATGCGGCAGGTCTACACCTTCGGCGGTGGCGCACGTCACGATGATCCGCGTGCCCGCGACAAGACGATCGTCGGCGGCAAGGGCGCGAATCTCGCCGAAATGGCCGGCATCGGCTTGCCGGTTCCCCCGGGCTTCACCATCACCACCGAGGAATGCGTGCGCTACCTCGCCGAAGGGGGGGAGTTTTCCGAGGCCATCCAGGCCCAGATCACCGCGGCGCTTGGCCATATCGAGACGTCGGTCGGCAAGACGTTCGGCGATCCGGCCGATCCGCTGCTGGTGTCGGTGCGCTCCGGCGCGCGCGTGTCGATGCCCGGCATGATGGATACCGTGCTCAATCTCGGTCTGAACGACGCGACCGTGCTCGGCCTCGCGAACACCTCGGGGGATGAACGCTTCGCCTGGGACAGCTACCGGCGGTTCATCCAGATGTATTCGGACGTGGTGCTCGGCATCGACCACCACCTGTTCGAGGATGCGCTCGAAATCGCCAAGGAAGACAACGGCTTCTACAGCGATGTTGAACTGTCGGCCGGGCACTGGCAAGACATTGTCAAGTCGTACAAGGCGATCGTCGAGGAAGCCTTGGGGACGCCCTTCCCGCAGGACGTGTTCCATCAGCTGAACGGTGCCATCCGCGCCGTCTTCGACAGCTGGGACAGCGACCGCGCCAAGGTCTACCGCAAGCTCAACGACATCCCGGGGGACTGGGGTACCGCGGTCAATGTCCAGGCCATGGTGTTCGGCAACATGGGCGACACCAGCGCCACCGGCGTCGCCTTTACCCGCGATCCCGCCACCGGCGAACGCGCCTACTATGGCGAATGGCTGGTCAACGCCCAGGGCGAGGACGTCGTCGCCGGCATCCGCACCCCGCAGTACCTCACGAAGTCCGCCCGCGAGCGGGCAGGGGCCAAGCCGCTGAGCATGGAAGAAGCCATGCCCGCGGCGTACCGGGAACTGGCCCACGTCTTCGACCTGCTCGAGGCCCACTACCGCGACATGCAGGACATCGAGTTCACGGTGGAACGCGGCAAGCTGTGGATGCTGCAGACCCGCAGCGGCAAGCGCACGGCCAAGGCCGCGCTGAAGATGGCGGTCGACATGGTCGGCGAAGGGCTGATCGACGAACCCACCGCGATCCTGCGCGTCGATCCGATGGCGCTCGACCAGTTGCTGCATCCGACGCTCGACCCGGACGCCCCGCGCGACCTGCTCGGCAAGGGACTGCCCGCCAGCCCCGGCGCCGCCAGCGGCGCCATCGTGCTGGACGCCGATACTGCCGAAACCCGCGCCGCGCGCGGCGAAGCGGTGATCCTCGTCCGCGCCGAGACCTCGCCGGAGGACATTCATGGCATGCACGCCGCCAAGGGCATCCTCACCGCCCGCGGCGGGATGACCAGCCATGCCGCCGTGGTCGCGCGCGGGATGGGCCGGCCTTGCGTTTCCGGTGCGAGCGCGGTGTCGATCGACATGGCCGGGCGCACGCTGCGCATCGGCAAGCGCGAGCTGAAGGAAGGCGACATCATCACCCTCGACGGCGCCAGCGGCGAGATCATCGCCGGCGAAGTGCCGACGATCGAGCCCGAACTGGTGGGCGATTTCGGCACGCTGATGGACTGGGCCGACAAGCACCGCCGCATGAAGGTGCGCACCAACGCCGAGACGCCCGAGGACTGCCGGATGGCGCGCAGCTTCGGCGCCGAAGGCATCGGCCTGTGCCGTACCGAGCACATGTTCTTCGACGACAAGCGCATCTCCGCCGTCCGCCAGATGATCCTCGCCGAGGACGGAGCCGGACGGCGGGCGGCGCTGGCCAAGCTGCTGCCCGAGCAGCGCGCCGACTTCCACGCGATCTTCGAGATCATGACCGGCCTGCCGGTGACGATCCGCTTGCTCGATCCGCCGCTGCACGAGTTCCTGCCGCAGGCCGATGCCGAGTTCGCCGACCTGTCCGATGCCATCGGCATCGGCATCGACACCCTGAAGCGCCGCGCCGGCGAGCTTCACGAGGCCAACCCGATGCTCGGCCACCGCGGCTGCCGCCTCGGCATCACCTTCCCCGAGATCTACGAGATGCAGGCCCGCGCCATCTTTGAGGCCGCCTGCGACGTCGCCGCCCAACATGGCGAGGCGATCGTTCCCGAAGTGATGATCCCGCTCGTCGCCACCCGGCGCGAACTGGATATTCTCAAGACCCTGGTCGATCGCACCGCGGCGGCGGTTTTCGCGGAGAAGGGGCGGACGCTCCAGTATCACGTCGGCACGATGATCGAACTGCCCCGCGCCGCGCTGATGGCGGGCGAGATCGCCGAAGTGGGCGAGTTCTTCAGCTTCGGCACGAACGACCTGACGCAGACCACGCTGGGCGTCAGCCGCGATGACGCCGGCAAGTTCCTCGGCGCCTATGTCGAACAGGGCATCTACCCGCGCGACCCGTTCGTCAGCCTCGACATCGATGGCGTCGGCCAGCTCGTGCGGATGGCTGCCGAGCGTGGCCGCGCCACCCGGCCCGACATCAAGCTCGGCATCTGTGGCGAGCATGGCGGCGATCCGGCGAGCATCGCCTTCTGCGAGGACGTCGGGCTCGATTACGTCAGCGCCTCGCCGTACCGCGTACCGATCGCGCGGCTCGCAGCGGCGCAGGCGGCGCTCAGGTAGCGCGCCAGCCGCTCAGCGTCAGGATCTCGAAGCGTTCGGTGGTGCGCCCGCCTTCACCGGCGCTGGCGAAGGCGGCGCGGGCGATGGCGTGCCGGCTGCGGGTCAACGGCGGGGCCGGGCTGGCGAGGACGCTGCCGAGGCCCTGCGCCCGCAAGTCGGCGACCAGGCGATCCAGCGATCCGAAGCGGACCTGCAGCGTGCGGCTGTCCACGACCGGATCGGCAAACCCCGCGCGCTGCAGCAACTGGCCGCCGGCGCGCACGTCGACCATCGGGTGAATCCGCGCGGCCGGGCGATCGCCGTCGGCAGCGAGCAGGGCGGCCCGCAGTTGCGGCAGGGACCCGGCGGCGATGAAGCTCGCGATCATCAGGCCGCCCGGCGCCAGCGCCGCGCGCAAGTGCAGCAGCGCGCCGGGCAGGTCGTTGACAGTGTCCAGCACCCCGAGCGAGGCGATGAAGTCGAAGCCGCCCGTGCGGAGCGGGCATTCATCATCATGCCCGGTGGCGGGTTCGGCGGCGGTCACCTCCGCGCCTTGCGCCACCAGCCATTGCTCCAGGCCACGGCCTTGATCCCCGATCACCAGCGCCCGCCGCGGCGTGACGCGCAGGAAGCCGAGCCGGTCGATGACGTCGTCGACCATGTCGTCGAGCAGGTAGGTCGGCGCCTCAGGGAGCCGGCGCGCGGACATCATGCGCCGGCGGGCGGCGATGCGGCGGGCGGGAGCGAAAATGCGGGGGGGCGCGTCGGCCATCGCCGCCCCCTGCCGCCCGGCACCGTATCTGGCAAGGCTTGGCGTTGGCGGGGTCGGCACGGTATGTTGTTTTCATGCGGTTTATTTCGCACCTTTCGCCGATCCTGGATTTCCTGTTCCCACCGCGTTGCCCGTCCTGCGGGGCGGCGGTGGTGGAACAGGGACGGTTGTGCGCGACGTGCTGGTCCGCGCTGGCGATTCCCGGCCAGCCGGCCTGCACGCTGTGCCAGCGGCCGTTTCCGTTCGCCCTGCCGGAGGGCACCGTCTGCGCGCCGTGCCTGGCGCAGCCGCCCCGGCATGACGGAATCGCCGCCGCGACGCTCTACAACGCGGCCTCGCGCGGGCTGGTCCTGGCCTTCAAGCACGGCGGCCGGATCGCGCTGGCGCCGCTGCTGGCACAATTGATCGAGCCGCGCCTGCCGCCGCTGGAGGGGGAATGGACGCTGGTGCCGGTGCCGCTGCACCGCTGGCGGGTGTGGCAGCGCGGCTACAACCAGTCCGCGCTGCTGGCGCGCGCGCTGGCGGCGCGGCGCGGGCTGCCGGTGCTGGTCGATGCATTGCAGCGGAACCGGCATACGCCCAGCCTTGCCGGCAAGGGGCGTCGCGCCCGCGCCCGCGTGCTGGCCGGCGCGATCACCGCCAATCCCCGCCGGCGCGATAGCCTGCGGGACGCGAACGTCATCCTCGTCGACGATGTGCTGACCAGCGGGGCGACCAGCGATGCCTGCATCGCCGCCTTGCGGCGCGCCGGTGTCCGGCGCATCGTCATCGCCTGCTTTGCGCGGGTGCTGGACGAGGCGCTGCCGCCTGCCTGATCGCGCGGCGGGCGCGGGCCAACGAAAACGCCCGGAGCTTGCGCTCCGGGCGTTCGCGTGACGAAACTTTCAAAGGCGCCGCCTTGCGACGGATGGATGATCGCCCCTGTACGATCACCGCGCCTGATCCCTCATGGTCACGTCGGGAGTCGTTGACCGACTTCCCGTTCCCTGAACCCTGACGCTGGCTGCGCCGGTTCCGGCTTTATGGCCCCCTGAAGACCATGTCCGTTGTTCACGCAAATCGGCGGAAAGATAAAGTCGCAAGCCGGCGACGCGTGGATTTTGGATGCCATCTGTGGTTATCGTGCAACATGCTGTCGCCCGTTCGACGTTTGTCATGAAGGAATTTGGTCAATGCACGCCGCGGATGCCGAAGATCGGGAGCAGGGTAGCCGGTTCATGCCGCGCTTCGACGACAAGGGCCTGCTGACCGCGATCGCGCTCGATTCGCGGACGCGCGAGGTGCTGATGGTGGCCTTCATGGACGCGACCGCGCTGGCGAAGACGCGCGAGACCGGGCTGGCGCACTTCCATTCGCGGTCGCGGGGCAAGCTTTGGCTGAAGGGCGAGACGTCCGGCCATTTCCTCCATGTCGAGGAGATGCGGGTGGACTGCGACCAGGATGCGCTGGTGCTGCTGGTTCGGCCGGAGGGGCCGGCGTGCCACACCGGCGCGACGACCTGCTTCTACCGGGTTCTGCACGACGATCGGCTGGAGCGGGTGGAACCTGCCTGACCGGTCCCTATATCGGCAGACGTGAAGTGCGCGGGAGCTTCCCGCGCGGGGAAAGGGGACCTGACATGGCGACTTATGCCGCTCCGGTGCGCGACACCTGTTTCGTCGTCAACGAGCTGCTCGACATCGGTCGCCTTGGAGATCTTCCGGGCTTCGCCGAGCTGACGCCGGAGCTGGTCGCGACGCTGGCCACCGAAGCGGGGCGGTTCACGGCCGAGGTCATCGCGCCGCTAAACGCGCCGGGAGACAGGGCCGGTTGCACCCGGCACGCCGATGGCACGGTCACCACGCCGGCGGGATTCCGCGAAGCCTATGCTGCCTTCCGCGAGGCGGGCTGGGGCGCGCTTTCCCTGCCGACGGCGTTCGGCGGGCAAGGGCTGCCGCAGGTGCTCGGCTTCGTGGTCGAGGAATACCTGTGTTCGGCGAACCAGGCTTTCGCGATGTATCCCGGCCTGACCAACGGCGCGATCAACGCGCTGCTGGCTTCGGCTTCGCCCGAATTGCAGCGGATCTACCTGCCGAAGCTGGTCCCGGGCGAGTGGACCGCGACGATGAACCTGACCGAGCCCCACTGCGGGACCGACCTCGGCCTGATTCGCACGCGGGCGGTGCCGCAGGCGGATGGAAGCCATGCGATCACCGGGACCAAGATCTTCATTTCGGCCGGCGAGCACGACCTGGCCGACAACATCGTCCACCTCGTCCTGGCGAAGACGCCGGATGCGCCGGCAGGGTCGAAGGGGATCTCGCTGTTCGTGGTGCCCAAGTTCCTGCCCGATGGCGACGGCAACCCCGGCGCGCGCAACGCGGTGTCGTGCGGGTCGCTGGAGCACAAGATGGGCATCCACGGCAACGCCACCTGCGTGATGAACTACGACGGCGCGACCGGCTGGCTGGTGGGAGAGGAGAACCGAGGGCTGGCGGCGATGTTCGTGATGATGAACGCGGCGCGGCTGGGCGTCGGCATCCAGGGGCTGGGCCAGGCGGAGGTCGCCTACCAGAACGGTGCCGCCTATGCCCGCGAACGCCGGCAGGGACGGGCGCTGACCGGCGCGGCGGACCCCGGCGAGGCGGCCGACCTGCTGGTCGTGCAGCCCGACGTGCGGCGGATGCTGATGGAGGCCAAGGCCTTCACCGAGGGCATGCGCGCGCTGGCGCTGTGGGTGGGCCTGCAGGTGGACCTGGCGGAGAAGGCGGCCGACGAGGCGGCGCGGACCGCGGCGAACGACATCGTCGGGCTGCTGACGCCGGTGATCAAGGGCTATGGCACCGACAAGGGCTTCGATACCGCCGTCGCCATGCAGCAGGTCTGGGGCGGGCACGGCTACATCGTCGAGAACGGCATGGAGCAGTTCGTTCGCGATGCCCGGATCGCGATGATCTACGAGGGCGCGAACGGCGTGCAGGCGATGGACCTCGTCGGGCGCAAGCTGGCGGCCAACGGCGGGCGGGGGATCCAGGCGTTCTTCGCGATGGTCGACGGCGAATGCGCCGGCGTCACGGACGAGCTTGCGTCGATCGCCGGTCGCGTGGCGAAGGCGAATGGCGAACTCAAGGCGGCGACGATGTGGTTCATGCAGAATGCGCTGGCCCATCCCGACAACGCCGGTGCCGGCGCCAGCGCCTACCTGCACATGACCGGCATCGTGGCGCTGGGGCTGATGTGGCTGCGCATGGCGAAAGTCGCGCAGGCGGCGCTGGCCGCCGGAAGCGGCGAAACGGCGTTTTACGAGGCCAAGCTGATCACCGCGCGCTTCTTCGCCGAGCGGATGACGCCGCAGGCCGGGGCGCTGCGACGGCAGATCGAGGCGGGCGCCGATTCGACGATGGCGCTGCCGGCGGAAGCGTTCGGCGTCGGCTAGAGGACTTCGTCGAACAGGGCGAGCAGCGCCGACCAGCTCTGGCGATCGGCGCTGGCGTCGTACTTGATCGCATCGAGGCCGCGGGCGTCGCTGCCGGGATCGGTGAAGCCGTGGCGGACGCCGCTGTAGACATGCAGGTGCCAGTCGGCGCCGGCGGCATCCATCTCCTTCTGGAACGCGGCGACGGCGGATCGCGCCACCATCGGGTCAGCATCGCCGTGGCACACCAGCAAGCGCGCCTTGACCGCCCCCGCCGATGCCGGAAGCTGCGTGTCGAGCAGGCCGTGGAAGCTGGCGGCCACCGCGATGTCCGCCCCGCTGCGGGCCAGTTCCAGCGCCGCCTGGCCGCCCATGCAGAAGCCGATCGTTGCCAGCGGCACCCCGGGCGCGTGCGCGCGCAGGGCTTCCAGCGCGGCCGCCAGGCGCCGGCGATAGACTTGCGGATCGGCGCGCAACGCTTGCGCGAGCGGTCCGGCAGAGGGGAAATCGGGGACTTCGACGCCGTAGAAATCGGCAATCATGGCAAGATAGCCCGCATCGGCCAGCGCCTGCGCCTTGCGCTCGACGTTGGGGGTCGTGTTGGCGATTGTCGGGAACACCAGCACGGCGGCGCGCGGCGCGCCGGCCGGGCGGCTCAGCCACCCGGTCAGCGCGACGTCGCCATCGGCGTAGGCGACGGCCTCGCGCCCGCTCATTCGGGCAGGAAGTCCGGGACCGAGAGGTAGCGCTCGCCGGTATCGTAGTTGAAGCCGAGGACGCGGCTGCCGGCCGGCAGGTCGGCAAGCTTCTGCGCGATCGCGGCGAGGGTGGCGCCGCTGGAGATGCCGACCAGCATGCCTTCCTCGCGGGCGCAGCGGCGGGCCATTTCCTTGGCGTCGGCCGGATCGACCTGGATGACGCCGTCGATCGCCTGGGTGTGCAGGTTGGCCGGGATGAAGCCCGCGCCGATGCCCTGGATCGGGTGCGGCCCGGGCTGGCCGCCGGAGATCACCGGCGAGAGCGTCGGTTCCACGGCAAAGGCCTTGAGGTCGCTCCACGCGGCCTTCAGCGTTTCGGCGCAGCCGGTGAGATGGCCGCCGGTGCCGACGCCGGTGATCAGCACGTCGATCGGGCTGTCGGCGAAATCGGCGAGGATTTCCTGTGCCGTGGTGCGGACGTGGACGGCGATGTTCGCGGGGTTGTCGAACTGCTGCGGAATCCACGCGCCATCGGTCTGCTCTGCCAGTTCCCGGGCGCGTTCGATCGCGCCCTTCATGCCCTTTTCACGCGGGGTGAGATCGAATGTCGCGCCATAGGCGAGCATCAGGCGGCGACGCTCGATGCTCATGCTCTCGGGCATGACGAGGACCAGCTTGTAGCCCTTGACCGCGGCGGCCATGGCCAGGCCAATGCCGGTGTTGCCGCTGGTCGGCTCGATGATCACGCCGCCGGGCCGGAGCCGGCCGTCGGCCTCCGCCGCCTCGATCATGGCCAGGCCGATGCGGTCCTTGATCGAGCCGCCCGGGTTGGCGCGTTCGCACTTCACCCAGACTTCGTGATCGGGGAACAGGCGCGACAGCCGCACGTGCGGGGTGTTGCCGATGGTGGCGAGAATCGATTCGGCCTTCATGGTGCGGTCTCCTCCTGCTCGTTGCCGTGGCTGTCGAAGCGCGGCGGCGCGAAAGTGCGCGCGCGGCGAATCTCGGGGAACAGCCACCCCCACAGACCGGTTATGACTATCGCGCCGATGCCGCCCATGACAACCGCGCCGGTGGCGCCGAGCAAGGCGGCGGCCAGGCCCGATTCCATCTCGCCCAGCTCGTTCGATGCGGAAATCGCCAGGCTGGAGATGGCGGAGACGCGGCCGCGCATGGCATCCGGGGTGTGGAGCTGGACCAGCGAGCTGCGGATGAAGACCGAAACCATGTCGGCCGCACCCAGCACCGCCAGCAGCAGCAGCGACAGGTGGAAATCGCGCGAGATGCCGAAGGCCAGCGTCGCGGCGCCATACGCCGCCACCGCCCAGAGCATCTTGACGCCGACGTTGCTCTCGATCGGCCAGCGCGACAGCACCAGCGCTACCAGCGCCGCCCCGGCGGCCGGCGCGGCGCGCATCAGGCCGAGGCCGTCGGCGCCGACCGGGGCGCCGGCGACGAACAGCACGTCGCGGGCGTAGACCGGCAGCAGCGCGGTGGCGCCGCCGAGCAGCACCGCGAACAGGTCGAGCGTGACGCAGCCGAGCAGGAAGCGGTGGTGGAGGACGAAGGTCAGGCCTTCGTGCATCTGGCGCAAGGGGTGGGCGCGGCGGTTGCCCGGGGGCGGGGGCACCGGGCGAATCGACAGCGTGCCGAAGGCGGCGACCAGCAGCAGCGCCGCCGCCGTCCAGTAAGGCAACTGCGGCGACGAGGCGAACAGCAGCCCGGCCAGCGCCGGACCGGCGACCGATCCGCCCTGCCAGGCGAGCGAGCCCATCGCCACCGCGCGCGGCAGCAGCGCCGCGGGGACGATGTTGGGCATGATCGCGCTTTGCGCCGGGCCGATGAAGACCCGGGCCACCCCGTGGAGTGCGGCGAGGCCGAACAACAGCGGCAGGTTGAGCATCTGCAGGTGCGTCGCCAGCGCCAGCGCGACCACCACCACCAGGTCGATCAGCGAGAACAGGCCGGCGATCAGGCGCCGGTCGAAACGGTCCGCGACGACGCCGGCGACCGGGGTCAGCAGCACCACCGGCAGGAACTGGACCAGGCCGAGCAGGCCGAGCTGGAACGCCGCCTGCGCGATCGACATGTGGTAGGGGCCGCGCGCGAGATCGTAGAGCTGGTAGCCGATGACGACGACCATGCCGGTCGTCGCCATGACCGAAGCGAAGCGCACCAGCCAGATGAGACGGAAATCGGCGATGGCGAGGGGGGTACGGGGTTCGTTCACCCGTCTCGCATGGCAGGCAAGCGGCGGCTTGCCAAGCTGGCAGCCGGCAAGAAATTCAGGCCAAAGGTTTGCAGCCGGTCAGCGTTCGCGGCGCAGGCGGGCGTTCGGCTGCATCGCCTCGATCATGCCGTTGAAATCGTCGAGGCGGACGATCCGCTCGAACTGGAAGCCGGAGCGGTCCTCGGTGGTCCAGATCAGGTGCGCCTCGATCCGGCCGACCGAGGGCAGGCGGATGGTGACGCGCTCACCCCGGGTGAGGCTCGTGACGCTGTCGGTCATGAAGCCGTGCGCCGACACGTTGATCACGTGCAGCATCAGGTCGCCGAGGCGACGGTGCTCTGCGAGGACCTTGTAGTCGACCGGGTGACGGGTCGAGCGACGCAGGTCGGTAACCGAAAGCTGCGCTCCGCTGGCCATGTGACGCTTTTCCCTTGCCATTCATCAAGAATGGTCACTCTGCCGGAAAAAGCCCAAGAAACGGTAAAGCGGCGGCAAGGGGCTGCCGCCACCGGCAAATTCATGCCGGGCGCAGGATGCCGTGGCGCTTCTTGCCGGCGGAAATCCGGATTTCCGTGGCTTGCGCGTCGATGCGATGCGATTCATCGTTAATCGCGACGCCGTCCAGGCGGGCGCCGCCGCCCGCGACCAGGCGGCGCGCCTCGCCTCGGCTCGTCGCAAATCCGATGCCCACGAGCGCGTCGACGATGGTGAGGCCTTCGGCCGGAATCGCGTAGACCGGCAAGTCCTCGCCCAGGCCGCCGCCGGCGAAAGTCGCCGATGCCGTTGCCTCCGCCGCCTTCGCCGCGTCGTCGCCGCGGCACAGGCGGGTGACCTCGTTGGCGAGGACGATCTTGGCGGCGTTGATCTCCGCGCCCTCGAGCGAGGCAAGGCGCGCGACCTCGTCGAGCGGAAGGTCGGTGAACAGCTTGAGGAAGCGGCCGACGTCGCGATCGTCGCAGTTGCGCCAGTATTGCCAGAAGTCGTACGCGGGCAGCGCATCCTCGTTGAGCCAGACGGCGCCGGCGGCGGTCTTGCCCATCTTGGCGCCGTCGGCCGTGGTCAGCAGCGGGGTGGTCAGCCCGAAGACCTCGGTGCCGTTCATGCGGCGCGCCAGCTCGATGCCGTTGACGATGTTGCCCCACTGGTCCGAGCCGCCCATCTGCAGCCGGCAGCCCTGGCGCATCGACAGCTCGCGGAAGTCGTAGGCCTGGAGGATCATGTAGTTGAATTCGAGGAAGGTCAGCGGCTGCTCGCGATCGAGGCGGAGCTTGACCGAATCGAAGGTCATCATCCGGTTGATCGTGAAGTGCGGGCCGACCGTGCGCAGCAGCTCGATGTAGCCGAGCTTGCTCAGCCACTCGTCGTTGTCGACCAGCACGGCGTCGGTCGGGCCGTCGCCGAAGGTCAGGAAGCGCTCGAACACGGTGCGGATCGAGGCGATGTTGTCGCGGATCGCCTGCTCGGTCAGCAGCTTGCGCGATTCGTCCTTGCCCGAGGGATCGCCGACCTTGGTGGTGCCGCCGCCCATCAGCACGATCGGCTTGTGCCCGGCCTGCTGGAGCCGGCGCAGCATCATGATCTGGACGAGGCTGCCGACGTGGAGCGATGGCGCGGTGGCGTCGAAGCCGATATAGCCCGGCACCACGCCTTCGCTCGCCAGCTTGTCGAGCCCGGCGGCATCGGTGAGCTGGTGGATGTAGCCGCGCTCGTCGAGCAGGCGGAGCAGGGTGGACTGGTACTGGGTCATGGCGGCCTCGCTTGGGAAGCGCGCGCCTAGCACGGAGGGACGGAGTTGCAAACGCATCCGCTGGTCGCGCATCCCGATACGCCGGCGCTGGCGGTGCGGGGGATCGGGTTTTCGGTGGTCGGACTCGATGCCGACTGGTTGAGCCTGCGCTGGCGGATCGAGGGGGCCGGCAGGCTGGTGGTGCCGCCGCTGGCGGGGCGGGGGCGCGCGGACGGGTTGTGGCAGACGACCTGCTTCGAGCTGTTCGTGCGGGCCGGGGACGGGCCGGGATACAGCGAGTTCAACCTTTCGCCGTCCGAGCGCTGGGCTGCCTATGACTTTACCCGCTACCGCGAAGGCATGGTGGAGCGGCCCATCGCGCGGGCGCCGGTGTGCGGGCTGCGCGGATCGGGCGAGCTGCGCATCTTCGACGCGGCGATCCCGCGCGCCAGCCTGCCCGGGCTGCCCTGGCGATGCGGGGTGAGCGCGGTGATCGCGGAGGAGGGCGGCCACCTTTCCTACTGGGCGCTGGCGCATCCGGCGGGGAAGCCCGATTTCCACGCGGCGGCTTGCTTCGTGCTGCCGATTGCGGCACCCGACGCGGCATGAAGTTCGGCATCGACCGCCTGCTGGCGGACCCCACCTTGCGCGCGCCCCTTGCGGGGCGGCGCGTCGCGCTGGTCGCGCATCCCGCATCGCTGACCGAAGACCTGACGCATTCGCTCGACGCGCTGGTCGCGGCCGGGGTGAACCTGACCAGCGCGTTCGGCCCGCAGCACGGGCTGAAGGGCGACAAGCAGGACAACATGGTCGAGACCGCGGACGAGCTCGACCCGGTCCATCGCATTCCGGTGTTCAGCCTCTATGGCGAGGTGCGGCGGCCGGGCGCGGCGATGATGGATACCGCCGACGTGTTCCTGTTCGACCTGCAGGACCTGGGGTGCAGGATCTATACGTTCGTCACCACGCTGCTCTACCTGCTGGAGGAGGCGGCGCGGCACGGCAAGAGCGTGTGGGTGCTCGACCGGCCCAATCCCGCCGGGCGGCCGGTCGAGGGGCTGACGCTGCTGCCGGGGCAGGAGAGCTTCGTTGGCGCCGGGCCGATGCCGATGCGGCACGGGCTGACGCTGGGCGAGATCGGGCACTGGTTCATCCGCCATTTCGGCCTCGACGTCGATTACCGGGTGATCGCGATGGAGGGGTGGTCGCCTGAGAGCGGGCCGGGGTTTGGCTGGCCCGAAAGCCGCATCTGGGTGAACCCGAGCCCGAACGCGGCGAACCTGAACATGGCGCGCGCCTATGCCGGGACGGTGATGCTGGAAGGCACGACGCTGAGCGAAGGACGCGGGACGACGCGGCCGCTGGAAGTGCTGTTCGGTGCGCCAGACCTCGACGCCGGGGCGGTGCTGGCGGAGATGCGGCGGCTGGCGCCCGACTGGCTGGGCGGCTGCGCGCTGCGGGCCTGCCATTTCGAGCCGACCTTTCACAAGCACGCGAAGACGCTCTGCAACGGGCTGATGATCCACGCCGAAGGGCGGTTCTATGATCACCGGGCGTTCCGGCCCTGGCGGTTGCAGGCGCTGGCGTTCAAGGCGATCCGTGCGCTGCACCCGGACTATCCGCTGTGGCGCGACTTTCCCTACGAGTACGAATTCGACCGGTTGGCGATCGACGTGATCAACGGCGGGCCGGCCTTTCGCGAATGGGTGGATGACGCCGGTGCGCTTCCGGGTGACCTCGATGCGCTGGCGGCGCGGGACGAGGCGGCCTGGCAGGAGGCCACCGGCGCGCTGCGGCTCTATTGATCGGGGCAATCCCTTAACGCGATTTCAATGTTTTGCCGCGAATTTTCGCGCCGCGACCACCCATATCCATGCCTGTCCGGCGCGCGCCGGCGGGCCGCGGGGGCGGCGCAACCAGGGCTGTTCCCCCCGTCGAACGACGAAGGAGCAAGGCCATGGTCGCCTGCAACAGCTGTGGTGGCGCGTCGTTCGCGCCGGTGTTCTCGGCGCGGGGGTTCGACCTCGTGCAGTGCCTGGCCTGCGACCTCGCGCAGATCGCCAACCCGCTGGGCGGGACCGCGCTGGCCGCGCTCTATGGCGACGGCGGCGGTGACTATCACGCCGAGCTGCGCGACCGCGCCAGTGCGGCTTCGCGGCGCATGGCGCGGATCGCGGCGGCGCATCTCGATTTTGTCGGGAGCGTGGCGAGGGCCGGGCGGCTGCTCGATCTCGGCTGTTCGACCGGCCTGTTCCTGGAGCGGGCGGCGGCAATGGGTTTCGCCGCGAGCGGGATCGAGTTTTCCGCGGCATCGGCGCGGTTCGCGGCGGGGCGGACCGGATTGCCGGTGATGACCGGGACGATCCACGACTGCGACGAACCCGACGCCAGCTTCGACGTGATCACCGCGTTCGACGTGATCGAGCACGTGCCGGACCCGGGCGCGGACTTGCGCCGGGCCTGGGACCTGCTGAAGCCGGGGGGATGGCTGGTGCTGTCGACGCCGAACATCGACGGTTTGTTTCCCCGGGCCTCGCGGCCGCTGGCGGGATTGCTCGGCTACTGGCCGCACCCGGAGCCGCCCTATCACCTGTTCCAGTTCAGCGTGGCGACCCTGACCGAGTTGCTGGCGCGCTGCGGGTTCGAGCCGGGCCACGTGCGCCATCGCGCGATCGACCTGCGCTATACCTTCGGGCAGCCGGCCGAGCTGCTGCGGATGCCGAAGCGCCTCGTCTATGCGCTGGCGTTCGCGCCGCTGGCGGCGCTGGGGCCGCTGCTGGGGATGGGCGACTGGTTCTACATCGCCGCGCGCAAGCCGGCGTGACAGGCCTGGCGCCCGGTGATGGCGTGGAATGCCGGATGGCCTTGACCGCGTGGCCGGCCGCCTCCACTCTCGGCGCGGGGAGAACAGGATGCGCAGGGAATCGGGGCTGGGGCTGACACTGGGCGTCCTGTTGCTGGTCTATATCTTCAACTTTCTCGACCGGCAGGTGGCGACGATCCTGGCCGAGCCGATCGCGCGCGAACTGCACCTGAGCGACACCGACATCGGGCTGATGACCGGCCTGTCGTTCGCGCTGCTCTACACCGCGCTGGGGCTGCCGATCGCGAAGATAGCCGATCGTCCCGGCACCAACCGCGTCAAGCTGATCGCGGTGGCGGTGGCGTTGTGGTCGGTGATGACCGCGCTGTGCGGGCTGGCGCGGAGCTTTCCGCAACTGCTGGCGGCACGGGTCGGCGTCGGCATCGGCGAGGCCGGGTGCACGCCGCCGGCGCACTCGCTGATCTCGGACAAGGCGACGCCGGACAATCGCTCCCGCGCGTTGGCGATCTACCAGCTCGGGCCGCCGCTGGGCGGGCTGATCGGCATGGTGATGGGTGGACTGCTGGCGGACCGCATGGGGTGGCGGACGGCGTTTTTCGTCGTCGGGATTCCCGGGCTGCTGCTGGCGCTGCTGGTGCTGCTGGTGGTGACCGATCCGCGCGACAACCGGTCGGAGGCGGCGGCAGCGGCGCCGGCGGCGATGTCGGCGCGCGAGGCGCTTGCGGCGATCGGGCGGTCGCGGGCGTTGCGGCTGATGCTCGTCTGCGCGGCGTTCAGCTCTTCCGCGGGCTATGGCGTGATGATCTGGGGGACGATCTTCTTCCAGCGCAGCCATCACCTGACCGCCGGGCAGACCGGGGTGTGGTTCGGGCTGGTCAATGGCATCGGCAGCGGGCTGGGCGTGTGGCTGGGCGGGCACCTCGGCGACTGGCAACGGCGCAAGCATGGCAAGCGGGCGCTGCTGCACTGGGTGTCGATCGCGCTGATGGCGAGTTCGCCGCTGCTGCTGGCGGCGCTGCTGGCGAGCGACTGGCGGGTGGCGATGGGGCTGTTCCTGCCCTCGATCCTGCTCGCCTGGCTTTACGTGGCGCCGTACTACAGCGCGGCGCAGGGGCTGGTGCCGCCGGGCGCGCGGGCGATGGCGAGCGCGACGGTGCTGTTCGTGCAGAACCTGATCGGGCTGGGGGTGGGGCCACTGGTGCTGGGGATGGCGTCGGACGGACTGAAGCCGGTGCTGGGAGCGGAAAGCGTCCGCAGCGTGCTGTTCATCGGCAGCAGCTTTGGCGTGATCGGCGGGTTGCTGCTGCTGCGGGCCTCGCGGTACCTGCCGGAAGAGCTGGATCGGCCTTAGCGCGAGCTGCCGATTTGTGAATCAGACAGCTCGCTCTAGTTTCTTGTTGTCGCATCGCTTTTTGCAAAAACCGGTTCCCGCTTTTTTGCGCGATGCTCTAGGCCAGGAGGCGCGCGTCGCCGTAGAGCACCGAGGTCATCGACAGGGCGCCGTCGAGGGTATCGTTGAACAGCGTGATCCCGTCACCCGGGAGGCGGACGCCGACGGCGTACAGCAGCGGCAGGTAATGTTCGGCGCTGTTGATGGCGGTGCTGGCGGCGCGGTCGTCGGGAGCGAAGTGGGTGAGGGCTTCGTCGTCGGCTGCGAGGATCGCGGCGTTGGTGCGGGCGCGGAAATCGAGCGCCCAGTCGGGCCGGGTTCCCTGCGACTGGCGCCACAGCGCGAGGTTGTGGATCACGTTGCCGCTGGCGACGATCAGCACGCCTTCGTCGCGCAGCGGGGCGAGCGCGCGGGCGGTGGCGAGGTGTTGCCCGGGGGTGAGGGCGCGGTCGAGGCTCATGGCGACGGTGGGCGTGTCAGCTTGGCCGAGCAGCGGGAGGAGGACGCCGTAGACCCCGTGGTCGAAGCCCCACTGGCTGTCGCGGTGGACGCGGTCCTCGCCCAGCAGGCCGGCGATGCGATCGACCAGCGCGTCGTCGCCGGGGGCGGGGTAGCGCACTTCGTAGAGTTCGGGCGGGAAGCCGCGGAAATCGTGGATGGTCTTCGGGTGGGAGCCGACGGTGAGGTGGGTCCTGCCCCGGGTTTCGTAGTGGGCGCTGATGCAGAGGACGGCTGTGGGGCGAGGCAGCCGCTGGCCCAGCGCGGCCATCGCGCGGAGTTCGGGGTTGTCGGTGATGATCGTCATCGGCGAGCCGTGGCCGAGGAACAGGGCAGGGAGGCGCTGGGTCATGGAACCCCAGATGGCGACGGCAATCGGTTTCGCCAATGGGACTTTGGTCGACGCTAGTTTTTCTTGCGCGTCAGTTCGCGCATGGCCTTTTCGAGGCCTTCGAGCGTCAGCGGGAACATGTTGCCGTTCATCAGCCCCTTGATCATGCCGGTGCTGACCGAATACTGCCACTGGCTTTCGGGGGTGGGGTTCAGCCAGACCGTCGCCGGGTAGGTCTGGACGACGCGCTTCAGCCATTCGGCGCCGGCTTCGGGATTGAAATGCTCGACCGAGCCGCCCTGGTGGCTGACCTCGTACGGGCTCATCGCCGCGTCGCCGACGAAGATCACCTTGTAGTCGTGACCGTACTTGTGGAGGATGTCCCAGGTCGGCGTGCGCTCGGTGCGGCGGCGGGCGTTGTTCTTCCAGACGCCTTCGTAGAGGCAGTTGTGGAAGTAGAAGAATTCGAGGTTCTTGAATTCCGCGGTGGCAGCGCTGAACAGTTCCTCGACCAGCTTGATGAACGGGTCCATCGAGCCGCCGACATCGAGGAACAGCAGCACCTTGACCGCGTTGTGCCGCTCGGGCCGCATGCGGATGTCGAGCCAGCCCTGACGGGCAGTGCCGTTGATCGTGCCTTCGAGATCGAGCTCGTCCGCCGCGCCTTCGCGGGCGAAGCGGCGGAGGCGGCGCAGCGCCACCTTGATGTTGCGCGTGCCGAGTTCCTTCTGGTTGTCGAGGTTCTTGAACTCGCGCTGTTCCCAGACCTTGATGGCGCGCCCGTGGGTGGACTTGCCGCCGATGCGGACGCCCTCCGGGTTGAAGCCGGAGTTGCCGAACGGGCTGGTGCCGTTGGCGCCGATCCACTTGTTGCCGCCGTTGTGGCGTTCCTTCTGTTCCTCGAGCCGCTGCTTGAGCGTCTCCATGATCTCGTCCCACGAGCCGAGGGCCTTGATCTTTTCCATCTCCTCCTCGCTGAAGAAGCGTTCGGCGACGGCGCGGAGCCAGTCCTCGGGGATGTCGACCGGGTTCTGGCCGTAGTCGGTCAGGATGCCCTTGAAGACTTTCGCGAAGACCTGGTCGAAGCGGTCGAGCAGGCCCTCGTCCTTCACGAAGGTGGCGCGGGCGAGGTAGTAGAACGCCTCCGGGGTCTGCTCGATCACGTCCCGGTCGAGCGCTTCGAGCAGCACGAGGTGCTCCTTGAGGCTGGCCTGGATGCCGGCGGCGCGCAGTTCGTCGAGGAAGTTGAAGAACATCGGGTCAGGCCTTTGCCGTGGGTGCGGGAGGCTGGGCAGGGTAATGATCGAGTGCGGGATCGATGCAGGCCCAATCGGGCGCCTCGGCCAGCCAGATGGCGTTGCCTGGCCTCAGGCCGTGCCCCTCGTCGAGGAAACCCAATCGCAGACCGAGGAATTGCGGTCGCTGGGCGCTGCGGATCGAGACTGGTGCGAAGCACTGCTTGCAGAAGCCGAGCGTGAGCGTGTTGCCGCTGGCGGCGCGATAGGAGCGCTCGGCAACGAATCCGGTCAGATTGCAGTCTGCGGCGAGAAACATGGCGTTGTAGGTGGCGCCGCCGCCGGCAACCTGCTGGCATTGGCGACACCAGCAACTGCCGACGCGAACCGGCTCGCCGCCGATCACGGCGTGAACAGCGCCGCAGGCGCAGTGGCCGGTGTAAGGGGCGGACATCAGGGCGCCTTGGGGTGATGGGGCAGGGCTGGGTCCAGGACGGCCCAGGAGGGGGCGCTGTCGGTCCAGATGATGGCGGTCGGCGGGAAGGCCGAGGGATCGTCGAGGGTGCCGACGCGGATGCGGGTGGGGGTGTCGGCGACCTTGGGGCGGCTGAAGATCTGCGAGCCGCAGTTCGGGCAGAAGCCGCGTTCGACGACGTTGCCGCTGTCCGCGACCTTTTCGAAGGTGGTGATCTCGCCTTCGTAGGTGATCGCTTGCGGAGGGAACAGGGCGTTGACCGTGGCCGAGCCGCTGGCGAGCCTCTGGCAATCGCGGCACCAGCACATGCGGACGCCGACTGGTTCGGCGGCGATCGTGTAGCGGACCTGGCCGCAGAAGCAGGCGCCGGTGTGGGTCATGCGCGGGTTCCTTCGGGGCTTTGCGGACGACGTTCGGGCGGTTGCCCGGGGAAGGCGGGAAGCGCGGGATCGAGTTTCGCCCACGACGGCGCGCTGGAGGCCCAGATGATCGCGCGGGGCGGATACGCGTCGGGATTGTCGAGCAGGCCGACGCGGACGCGGATGTGGGGATCGCCGGCGATGCGGCTGTAGAGCGGGCAGCCGCAGGTCGGGCAGAACGCGGCGGTGACCTCGCGGCCGCTCTCGGCGATGCTGCGGCGTTCGGCGATCTGGCCGGTGAAATGCGGGGAATCAGCCGGGAACAGCGCGGCGACGGCGGGCGAGCCGCTGTTGATGCGCTGGCACTTGCGGCACCAGCACATGCCGACGAACACCGGGTCCGTCTCGATGGTGAAACGGACCTGTCCGCAAAGGCAGGAGCCGGTGTGGGGCATCGCCGGGATCAGTTCTGGCGGCGGGCCATGAAGGCGAGGCGTTCGAACAGCATGATGTCCTGTTCGTTCTTGAGCAGCGCGCCGTGCAGCGGCGGGATCGCCTTGGTCGGGTCCTTGTTCTGGAGGACGTCGAGCGGCATGTCCTCGTTCAGCAGGAGCTTGAGCCAGTCGAGCAGTTCGCTGGTGCTGGGCTTCTTCTTGAGGCCGGGGACGTCGCGGACCTCGTAGAAGATGTCCATCGCCTTCGACACCAGCGCCTTCTGGATGCCGGGGAAGTGGACGTCGATGATCGCCTGCATCGTCTCGCGATCGGGGAACTTGATGTAGTGGAAGAAGCAGCGGCGCAGGAACGCGTCTGGAAGCTCCTTTTCATTGTTGCTGGTGATGACGACGATCGGGCGCTCGCGGGCCTCGATGCGCTCCTGCGTCTCGTAGACGTCGAAGCTCATGCGATCGAGCTCCTGCAGCAGGTCGTTCGGGAACTCGATGTCGGCCTTGTCGATCTCGTCGATCAGCAGGACCGGGAGCTGGGGCGCGGTGAAGGCTTCCCAAAGCTTGCCCTTGCGGATGTAGTTGCCGATCTCATGCACCCGCGGGTCACCGAGCTGCCCGTCGCGCAGGCGGGCGACCGCGTCGTATTCGTAGAGCCCCTGCTGCGCCTTGGTGGTCGACTTGACGTTCCATTCGATCAGCGGGGCGCCGGTGGCCTTCGCGATCTCGTGCGCGAGGACGGTCTTGCCGGTGCCGGGCTCCCCCTTGACCAGCAGGGGACGACGCAGGAGCACGGCGGCGTTGACGGCGACCTTCAGGTCATCGGTTGCGACGTAGTTGCTGGTGCCATCGAAACGCATCTGCGGCCATCCTGTCCGTGGGTGTGAGGCCCGCGGATAGGTGGCCGCATCTGCTTAGGCAAGTGGTCAGCGCACGGCGCCGCGACGCACCAGGTTGACGATCGCCAGCAGGATGATCGCGCCGAGCAGCGAGGTGATGAAGCTCGAAACCGTCAGCGGCGAGTTGTTGATCGAACCGCCGGCGAACAGGAAGCCGCCGATCGCGGCACCGACGATGCCGATGACGATGTTCATGATGACGCCGTTGTTGTCGCGCATGATCATGCCGGCCAGCCAACCGACCACGGCGCCGATGATAAGCCAGAGAATGATGCCCATTTTCGCTCTCCATTTGCCCGCCCGCACCAGAAACCACTTTGTATTGAAGGTGGTTCCCGGGCGGGTGGCGTGGCGGGCGGCTGAGGGGAGAGGAAGAAGGGATAAGAAGGGTTTCACGCAAAGACCGCAAAGAGCGCAAAGCCGGCAGCGGCTGCGGCGAAGCCGCTGACCAGATCACCCGCGCTCGAAGACGAACGCGAGCCAACAAGGGGCGCGCAAGATCTTTGCGATCTCTGCGCTCTTTGCGCCTCTGCGTGAACCCCTTCTTTCTTGCTTCCTGAGGACACACGAAACCGGCCGCTGGCGAGCGCGGCGTAACGCCGGGGGAAAGACGCGGGCGCGAGATCGGGCCGGCGTTGCCTGCTACCCCCCGCCTCTGGATGGGGAGCGCTGGCGGGACTGCTTCTTGCTGCGACCGGCCCGGTGAAGGACAGCCTTGTGAACCCCGGGCTCGACCCTGCCGAAAGGGCGGTGGTTCCCTGGCACCCCGATGGTGGCGAAGGGCCGGTC
>JAGWUH010000028.1 GCA_028868535.1 Sphingomonadales bacterium | reverse complement strand
GCCGCGCCGCTCCGCTTCGCTGGGTCGAGAGGCCCCTTGACCGTTGGGTCGAGCTGGTTGTGATGCGTGAACACTAGCCAGCCGGTCGCGAAGAAGCAGTTCCAGCTGTCCCGCACCAACGTGCGGATGGATCGGTCCCTCAAGCCCCCATCCGCCAGGCAGGACGCCCCGACACCGGCCTGAAGTCGCCCGCGTTTTCCCCCGGCGTTACGCCGCATTCGCCAGCGGCCGGATTTCCATGTCCGCGTGCCGTATCGCTACAGGCACGCTCCACGCAGAATTGCCGCTGGTCGCGGCAATCGGAACTGGCGGAGTCTGGCAGCGGTCAAAATCAACAGGCGATTATGACCGGGCGATTTTGACTAGCCCCACCGCGCCCCCGCTCCCCCGATCTCGTACGGCCGCTGATACGAAAGGTCCTCGCGGTCCCGGGTTCCCTTCAGGAAGCCCTTGACCGGCGGCGTCTGGAGCCAGCTCGCGTCGCCCTGGATCGCCGCCTCGACGGTGGAACGCCGCCACAGGATGCGCCACTCGCCATCGCGTCTCTCCAGTTGGTCCATGTAGCGCCCCGCCGCCATCGTGCAGGTCATGCCGTCGTGCGACAGCAGCGTCCCCACGACGTACGTCTCGCAATACGCGGTATCCCCGTCGATCTCGCACGAATGGTTCGCCAGGTTGTGCTGGTTCATCGCGAACGCCGCGGCATGGCCCTTGTTGGCGATCTCGGGGTAGTTGGTCGCCGCGAACGGCACCGGTCCGTGCTCGTCCGCGCCCTCGGGCCAGTAGCAGCTCGCGGTCAGCTCGGCATCATGCCGGTCGCGCCCGCGCGATTCGCGCACGATCACGTCGAGGATGTCCTGCCGGTCCTTCAGATAGCGCACCGTCGCCCGCAGTTCGGCCAGTTCGTCCACGCTGCACACTCCCTTGCTCGTCACTTTTTCAGCAACCGGCCTAGAGTGATTTCAAGTGAAATGGAACATTTCACGGCTCGGAAATCGCGAAAAAACAGAAGAATCCAGAGTCGATACCGATTCAACTTGAATGGTATCGATTCTGGCATGGTCGGTCGCCGCGCAAAAGCGCCGGGTCGCGGTTCAGCCGCGCTGGTCGCGCATGTCGCGGATCGCCATTTCCATCAACCGCGCGCAAGGCCGCAGGAAATGGTCGTCGTCGTGCTGGATGTCCTGCGCCATCTTCACCGGCAGGTCGTTGTCGGTGGAGATCGTCACCGATCGCTCGATGCCGATCATCAGCACCGTCGCCGTCGCGAAGATGTGCGATCGCGGTGCCTGCGGGTCGCCCCCCATCTGCTCGACGATCAGCGCGATGATCGGCTGCGTCGACTTGATCCGCTGCCGCGTCATCACCGGGTCGGCCTTGTCGGACAGCGCGTTGCGCAAGTGCAGCAGGTACGAATGCTGCTGCCAGAACGCATGGTATCCCCGCACGAACTCATAGCAGCGCGCCGCCAGTTCGGCATCGTCCCAGCGCCGCCGCAGCGGTGCCAGGTAGGCATCCTCGGCACTCGCCATCACCCCTTCGAGCACCGCGCCGAGCAGCTCGGACAGGTCCTTGAAGTAGTTGTACAGCGAGGTCATCCCCAGCGACGCCTCGCGCGCCACCGCGCTCATCGAGATCGGCACCTCGCGCCGGTCGCAATAGAGCAGCCGCGTCGCCGCCAGCAGGATGCGATCGCGGGTGTCGCGCCCCTTGCGGCCCAGCCGCTGTCCCTGGAGATTGTGGCTGATGTCGTCGTCGACGGCCATCGCCGCCACCGCCTCGACCACGGCGGGCGGGGGCGCCTGCGCCACCCCTGCCCCCGTTGCCTCGGCCCCTGCTGCCCGGGCCATTCCCGCGTCCCCTGCCCGCGCTGCCGGCGTTATTCGGTCCAGGCGATCAGCTTGGTCTCGAGGAATTCCTCGATCCCCTCGACGCCCCACTCGCGACCGATGCCGCTGGCCTTGTAGCCGCCGAACGGGATGTCCCCGGCGATCGACATGCCGTTGTTCACGCTCATCGTGCCGGTGCGCACCGCCCGCGCGATCTTCATCGCCCGGTCATGGCTGCCCGAGACGCCGCCGCCCAGGCCATACTCGCTCTCGTTGGCGATGCGGATCGCGTCGGCATCGTCCTCGTAGGGGATCACCACCAGCACCGGCCCGAAGATTTCCTCCTGGGCGATGCGCATGTCGTTGGTCACGTCGACGAACACGGTCGGCTCGACGAAGTAGCCGCCGCCCTTGTCCGGGCGGGCGTTGCCGCCGTGAAGCAGCGTCGCGCCTTCCTTCTTGCCCAGCTCGATGTAGCCCAGCACGCGCTCCATCTGCTTCTTCGAGATCACCGGGCCCATGATGTGCTCGGGGTTGTTCACGTCGCCCCAGTTGTCGCCATACTGGCTGTACGCACCCTTGAGGATCGCCTTGGCCTCCTCGTAGCGGCTGCGCGGGACCAGCAGGCGGCTCTGCACGGCGCACCCCTGGCCGGCGTGGAACACCAGCATCGTCATCGCCACGTCCATCGCGAAGTTCGGCGCGTCGTCGAGCACGATCTTGGCCGACTTGCCGCCCAGCTCGAGGAACACGCGCTTCAGCGTCGCCGCGCCTTCCTGCATGATGCGGCGGCCGACCCCGGTCGAGCCGGTGAACGAGATCAGGTCGACGCGCGGGTCATGCACCATCATCTCGCCGGCCATCGCCGGATCGGAGCCGAACACCACGTTGACGACGCCGTCGGGGAAGCCCGCCTGCTTGGCCAGCTCGCCGAACAGCGCGCCGCCCGAACCGGGGGTATCCGGCGCCGGTTTGAGGATCACGGTGCAGCCCGCCAGCAGCGCCGCCACGATCTTGCCGATGCCGACGTAGAACGGCACGTTCCAGGGCGTGATCAGCGCCGCCACGCCCACCGGCTCATGCACGGCGATGCGGTGGTGGTTCATCCCCCAGGTCTCGCGCTGGCCGTAGTCCTTCTCCCACGTCACCTGCTCGAACACCCTGATGTAGTCGTCCCAGCCGTCGAGGGCCATGTTGACGTGGGCGCGGCTGACCGCGCCGACCGCCGCGCCGGCCTCGTGGATCGCCAGCTCGGCCATGCGGTCGCGGTTCTGCTCGAACAGCTCGCGATACTTCTTCACCAGCTCGAGGCGCTTGTGGCGGTTCTCGTAGGAACCCCAGTCGGTGGTGTCGAACGCGCGGCGCGCGGCGGCGACGGCGCGGTTGACGTCGTCCGCGGTGCAGTCGGCGGCGACGCCGACCTTCTCGCCGGTCCACGGGCTGATGACGTCGTAGGTCTTGCCGTTGCTGGCATCGCAGATCTGGCCGTCGATGAGGAGCTTGGCGTCGGGAAGAGTGACCATGTCAGGGTTCCTGCAAATGGAGGGAAATGGGCTGGGATCAGTAGGCGCGGGAATTGAGCCCGACGTAGTTCATGTGGATGTCGGCGGGCAGGTTCACCACTGCCGCGATCGCGTCCGCCGCGGAATTGTAGTGCGAGATGCCGCGGGCCCGCATGTCGATGCCGACCTTGAGGTTCTCCTGCATGAACTCCATCGCGTCCTCGATCGGCCAGGTGCTGCCGGTCTTGGTCTCGTCCATCATCTGCCCGGCGCGGACGGTGGTGACGCGGATCTTGTCCGCCGCCAGTTCCTTGGCCCACTCCTCGCCCATGTACTCGACCGCGACCTTGGTCGCCGCATAGAGCCACAGCCGCGGCATCTTGATGTGCGAGGATTCGCTGGTGACGTTGACGATCAGGCCGCCCGGGTGGCTGTCGTCCGCCTTGAGCAGCGGCACCGCCTCGCGGCTGACCCAGATCGTCCCGGTCAGGTTGGTGGCGATCATCCGCTGCACCAGGTCGTCCTCGGCCTTGTCGAGGCGAAACGGCTGGAAGATGCCGGCGTTGTTGATCAGCACGTCGAGCTTCGGCACGCGCCGGCCGATCTCGGCGAAGGCCGCGCGCACCGATTCCGGATCGCCGACGTCGGCCTGGACCGCGAAGTGCGGCTCGCCCAGCTCGGCAGCGACCGCCTCGGCCTTGGCCAGCGTGCGGTTGATCAGGACGATGCGGTGCCCCTCGCGTGCAAAGCGGCGCGCCAGCGCCCGCCCCAGTCCGTCGCCCGCGCCGGTAATGGCAATGGTCTTGCTCAAGTTCCTCACCCCTGTTGGGTTCATGTCAGCGGCAAGGCTTTTCAGCATCGGCAGCCGCGCACAAGCCCCGCGCGTATCGCGGCCGCGATTGTTTCCCCGAACGCCTGTTCAAAGCCTTTCGGATCAACGCCCTGGCCGGGGCTTCAGTCGCCGTGCGCCGGATGCGGGACGCCGTCGAATTCGCCCCGGCGCGGCTTCTTCAGCAGGAACGGCAACAGCGCCACCACCATCATCCCCACCGCGATCGCCTTGAAGTCGTCGAGATAGGCGATCATCGCCGCCTGCTTCGCGATCATCCCGTCCAGCATCGGCAACGCCGCCTCGGCCGGGAGCATGCCGCCGGTGGCACCGGCCAGGTCGGTCATCGGGGTCACGTGCGCCGCCAGCTCGGCGTGACTGACCTGCTGGTTGTTGGCCAGTTGCGTGACGATCACCGAGATGCCGATCGATCCGCCGATGCTGCGGAACAGTCCCAGCACGCTGGCGCCGTCGGGGCGCAAGTCGGGCGGCAGCGAGCCGAACGCCAGCATGTTCATCGGCGTGAACACCAGCCCCAGCCCCATGCCCTGGACGAAGCTCGCCAACACGATGCGGTGCCAGTCCATGTCCATCGCCCAGGTGGTCATGATCCACACCGATCCGGACACCGTGAGGTAGCCGATCGAGATCAGGAAGCGGTGGTCGATCGTCCGCATCAGCCGGTTGGTGACGATCGTCATCGCGATCACGCCGAAGCCGCGCGGCGCCATCAGCAGCCCGGAATAGACCACGGGAAAGTTGAACACCGTCTGGTACATCGTCGGCAGGATCGCCGACAACGCCACGTTGGATATCCCCAGCACCGCCATCGAGCCGCAGCCGACCAGGAAGTTCGGCGCGCTGACCAGCCGCGGGCTGAACAACGGCCGCGACGTCGTGCGGGTGTGGACGAAGAACATCCACGCCGCACAGGCCATGACCAGTGCCTCGATCCAGGTCTCGCCGCTCTCCCACCAGTCGTTGTGCTGGCCGCGATCGAGCAGCAGTTGCAGCGCCGCCAGCGCCAGCGCCAGCGTCGCGAAGCCGAACCGGTCGAGCCGCCGCCGCTCGATCGGCCGCGACGGCAGCAGCCACCACAGCAGCACCAGCGCCGGAATGCCGATCGGCAGGTTGACATAGTAGATCCAGCGCCAGTTCAGCGTATCGGTCAGGAACGCGCCGATGAACGGCCCGCTGATCGGCGCCACCATCACCAGCATGCCGAACCCCGACATCGTCGCGGCCTGCTTGGAAGGCGGGCTGATGTCGAACATGATGATCTGCGTCAGCGGCCCGATGAACGCCGCCGCCACGCCCTGGATCGCGCGGAACAACACCATCGCCGAGAGCGACGTCGCCGCCCCGCAGGCCGCGCTGGATGCGAGGAACAGCACCGTCGAACCGATGAACAGCTCGCGCGAGCCGATGCGGTCGGACAGCCAGCCGGTGATCGGGGTGGCGATCGCGGTGGTGATGATGAAGCTGGTGAGCACCCAGGAGATCGACTCCGGGCTCGCCCCCAGCGCCGCGCGCATGTGCGGCAGCGCGACATTGGCGATGGTGGCGTCGAAGAACTGGCACATCGACACCATCATCACCGCCGCCAGCAGCAAGGGCCGGTTCTTGGACGGCAGCAGCGGCAGGTCGGCCGCGATGTCGGCAACGCTGGCGCTCACGATCGCCGCCTCGCGTTCATGCCTGCCCCGACTGTCGTTCCACCCCCGTCGCCTGCGCCGGGGTCAGCCATCGGCAATCTCCGGCGCCAGCGCGTCCCCGCCGCTACGGCGCGAGAGATTGGCACGCATCCGGTCGAGCGATTGCCGCAACTGCGCCCGCGCCGTCTCGTCGACCCCTTCGAGCATCGCCGCGATCGTCTGCTGCGCGTGCGGCTGCAGCAGGCGGATCAGTTCGTCGCCTTTTGCCGTCAGGTGCAGGCGCCAGGCGCGCCGGTCGGCGGGATCGGCCCGGCGCTCGACCAGTTCGGCTTCCTGCAGGCGGTCGATCATCCGGCCCAGCGTGATCGGCTCGACCTCGAGGATCTCCGCCAGTCCGCCCTGGTTGATCCCGGCGTGGCGCTCGAGCAGGCTCAACACTTGCCACTGCGGGCGCGTCACGCCAATCTCGCGGGCGCGTTCGTCGAACGCGCGCCGCATGAGCCGGGCGACCTGCGCCACCATGGTGCCGATGTTGTCCTCCATCGCCGCGGCATATAATAGCAATGCTGACTATAATCCAGCATATATGAAGCGCGTGCGAAATCGCCGCGCCGCCGTCGGAAAAAGGAGCCCCCCGTGTCCGCAACCCCGCCCGAGCGCAAGCGCAGCCCCGTCCGCGACAGCATCGGCCTGCCGTTCACGATCTTCCGCGCGATCGACGCGCTGGACTACGCCAATGCCGGGGCGATGACCAACGAGGGCGATCCCGGCGAGACCACGCGCGCCGGCATGGCCGCGCTGATGGAGGCCGGATTGCTCGAAGGCGGGCAGGTCAGCCTGCTGTTCTCGCGCCCCGGGCTATCGCTGACCTATGTCTGGTTCAAGAGCGGTTACGCGCTGCCCCGCCACTCCCACAGCGCCGACTGCGCCTACTTCATCATCGCCGGGTCCCTGCGCATGGGCGAGGAAGTGCTTGGCCCCGGCGACGGCTTCTTCATCGGCAGCGACGTGCCCTATGCCTACGTCCCCGGCGATGCCGGTGTCGAGGTACTGGAGATCCGCACGTCGAACGCCTTCGACTTCAAGGCGCTGGTCGGCAGCGCCACCTGGTACGAGAACGCCGCCGCCCGCACCCGCGCCGCGCAGGCGCGCTGGCAGACCGAGACGTCACCGCCGTCGGGGATGGTCGTCGGCCGCAACTGACGGCCGCTCAGGCGGCGGCTTCGGCCTTCAGCAGGTCCGCCGCCAGCTTGCGCAGGTCGGCGGTCTTGATCTTGGCGCTGCCGGTGGTCTTGAGATCGTCCTCGGCGACGAACAGCACCCGGCGCGGCACCTTGTAGCTGGCGAGCTTTTGCTTCGCGTGGGCCTTGATGTCGTCCTCGCTCAGCACCGCGCCCTCGTGCGGGACGATGCACGCCACCACCAGTTCGCCGAGCAGGTCATCGGGTACGCCGACCGTCTGCGAGACCTTGACCCCGGGACAGGCGCGGATGACCTCGTCGATCTCCAGCGGCGAGACGTTGGCGCCGCCGGTCTTGATGATGTCGTTGAGGCGGCCTTCCCAGACCAGCCGTCCCTCGGCGTCGATATAGCCGCCGTCCGAGGTGCGCAGGAAACCGTCCTCGTCGAGGCTCTGGTCGAGCGGGATGCCGAGATAGCCGAGCATCAGCGTCGGCCCCTTGACCGCGATCTCGCCGCGCTCGCCGAGCGGCATCGTCTCGCCGGTCATCGGATCGACGATCTTGACGATCGAGCCGGCGGTCGGGATGCCGTGGTTGCCGGCCATCACCTCGGCCGGCGTGCCCGAAGGAAAAACCGTGATCAGCGTGAACGTCTCGGTATTGCCATAGGCGGCGTCGGGCTGGCGCCAGGTCGTGTGCACGGTCGGGTGCGTGGCCAGCGGCGTCAGCTTGTCGACGTACTTGAGGCTGGACAGGTCGACGTCGGCGTAGTTCTCGGCCGCGGTCAGCTGCGCCCACTGGTGCGGCCAGGCGATCGGCATCGTCGCCTTCTCGCGCTCCATCAACCGCAGTGCCTCGGCCGGGTCGAACGCGCGCTGCAGGATCAGGCAGCCGCCGCGGCTCAGCGCGCCGCCGATGCACTGGCCGAAGTTGCCCGACCAGAAGAAGCCGTTCGCCCCCCACACCCGCGCCGGCTCGTGCAGGTCGTACCACTTCGGCCAGCGCCACAGCTGCAGGCAGGCGGCGCGGTTGGCCGAGACGATGCCCTTGACCTTGCCGGTCGAGCCCGAGGAAAACAGCAGGATGCCGGGATCTGCGGGCATGACCTGCGCCGCGCGCGCCGCCACCAGTTCCTCCGGCACGTCAGCCCCCCGCCCGGCGAACGCCGACCAGCCCTCGATCGCACCCATGCCCTCGTCGTCGTCGAGGATCGCGGCAAAGCGGAGGTAGGGATAGGCAGCGCTGGCGATCTCGCCGGGGGACGCCGTCAGCACCGCCGGTTCCAGCCCGGCCAGCATCTCGGCATAGTCCTTCTTCAGCAGCCGCCGTTCCAGCAGCAGGCCGGAGATGCCCGAGAGCTTGAGCACCTCGTCCATCTCGGTGGCGGTGAAGAACGTGCTGATCGGCGTCGGCACGCCGCCCGCCAGGGCCACGCCGAACACGCTTGAAAGGTATTCCGGCCGGTTCGAGCACTGCACGCCGACGCGGGTGCCCTTGTCGATGCCGCAGGCGACCAGCGCCTTCGCCGTCGCCAGCGTCCGCGCCCAGAGGTCGCGGAAGGTCCAGCGGATCGTGCGATCGGGCAAGTGCAGCACCGCGCACTCGTTGTCGGGCCAGCGCTCGCAGACCTCGCGGATGTAGCCGGCCAGCGTCAGCGCGCCGAGGCCCGCCTCCTCGGCCAGCGGGATGCCCCGCGCCATCGCCTTGCCGCCCACGATCTCGACGCCTGGAATCATGTCCGCAGTTCCGTTTCCTGTCAGCGGTTTCAGTAAGGAAGTTCGACTTCGTTGAGCGAGGTGACGACCTTGTTGCCGTCCTGGTCGCTCAGCGTCACCTTGACCTGCACGACCGGGAAGCCCCACTCCGACTTCTCGATCTTGTCGACGACCTCGCCGTCGAACCAGGTCACGTCACCCTCGAACGCGGGCGAGCGGAAGTCCGACCTGGCATGGCGGACCATGCCGTCGTGCCCGGCCCAGAACGCCAGGTAGTCGGTATTCCATGCCGCCATCGTCGCGCCGTAGCCATAGGCGCGGCTCATCCCGACCTCGCTGGCATAGCTGTCATCGATGTGCCCGCGCGAAGGACCGACATAGAGCCCGTCGCGCGCGCGCGGATCGATCCGCGCCAGTTCCTCGTCGAAGCCGAAGCCATCGACCCAGCCCGGATCCTGGTTGATCCACGGATCGTCGATGCCGGCCGGCGCGGTCCAGTGGAACGTGCCCCAGATGTTGAAGACGAAGGCGCGGTATTCGGTGGTGAAGCTGGCGATCGAGTGCGGGCCGATCACCCGGCGCGGCAGCCGGTCCCCCACCGAGACTTCCTCCCAGTGCGGCGAGCGCCCGTCGCGGTTCGACATCAGCCAGGCGTGGCGTGCCTGGTCGATCGCGGCGATCTCGGCGCGGGTCCACTGCTTCTTCACGCCGCGGGTGGCGTCGTACATGCCGCGCTTCTCGGCCTCCTCGGCGAGGTAGCGGATCGCGGTCGAGCGCGCCTTCGCCACCAGCGCGCCATGCTGGTTGCGATGGATCGTATCCCCGCGCGAGAACATCGTCGGGCCGGCGAACTTGGTGTCGGTCACCTTGTAGTCGTGGAACCGCCGCTCCTGGAACAGCTTGTCGCCGGGGCGGATCGGGGTGCCGTACCACCACCATTCCTCCCCGCCGAAGATCAGGTGGCTGCCCGGGATGCGGCCGACGCAGGCCGGCTGGCAGCCGTGCCCATAGTCGAGCGCCACCGCCATCGACTGCGGCGCGATCAGGTCGCCCCAGCGGGTCTGCGCCGCGAATTCCTGGTCGAAGTGCAGCGGGTTGACGTAGTCCATCGCCATGACCCAGCGGCGGATGTCCGATTTCGCGCAGGGTTCCCACAACTGCCCGCCGCCGACCAGCTTGCCGACGCGATGATCGACATCGCTCAGGTCAAGCAAGGGGCCCTCGTTGGTGCGGCTCTCCGCCATCGCATCCACTCCCGATAGCCGCCCGGGCGGAGCGGGGGAGTCCCCTCCCCCCCGCCCGGGCCTGGCTCACGTCAACGGCGCACGTCGACCAGCACGCGCCCGCGGATCTTGCCGGCGACGATGTCGGCACCCGCCTGCAGCGCCCCCTCGAGGCTGACTTCATGGCCGATCTCGGAAATCAGCGCGCGATCGAGGTCGCGGTCGAGCCGCGCCCAGGCGGCCATGCGCGGGCCCTTCGGGCACATCACCGAATCGATGCCGAGGATCGAGACGCCGCGCAGGATGATCGGCATGACGGTTCCCGGCAGGTCGGCGCCCTGCGCCAGCCCGCAGGCCGTGACGAAGCCGCGGTAGTTGGTCTGCGCGATCGCGTTGACCAGCGTGTGCGAGCCGACCGAGTCGACGACGCCGGCATAGGTTTCCTTCTGCAGCGGCTTGCCCGGGCCGGACAGCGTGTCGCGGTGGACGAATTCCTTGGCACCGAGGCGGGTCAGGTAATCCTTCTCCGATTCCTCGCCATACGAGGCGACGACGGTGTAGCCGGCCTTGGCCAGCAGCGCGGTCGCCACCGAGCCGACGCCGCCCGGGGTGCCGGTGACGAGGATCGGGCCCATGTCCGGGGTGACGCCGGCGTTGACCAGCGCATCGACCGACAGCGCCGCGGTGTAGCCGGCGGTGCCGATCGCCATCGCCTGCTGCTCGGTGAAGCCGGCCGGCAGCTTGATCAGCCAGTCGCCCTTCAGGCGCGCCTTGGTGGCAAGCCCGCCCCAATGCACTTCGCCCACGCCCCAGCCGTTCAGCAACACGGTGTCACCGGGCTTGAACTCGGCATAGCTCGACTCGGAGACGGTGCCGGTGAGGTCGATGCCCGGAACCATCGGCCAGCGGCGCACGACCGGGCCGGCGCCGGTGATGGCGAGGCCATCCTTGTAGTTGATCGTCGAGTAGTGGACGTCGATCGTGACGTCGCCCTCGGGCAGCTGCGATTCGTCCAGCTCCTTGAGCGCGACGGACTGGCCGCTCTCGGCCTTCTCGATCAGGATCGCCTTGAACATCGGGTAACTCCCTATCCTAGAAATGGCAGGTCCGTCCGGCGTGCAGGCGCACGCCGTGGATCACCGCCCGTCAAAAGCCAATTGTCGCCCGCTTGGCAACCGCGCGGGCGATGCCGGAACAGATTTCCGCGTCGATTGTCACGGTTTGCCACTGGCCAGTTCGCGCACCAGCTCGGGGAAGTGGTCGGGCTTCATCGTGCCGTGCAGCGAGATGCGCAGGCACTCGCGCGCAAAACGGCGGGCCAGCGCGGTGCGCGTGGCGGGATCGTCGGCATGGGCCTGCGCCCACATCGGCCACAGGAACAGGCCCGCCAGCATCATCACCGACAGCACCTCGGTGTCGACGCCCGGCTGCGCCAGGTCCGATTCGGCAAAGCGCTGGAACGACCCCTGGTACTCGCGCCAGAACATGTCCTGCGAAGGATCGGCGGCGCCGATCACCTGCATCAGCCAGACCCGGCACAATTCCGGGTTGGCCATCGCGAAGATCGCGACGCGCTCGGTCAGGTCCATCGTGTCGACCTGCTCGACCTGGCGCTCGCCCAGCGTGTCGGGATCGCCGAAGGCGGCACGGAACAGCTTGTCCGAGGCCCAGTCGACCGTGGCCTGGATCAGGTTCTCGCGCGTCTCGAAATGCTGGTAGGCAGTGCCGCGATTGACTTCGGCGGCATGCGCCACCTGGCTGAGGCTGATGCCTTCCGGCCCGTCCTTGGCGAGCAGGTGGCTGGCGGCCTGGAGGATCGCCTCGCGCGTGGCGACCGGGTCGCGCGGGCGTCTCGTCGTCTTGGCGATGCTGGCGCTCACTGCAAAACCCCTGCCGCGGCGCGTTGCCGCACCAGGGGTCTTAGGCCCGTTCAGGCCTTCGGGCAATGCTGATCAGCAGTGTTGTCTATCAGGCCGTGACCGCCTTCAGCGTATCGAGCACGAGCGCGGCATGTTCCTTCCGGCAGATCAGCAGGTCCGGCATGTAGACGTCCGCCTGGTTGTAGACGAGCGGCGAACCGTCGATGCGCGAGGCATGCAGGCCATGCGCCAGCGCCACCGCGGCCGGCGCGCAGGAGTCCCACTCGTACTGTCCGCCGGAATGGAGGTAGATGTCGGCATCGCCGAGGATCACCGCCATCGCCTTGGCCCCGGCCGACCCCATCGGGACCAGCTCGGCGCCCAGCTTCTCGGCCACGTCGACCGCCTCGTTGGCCGGGCGGGTCCGGCTGACGACCATGCGCAGCCTTTCGGGCGCCGGCGGCACTGCGACGGGCTTGTCCGTCCGCAACACCCGGTCGAGCCCGGGCAGCGCCACCGCGCCGATCTCCGGCTTGCCGTCGACCGCGAGCGCGACGTGCACCGCCCAGTCGGTGCGGGCCTCGCCATATTCGCGGGTGCCGTCGACCGGATCGACGATCCACACGCGGCTCTGGTCGAGGCGCGCGAGGTTGTCCTTCTCCTCCTCGCTGAGCAGTCCGTCGTCCGGCCGCTGCTCGCGCAGGGCGTGGACGAGGAACTGGTTGGCCGTGGCGTCGCCCGCCTTCCCCAGCGCCTTGAGGCTGAGCATTCCCGAAGCGCGGACCTGCTTGAGCAGGATGCCCGCCTGCTCGGCGAGGTGGGCGGCGAGGTCGGCGTCGGTCATCGTTGCCGGATCGATCGTGGCCATCAGGCGTCTCCCAGCAGCGTGTCGACGATCAGAGTGGCGGCTTCGTCCGGCGTGATCGCCGTGGTGTCGATGCGGATCTCGGGGTTCACCGGCGCCTCGTACGGGCTGTCGATGCCGGTGAAGTTCTTCAATTCGCCCGACCGCGCCTTCTTGTAGAGCCCCTTGACGTCGCGCTCCTCGGCCACGCTCAGCGGCGTGTCGATGAACACCTCGAGGAACTCGCCCTCGGGCAGCATCGCCCGGACCATGTCGCGATCGGCCTTGAACGGGCTGATGAACGCGGTGATCACGATCAGCCCGGCATCGGTCATCAGCTTGCTGACCTCGCCGACACGGCGGATGTTCTCGATGCGATCGGCCTCGGTGAAGCCCAGGTCCTTGTTCAGGCCATGGCGCACGTTGTCGCCGTCGAGCAGGAAGGTGTGCCGGTTCATCCGGTGCAGCTTCTTCTCGACGAGATTGGCGATCGTGCTCTTGCCCGAACCCGAGAGCCCGGTGAACCACAGCACCGCCGGCTTCTGGTTCTTCAGGCCGGCGTGCGCGTCGCGGCCGATGTCCACCGCCTGCCAGTGCACGTTCTGCGAACGCCGCAGCGAGAACTGGATCATGCCGGCGGCAACGGTGCCGTTGGTCATCTTGTCGATCAGGATGAAGCCGCCCAGCGTGCGGTTGTCCTGGTAGCTCTCGAAGACGATGGGCTTGTCGGTAACGATCTGGGCGACGCCGATCGCGTTCAGTTCCAGCGTCTTGACCGCGATGTGATCCATCGTGTTGACGTTGACCGCATACTTCGGCTGGTGAACCGTGGCGGAAACCATCTGCGTGCCGAGCTTCAGCCAGTAGGCGCGACCGACGTGCAGCGGCTCGTCGGCCATCCACACGATCGTCGTCTCGAACTGGTCGGCGGCCTGCGGCGGGTTGTCCGCGATCGCGATGACGTTCCCGCGCGAGCAGTCGACCTCATCCGCGAAGCAGATCGTCACCGATTCACCGGCGACCGCCTCATCCTTGCCGTGGACGAGATCCAGGTACTTATCGGTGGTGATGTCGCTGTCGATGATCTGCGGCAGCGCCGCCTTGTCGTCGGCAACGGCGATCTTGGCCACCGTGCTGGTCTTGCCCGAAGGCAGCACCCGCACCGCGTCGCCGACCTTGACCTTGCCGGTGGCGATCAGGCCCGAAAAACCGCGGAAGTAGAGGTTCGGCCGGTTGACCCACTGCACCGGCATGCGGAACGGCTTCTGCGCATCGTCGGCGGAGTTCACCTCGACCGTCTCGAGATGCTCTACCAGCGTCGGCCCCTTGTACCAGGGCGTGTTGGCCGAAAGCCCGGTGATGTTGTCGCCCTTGAAGCCCGAGATCGGCATCGGCGTGAACGCGGTGATGCCGATCGACCTGGCGAACTCGGCATAATCGGCGACGATCTTGTCGAACACTTCCTGGCTGTAATCGACAAGGTCCATCTTGTTGACCGCCAGCACCAGGTTGCGGATGCCGAGCAGGTGGCACAGGTACGAGTGCCGCCGCGTCTGCACCAGCACGCCCTTGCGCGCGTCGATCAGGATCACCGCGAGGTCCGCGCCCGAGGCGCCGGTGACCATGTTGCGCGTGTACTGTTCATGGCCCGGGCAATCGGCGACGATGAACTTGCGCTTTTCGGTGTTGAAGAAGCGGTAGGCGACGTCGATGGTGATGCCCTGCTCGCGCTCGGCCGCCAGGCCGTCGACCAGCAGCGCGAAGTCAATCTCCTGCCCCTGCGTGCCGACCTTCTTCGAATCCGACTGCAGCGCGTCGAGCTGGTCCTCGAAGATCATCTTCGAATCGTAGAGCAGGCGCCCGATCAGGGTGGACTTGCCGTCGTCCACCGACCCGCAGGTGATGAAGCGCAGCATCGTCTTGTGCTGGTGCTGGTCGAGATAGGCGTCGATGTCCTTGGCGATCAGCTCGTCGACGACATAGACGGGTTCATTGGTTTCAGTGGTCATTTTGCCGTCTCCGGTTGAGAGGCTGAAAGGAAAGTCGGCTCACGCAAAGGCGCGGAGGGAGCAGAGGACGCAGAGGGCTGTTTCTTCTCTGCGGCCTCCCTGCTTCTCTGCGCGCTCTGCGCGAACCCGAATTGGACGCTGCCGGCGGGGCATCAAAAATACCCTTGCTGCTTCTTCACTTCCATGCCGGCGCCGCCGGCATCCTTGTCGATGGCGCGGCCCTGGCGTTCCGAAGTCGTGGTCAGCAGCGTCTCCTGGATCACTTCCGGCAGCGTCTTGGCTTTCGATTCGACCGCGCCGGTCAGGGGATAGCAACCGAGCGTGCGGAAGCGCACCGAGCGCATCACCGGGGTTTCGCCCGGCTGCAGCGGAAAGCGGTCGTCATCGACCATCAGCAACATGCCGTCGCGCTCGACGGTGGGGCGCTCTTCCGCGAAATAGAGCGGCACGATCGGGATGTCGTTGAGGTGGATGTACTGCCAGATGTCGAGCTCGGTCCAGTTCGAGATCGGGAACACCCGAATGCTCTCGCCCTTGTTCTTGCGCGCGTTGTAGAGGTTCCACAGTTCGGGCCGCTGGTTCTTCGGGTCCCAGCCGTGGCTAGCGGTGCGGAAGCTGAAGATGCGCTCCTTGGCGCGGCTCTTCTCCTCGTCGCGGCGGGCGCCGCCGAACGCGGCGTCGAAGCCATACTTGTCGAGCGCCTGCTTCAGCCCCTCGGTCTTCCACATGTCGGTGTGGAGCGGCCCGTGGTCGAACGGGTTGATCCCTTTCTCCATCGCCTCGGGGTTGTGGTAGACGAGCAGGTCCATGCCCGAAAGCTCGGCCATCCGGTCGCGCAGTTCGTACATCGCCCGGAACTTCCAGGTGGTGTCGACGTGCAGCAGCGGGAACGGCGGCGGCGAGGGATAGAACGCCTTGCGCGCCAGGTGCAGCATGACCGCGCTGTCCTTGCCCACCGAATAGAGCATGACCGGCTTTTCCGCCTCGGCCACGACTTCGCGGATGATGTGGATCGACTCGGCCTCGAGCCGTTCGAGATGCGTCAGGGTCTTCATCAAGCCCTCTCCTGGGTTGCGTCGATTCGTTCCTCGCAGGGATGACAGGGGCGCAAACCTCCCATATGGGAGGCTGCCATGCTGACCTCGCGCGACGAGACCGACCTGATCCTGCCGCTCTACACCGGGTTGAGCGAAAGCCCCCCGCTGGCGACCTTCCTCGAACGGCTGCGCCGCCGCGCCCAGGCCGATTACGTCACGCTGTTCCTGCGCCGTGGCGAGCACGCCACCCAGCTCTATGCCGGCCGCGACCTGCGCGCGCTGGCCCGCCAGACCGGCACCCGCGAACTGCTCGCCCTCGACAAGGTCCATTACGACGCGCTGAGGCCGGGCCGCGTCTATGCCGCATCCGAATTCAGCGCCCACGACCCGGCCTACCATGCCGAACAGCGCGCGCAGATGGAGCAGATGGGGATCGCCGACCAGCGCATCGTCCGCCTGATCGCCGAGCCGGGCCTCGACGCCTGGCTGGCGCTCGCCCGCGCGGTTCCCTGCACCGCCAGCGACAGCGCGCTGCTGTCGAGCCTCTCACCCTACGTCACCGAAGCGGTGCGCCTGCTGGTCCGCGCCGAGAGCCACGAGATCGAACGCCGGCTGGAAGCCGCCGCGCTCGCGCGCACCGGCACCGCCTGGCTGCTGCTGGACGAGGAGGCGCGGGTCATCGCCGCAGATCCGGCGTTGCCGCCACTGTTCCCCGGCTTGTGCCCCGGCCATCGCCTGCGCGACCTCGCCACCGGCGCCGATCGCGCCCTGGCCGCCGCCGCGGCAGCTTTCGCGGCGGACCCGGGCGCTGCGCCACGGGCCTTGCTGCTGCGCGACAACCCGCGGATCGAGGCCTTGCTGGCGCCGCCCGGGCCGCTGCCCGTCGTCATCCTGCAGCCCCCGGCCCTGCTCGCGCTGGTCCGGCTGCCGCTGCCAACTTCGCCGGCCCGGGCCGGATACCTGGCCCAGCTCCATGCGCTACCGCGCCGCGAGGCGGAATTGGCGATCGCGCTGAGCGACGGGCTGTCGATCGCCGAGGCCGCGGACGCGATGGGGCTGACGCTGGAAACCGCACGCAATTATTCGAAGCGGCTCTATGCCAAGCTCGGCGTGCGGGGGCAGGCGGAACTGGTCGCGCTGGTCCATTCGGGCAGCGCAACGCTGGCTTAAGGCGCCGCCAAGGCCACGTCAGGCCGCGGTCAGCGCCGCCTCGCACGCCGCGATCTCGGCGCGCAGCCACATCGTTTCGGACAGGTTGGTCCCGCCCGACGCCTGCAGCAGCGCCTCCGACGCGCCCTTCTTCACCCGCAACGACGCCTGGTTCGCCGGTTCCGCGCCGAGCGCGATATCGACGAGATGCAGCGCCTCCAGTGGCTGGCCGGCCGCCAGCCTGGCCGCCGCGCGCTCCGCCAGCCGGTCCGCGCCCCCGGCCAGCTCGACCAGGTCGGCATCGACGCTGCGGCACGGCACGCCGTAGAGCTCGGTGGTGCCGTCCTCGTAGTGGAACCAGCCCGAATACTCGCGCCAGATCGACTTGACCGCCCAGGATGCCTTGCCGTGGAACTCGCCGATCGCCATGCCCTCTGGCCAGGCGAATCCGCGCATCAGCTCGTGCACGGTCTTCCCGGCGTTCATGCCGTCGAGCGTGTAGTCGCGGATGTAGCGGACGGCGGTGATGATGCGATCGAAATCGGCGCGGATGCGGTCGGCCCCGTAGACCGGCTCGCCATGCCCGGTCACCAGCACCTCGGCGCCGAGGTCGCGCACCATCTCCATCGAGCGCAGGAAGTTGCGCACCAGCCGCGGCTTGTCGCCGCGCAGCGTGTTGAGGAACGGCATCGACAGCCACACCGGACCGCACAGGTTGCCGGTGAACACCACCTTCTCGTTCGGCATCCACACCGCGAGGTTGTCGATCGTCTCGCCCTCGGGCGCGGAGATCAGCTCGAAGCGGCGGTTGCCGAGGTCGATGGTCAGCCGTTCCTCGACGAGGATGTCGGGCCGGACCTCGGGCACCGCCGGCTGCGGGGTGTCGCGCCGGAGCGTGCTGCCCCACAGCTTCATCGTGCGCTGGCCGAAGAACGGCTGCAGCCGGTTCATGTCGGCCCACATCTCGTTGTAGTTCGGGCCGCCGATCACCTCGGTGCCGTCCTCGATCAGCGTGGGCACGCCGCCGAAGTGATCGGCATGGCTCTGCGTCAGGATGATGAAAGCCAGCGGGCCGGTACGGTGCGGCGCGAACAGCGCCTTCGTCCGCTCCGCCCCGGTCATGAAGCCGGTGTTGACCAGCACGTCCCCCGCATCGGTGGTGACGAGGTAGGCGTTCGAGATGTCGCGCGACATGAACACGAACGGGGTGATGGCGACGGCCTCGGTCTGCACGTCGCCGGAGCGGACGAGACTGGCGAGTTTCGGCTGGTCCTCGGCCATGTCAGGCGCCCTCGAACTCGATCATCACCTTGGCCGATTGCGGCGTCGCCGCGACCTTGAGGCCGTCGAGCACCTGGCCGAATGGCAGTCGATGGCTGATGATGCTGGCAATCTTGTCCTTCAGCCGCGGCATCGCCGCGATCACGTCGGGCATCTCGGTGGGATAGCCGACGGCGGTGGTCAGCGTCATCTCGCTGGTCAGCATGCGGCCGACCGGGAACTCGATCGGCTTCATGTAGGCCGCGGTAACGACATAGCGCGACTGGAACCTGGTGACGTTGATGACGTCCGCAAGCAGGTTGGGCGCCCCCGCCGCGTCGATCCAGGCATCGGTGTTGACGCACGGGCGGAAATAGCATTCGCCGGTGCCGTGCAGCGGCCCGAGCTGGTCGTAAAGGCTCCCCGCCAGCGGATCGAGCGCGGCGCGCGCGCCCAGCGCCAGCGCGCGTTCGCGGCGTTCCGGCGCAAGGTCGAAGGCGACGACGTCGGTGACGCCGCGATCGACCAGCCACAGGATCATGCCCAGCCCGATCGGGCCGCAACCGAACACCACGACCTTGTCGCCCGCCTTGACATTGGCACGGTTGACGCCGTGCATCGCCACCGCCAGCGGCTCGCACATCGCCGCGACGTCGTAGCCGATGCCTTCGGGAATGGGCAGGATGTTGGTGCCGGCCTCGGCCGCGCGCACCAGCAGTTCCTGGGTGAAGCAGCCTTCCGGCCCGCCGCTGCCGATGTTCGACGGGGTCATCATCGGGTTGATGATCACCGCATCGCCGACGGCGATGCCGCCGACGTTGCCGCCGACCTCGAGCACCTCGCCGGCGCCCTCGTGGCCCAGCGCGGTCTTGGTGCCGGGCGTCGGAATGCCCCCGACCTTGATGTAGGAGAGATCGGACCCGCAGATGCCCACGGCCTTCATCTTCACGACGACATCGTCCGGGCCGCAGGCCGGGCGGCTGTAGTCGTCCAGCCGCACGTCACCGACGCCATGAATGGTCAGCAGTTCCATCGTGTTTCTCCCAAGTCACCCGCCCGCGTCACATGCGGATCATGTATCCACCGTCGACCGTGATGGTCTCGCCCGTGATGAAGCTGGACGCGTCCGAGCACAGGAACGCGCCGATGCCCTCGAAATCTTCCGGATAGCCGACGCGCTTCATCGGCGTCACCGGGCTGTACTGCGCGGTCAGGTACTGCACGGCGGGGCCGTCCTTCGGCCCCATCATCGGCGTCATGATCATGCCCGGGGCGATGACGTTGGCGCGCACCCCGAACTCCCCCATCTCCGCCGCCAGGCAGCGGATCACGGCGAGGACGCCGCACTTGGAAGCCGCATACTCCATCTTGCCCGGCAGGCCCTGGAACAGCGAGAGGCTGCCGCAGGCGACGAGGCTGCCGCCCGGCTCCCCCCCCTCGGCGCGGGCCTTCATGTGGCGCGCGGCCTCGCGCAGCGTGAAGAAGGCACCGTGCAGCGCCGTCTTCTGGAATTCGAACCAGTGCTCGGTCGGCATGTCGAACACCGAGTTGTAGCGCGGGCTGGCACCCGAGTTGGCGAACACGCAGTCGATGCGGCCGAAGTCGTTCATAAGCTGGTCGTAGCCGGCAATGATGGCCTCCTCGGTGGAGACGTCGACGAGGTAGGTCTCGACCCGGCCGGCGCCGGCCGCCAGCAGTTCCGCCTTGGCGGCGGCGTTCTTCTCGGCGTTGCGGGCCCAGATCGCCAGGTCGCCGCCCTGCTTGGCGACGCCCATCGCAAAGCCCAGGCCGATGCCGCCGTTGCCGCCGGTCACCAGCGTCACCTTGCCCGAACAGTCGAACAGCCCCTTGGCCATGAAATCCCTCTCCCGCAGATGCGAGGCCCGGCGCTCGCCGCCCGGCCATTCTCACCGCCGCAGGTGTCGGCCCGCCGCGCTTGCGCCGCAACCGCAGGCGGCTTACATTTCCGGCCACATCGTCCAGCCACGGACACAAACCGGATCGGCCCGCCGCCATGACCGTCCCGCCTGCCCCCGCCGCCACGCCCGCCACCATCGCCGTCGAGGCGGCACTGGCCACGCCGACGATCGATGCCCGGATCGTGCGTTTCGACATGCCTTCGGCGCAGGACAACGTCACCGCGCCCAGCGGGCGATATCACGTCAATCTCTGCCTGACGCCGCGACCGCTCAATGCCCGCGCCGGCTATGTCGCGCATTGGGGGCCGCACCGCTTCGACCGCCTCGGCGACATCTTCCTGGTGCCGCCCGGGGAATCGCTGCACTTCCGCGGCGATCCCGGGCGGCAGGCCTCGCTGACCTGCGACCTTTCGCCCGAACCCGTGGCCGCGCTGATCGGCCGCGAGCTCGAATGGACCGACCAGCGCCTTGCCGCCACGCTCGACATCACCAGCGCGCGCATCCGCGCCCTGCTGTTCCGCATGACCGAGGAAGTGCGTCATCCCGGCCTCGCCGCGGAGACGATGCTCGACCTGTTCGCCAGCGAGCTGGCGATCGAGATCGGCCGCTTTTGCCTGGAAGTCCACGAGCGGCCGGTCACCGGCGGGCTGGCGGGCTGGCGCCTGCGCCTGATCGACGAACGGCTGGCCGACGAGAGCCGCGCGCCCGGCCTCGCCGAGCTGGCAGACATCTGCAACATCTCGGTGCGGCAACTGACGCGCGGCTTCCGCACCAGCCGTGGCTGCTCGATCGGCGATCATGTCGAACAGCGCCGAATGGAGGCGGCAAAGCGGCGACTGATGGCGGGGGACAGCGTCAAGGCGGTGGCGTTCGCGATGGGCTTCGCGTCGCCCTCCAGCTTCACGTTCGCGTTCCGGCGCGCGGTCGGAATCAGCCCCAACCAGTTCCGGCAGCGCCAGTTGCGCGTCGCCAAGGGGTAATCTGGCCCAATTCCGCAACTGTGGCCGGATCAGCCAGAGTCGGCCGATTGCCAAGCCCCCCTCCCCCGGCCTTACCTGCACGCCGAACGCGGCCGCATGCACGGCCGCAGCGAACACGGGACAGGGAGCCTGAAATGCTGGAAGCGATGCCTGGGGCCATGGTCGTCGATGCGCTGGTCGAGGAGGCCTGCCGCCAGACCGGGCTCAGCGATTTCGGTGGCGAGTCGTATCGCGAGGGCCTCGATGTGCTGGTCCGCGACTTCAACGCCGGCACCGCGCGCGGCCAGAATACCGAACAGGGCGTGGCGCGCTGTCGCGGCGACATCCTGCACTGGCTGACCAACCGGCTGCGCGTCGAGGATTACTTGAAGCAGCAACCCGAACAGCTCGCCCGGAAGATCGAACGCCCGATCTTCGTCATGGGCATTCCCCGCACCGGCACCACGCTGATGTCGAACCTGCTCGCCGCCGATCCGGCGCGGCGGTCGCCATTGACCTGGGAGATCGACGAGCCGGTGCCGCCCGTCGCGGCGAAGTCCCGGTTGACGACCGATCCGCGCGCGCTGGCCCGGCTGGAGCAGGAGAAGGCGATGCTCGCCGCGCATCCCGACGCCGGCAAGTACTATCGCGGCTCGGCGATCTACCCGAACGAGTGCGTGTTCTTCATGTGCCACGACTTCAAGACGCTGATGATCGAATCCAAGGGCAAGCTGCCGGAATACAAGGACTTCATCTTCAGCTGCGACATGACCAGCGCCTACGAATACCACAAGAAGTTCCTGCAGCTCCTCCAGGAGAACGCCGGCGGCGTGTGGAACGTCAAGAAGCCGTCGCACGCGCTGTGGCTCGACACGATCTTCCAGGTCTATCCCGATGCCCGCGTGATCTGGACGCACCGCGATCCGTTCACCGCGACCGGATCGCTGTGCTCGATCATCTCGCTCAATCACATGGGCCACATGGGGCGGATCGACACCGAATGGCTGGCCGAGGACTATCCCTGGCAGGCGGCCGAGCACGCCAACCGCATCATGGATTTCCGCGACCGGCACGGCGAGGACAAGATCATCGACGTGCAATACGCCGACCTGATGACGCGGCCGATCGAGACGATGAAGACGCTGTACAAGCAACTCGGCGACGAATGGACGCCCGAGGCCGAAGCCGGCATCCAGGGCTGGCTCGACGACAACCCGCAGGGCAAGTTCGGCAGGCACGAGTACAAGCTCGCGCAGTACGGGCTGACGATGGATCAACTGCAGCCGATGTTCGAGCGCTACCTGTCGCGCTACGACGTCGCCCGCGAAGGCTGAAGGAGCCCCCCATGCTCGAAAGCAAGGCCTACCAGATCGGCTATGTCTGCGACAACATCGAGGAAGCGATCGCGGTGTTCCGCGCGCGCGGCCTCGCCAAGGACCCCACGATCATCCCGGTGGACCAGATGGTCGAGACCGCCGACGGGCCGAAGCGGCACAAGCTGCGCATCTGCATGTTCTGGCTCGACGGCGAACAATACGAGCTGATCGAGCCCGAGATCGACGAGACCGGCCACTATGCCAACGCCCCGTCGAACGGCGGGCCGATGCGCTTCCACCACCACTGCCAGCGCGTGCTGGACTGGGACGATTTCCGCCGCCGGGTGGACAGCCAGGACCTGCCCGTCGCGTTCGAACGCTACAACGGGCCGGATGCGCTGAACTTCCTCTACCTCGACGGGCGCAAGGCCTTCGGCCACTACCTCGAGTATGTCGCCATGCCCGAGGCGATGTGGAACCACATCAACGCGATGAGCTGAGGGTTTTCCCCTAGCACGGCGCTGACCACGCCTTGACCGCGCCGCGATTAACCTCGTCCGCGAACCAAAGCGAGAGGCGGACATGGGAGTCGTCAAGCCGGGCGAGTTCCGCCCCACCCCGGTCTATCGGCCGGCGCGCAAGCACGGCCTGCAACGGCTGATGCTGGTCGCCGCCGACGGCGTCGTCCAGGACATCATGGTCCGCGACTTTTCGAGCAAGGGCTTCAGCGCGGCGACGCGTGGCACCGCGCCGCATCGGGACGAGGTCGTGACCGTGCTGCTGCCCGACAACCGCGCGCTGTGGGGCATCGTCCGCTGGGTCAAGGGGAATGTCTTCGGGGTCGAGTTCGACGTCAACACGCCGCCCGAACCGCCGATGAAATCGGCACCGCCGGCGCGCCACGACGCCTGATCAGGCCTCTGCCGGCTCCAGCCACTGCTCCGCCGGGCCCAGGTCCGCATAAAGCGTCGTCCGCCGCCGCAGCCTGCGCCCCGCGCTGGCCGCCGCCGCGACGAGGTCCGCCACGGTCAGCTCCTGGCCGTGCGCGGCCCCGGCAGCGCGGCTGATCGACTCGTTCATCAGCACCCCGCCGAGGTCGTTGCAACCCGCCTTCAGCGCCGCCGCCGCGCCTTCGATCCCCAGCTTCACCCAGCTCGCCTGGATCGACCCGATCGCGCCGTGCAGCGCGATCCGCGCCACCGCGTGCATCATCAGCGCCTCGCGCCAGGTCGGACCCTTCCGCGATTGCCCGCGCCGGTACATCGGCGCCTCCATGTGCACCAGCGGCAGCGGCACGAACTCGGTGAAGCCGCCGGTCTCGCCCTGCAAGCGCCGGATGCGCAGCAGGTGCCGCGCCCAGTGCGTCGGCGTCTCGCAATGGCCGTACATCACCGTCGCGGTGGTCTTCAGGCCGACTTCGTGTGCGGCCCGCACCACGTCCAGCCACAATTGCGTCGTCAGCTTGTCCGGGCATATCTTCGCGCGGATCTCGTCGTCGAGGATCTCCGCCGCCGTACCGGGCAGCGAGCCCAGCCCTTCGTCGCGCAGCATCGCCAGGTAGTCATGGATCGACATGCCCAGCGTCGTCGCCCCCTGCCAGGCCTCCAGCGGCGAGAACGCATGGACGTGAAGCTGCGGGCACGCCGCCTTCACCGCCCTGAGGATGCCGAGGTAGGTCTCGCCGGTGTAGCTCGGGTGGATGCCGCCTTGCAGGCAGACCTCGCTCGCGCCGCGCCGCACCGCCTCGCGCGCCTGCCCGGCGACGTCGTCGAACGACAGATTGTACGGCGCGTCGCGGAAACCCGCCTTGGAACTCGACTTGGAGAACGCACAAAACGCACAGGAATGCGTGCAGTAGTTGGTATAGTTGATGTTGCGGTTGATGACGAAGGTGACGTCCTCGCCGATCGCCTCGGCGCGCAGCGCGTCGGCCGCCTCGATCACCGCCTGCGCCTGCCCCTCGCGCGCCGCGAACAGCGCGACGATCTCGTCCTCGGCCAGCTCGTGCCCGCCCGCAGCCTGGTCGAGGATGCGGTGCAGCGCCGGCGATCCGGCCACCGCGAACACCGCTCCCAGCGGCGCCGCCGCGGTCCCCGGCGCGCGCTCGGCGACGCCGGGGCTCCAGGCCGAATCGCGCGCCAGACCTTCGCTGTCGGCCAGCCGGAGCACGTGCGGCGCCAGCGCCGGCGCGATCCAGCCTTGCGGCTCGGCGGTGCCGAAGGCATCGCGCACGAAGCGCGGGTAGGCGGTGAGCCGCTCGACCAGCGGCAGCCCCTTGCCGGCGCAGATCGCCGCCAGCCGGGCCACTTCGGGCCACGGCGCCTCCGGGTTGACGTGATCCATCGTCACCGGGGAAATTCCGCCCCAATCATCGATGCCGCAGTCGATCAGCTCGCTCAGCCGCTCGTCGTTGAGGTTCGGCGGCACCTGCAGCGAAACCTCGTCGGGCAGCACGATCCGCGCCGCCGCCACCGCGCGCAGGAAATCGCTCTCGGCCAGTTCGGGCGCGTGCGCCATCTTCGTGCCCGGCTTGGGGCAGAAGTTCTGCACGATCACTTCCTGCAGGTGGCCATGGGCACGGTGCAGGTCGCGCAACGCCAGCAGCGCCTCGATGCGTTCCTCCGCGGTCTCGCCGATGCCGACGAGCACGCCGCTGGTCACCGGCATCCGCGCCCGCCCGGCCGCCGCCAGCGACGCCAGCCGCACCGCCGGAACCTTGTCGGGCGAGCCGTGGTGCGGCAGGCCCTTGTCGCAAAGGCGGTCCGAGGCGCTTTCCAGCATCAGCCCGCATGACGGCGCGATCGGCTTCAGGGCGGCGTAATCCGCCTCGTCCATCAGCCCGGCGTTGACGTGCGGCAGCAGCCCGGTTTCGGCCAGCACCAGCTCCGCGCAATGGCGGACATAGTCGATGGTGCGGGCGAAGCCGTGCGCATCGAGCCATTCGCGCGCCTGGGCATAACGCCGCTCGGGCGCGTCACCGAGCGTGAACAGCGCCTCCTTGCATCCCTGTGCCGCCCCGGCGCGGGCGATCTCCAGCACTTCCGCCGGCGTCAGATAGGGCGCCGGCAGGTGCGACGGCGTGGTGGCGAAGGTGCAGTAATGGCAGACATCGGCGCACAGCCGCGTCAGCGGGATGAACACCTTGCGCGAATACGTCATCCGGCGCGGCGTCAGCGGGCCATGACGATGGTCGCGCCGGTCGCGCGCCTCGGCCATCAGCGCGTCGAGCGGCATCGCCAGCAGCCGCCGCATCAGGTCTCCGTCTTCCGCCGTCATCATTCCACCCCAGCTGCCTTCAGCACCTCGCGCGCCAACCGCTCGCGATCCGCGTTCTCGCGCATCAGAGTCGCGGTCACGGTGACGGAAAGCCCGCCCGCGCGCAATGCCCCGGCGTCGGCATCGTCGCTGCGGTCAATCACCAGGTGCGTCAGCAACGCACCGTAATGGTTTGCAATGAGGGCGTTGCCCCCGCCTGCCCCGGCTTTCGGCGCAATCTCGGCGATCAGCTTGGCCAGCGGGCCTTTCACCGCCTGCCCGCCGATCAGCGGCGACACCGCGATTCGCGGGCATTTCGCCGCCAGCAGCGCGTCGCGCAGGCCCGGCACCGCCAGCATCGGGTCGATCGACAGGTAGGGGTTCGACGGACACAGCACGATTCCCGCGAGATCGTCACGCGCCAGCGCCGCCGCCAGCCCCGGCGCGATCCGCGCCCGCTCCGCGCCGGCAAAGCGGAAGCCCCGCGCCACTGGCCGGCACTGCTCGCCGACGAAGTAGCGCTGGAAATCGAGCCAGCCGGCCTCGGTCAGCACTTGCGTGCGCACCGGATCGTCGCTCACCGGCACCACCGCCGCGCCGATGCCGAGCGTCGCCGCCAGCCGCGCCGTCACCGTGGACAGCGTCTCGCCCCGCCGCAGGCCCTCGCTGCGCTGCAGGTGCATGGCGAGATCGCGATCGCCGAGGTTGAACCAGTCCTCGCCGCCCAGCCGCCGCAGCATCGCCATCATCTGCCAGCTCTCGTCGGCCACGCCCCAGCCGCGGACGCTGTCGTTGAGGCCGGCCAATGCATAGACCACCGAATCGATATCCGGGCACACCGTCAGCCCGAGGTGCTCGAAATCGTCGCCGGTGTTCACCGCGATCGTCAGCCGTTCCGGCGGCAGCACCGCCGCCAGCCCCGCCGCCAGCTTCGCCCCGCCGACCCCGCCCGACAGGGCCAGCACGTGCCCGCGCGCGTTCACCGGAACATGTCCTCGGCCAGCGGCCGCAGCCCCGCCGCCGCGCCCGGGCCATCGTCCTCGCTCACCCAGTGCCCGCAGCCGCGCACCACCGCCGCCGGCGTGCCCTCGGCGCCCTCGCCCATCGCCAGCACCGCCATCGCCGCCACGGCATCGGCCACCGCGATCACCGTCGCCTGCAGGGTACGGCCGAACAGGTCCTGCGCCTTGCCCCGCCGGTCCTCCAGGACCTGCAACCCGGCGCAGCCGATCGCGCTGCCGACAGTGCCGATGCGCCAGGCGCGGCCCATCGAATCGGCGATCACCACGCCCACCCGTGCCCCGGTCCGCGCCCGCAATCCGGCGCGGATCGCGCGCGCGCTGGCGTCGGGATCGACCGGCCACAGCAGCACCGTCCCTGCATCCCCGCCGGCCACGTTCGAGGCGTCGATCCCGGCATTCGCCAGAACGTGGCCGGTGCGATGCCGGGCGATCACCGCCGCCGGGGTGGCGCGCAGGATCGCCGCCGATTCGTCGAGGATCAATTGCGCCATCTCCGGCGGCCGCGCGGTTCCGGCAGCCATCGTCCGCGCCTCTTTGCCGGGCTGCACTTCGGCCAGCGCCACCGTCCGTCCCTCCGCCTTGGAGACGATCTTCTGCGCGATCACGACGATGTCCCCGTCGGCCAGCCCATCAGCCGCCACGGCGATTTCCGCCGCCACGTCCATTCCCGCCGCAAACATCGGCAGGCCGCGCAACGCGGTGACGCTGAATTGTCCCGGTTCCTTCATCGCTCGACCGATCGTCCTCCCCGATGCTTGGCAGCCACGCCGATTTGTGCCTAGTGCCGCCGCAAGCCGCCCGGCAGAAGGGCGGCAACGCATCAACCATCACGGCGCATAGAGAGGCAAGGGCATGGCGGCAATCGGCGTAATCGGCGGGACGGGACACCTGGGCAAGGCGATCGCGCGCCGGCTGGCGAAGGCAGGGCACGCGGTCACGATCGGTTCGCGCACCGCCGACAAGGCACAGGTCGTGGCCGACGAACTCGCTGCCGACGGGGTGCGGACCGCGGCCGCGGCCAACGCCGATGCCGCGCAGGGCAAGGACATCGTCATCGTCACCGTGCCCTATTCGGCGCAGGCGCACACCCTGGCGGAAATCGCGCCGCTGGTCGGCAACGCCGTGGTCTGCGACACCACGGTGCCGCTGGTGCCGCCCAAGGTGATGCGCGTCCAGCTTCCCGCGGCGGGCAGCGCCGCGCTGGAGGCGCAGGCGATCCTCGGCCCCGACGTGCGCCTCGTCACCGCGTTCCACTCGGTCGCCGCGCACATCCTCGATACCGATGCCAGGGTCGAATGCGACGTGCTGGTGTTCTCGGACGATGTCGCCGCGCGCAACGCGGTGATCGAGCTCTGCCCGGGCATGGGCCTGCGCGGCCTTTCCGGCGGCGCGCTGGCCAACTCGGCCGCGGCCGAGGCGCTGACCTCGATCCTGATCTACATGAACAAGACCTATCAGGCCGACGGTGCCGGCATCCGCTTCACCAACCTCACCTCCGCCCCGGCGATACCCTGAGGCGCCGGCCCTGATCGCGTGACCTGCTGGGCGATCATCCCGGCCAAGCCGGCGGCGGATGCCAAGTCGCGCCTTGCCGGCGCGCTGGACGCCGTCGCCCGGCAACGGCTGGCGACGGCGATGCTCGACCACGTGCTGGCGACGGTGGCGCAAGCCGATGGCATCGATCGCATCGCCGTTGTCGCCCCGGACGACCTCGTCCTGCCCGCCCCGGTCCTGCGCATCGCCGATCCCGGCGGCGGGCTGAACGCCGCGCTCGCGGTCGCCTTCGCCGAAGCCGCCGCCGCCGGCGCAGCGCGCGTCGTCATCGTCCATGGCGACCTGCCCCGCCTCGAACCGCGCGACGTCACGCTGCTCGCCGCGCTTCCCGGAAACGCCATGGCGATTGCCCCGGACCGCCACGATACCGGCACCAACGCGCTGTCGCTGCCGTTGCCCGCCGCAAGGGACTTCCCTTTCGCGTTCGGGCCGGGCAGCTTCGCCGCGCACGAACGCGAATCCGTCCGGCTCCGGCTCGATTGCGAAGTGATCCACACGCCGGGCCTCGCCCGCGACATCGACGAACCGGCCGACTTGCGCGACGCACGCGGCCTCGACTGGGAATAAGGCGCCGCGCGCCGGAAGGGGGAGGACAAGGCCATGGACACCGGCACGCTGGCGCTCGACGGGCAGGCCGCCTTCGTCACCGGCGGCGGCGGCGGCATCGGCCGCGCGATTGCCATCTGCCTCGCCGCGCACGGCGCCGATGTCGCGGTGATCGACGTGATCCCCGAACGCGGCGAGGAAGTCGCCGGGCAGGTCCGCGCGCTCGGCCGCCGCGCCCTCGCCATCCCGGGCAACGTCATGGAAACCGCCACCGTGCGCGACGCGGTCGAGGCGGCGGCGAAGGAATTCGGCCGGCTCGACATCCTCGTCAACAACGCCGGCGGCGTCACCCGCCGCAAGTTCACCGACCTGGTGGAGAAGAACTGGCAGCGTCACATCGACCTGAACCTGACCAGCAACCTCGCCGCCACCGCGCAGGCGATCCCGCACATGATCGCCGGCGGCCGCGGCGGCAGCATCATCAACGTCACCAGCATCGAGGCCAGCCGCGCGGCCCCCGGCTACGCGGTCTATGCCGCGTGCAAGGCCGGCATCAACAACCTGACGCGCACGCTCGCGGTGGAGCTTTCGGACCATGGCATCCGGGTCAATGCCATCGCGCCCGACTTCACCCGCACCCCGGGCACCACCGGCGTGTTCACCGGCCCGGCGGACAGCGCCAGCCTGCCGGCGATGAGCACGCAGCAGGCTGACGTGATCCGCCGCCGCATCCCGTTGACGCGCCCCGGCATTGACGCCGAATGCGGCCACCTTGCGGTGTTTCTCGCCAGCGCGATGGCCAGCTACATCACCGGCACGATCATTCCGATCGACGGCGGCACCTGGGGCTCGGGCGGCTGGATTCGCGACAAGGCCGGCGCCTGGGTGCTGCCACCCGACGCCTGAATTCGACAGCTTCAGCCGCGCCAGACGGCAACGGGAGAACGAACATGGACGATACGCCGCGATCGCAGGCCGCCGCCGAATGGCGCGCCAACGGGGCGATGGTGATGGCGGCGATGGTCGGCATGTCGTTCTTCGCGATGATCACGTACAGCTTCAGCCAGTACCTCCAGCCGATCGAGCAGGAGCTGCACTGGAAGCGGGCGCAGATCACGCTGGGCTTCCTGCTGTTCAACGTCACCGTCGCGCTGATCGGTCCGTTCATCGGCGTACTGATCGACCGCCACGGCGCCCGCAAGGTGGCGCTGCCCGGCGCCGTACTGGCGATGCTCGGCTATGCCGCGCTCGGCTATGCCGGGCCGACGCTGCGCTCGTGGTACCTGATCTGGCTCGCGTTCTCGCTGTGCGCCGCCTGCATCAAGAGCACGGTGTGGAGCGCCGCCGTCAGCCGCGCCTTCACCGCCGGGCGCGGCCTCGCGCTCAGCCTGATGCTGTGCGGATCGGCGGTGGCGCAATTCCTCGCGCAGGTCGTCACCAACGCGTTGATCCGCGATCATGGCTGGCGCGCCGCGTTCCACTGGATCGGCCTCGGCTGGGGCGGGCTGATGGTCGTGCTGGTGGCGCTGTTCTTCCACGAATCCAGCCGCCGCCCCGATGCCGCGGCGCTGCCGCCGCAAGGCGGGCTGGCATTTCGCGCGGCGCTGCGCGACAAGGCGATCCTGCGCATCGCACTGGTCAACCTGGTCAGCTCCGCCGCCGGGGGCGGCGTCACCGCGCAGATCATCCCGCTGCTGACCGAAACCGGGCTCGACCGCACCTCGGCCTCGGGGATCGCCGCGCTCGCCGGCTTCGCCGGGATCGCCGGCAAGCTGATCACCGGCGCGCTGCTCGATCGTCGGCAAGGCAACCTCGTGCCGTTCACCAGCTTCGCGCTGTCGGCGATCGGCTACCTGCTGCTGCTCGACGGATTTCATGCCACCTGGGCACTGGCGGTCGGCGTGCTCGTGCTCGGCTACACCGCCGGCGCCGGGCTTCAGGTCACCACTTACCTGGTGTCGCGCTATGGCGGTCTCGCCAACTTCGGCACGATCTTCGGCACCCTCGCCAGCGTGCTCTACGTCGGCTCGGCGATCGGCGGCTACCTGTCCGCGTCGCTCCACGATCACACCGGCAGCTACCAGATGCTGCTGCTGATCGCCGCCCCGGTGTCGCTGCTGATGGGCCTGCTGATGATCGGTCTCGGGCCCTATCCGCGCTTCGACGCGCCGCAATAGACAGCGTCCACTATCGCCGGGGCGCTAGCGTCGGCGCCCCCTTGCAAGAGCCCCGCCACAGGCAGAAAAGCCGTGCCGGGAGATGGCAATGGCCGCGACGGACCGACTCGGGCTGGAATTCATCAGCGGCATGGGCCTCGCGCCCGTGCCGTTTGTGGAGCTGGCCGCGCGCCTCGGCATCCACCGCCTCGGCTTCGCTCCCGAACCCATCGTCGCCCCGGCCGGATCGCCGGCCTGGAGCCTGCGCGACGATCCCGCGCTGGTCCGCGATCTCGCCGCCGCGCTCGCCGCCAACGGCGTCTCGATCGATCTCGGCGAAGGCTTCCTGATCATGCCCGATCGCGCCATCACCGCTGCCGAGACCGATATCGACCTGTTCGCCCGGCTCGGTGCGAAGCGCCTCAACGCCGTCGTGCTCGAACCCGACGCCCATCGCGCGCAGGCCGAATTCGCCGCCTTCGCCGCGCTCGCCGCCGCGCGCGGCCTCGGCGTCACCGTCGAATTCATGCCGCACATGGCCTGCGGCACGCTGGCACAGGCCGTCGATCTGGTCCGCGCCGCCGGCGCCGCCAACGCCGCGGTGCTGGTCGATGCGATGCACCTCTACGGCAGCGGCGCCACCCATACGGATCTCGCCGCGCTCGATCCGGCGCTGATCGGCCACGCCCAGCTCTGCGACGCCCGCCTGCCAGGCTTCCACGCCGACTACTACGACGACGCCCGCTGCAACCGCCCCGCCCCCGGCGAAGGCGTGCTGCCGCTGGCCGAATTCGTAACCGCGCTGCCCCCCGCCGTCACCATCGGCCTCGAGCTGCCGATGCTGAAGCGCGTCGAGGCCGGCGAAGCCCTCGAACCCTTGCTCGCGTCGGCGGTTGCCGCGTCGCGGGCACTACTGACCGGAGTCCCCGCATGACCGATCCCGCCCTCCAGACGCTGATCGACAAGGAAGCGATCCGCGAGCTGGTCCTGCTCTACTCCCGCGCGATCGACCGCAAGGACGTCGCCCTGCTCCGCGACCTCTACACCGAGGACGCCACCGACAGCCACGGCACCAGCTTCGACGGCCCGGCCGACGCCTATTGCGACTTCATCGAGAAATCGCTCCCCTACATGAACTACTCCGGCCACCACGCCTGCAACCACCTGATCAGCGTCGAAGGCGACGAAGGCAACGGCGAAGTCTACGCGATCGCGCTGCACTACATCCCCGACCAGAAGAACCCCGGCCGGATGATCGAGGACTTCATGGCCGTCCGCTACATCGACAACTACCGCCGCTGCGCCGACGGCAAGTGGCGCTTCTCGAAGCGCGTCGTCACCTACGACATGCACATGACCCGCCCGTTCGACGGCGACGGCCTGCTCGGCTCGAGCCCGGTCGATCCCAGCTACGGCATCTGCGCCCAGCGCCTGTTCCAGCGCGGCGCGAGAGCGTAAGTTCACCCCACCAGCCCCCGCACAGGAGACCCCCGATGCAAATGAACGACATGGTCATCATCAGCGTCGATGACCACATCACCGAACCCCCCACCGTGTTCGACAACCAGCTCTCGGGCGAGGCCTATGCCACCGCCCCCAAGCACAAGCAGGGCCGCGATGGCCGCGACTACTGGGAATACCAGGGCAAGAAGCTGCGCAACGTCGCGCTCAACTCGGTCACCGGCCGCGTCCGCGAGGAATACGGCTTCGAGCCGACCAGCCTCGACCAGCTCCGCAAGGGCTGCTGGGACGTTGATGCCCGCGTCGACGACATGAACGTCAACGGCATCGCCGCGTCGCTCAACTTCCCCAGCGTCGCCGGCATCGACGGCGGCCTGTTCATCAAGGCCGAGGACAAGAAACAGGCGCTCGTCCACCTGCGCGCCTACAACGACTGGCATGTCGATGAATGGTGCGGCAAGCACCCGGCGCGCTTCATCCCGCTCGGCATCCTGCCGATGTGGGACATGGACGAGACCGCGAAGGAAATCCGCCGCCTCGCCGACAAGGGCTGCTTCGCCATCACCATGAGCGAGAATCCCACCGTCGGCGGCATGCCCGGCATCCACACCGGCTATTACGAGCCGCTGTTCAAGGCCGCCGCCGATTGCGAGACCGCGATCTGCCTGCACATCGGCACCGGCAACGTCAGCCCCTACTGCTCGCCCGAATCGCCGGTCGAGGCCAACATCACGACGATGCCGATGGCGGTGGCGTTCGGCGCCGCGGACTGGATGAACCTCGAGGCGCTGCGCCGCTATCCCGATCTCAAGATCTGCTTCTCCGAATCCGGCATCGGCTGGATTCCCTACCTGCTCGAACGCTCGGACTACAGCCACGACCAGCACCACGTCTGGACCCACTCGAAGCAGTATCTCGATCCGGGCATGCGGCCGTCGGACGTGTTCCGTCGCCAGTTCTACTCGTGCTTCATCGACGATGCCTATGGCCTCCGCAACCTCGACCTGATTGGCGAGGACAAGGTCATGTACGAGGTCGACTACCCGCACTCCGACGCGCCCTGGCCGAACGCGCCCGAAGTGCTGTGGAAGTCGGCGCAGCACCTCACCGACAGCCAGATCGACAAGATCACCCACCTCAACGCGATGAAGGCCTACAAATTCCCGATGTTCGACCGCATGGCCAAGGAAGAACTGACGGTCGGCGCCCTGCGCGCCAAGGCCAAGGCCGCCGGGGTCGACACCACGCTGATTTCGACCGGCGGCGCCGCGCCGCTGGCCGAGGGCGAGACCCCGCGCCCGGTCGTCGCCAAGGACGTGATCGAGATGTACACCAAGCACGCCGCCGCCGCGTAAGCGTGCGTCGCAGGATGGGGACACGCGGAGGGGCACGCTTGCATCGGCAGGCGTGCCCTTCCTCCTTGGGGAGAATGCCATGAAACCCATCCGCGTCGCCCAGTGGGGCACCGGCAACGTCGGCCTGCGCACCTTGGCCGCCATCATCGAGCATCCGCGCATGGAACTCGTCGCGGCCCACGTGTTCTCGCCCGAAAAGGCGGGGCAGGACGCCGGCGCGCTGTGCGGCAAGCCCGCCACCGGGGTGATCGCCACGCTCGATGCCGAAGCGGTGTTCGCGGCGAAGCCGGACGCGGTGGTCTACCTGCCCAACCAGGCCGATGTCGACGATATCTGCCGCCTGCTCGCCGCCGGGATCAACATCGCCACCGGCGTCGTCGGCTTCAACCACCGCGAGTCGCTCTCCCCGGCCGATCGCGCCCGCATCGATGCCGCCTGCGCCGCCGGCGGCGCGTCGATGTACTCGACCGGCTCCAGCCCCGGCTGGAGCACCGAGCTGATGCCGCTGGCGCTGTTCGCCCTGCAGCGCCGGCTCGATCGCTTCATCCTCACCGACTATGCCGACATGGCGACGCGCAACTCGCCCGACATGCTGATCAACCGCCTCGGCTTCGGCACCGATCCGGCGACGCGGGCCACGCAGATGCCGCTGGGCACCGCCACCAGCACCCCGCCGACGTTCCGCGCGCTGGCCGATGCGGTCGGCCTGCCGCTCGACGAGGTCACCTGCACCACCGAATATGCGCTCGCCACGCAGGATGCCGACGTCGCCGTCGGCCGCATCGCCGCGGGCACGATCGGCGCCATCCGCATGGGCGTGCACGGCTGGCACAAGGGCCGCGAGGTGCTGACCCGCCATTCGCTGTGGTACGTTACCCGCGACACCGATCCGGCCTGGGACTATCGCGATTCCGGCTGGCGCATGCAGGTCCGGGGCGATACCTCGCTCGACGTGTCGATCGCCTTCGACGTCGCGCCGGGAGACTACGCCGCCTATTCCCCCGGCCTCACCGCGCACCCCATCGTCAATGCGCTGCCGCAGGTCTGCGCCGCGGCGCCGGGCCTGCTCGAAACCGCCGACCTGCCGATGCCGGCGCCCTGGTTCGGCGATTGAGCCACGCGCATCGCGACAAAATGTTACCCTCCGTTCAGCGACGCGAAACCCCGGACTGACGTATCCTGGGGCATCGAGAGGAGCCGGAGCCGATGCCTATTCTTATCTCCCAGGCCCCGATGTCGCAGGCCGCGATCGCGCTGAACCGCTTCGGGCTCGGCGCGCGCCCGGACGAACCGCTGCCCGACGATCCGCGCGGCTGGCTGGAATCACAGTTCGCGCATTTCGAGGCGCGCCCGGCCGCCTTCGCGGCGACCCCTTCGCGGCGCGACGTCGCGCAGCAACTCGCCGATTACTATGAAGCGACGCGCGCCCGGCGCGCCCGGCCCGCCGCTGCGGTCGCCCCGGCCCCGCCGACGCCGGATGGCCTCCCGGCAATGGCGGCGGCCAACCTGGCAGGCTCGCCCGACGAAACCCGCAAGTTCATCCAGGGCGAAGCCCGCGCCGCTTACCTGTCGCTGGTCGAGGCGCGCGTCGCGTCCGCGCTGACCACGCCCGCGCCCTTTGCGGAGCGGCTCGTGCACTTCTGGGCCAACCATTTCGCCATCTCGATCGACAAGCTGCCGGTGATCGGCCTCGGGGGCCTGCTCGAAGTGGAGGCGATCCGCCCGCATCTCACCGGCCGCTTCGCCGACATGCTGCTCGCCGTCGAACAACACCCGGCGATGCTGCTTTACCTCGACCAGGCGCAGTCGATCGGTCCGAACTCCCCGACCGGCACATTCCTCGCCAACCGTCCGAACGCCCGGCGCCGCCCTGGATTGAACGAGAACCTCGCGCGCGAGATTCTCGAACTGCACACGCTCGGCGTCCACGGCGGCTACAGCCAGGCCGATGTCACCGAGTTCGCGCGCGCGCTCACCGGCTGGACCGTCGCCGGCATCTCGCAGGCGCCGGCCGCGCGACGCATCGGCCTGGATGGCCCCGCCGGCGATTTTGCGTTCGCCGAACCCCTGCACGAACCCGGCACCCGCAGCATCGTCGGCCGGCGCTATGGCCAGCCGGGCGAAGGCCAGGCCCGGGCCGTGCTCGCCGATCTCGCCGCGCACCCGGCCACCGCCACGCACCTCGCCACCAAGCTGGCACGCCATTTCGCCGGCGATGATCCGCCCCGCGCGTTGGTCGATCGCCTGTCCGCCGCCTATCTGCGCAGCCAGGGCGACCTGCCGACGATGTACCGCGTGCTGATCGCATCGCCCGAAACCTGGAACCCGGCCCCGTTGCGCTTCAAGTCGCCGTGGGACTGGTCGATCTCCGCGGCGCGCGCCGTCGGCAGCCGGCAGATACCCGGCCGGATGGCGGCCGGGTTGCTCACCCAGCTCGGCCAGGAGGTATGGAAGCCCGGATCGCCGGCCGGCTGGGACGATCTCGACGCCACCTGGGCCGGCCCCGATGCGCTGGTGCGCCGGGTCGAGGCCGCCGACCGCATCGCCGCACGCGCCGGGACCGGTCTCGACGCGCGCCAGCTCGACCCCCGCGCGCTCGCCGATCGCGTTCTGCCGGGCTCGATCTCCCCCGCGACGCAGGCAGCGGTCGCCCGCGCCGAAAGCCCGGCGCAGGGCCTCGCGCTGCTGCTCGCCTCGCCCGAATTCCTGCGGAGATAGCCATGCCCGCCGATCCCCTGCTGCCCGTGCTCGACCGTCGCCGCCTGCTGGCGGGCGGCGCGATGGCGCTCCTCGCCGGCGCCTGCCCGCAACTCGCCTTTGCCCGCGCCGCCACCGACAGGCGCTTCGTGTTCGTGATCCAGCGCGGCGCCGCCGACGGCCTCGCCACGCTGGCGCCGACCGGCGATCCCGCGTTCGCCGCGCTGCGCGGCGCCTTCGCCGATCTCGACGGCGGTACCCCCCTCGGCGACTTCTTCACGCTGCACCCGGCGCTGAAGCAGACCGCGCAGCTTTATGCCGGCGGCGAGGCGCTGTTCGTCCACGCCACTGCCTCGCCCTATCGTGAACGCTCGCACTTCGACGGCCAGAACGTGCTCGAAACCGGCGGCCGCGCCGCCTACGCACTGCGTGACGGCTGGCTCAACCGCCTGCTCGGCCTGCTGCCCCCCGCGCAGGGCAAGGCGATCGCGCTGTCCGCCACCGTGCCGATGGTGCTGCGCGGCCCGCGCGAGGTCTCCTCCTATGCCCCCTCGGGCCTGCCCGACGCCTCGGCAGACCTGATGGCCCGGGTCGGCGCGATGTACGCGGCCGATTCCCGGCTTCACGCGCTGTGGACGGAAGCGATGGCGACGCGCGACATGGCGGGCGATGCGGCCGGCAGGGGCGGCGCGCAAAGGGGCGCTCAGGTCGGCGCGCTCGTCGCGCGGATGCTGGCGGAAGATGGCGCGCGCATCGCCGTGGTCGAGACGCAGGGCTGGGATACCCATGCCGGGCAGAAGGGGCGGCTGGCGTCGACCCTGGGTGGCGTCGATGCGCAGCTCGCCGCGCTGAAGGCCGGCCTCGGTCCGGCGTGGGCCGACACGCTGGTGCTGGTCGCCACCGAATTCGGCCGCACCGCCGCGCCCAACGGCACCGGCGGCACCGACCACGGCACCGGCGCGGTGGCCTGGCTGGCCGGCGGCGCGGTGCAAGGCGGCCGGGTGGTCGCGGATTGGCCGGGCCTGCGCCCGGCGGACCTCTTCGAAGGCCGCGACCTCAGGCCCACCACCGGGCTCGATGCGGTGGTCACCGGCGCGCTCGCCGCCCACTTCGGCCTCGATCCCGCGCACGTTGCGCGCACGCTGTTCCCGGACGGTCCGCCGAAGCCGCTGGAGGGCCTGCTCCGGGCCTGATCGCTCAGGCCGGCGCGAACCTCACGTGCAGGTTCGCCAGGCCGCGGATGATGTAGCTCGGCTCATAGTCGATCGTGCGGGCGCCCTTCGGCCCGTGGACGCTCTCGTCGAGCGTGATCGCGCTGGTATGCTCGAGCAACCGGTCGAGCAGGATCGCCACTTCCGCCCGCGCCAGCGGCGCCCCGGCGCAGGTATGCGCACCGCGCCCGAATGCCAGGTGCTCCCTGATCTTCGGCCGGTTCAGCAAGAAGTCGTTGGGATTGTCCCAGCGGCGTGGATCGCGGTTGGCGGCGGAGACCGCGATCATGATCTTCTTGCCCGCCGGGATGGCATGGCCGCCCACCGTGGTCGCCTTCTGGCACACGCGGAAGGTGCCCTTGGTCGATCCCTCCAACCGCAGCATTTCCTCCAGGAACGGCCCGATCTGCGAGCGGTCGGCGCGCAGCCGATCCTGCATCTCCGGGTTCTCGCACAGATAGCGCAGCGAATTGCCGATCAGCTTGGCGGAGGTGTCCTGCCCGGCGGCGAACAGGAACATCGCCGTCTTCACTGCCTCGATCAGCGGCGGCTCGCTGCCGTCGGGGTACGTCGCCAATGACAGCGCGGTCATCACGTCGTCGCGCGGGGCGGCGCGGCGCTCCGACAGGTAGCGCATGAAGAAGGCGGCCATGTACATCAGCGGATGGCTCTGCTGCGGCTCGTCGGCGGCGTCCATGTTGCCCGGCGGCGGGCCGGCATCGATCACCTTGCGGAATTCCTCGCGGTCGTCCTCGGGCACGCCCAGCAGGTCGGCGATCACCATGGTCACGAACGGCGTGGCGATCTCGCCGATCGCCTCGCAGCCGCCCCGCGCGACGAAATCGCGCGCCATGGCATCGCCATAGCTGTGCATGAACGCCTCGTTGGCCTTGAGCCGGCTCGGCGTGAACAGCGGGTTGAGCAGCGATCGCGCGGCGGCATGCCGTTCCCCGTCATAGGCGACCATCAGGTCGAGCATCGGGTTGCCCTTGTCCGCCGCGGCCACCTGCGCGGTGATGTCGTCGCCCTCGGGCACGAACGGCAGCGGCGCCAGCGGATCGGGATTGATGAAGCTGGAGAAATGCTTCGTGTCGAGCAGGATCTCCACCGCCTCGCGGAAGCCCGTCACCAGCAGGATGTCCCGCGCCTTCATCTGCTGGACCGGCCCACCCTCGCGCACGGCATTGAAGTAGTCATAGGGATCGAGCAGCACCGAACGATCGGTGAAATAGTCGAGCCCGGTCACGTCCGGCGCGATGGTTGCCATGGCTGCGTCTCCCGCGCGCCCTGCCGGCGCGATTCTGATACTGTCCGTATCATAACCGCCCGAAGCGCCCGGTCAAGACGATGTTGACCGGCTGTACAGCGCTAGCCGCCGGACCATCGCGGCGGCCGCTTTTCCGCGAACGCGCGCAATCCTTCCTTCAGGTCCTCGCTGCGCCACCAGGCATCGAACTCGGGATATCCGGCCTGCCCCGCCATCGCCGCCGCCACCCCCGGCTCGTCCAGCCCGCGCAGCGTCGTCGCCTTCGACGCCCGGACCGCCGCCGGCGCGCCCTTCAGGATATCCGCGCACCAGGCCGCCACCGCCTGCGGCAGGTCCGCCGCCGTCGGCACCAGCTGGTTGACCAGCCCCAGCGCCAGCGCCTCGCGCGCAGGCAGGCGTCGTGACGTCAGGATCAGGGCCATCGCCTGCTTCAGCGGCAGTTGCCGCGCCAGCCGGTGCAGACCGCCGCCGATCGCGATCGCCCCGATCAGCGGCTCGGGCAGCCCGAAGCTCGCCGCTTCCGTGGCGACGATCAGGTCGCAGGCCAGCGCCAGCTCGAACCCGCCGCCCAACGCCAGCCCGTTGACCGCGGCGATGAACGGCTTCGGGCAATCGAACCGTTCGATCAGCCCGGCATAGCCATGGGCCGGATAGCCGCTGGGCAATCCCCCGGCCGCCGCCGCGCCCTTTACGTCCGACCCGGCGCAGAACGCCCGCTCGCCCGCGCCGGTGACGATGCAGACCTGCTGGCTGTCATCGGCGGCGAACCTGTTGAACGCGTCTTCGAGCGCCTCATGCATCGTCGGCGTGATCGCATTGAGCGCTTCCGGCCGGTTCAGCGTCACCGTGGTGACCGCCCCGTCACGCGAAACCAGCACTTCCGCCATCAGACTGCTCCCATCATGCGGTGAAAAGGCCACCATAATGGGCTCTTAACGCCGCCTTCTGCACCTTGCCCATCGCATTCCTGGGCAGGGCATCGACCACGATCACCCGCCGCGGCTGCTTGAACCGCGCCAGTTTCCCGGCGATTCCCGCCAGCACACCCGCCTCGTCCACCGCCGCCCCTGGCACCCGCGCCACCACCGCGACCACCCCCTCGCCCATGTCCGGATGCGCCACCCCGATCACCGCGGACTCGGCCACGCCCGGCAAGGCGTCGATCGCCTCCTCGATTTCCTTGGGATAGATGTTGAGCCCGCCGGCGATGATCAGGTCCTTGGCGCGGCCGACCAGCGTCACCCGCCCGTCGGCCTCCTGCGTCGCGACATCGCCGGTGACGAACCAGCCTCCCTCCCGGAACTCCTCGCGCGTCTTCTCCGGATTACGCCAGTAGCCCTTGAAAACGTTCGGCCCGCGCACCTGCAGAACCCCAGGCTCGCCCGGCGCCACCGCCACGCCGGCATCGTCGTGGATGCGGACCTCCACCCCCGGCAGCGGATAGCCGACCGTGCCCGCCACCCGTGCGCCGTCATAGGGATTGGAGGTGATCATCCCGGTCTCGGTCATGCCGTAGCGTTCAAGGATGCGGCTGCCGCTCCCTTCCTCGAAGCGCTTGTGCGCCTCCGCCAGCAGTGGCGCCGAGCCGCTGATGAACAGCCGCATGTGCGCGCAGGCCGCAGGCGTCAGCCGGGGATGGCAGGTCAGCCGCGTATAGTGCGTCGGCACCCCCATCAGCACGGTCCCGCGCGCGAAATCGGCGATCACCGCGTCGGGATCGAAACCGCGATGGAACAGCACCTCCGCCCCCGCCAGCAGCGCCCCGTGCAGCGCCACGAACAGCCCGTGGACGTGGTAGATCGGCAGGATGTGGATCAGCACGTCGTCCGCCCGCCAGCGCCACAGGTCCTTCAGCGTCAGCGCGTTCGACAGCAGGTTGCCGTGGCTGAGCATCGCCCCTTTCGAGCGCCCGGTGGTGCCCGAGGTGTAGAGGATCGCCGCGAGATCATCCCCGCCGCGTTCCGCCACCGGCAGCGGTTGATCCGGCAGGTCGGCAAGCAGCGAACCGGCGCCGTCGTCCCCCAGCGTTACCACCTTCGCCGCCCCGGCAACCCCTGCCACCGTGCCCGCGTCCGCGGGGCGGCACACCACCAGCGCCGGCTCGGCATCGCCGATGAAGTATTCCAGCTCCGCCGCGGTATAGGCGGTGTTCAGCGGCACGAAGACCAGCCCCGCGCGCAGCGCCGCGAGGTAGAGCACCACCGCCTCGGGCGACTTTTCCACCTGCACCACGACGCGGTCGCCGACCTGCGCTCCCAGCGCGCGCAACTGCGCCGCCATGCGACCGGTCTCGCGATCGAGATCGGCATAGGCCAGCACCGGTTTCCCTGCCTCGGTCAGGAAGGACTCGCCGCCGGCCACTTCGGCAACGGCGAGGATCTGCGCAATCAGGTTGTCGTTCATCGCCTCCGCCTGCCCCCCTTCGCCGCCGCGATCAAGCCTTTCCCCGGCATTGCCCGCGCCGGTCAAGCCGCTAGGCTGTGCCAAACGGGAGTGTGATGATGGCCCAACCGATCCGCATCGGCATCCTCAACGACATGGCCAACGCGCCCGACCCGGGACGCGACGGCGATCCCGGCCTCTGGCTGCAGCGCGCCGTCGGCGATCTCGCCGTCGCCGACCGCATCGATCGCCCGGTCGAATTCGTGCGCGGCTGGGGCCTCGGCCTGCCCGGCGGCACCGCCGCCGCGGTCGAGCGTGCCTATGCCGACCTCGCCGCGCAGGACGTGCTGATGATCGTCGGCCCGGCGATCGGCGACAACGCGCTGGTCGCGACCCCGCTGGCCGACCGCCACCGCATCGCCACACTGAACTGGGCCGGCGCCGAACGCGGCCGCAGCGACTGGATGTTCCACCTCCAGGTCGGCAGCCACGAGGATGAATCGCTGGTCATCGCGCGCCATCTCCACGCCCTCGGCTGCCGACGCCTCGCGGTGGCGTACGATCGCTCGCAGATCGGCACCCGCCACTTGCGCTATCTGGAAGACGAGGCACGCATCCTCGGCCTCAGGATCGCCGGCACCGCGGGCATCTCCCCGCTCGCCGAGACCGCCGAAAGCGAAGTCGCCGAACTGCTCGAAACGCGGCCCGATGGCTTCGTCTACCTCGGCCTCGGCCTGTCCGCCCCCGCTGTCGCCCGCGCGCTCGGCGGCAGCAAATGGCAGGGTCCCCGGATCATGAACACCGCCGGCCTGCGCGGCTATCACGGCGATTTCGCGGCGGTGGTCGATGGCTGGCACTATGTCGACATGTTCTCCGACGACAATCGCACGCTCACCGCGCTGCTCGCCCGGCACGGCCTCGATCGCCGGCAGAGCCTGGCCGCCGGCAAGGGCCACGATCTCGGCCGCCTCGTCGCCGAAGCCATCGCCCGCGCGCCGGAGCTGACCCGCGTCGGGCTGCGCCACGGACTCGAACAGGTCAAATGGCTGCCCGCCGCCGAAGGCTTCGAGGGCACGCTGCTGGGGTTCGGCATCCACGATCGCGGCGCGCTGCACGGCCGCTATCTGGTTGTCCGGCAGTGGCTGGACGGCGAGACCGTTCAGGCCGGCTGATCAGGCCGGCTCCGGCAGGGTCGGGATCACCCCGGCGGTGCCGACGATCACTCGCTGCAACACCCGCGTGCCGCAGTCGGACAGATTCCCGCGCGCGTGCTGGGTACCGATGTTGTCCCAGATCACCAGGTCGCCCCGGCGCCATTTCAGCTCCAGCACGTGCTCCGGATCGTACATCACCTCGAACACGGCGTGCAGCAGCTCACGGCCTGCTTCCCACGGCAACCCGACCACGCCGGCCGTCTGCAGTTCGCTCGGCCACAGCACCCGCCGCCCGTTGTGCGGATTGACGCGGATCGCCGGAAAGATGCCGCGTTTCAGCGCCGCAGGATCGGGCGCGTCGCAAGTACGCCCGGCGAGCATGTCCATCGCCGGCGAAACCATGTCCAGCATCGCGGCATCCATCCGCTCGCGCAGCCAGCCCGGCAACCTGTCCAGCGCCGCCGCGACATCGACGAACCGCGTGCTCGACGCATCGTCGACGACATCGAGGGCGTGCAGCGCGATCGCGTCGAAAGGCGCGTCGGTATAGGCGGCATCGGCATGCCAGGACAGCGGCGAGACTGTCGCCGGATGGCCGCTGGCGTTGGACAGCGCCTCGCCCTCGCCGGCGCGGATCAGGACCGGGCCGAAGAGCGCGCAGATCTCGCGCTGCCGGGCCATCGACAACGCCTGCCCCCGCACCCTGACCACGCCGTGCGCCCACAGCAGATCGCGCAAGGCCGCCCCCTGCGCATCGTCGAGCGGTGACGCCAGGTCGCACGTCACCTCCGCTCCGAATGGCGCCAGCGGCGTCCAGTCGAGCGTGCCGCCCATTAGCCCCGCCGCAGGCCCGGATCGTCGTTGGCGTTGATGCCGTCGAGCACGAAGGCGATCGTCGCGTCGCGCACCGCCGCATCGTCGGCGACGTCGCCGGGGATCATCCATTCCTTGAACAGCACGTTGCCCAGCACCGCCGCGAACGACACGCGCACCATCAGCTCGGGAGAGACCGCGAAGTCCCCCATGCGGCTGCGCATCATCGCCGCGCCGCGCTCGAAATAAGGGCGCAGCCCCGCGATCATCGCTTCGATGCCGGCCGGGCTGGCGGCGCCATCACGTTCGCGCACATAGGCTTGCGACACGACCAGCGTCATCAACATGCGCGAATGGCTTTCGATGAATGCCTGCAGTTCGGTGATGTAGGCACGGGCCTGGTCGCGCATCGGCGTGGCATCGCTGGTCGCGGCGAGCTGGCGCGCGTGAAAATCGGAGAAATGCCGATTCAGCGGCTCGAACACGGCGGTCCGGAACAGTTCGGCCTTGGTGTCGAAGATGCGGAAGATCTGCGCCTCGGTCACGTCTGCCCGGCGGGCGATGGCGGCGGTGGTCGCGCCGGCATACCCGTTGGCCTCGAATTCCTCGGCGGCGGCCGTGACGATCGCCTCGCGCAGCGATGCCGCGTCGCGCCGCTTGCGCCGCACCGTTGCGTCCTTGCCCTTCGCCATTTCCCCGCCTTCCATAGATAGTGAACACTATCAAAATTGCCTTGACCAAGGGATAGCGGATACTATCATCGCCGACGAGTCGCAAAACGACGCCGTTCCCAGGGGAGAGTCATGCCGCAACTGCTCGAACGCGTACCCGGGCCGGTGGACCCGGCCACCGGCCTCCTCCGCGCCGAACATTTCCAGATGGCCTACGTCACCACCGATCCCGAGCAGGCCTGCGACCTGCTCTCGCGCCAGCTCGGCATCCGCGAATTCGCACCGCTCGGCGGGCCGACGCCCGAGGGTGGGACGATGGACGCGCGCTTCGCCTGGGTCGGCACGCTGATGTACGAGGTGATCCACGCCACCGGCCCCGGCAGCGGCGTGTTCATGGACCGGCTCGCCGGGATCGACGGCTTCGCCATCCGCCACCACCACCTCGGCTTCCTGGTGCACGAGCAGGCGCAATTCGACGCGGCGCTGGCGGTGGCGCGGGCCAACGGTTGGAGCGTGCCGTGGACTAGCAGCAATCCGCTGGTGGAGGCCTGCTTCGTCGCGGCACCGGGCTTCGACCACTACTTCGAATACCTGCTCCCCACCGAGCTGGGCATGGGGTTCTTCAACTCCGTGCCCCGGACCTGAGGAAGTGGCGATGACCCAAATCCCCCCGTTCATGGACCTGCTGGCGCCCCTGGAGCAATCGGTGGCGCAACTGGCCCAGACCTGGCGCCCCGACGATCCCGCCTACAAGGCCGACGTCTATCGCCAGATCATGATGCAGATGTCCTACGGCTACTTCGCGTTCTTCCACGCCACCGCCGAACATCCCGACTGGGCGCCGCTGTGGAACCCGGTCTACACGCTGCAGCCCAACCCGGACGACATCTACCTCTATTGCCCGATCTCGTCGGACTACAGCTACCGCATCTCGGGCAATCGCGGCACGGTGAAGATGGTGACCTTTACCACCCAGCTCAGCCTCTCGGGCATGCCGTGGGACAACGACCTCACTGGCGAGTACTACAACGACATCGACAGCGGCGACCTGCAGGTCGAGCCCGATGGTTCGTTCGAGCTGATCCTCGGCACCGAGCGACCGGCCGGCTACTCCGGCAACTGGCTGACGATCAAGCCCGGCGCGCGGGTGCTGATGACACGCTATCGCAGCTATGACTGGGTGAACGAGATCGATCCGCGCATGTCGATCGAATGCCTCTCGCCGGTCGGCCCCAAGCCGCGGCTGAGCGAGGCCGAGATCCTCGAGCGCATCGACCACATGGTGCGGATGCCCGAGCGTTGCCAGGCGCTGTTCTATGCGATGCAGAACGGCATCAGGGACCGCGTCGGCGTCAACGTGTTCGAGCCGGTCAAGCTCGGCGGTTCGTTCACCCGGCAGGTCTACCTGCCGGCGGTGTTCGAGTTCGCACCCGACGAAGCGCTGATCGTCGAGACGGAACTGCCCGAACAGCGCCGCTACTGGAACTTCCAGCTCAACGATCCCTATTTCAACGCGATCGAATACGTCTACCGGCTGAGCAGCACCAACGGGCACTTCGCGAAACTGTCGAGCGACGGCAGGTTCCGCGCGGTGATCGCGCTGACCGATCCCGGCGTGCCCAACTGGCTCGATCCGGCCGGCTATACCGAAGGCACGATCTACGGCCGCTGGTACGATTGCTCGTCCGAGCCGACCCCGACGTTGAAGCGCGTCAAGCTCGCCGAACTGCGCGACCACATGCCCGCCGATACGCCGGTGGTCACGCCCGAAGCGCGTGCGGAGGAGTTGCGCACGCGCGTCCGCGCCTGCCAGCGCCGGAGGCGCTGGTGATGGACGCCTATGCCCGCCTCGGCCTCACCGGCCGCGTCGCCCTGATCACCGGCGGCGGCACCGGCATCGGCAAGGCCACCGCAAGGCTGATGGCGGCGCGCGGGGCGGACCTGATGCTCGCCGGCCGCCGGATCGAGCCGTTGCAGGAAACGGCGGCGGAGATCACGGCGGAGAGCGGCCGCACGGTGATGGTGCGATCGACCGACGTCACCGATGCCGGGGCGGCGCAGGCGATGGTCGCCGATGCCGTCGCCGCGTTCGGCCGGCTCGACATCCTCGTCAACAACGCCGGCGTCGGCCGCCACAAGCCGCTGCGGACGATGCCGCCGGAAGTCTGGGACGGGCAGGTGCAACTGAACCTTTCCGCCGCGTTCTACTGTTCGCAGGCCGCCTATCCGCATCTCAAGGCGGCGGGGAGCGCCGCCATCGTCAACATCTCGTCGCTGGCCGGGGTCCACGGCACCACCGGCGTCGGCGCCTATTCGGCCGCAAAGGCAGGGCTCCACCAGCTCAGCCGGGTGCTCGCGGCGGAATGGGGGCCGAAGGGCATCCGCGTCAACACGGTGGCACCGGGGATGATCGCGACCGAACTGGCGAAGGCCAACTGGGCCAGGACCGGCTTCGACGCGATGGCCGCCTGCCAGGACTTCCCGCTGCGCCGCTATGGCGAGGTCGAGGAACTGGCCGAAGCGGTCGCCTTCATCGCCAGCGATGCCGCCTCCTACATCACCGGCGAGCTGCTGGTGGTCGGCGGCGGCCCCCAGCTCAAGGGCATGATCGATACGGATGACGACTGACCATGGATAATTCCTACGATCCCCCCGCCCGCTTCTCGTCCGCGATCGACCAGCTCCACGAACTGGTCACCGCGCAGACCGGGATGTGCGACTTCGGCCCCGCGGACTACCTCCCCGGCCTGCGCGCGCTGCTGCTGTCGATGGACTACGACCCGCAGTTCACCGAGATGGGCCGCCGCTTCGCCTGGGGCGAAGTGGTCAACACGCTCAAGGGCCGCGCCCACGCGTTCGACGCGATGAAGGCCAACCCCGGCTTCGACCGCCATGCGATCGTCGCCCCCGTCGTCATCACCGGCGTGCCGCGCACCGGCACGACCGCGCTGCACCGGCTACTCGCGGTCGATCCACGCTTCCAGGGCCTGCAGACCTGGCTGCTCGACAGCCCGATGCCGCGCCCGCCGCTCGACACCTGGGGCGAGTACCCGGAGTTCCGCAAGTCCGCCGCGGTGATCGAGGCGCGCTATGCCCAGGCGCCGCAGAAGCGCGCCGCGCACCACATCGCCGCCGACGAGATCCACGAGTGCTGCATGCTGCTGCGCCAGCAGTTCGTCAGCAACATCCTGTCGTGCATGTTCTCCTCGGCGAGCTATGATGCCTGGTGGCAATCGACCAGCGAGGCCCCGGCCTATGCCTACTACCGCCGCTGCGTCGCGCTGATCGGCAGCAGCGAGCCGGACAAGCGCTGGCTGCTGAAGAACCCCGGCCACATCGACAACCTCGACCTGCTGTTCGCGGTGTTCCCCGATGCCAGGGTCATCCAGACGCACCGCGATCCCGCCAAGGCGGTGCCCAGCCTGGTCTCGCTGCTGATGCAACTCGCCGGGGTGATGGAAGTCCCCGAGCGGATGGAACTGCGCGGCAAGGTCATGCTCCAGCGCGAGGTCGCCAAGTGGTCGAACGCGGTGCAGCGCTGCGACAAGGTGCGCGAGAGCCATCCCGGCCAGGTGCTCGATGTCGTCCACGCCGATTTCCACGCCAACCCGATGCAGGTGGTCGAACGCATCTACGACTTCATCGGCTGGGACATCCCCGACGCCACCCGCGCCGGCCTCGCCCAGCGTATCGAGGAAAAGCCCGAACTGGCGCACGGCGTCCACCGCTACAGCATCGGCGACTACGGCATGAGTGAGGACGAGGCCCGCGAACCGTTCGCCGACTACATTGCCCGCTTCGATCTGCTGGAGAAGAAGACGTGAAAGCCGCCATCTACCCCGGTCACGGCCAGCCGATCCGCATCGACACGCTGCCCGATCCCGAGCCCGGCCCCGGCGATCTTGTCATCAAGGTCGATCGCTGCGGCATCTGCGGCACCGATCTCACCATGACCAAGGGCGGCATGTGGGATTTCGGCCAGAACGTCCAGTTCGGCCACGAATATGCCGGCACCGTCGTCGCCACCGGCCCGGGCACCGAAGGCTGGTCGGCCGGCGATCGCGTCGCCGTCCTCCCCTCGATCTCGTGCGGCGAATGCGCCGCCTGCCGCAGCCACGGCAACGCCGTGCTCTGCCAGTCCGGCCCCGGCAGCGCGATGATCGGCTTTGCCGAGTACGCGCGCATTCCCGCCACCGTCGCCACCCGCCTGCCGACGGTGCTCAGCCTTGCCGACGGCGCGCTGATCGAACCGCTCGCGGTCAGCCTCTACGGCGTCAAGCTCGCGCAGATCCAGCCGGGCGACCCGGTGCTGGTGCTCGGCGGCGGCACCGTCGCGCTTTACGCGATCTACTGGGCGCGGCGGCTCGGCGCCGGCCGCATCGTCGCGATGTCGCGCTCCCCCCGCCGCAAGGACCTCAGCCTCGCGATGGGCGCGGACCAGTTCATCGCCTATTCCAACAGCGAGATTCCCGAGGTGATCGACGCGCTCGGCGGTGTCCCGCCGAAATTCGTGTTCGAGGCGGTGGGCGCCGAAGGCATGTTACAGAAGGCGGTGATGCACGTCGCCCAGTTCGGCAAGGTCGTCAGCCTCGGCTTCTGCACTGCCCCGGACCCGCTGATCCCGGCGATCGCCAGCTACAAGTGCGCCGCCATGCAGTTCGCGGTCGGCTATTCGATGAAGGAGTTCCTCTACATCGCCGACTATCTCGATAGAGGCCACGCCGATCCCAAGGCGATCGTCACCCGCAACGAGCCGCTTTCCGCGCTCCCGGCGATGTTCGACCTGCTGCGCGGGTCGAACGAGGAAACCAAGATCCACATCCACTGCGGCAGCGCCGCATGACCGCTCCTGCCTCCATCCCCGCTGTCGTCGTCGGCACCGGCTTCGGCTGCCGGATCCACGTCCCCGCGCTGCGCGCCGCCGGGTTCGAGGTCGCCGCCATCGTCGGTACCAACCCCGGCAAGACCGAAAAGCGCGCAGGCCAGAACGGCATCGCACGCTGGTTCACCGATCTCGACGCGGCGATCACCCAGACCGGTGCGAAGCTGGTCACCATCGCCACCCCGCCCGCCACGCACGGTGCGCTGGCGCTGCAGGCGATCGCCCACGGCTGCCACGTGCTGTGCGAAAAGCCGTTCGCGTTCGACGCGGCGGAAGGCCAGGCCATGCTCGACACCGCGGAGAAAGCGGGCATCGTCCACGCCGTCGCGCACGAGTTCCGCTGGATGCCCGATCGTGCGCTGTTCGGCCGCGCCATCGCCGAAGGCATGATCGGCACGCCCCGGTTCCTCGCCATTGACCAGTTCATCCCGTTCTGCGCCGATCCCGCCACGCCGCTGCCGAAGTGGTGGTTCGATCCGGCGATGGGCGGCGGCTGGCTGGGCGCCGGCGGCTCGCACCTGCTCGACCAGATCCGCGCCTGGCTGGGGGAGATCACCGACCTGTCCGGCCGCCTGTTCCTCGTCTCCGACCGCGAGGCCGACGCCGACGACAGCTATTCGCTGCGCTTCGGCATGGCCAACGGCGTCGAAGGCTCGATGCAGCAGACCGCCGGCGCCTGGGGGCCGATGACGACGCTGTGGCGCTGCGCCGGCACCCACGGCACCGTCTGGATCGAGGCGGGCAAGGTCATGGTGGCGGACAAGGCGGGCACCCGCGAACTGCCGGTCCCCGACGACCTCAGGCTGCCCCCGCCGCCTCCGGCCGCCGATCCGGCCTCGCCCAACCGTCTCAGCCATTTCGAGCTCGGCCCGTTCACCCGGCTGGCGGAGGCGCTGTACGGCAAGATCGCCGGCACCGGCCACCAGCCGCCGGTCGCGCTGCCCACGTTCGCCGACGGCCTCGCCGCGATGAAGATCATAGACGCCATCCGCAAATCCTCCGCCGCCGGCGGCGCGCTCGTTTCCGTCTGAAAGCCCCCACGATGAACCACAACCGCGAAAATGGCCTCGCCCTGTTCGGCGAAATCTACGGGCCGGAGATGGCGCAAGGCTGCGCCAAATTCGCCGATTCCGGCGAGGGCTTCGGCCCCCGCCAGGCCGAATGGACGCTCGACTTCGTCTTCGGCCAGGTCTGGTCCAGTGACCGCCTCGCCCGCAAGCTGCGCAGTTGCACCGTGCTCGGCATGCTGATCGGTCAGGGCGCCGCCGAGGAGATCAAGTACCACACCAAGATGGGCATCCGGAACGGACTCACCCGCGCCGAGCTCGAGGAGATCTTCTACACCGCTATCCCCTATTGCGGCTTCCCCGCCGCAGCCACCGCCAAGACCGCGATGCTCGCCGCCTTCACGGAACTCGATGCCGAGGCCCAGCCATGACGCCCGATTTCTTCTCGCTCCTCGCCCCGCTGCAAGGAGCGATCGACCGCACCGCCGAAACCTGGCGCCCCGATGACCCGGCCTACCGCGCCGACGTCTATCGCCAGACCATGACCAGCCTGTCCTACGCCTACTTCGCCTATTTCCACGCCACGCCCGAGCATCCCGACTGGGCACCGCTGTGGAACCCGGTCTACACGCTCCAGCCCAACCCGGACGACATCTACGTCCAGAGCCCGATGAGTGGCGAATACGTCTACCGCGTCTCCGGCAATCGCGGCACGTGCAAGTACCTGCTGTTCACCACCCAACGCGCGATGTCGGGCACGGTCGACGAGATGCCGCAGCCCAACGGCCACATGGAATACGACGACCGCGAGCTCGGCCTCGAACCGGGTGAGGATTTCGAGGTGATCTTCTCGGCCGAGCGCCCCGCCGGCTATACCGGCAAGTGGGCGCAGATCAGCCCGCTGTGCAATGCCATCTACCTCCGCTACCGCATGTACGACTGGGAGAACGAGATCGACCCGCAGCTGTCGATCGAGTGCCTGTCCCCCGTACCGCCCAAGCCGCGCTGGACGCCCGGGCAGATCCACGATCGCATCGCCGAGATGGCGAAGTTCCCGGCCCGCAAGACCCGGCTGTACTACGCAATGCAGAATGGCGTGAAGGAACGCGTCGGCTTCAACGTGTTCGAGCCGGTGCAATATGCCGGCGCCCTCGCCAAACAGGTCTACTGGCCCGCCTGCTTCCGGTTCGATGCGGACGAGGCGCTGATCCTCGAAACCGAAATTCCCGCAAACGTCGGCTACTGGAACATCCAGCTCAACGATCCCTACTTCAACGCGCTCGAATACGTCTATCGCCTGTCCAGCACCAACGGCCACTATGCCCGGTTGTCCAGCGACGGCAGATACCGCGCAGTGATCAGCCTGACCGATCCCGGCGTGCCCAACTGGCTCGATCCCGCCGGCTACACCGAAGGCGGCATCTACGGCCGCTGGTTCGAGGCCGATTCCTGCCCGACGCCGACGCTCAAGCGCGTCAAGCTCGCCGACCTGCGCCGGCACCTTCCCGCCGACACCCCCGTCGTCACCCCGGAAGAACGCGCCGAAGAACTCCGCCGTCGCGTCCGCGCCTGCCAGCGCCGGAGGCGCTGGTAGAAAGGCAAGCCGCCCATGCAAATTCCGTCGTCCCGGAC
>JAGWUH010000027.1 GCA_028868535.1 Sphingomonadales bacterium | reverse complement strand
GCCGGGGTGGCGAGGCGGATCAGGCGGACGGCGGCGAGGAAGTTGGCGTGGTAGTTCGACACCCAGTCGGCGATGGCGATGCCGAGCGGGGGGACGGCGCTGTTGCCGGTGGAGGAGCCGCCCGCGTTGTTGACCAGCACCTCGACGTTGCCGCCGAGCGCTGCGACGGCCTGGGCGTGGACGGCCTCGGCGCCCTCGTCGGTGGCGAGATCGCCGATGGCGACGCCGGCGCCGCCGATCTTCGCGGCAACGGCCTCGGCGCGTTCGCGGTTGCGGCCGTGGATGACGACTTTGGCGCCTTCTTCCGCGAACATCCGCGCGGTGCCGGCGCCGATGCCGCTGCTGCTGCCCGAGATGAGCACGCGGCGGCCGGTGAGCTTCAGGTCCATCCGATTCCCTCCATTGTCCGGTCTGGCGCGGTTCTGGCGGGCGGCGGCGGTGATGCGTATCCCCAAATGGGGATCAAGCGTGCTTTGCTGCGGCGGAACTCAGAGCTCGCCGGACAGGAGGCGGCGCAAGTATCGGGCGTAGTCGCTCTTGCCGAGGCGGGTGGCGGCGGCTTCGAGGCCGGCATCGTCGATGAACTTCATGCGCCAGGCGATTTCCTCCGGGCATGCGATCTTCATGCCTTGGCGCTTTTCGAGCGTGGCGACGAAGCTGGCGGCTTCGAGCAGGCTGTCCGGCGTGCCGGTATCGAGCCAGGCATAGCCGCGGCCCATGACCTCGACATCGAGCCGGCCGGCTTCGAGGTAGGCGCGGTTGACGTCGGTGATCTCCAGCTCGCCGCGGGCCGAGGGCTGGATCGAGGCGGCGATGTCGACCACGGTCTCGTCGTAGAAGTAGAGGCCGGTGACCGCCCAGTTCGATCGGGGCTGCGCGGGCTTTTCCTCGATGCTGCTGGCGCGCCTGTTGGCATCGAAGGCAACGACGCCATAGCGCTCGGGATCGGCGACCTGGTAGGCGAAGACGGTGGCGCCGCCGCCTTGCGCGAGCCGGGCGCGGGCGCCGGCGAGGGTTTCGGGCAGGCCGTGGCCGAAGAAGATGTTGTCCCCCAGCACCAGGCACGACGGGCCGCCCCGCACGAAGTCGGCGCCGATCGTGTAGGCCTGGGCGAGGCCCTTGGGCTCCGGCTGGACCGCGTAGGTGATGGCGATGCCCCATTGCGAACCGTCACCCAGCAGGTGGCGGAAGGCGGGGGCGTCGTGCGGGGTGGTGATGATCAGCACCTCGCGGATGCCGGCGAGCATCAGCGTGGTCAGCGGGTAGTAGATCATCGGCTTGTCGTAGACCGGCATCAACTGCTTCGAGACGGCGAGCGTCATCGGGTAGAGCCGGGTGCCGCTGCCGCCAGCGAGGATGATGCCTTTCATGCGTGCGGGTTCCTTCAGGCCTGGGGTTCGTCGTAGACGAGGCGGGTGACGACGGCGCGGCAGGATTCGCGCCAGTCGGGCAGGCGCACGCCGTGGATGGCGGCGAGCCTGGTGCAATCGAGCCGCGAGTTGGCGGGGCGGCGCGCCGGGGTGGGATATTCGGCGGTGGTGATGCGATTGACCCGCGCGGTCGGCCCGCCGGCGGCGGCCGACGCGGCGAAGATCGCTTCGGCAAAGTCTGCCCACGAGCCTTCGCCGCTGCCGGTGGCGTGGAACAGGCCGCGCAAGGCGGGATCGGCGCCGGCGGCGAGGTTCCGGGCGACGGCGATGCAGGCATCGGCGAGGTCGAGTGCGCTGGTCGGGCAGCCGTGCTGGTCGGCGACGACGCCGATCTCGTCGCGGGTGGCGGCGAGGCGCAGCATGGTCTTGGCGAAGTTGGCGCCGAACGGGCTGTAGACCCAGGCGGTGCGCAGGATCGCGGCATCGGCGCCCGAGGCGAGCACCGCCTCCTCGCCGGCGAGCTTGGAGGCGCCGTAGACGCCGGTGGGGCCGGTGGCGTCGCCTTCGACATAGGGCGTCGGCTTGTCACCCGTGAAGACATAGTCGGTCGAGACGTGGACCAGCGGTGCGCCCAGGCTCCGGGCGGCGCGGGCGACGGCGCCGGCGCCGGCGGCGTTGATCGCGAAGGCGAGATCGGCCTCGCCCTCGGCCTTGTCGACCGCGGTGTGGGCGGCGGCGTTGACGATCGCGTCCGGCCGGGCGGCGGCGAGCGCGGCGAGGATGGCGGCATCGTCGGGGGCGGCGAGATCGAGATCGGGCGGGCCGACGGCGACGACCTCGTGGCCGCACGCGGCGCCGCGTTCCTGCATCGACAGGACGAGCTGGCCGGGACCGCCGGTGACGACGAACCTCATTTCGCGGCGGCCTGTGCGGTGTCCTGTGCGGCGGCCGGTTCGAGGCCGAGGCGTTCGCCGTCGTACTGGGCGCGGAGCGGGCCCCACCACCACTCGTTGTCGAGATACCACTGCACGGTCTTCTCGATGCCGGTGTCGAAGTTTTCCAGTGCGCGCCAGCCGAGCTCGGTCTCGAGCCGGGTGGCGTCGATCGCGTAGCGGGCGTCGTGGCCAGGGCGATCGGTGACGAATTCGATCAGCTCGCGGCGGGGGCGGTTTGCGGGGACCAGCCGGTCGAGCACGTCGCAGACGCGGTGGACGACCTCGATGTTCTGCCGCTCGTTGCGGCCGCCGACGTTGTAGGTCTCGCCGGGGCGGCCCTTTGCCGCGATCAGGTCGAGCGCGCGGGCGTGATCCTCGACGTAGAGCCAGTCGCGGACGTTGTCGCCCTTGCCGTAGACCGGCAGGGTGCGGCCCTGGAGCGCGTTGAGGATGGTAAGCGGGATCAGCTTTTCGGGGAAGTGGTAGGGACCGTAGTTGTTCGAGCAGTTCGAGACGACGACCGGCAGGCCGTAGGTGCGCTGCCAGGCCTTGGCGAGATGGTCCGACGCCGCCTTGCTGGCCGAGTAGGGCGAGGACGGATCGTAAGGCGTGGTCTCGTGGAACAGGCCTTCCGCGCCGAGCGAGCCATAGACCTCGTCGGTCGAGACGTGGAGGAAGCGGAACGCGGCCTTTTCCGCGGCGGGCAGGCCGTTCCAGTGAGCGCGTGCGGCCTCGAGCAGGGTGAAGGTGCCGGTGACGTTGGTCGAGATGAAGTCCGCCGCGCCGGTGATCGAGCGATCGACGTGGCTTTCGGCGGCGAGGTGCATGATGCGGTCGGGGCGGAAGCCGGCGACCGCCCCGGTCATCGCGGCGCCGTCGCGGATGTCGGCGTGGAGGAAGCGGTAGTTGGGCTTGTCTTCGACCAGCTTCAGCGAGGCGAGGTTGCCGGCATAGGTGAGGGCATCGACGTTGAGCACCTCGTGGCCTTCGCCGACGAGGTGGCGGACGAGTGCCGAGCCGATGAAGCCGGCGCCGCCGGTGACGAGGATGCGCATGGGCGGATCAGCCTTCGTAGGAGAAATGGGCGGGAAGGTCGGCCAGGCGCGGCTGGACCCGGTCCTTGGGCGAGAGCGTTTCCGCATCGGCAATGGCGGGCCAGGCGATGCCGATGGCAGGGTCGTTCCACAGCACGCCGGCGTCGTTGGGCGCGCTGTAATAGCCATCGACCTTGTAGCAGACGATCGTGTCCGGCCGGAGCGTGCAGAAGGCGTGGCCGAAGCCGCGCGGAATCCACAGCTGGTTGGCGCGTTCGGGCGTCAGCTCCACCGCGGCCCAGCGGCCGAACGTGGGCGAACCGTGGCGCAGGTCCACCGCGACGTCGAAGATGGCGCCGGCGAGGCAGCGCACCAGCTTGCCCTGGGGATGGGGATCGGTCTGGAAGTGGATGCCGCGGATGGTGCCGGGGCGGACGCTGAGCGACTGGTTCTCCTGCACGAAGGTGACCGGGCCGACATGTTCGGCGAAACGATCGGCGCGGAAGATCTCGGAAAAATAGCCGCGATCGTCGCCGTGGCGGCTCGGGGTGATTTCCACCAGGCCGGGCAGTTCCAGATTGCTGAATTCCATCAGGCTTCCCTGTGCAGTTCGTGCCCCGGGGCAGGTGCCGGCACCGGGGACTGGCGGCGGCGCGAACACCGGGATGCTGAACCAAATAACCGGTGCGAAGTCCAGTGGCTTGATGCCGGGGCTTGTCCCGTTCGGGGCGGATCAGTGCGGTGCGTCCTCGGCGAGTAGCAGGCGATCCTTGACCAAAGCTTGCGCGGCGGCGGCGCGGCGGGCGGGGAGATCGGCGGCGGGGCGGGGCAGCGGCACTTTCGCGCCGAAGATCAGGCACAGGTCGCCGGGGGCATAGCCGGGCTTGCGCAGGTTCCAGCCGAGGTATGCACCATCCGGGGCGGCGACGTCGGGGAGGTGGATGCCGGCGTTGTCGATGCCGTCGCCATCGACGGTGGGGACCAGCAGCGGCCAGTCGCGCCCCGGGACCGGGCTGGTCGGGGCATTGGCGACGGCGGGCCATTCAAGGCCGGGGAGCGACGGCGTCCGGAGCCGTGCCAGCGGGACGAGCTGGCCGCCGGCGAGGCTTGGCCAGACGCTGGCAGGCGGGGCGGCGCGGTTGCCCGTCCAGTCGAGCATGGCGACGAGCAGCGCGCGCAGGGCGGGGGCGTAGTTGAGCGGGTTGGCCGGGTACTGGCAGGCGGGGCTGGCGAAGCCTGGGGCGTGCGGGGCGCCGGTGATCATGTAGGCGCGGACGTTGGCGGGGAAGGCGACGTCGCGGGGGGCGCCGGCCCGGTCCCAGCCGATGCCGACGAGCCCGGCGCCGGCCTGCCAGAATTCCGCGCTGGTATCGACGTGGAACAGGCGGGGGCAGGTGCCGGTGGCGGTGCAGCGGGCGAGCAGGCCATCGCGCCTGCCGGTGACGGGATCGGTGAGCGTGGCGTAGGTGAAGGGGAAATCGAAGCCGGGGACGTCATGATCCTCGTGCTGGCGCGAGAAGCGGCCGGGCTCCGCGAAGCGGGCGTTGGTGAAGGTGCGGCGGCCGCCGGCGATGTAGGGGATCATGCCGTCGAACACCCGGGAGCCGTCGGGCGCGCGGTTGAAGCCCTGCCACAGGAAATCGCGCAGGTAGCGGCCCGATTGCGAGCCGCCGATGGCGATCGCGGTGGAGAAGGGGCCGGTCCCGTGTCCCGGGCGCGGGTTGCAGCGGCCCTGGCCGTCGCGGTCGCAGGGGGCGGCGGCGAGATCCGCAAGGGGATTGCCTTGCGCGGCGGACGCGCGGCGCAGGAAGGCGACGAGATCGCGGGTGGCGGCGAAGCCGAGGCCCATCACCCGGGGGTCGCGGGCGGTGTATTCGAGGCGGTAGATGGCGCCGGCGTCCATGTCCGCCGGGCGGGCGAGGGTGACGTGGGTGGCATCGTCGAAGTGCCAGTCGGTTGCCGGGAGGACGCGCGGGGCATCGGCGGCGCGGGCGCGGACGGTGAGCCCGGCGTGGGCCGGATCGCGATCGGCGGCGGGCCAGGCGAGCGTCATGCGCGTGCCGGTGGTGTTGTCGAAGATGGTCTCGCTGGAGACGCGGGCGGTGAGCCCGGGAACGACCGGGAAGCGGGCGGCGACGAGCTTCGGCATCGCCACGCCGGGGACGGCGACCGGCATCGCCGGGCCGTTGGCGAGATCGCCCTGCCAGCCGCTCCACACCATCGTCAGGCCCTGGCGCATCAGCAGGCCGTCGCCCGGCGGGATCGGATCGCCGAGCCCGCCGAACCCGCCCTGGCCGGCGTTGAGCATGCCGAGCAGCTTCATGCCGCGGTTGACCACGTCGTAGAGCAGGACCGGGCGGGCGTGGGCCGGGGAGACCGGGCGCAGGATGACGACATCGACGTCGTAGGCGACGCGGCCGTCCTGTTCGCGGGGGGCGCGGGCGAGATCGACGATGCCGCGGTTGGCGGGGGCGAGGGGATCGATGCGCAGGTGGGCCACGGCGCGGATCTGCTCGTAGGCGCCGACCTGTCCGAAGCTGCGGCCTTCCCAGGCCGGGGTGCGCGAGAGCACTTCGAGGCGGACCGGGGCCGGGGCGGCCGGGTGGGCGGCGGCGGGCGCGGGGAGGGCGGCGAGCAGGGGCAGTGCGACGAGCGGCGCGAAACGGCGCATGGGGGCTTCTCCCGGTGAGGGTCGGGATCGGCTGTCCCGTTGCGGCGAGCGTGCGACAGGCGCGCGGGAAGTGCAAGCCGTTCGCGTGATTGGAGAAAAAACTTTCCTACACGAACCGAAATGGTTATCCGTGATTCGTGTTCCGGTTGAGGAGTTCGTCCGATGTCCAATCCGCCCGTGCAGTTTCCCGCCGCCTTCACGCCCGTCGGGGCGATCGCCTTTGCCACGGCCGACGCCGGGGCGCAGCTTGTCAGCGAGGCGTCGCCGCTGCCGGTCAGCGTGGCGAATCCCGGGCCGGCGGTGCAGCCGGTCTCCGCCGCGGCGCTGCCCTTGCCGACGGGAGCGGCGAGCGCCGACAACCAGGTGGCGCAGACTGCCGCGCTGGCGGCGATCGCCGCGCAATTGCCCGCCGGGCTTGGGGCGCGGGCGGTGGCGCAGAGCCTGTCGGTGACGCCCGCCGGCGACGTCGGCAATCTCGAGCCGGGGGGCAGCGCGGTGGCGGGGGCGGCGATGCCCGCGGGCGGCGGCGGGCTGACCGGGTGGCTTTCGGCGATCTACCGCGCGTGCAACGAAGCCGCGCCGGTGAGCGGCAGCGTGACGTCGGCGGCGACGGTGGTTTCGGCCAGCAACGCGCTGTGCATGGGCGGGGCGTTCCAGGTGACGGCCGCCGGGACGGGCTGCACGATCAGCTACGAGCAGTCGAACGACGGGGGCAACTGGGTGGCGCTGCCGGTGGCGGCGGCGACCGGCACCCTCCCGGTGACATCGTCGACGGTGACGGGGATATACAACTTTGCGTCGGCGGCGGCCTTCGTGCGGGCGCGGGTCTCGATCTATGGCTCGGGCACGGTTGCGGTGGTGCTGAGCCAGAAGCACCAGGCGGCGCCGACCACCGGCGTTTCGCTGGCGGCGGGGAGCGCGGCGATCGGCAGCGTCACGGCGAACCCGGGGGGCGGCTTCACCGACAGCACGACGGCGCTGGCGGCCGGCGCGACGTTCAACGGGTTGGCGCGCGCGAATTCGCAGGCGCAGTACGCGTTCTTCAGCGCGACCGCCTGGGCCGACCAGGCGGGGACGCTGTTCGTCGACCAGTCGCTCGACTCCGGCGCGAGCTGGCAGGCGGTGGCGAGCCAGGCGGTGACCGCGGCGGCGGCCGGCAGCCTCGCGGTGCGCGTGACCGGCGCCTTTGCGACGACGACGGTGTACCGGGTGCGCTATGTCAACGGGGCGGCGGCACAGGGAGGATTCCGGCTTTCGAGCGAGTACACGGCGAGCTGAGGGCGCGCGGCCCGGTCAGTTCCGGCGCGCGGTGAAGGTGCCCTTGCGGCCGGCGGCGGTGGCGGTGCCGGTGATCGCATCGCCGGCCAGGGTGCCGGTGAAGGTCATGTCGAACTTCATCAGGAAGGCGCTGGCGGGGTAGGACCAGGTGACGCGGTTGCCCGACTGGCTGGCGCTGGTCAGCGCGTGGACCTTGCCCGCCTTGCCCTCGGCCGTGCCGGTTTCGGTGCAGGTGCCGCCGCTGCCGCTGAAGCGGCAATCGAGCGCGAAGGCATGGCCGAGGATCGCGCCGGTGACGCGCCAGGGGCCGGCCAGCGCCTCGGCGTGGGCCGGGGCGGCGAGCAGGGTGATCGGGAGGGCGGCGGGGAGGAGGAAAGCGATACGCATCGGCGGGGTGTGGCGCGATGCGCGGGCCGGGGCAAGACGTTTCGGGAGGGGACTGGGTGTCGGTTGGAATTCCGGCGTGCGGTTGCAGGCGGCGGGGAGGAGAACGGCGCGCGCAAAGGGAAGGCGACAGGCAGCCGTGGGGATTCGGGCCGGCGTTGCCCGGGAGGGGTGTGGCGTGCAGGCCTACACCCCCGGTCGGGTTCCTTCCCGCGGGGGTATGGGGAGGCGCTTGCGGGCCTACCCCCCCGGCCCCCTCCCGCAAGCGGGAGGGGGAGGGGTCAGGCGGCTTCCTTCTTGCGCGAAGCCTTCTTGCGCTCGTTCGGGTCGAGGATGGCCTTGCGGATGCGGATGGACTTCGGGGTGACTTCGACCATCTCGTCGTCGTCGATGTAGGCGATCGCCTGCTCAAGCGTCATGATCTTCGGCGGGGTCAGGCGGATCGCGTCGTCCTTGCCGGTCGAACGGAAGTTCGTCAGCTGCTTCGACTTCATCGGGTTGACCTCGAGATCCTCGGGCTTGGCGTTCTCGCCGATCACCATGCCTTCGTAGATCTTGTCCTGCGGCTTGACGAACAGGATGCCGCGATCCTCGAGGCTGTTCAGCGCGTAGCCGACCGCCTCGCCGGTGCCGTTCGAGATCAGCACGCCGTTCTGGCGACCCTCGATCGCGCCCTTGTGCGGACCGTACTTCTCGAACAGGCGGTTCATGATGCCGGTGCCGCGCGTGTCCGAGAGGAACTCGCCGTGGTAGCCGATCAGGCCGCGGCTGGGCGCGCTGAAGGTGATGCGGGTCTTGCCGCCGCCCGAGGGGCGCATGTCGGTCATCTCGGCCTTGCGCATCGCCATCTTGTCGACGACGGTGCCCGAGTATTCATCGTCGACGTCGATCACGACGGTCTCGTAAGGCTCGGTGCGCTGGCCGTTCTCGTCGGTCTGGAACAGCACGCGCGGGCGGCTGATGCCGAGCTCGAAACCCTCGCGGCGCATCGTCTCGATCAGCACGCCGAGCTGGAGCTCGCCGCGGCCGGCGACCTCGAAGCTGTCCTTGTCGGCGCTTTCGGTGACGCGGATGGCGACGTTGGATTCGCCCTCGCGCTCGAGCCGGTCGCGGATCATGCGGCTGGTGACCTTGCTGCCCTCGCGGCCGGCGAACGGGCTGTCGTTGACCGAGAAGCGCATCGACAGCGTCGGCGGGTCGATCGGTTGCGCGGCGATCGGCTCGCTGACCGAGGGATCGGCGATGGTGTTGGCGACGGTGGCCTTTTCCAGGCCGGCGATGGCGATGATGTCACCGGCCTTGGCTTCTTCCACGGGCACGCGCTCGAGGCCCTGGAAGCTCATCAGCTTGGAGGCGCGGCCGGTCTCGATCACCTTGCCGTCGGCGTCGAGCGCGTGGATCGGCTGGTTGACCTTGATCGTGCCCGACTGGACGCGGCCGGTGAGCACGCGGCCCATGAAGTTGTCGCGATCGAGCAGCGTGGCGAGGAAGGTGAACGGGCCTTCGGCATCGAGCTGCGGAGCGGGGACGTGGCTGACGATGGTCTCGAACAGCGGCTGGAGGGTGCCTTCGCGCGCGCTTTCGTCGTCCGACGCATAGCCGTTGCGGCCGGAGGCGTAGAGCACGGGGAATTCGAGCTGGTCGTCATCGGCGTCGAGGTTCACGAACAGGTCGAACACCTCGTCGAGGACTTCCTGGGCGCGGCCGTCGGGACGATCGATCTTGTTGACGACGACGATCGGACGCAGCCCGAGCGCGAGCGCCTTGCCGGTGACGAACTTGGTCTGCGGCATCGCGCCTTCGGAGCTGTCGACCAGCAGGATGACGCCGTCGACCATCGACAGGATGCGCTCCACCTCGCCGCCGAAGTCGGCGTGGCCGGGGGTATCGACGATGTTGATGCGGGTGGTCTCGCCGGTCTTCGGGTTGGTCCATTCGACGCTGGTGCACTTGGCGAGAATGGTGATGCCGCGCTCCTTTTCCAGGTCGTTCGAGTCCATCGCGCGCTCCTCGACGCGCTGGTTTTCGCGGAAGGTGCCCGACTGGCGGAACAACTGGTCGACCAGCGTGGTCTTGCCGTGGTCGACGTGGGCGATGATGGCGATATTGCGCAAGGGCTGGGCAGCGGCGGACATGCGGACAGGCTTTCGATGGATTTCGGTGCGAAATGCGGGGGGCGACGGCGCTTGTTGCGCCGCAACATGACGCGGCCCCTAGTCGAAAACGCGGCCCGCGGCAAGGCTTGCGCATCGGCAGGGCGTGGCGCGGCGGACCGGCGGCGCGGCGATGCCGGAATGCCACGCGGTGGTGGAAAAGCATGTTCGCGCAAGTTTTTGCGATTGTGCAAAGTTTGCCGGAAATTTACCACTACGGGACTTAAAAGGGAGTGCGTGAAGGCCGCGCTGCCGGTTGGACGTCGCCCGTGGCGGGGGACGCGGCGGGGTTTTCGCAGCGAGAGGACAGGTTAGCATGGCAAATTCCTTCTTCCGATCGGCGGCCGCGGCCGGCCAGGTTTCGCTGCGCGTGCTGGCGGTGGCGGGGTTGGCGTGGGGCGCGATGGCGCCGCTGGCGGCGCAGGCGCAGGCCGCGAAGCCCGATACGCAGGAGGCCCAGCCGGCGCGCGACGAGCCCGCCGAGGGAGATGGCAACGAGATCATCGTCACCGCCACCAAGCGCGAGCAGACGCTGCAGGACGTGCCGGTGGCCGTCACCGTGACCACCGCGGAGACGATCGAGCGCGCGCACATCCGTGACATCAAGGACCTGGCCAGCGTCGTCCCGTCGCTGCGCGTGGCCGAGCACCAGAGCTCGGCGCAGACCGACTTCAACATCCGGGGCTTCGGTAACGGCGCCAACAACGCCGGCATCGAGCCGTCGGTGGGCGTGTTCATCGACGGCGTCTATCGCTCGCGCTCGGCCGCGCAGATCGCGGACTTCCCAGACGTCAAGCGCGTCGAGGTGCTGCGCGGGCCGCAATCGACGCTGTTCGGCAAGAACGCCAGCGCGGGCGTGATCTCGATCGTCACCGCATCGCCGCAGTTCCATCTCGGCGCGAGCGCCGAGGCTTCGTACGGCAACTACAACGCGGTCGTGCTGAAGGGGATGGTGACCGGGCCGGTTTCCGATACCCTGGCGCTGAGCATCGCCGGCGGCTACAATCGCCGGGACGGCATGGTCGCCGACGGCGGCACCGGCGGCAGCACCAACGACCGCAACCGCTGGTTCGTGCGCGGGCAGGCGCTGTGGCAGCCGAGCAGCGCGCTGAAGGTGCGGCTGATCGGCGACTATGGCCGGATCGACGAGGTGTGCTGCGCGGTGGTGAACATCCGCGCTTCCGCCGCGACGGCGGCGATCGGCCTGCTGGGCGGGCGCGTCAACCCGGCGAGCGATCCGTTCGGCACGGTCTACAACAACTTCGATTCGACCAACCACATCAAGAACTACGGTGTCTCCGGCCAGGTCGACTACCAGCTCGGGCCGCTGACGCTGACGTCGATCACCGCCTGGCGCAAGAACCGCAACCAGACCAACCAGGATTCGGACTTCACCAGCCTCGACCTGCTCGGCCGCAACTATGCCGACGTCGACATCCGCACGTTCACGCAGGAGTTCCGCGCGTCGACCAACATGGACGGCCCGATCAACTTCGTGGCCGGCGCCTACTACTTCAACGAGAAGATCAACCAGACCGGGCAGCTCTATTACGGCACCCAGGCGCAGTCCTATGCCAACCTGCTGATCCAGCAGAAGAATGGCTGCCTGGGCGTGGCGGCGTGCCCGGGGCTGACGTTCGTGACCGGGGCGCTGGGCACGCTGCAGGGCGCGCCGGCGATGTACTTCAACGCCAACGGCAGCAGCAAGTTCTTCCAGGCCGGGACCGGGCTGGACGAGAAGTACGCGCTGAAGAACGAGGCGATCTCGGTGTTCGGCCAGGTCGACTTCAAGATCGCGCCGAAGCTGACGCTGACCGCGGGGATCAACTACACGCACGACAAGAAGCGCTTCGACACCACCGGCACGGTTTCGGGCGACGTCTTTGCCGGGGTCGACATCCCGGCGGTGCTGACCAATGCCGGGCTGTCGCAGCAGATCGGCAACATCCTGCACGCGGGGACGCCGGCGACCGCCGCGGAGATCGCCGGGTTCGCGGCCGGCAATGCCGCGACCTACACGGCGATCCGCAACGGGGTCGTCGCCGCGATCCAGACCAACCCGCTGATGGGGTTGCGCGCCTACCAGTTCCTGCCGCCGTTCCTCAACGTGCCGAACGCGGTGGAGCCGGGCAGGACCAGCGACGGCAACGTCTCGTACACGGCGCGGCTGGCCTATGACCTGACCAGCAAGGTCAATCTCTACCTGAGCTATGCGACCGGCTTCAAGGCGAGCTCGATCAACCTGTCGCGCGACAGCCGTCCGGCGCTGTCCGACCAGGCGGCGATCGTCGCGGGCGGGCTGGCGCTGGCGAACCAGGCATACGGCAGCCGCTTTGCCGGGCCGGAGAAGTCGACCGTCTACGAGGCCGGGCTGAAGGCCAACTGGGGCATCGCGACGCTGAACTTCGCGCTGTTCAAGGAAAGCATCAAGGGCTTCCAGTCCAACCTGTTCACCGGCACCGGCTTCGTGCTGGGCAATGCCGGCAAGGAATCGGTGTTCGGCTTCGAGTTCGAGGGCAACGTCCACGTCACCCCCGAGCTGACGCTGTCGCAGGCGCTGACCTACCTGAAGCCGAAGTACGACAGCTATGTGCAATCGCCGTTCGGCGACGCGTCCGGGCATGAGGCGGCCTCGATCCCGCCGCTGTCGATGACGTTTGCCGCGACCTGGGACCATCGCTTCGGCAATGGCGACCACTTCATCGCGCGCGGCGACTGGCACTATGAATCGGCGACGCAGATCGAGGACGGGCTGCCCGGCTTCATCACCACCGATCCGGTCACCGGGGCGCCCAACTACCAGCCGGGCATCGACATCGCCCGCCAGTACAAGCGCACCGTCAGCGAGTTCGACGCGTCGCTGACTTATGCGATGGCCAACGGGCTGGAAGTGAGCGTGTGGGGCCGCAACCTGACCGATAACCGCTACTTCACGGTGATCTTCGATTCGCCGCTGCAGACGGGGTCGATCTCGGCCTATCCGAACCAGCCGCGGACCTACGGCATCTCGGCGATGTACAAGTTCTGACGGCTCGGCGCCGTCCGCTATGCGAAAGGGGGCCCTCGCGGCCCCCTTTTTTGTTTGCGGGAAGACTGCGGGCGTGGTGTTGCTGCCTGCGCAATCGCAGGGGAGACGGCCGATGGAATGGATGCTGCTGCCGTATCGGCGCTATGCCGAGTTCAGCGGGCGTTCGCGCCGGATGGAATTCTGGATGTGGGCGCTGTTCTGCTTTCTCGTCGGGCTGGCGATCGACCTCGTGTTCGGGCGGCCGGTCTATTCCTATGGCGCGACGGCCTTCAGCTTCTCATCCACGCTGGGCACGACCGGCGGGATGCTGCACGGGCTGTTCAACCTCGTCAACTTCATCCCCGGGCTCGCCGTGTCGGTGCGGCGGCTGCACGATATCGACCGTAGCGGCTGGTGGCTGCTGTTGTGGCTGGTGCCCATCCTCGGGTGGATCGTGCTGCTGGTGTTCTTCTGCCTCGACAGCAACAGCGGGCCGAACCGGTTCGGGGCGGATCCGAAGGAGCGCGGCACGGTCGACGTGTTCCGCTGAGGGTCAGAGTTCGCGCAGCGCTTCGGCCGGTTTGGCCCGCAGCAGCGGCAGCGAGCCGCCGAGCGCGAAGGCGAGGGTGAGACCGAGGCCGGCGCCGAGCACCGCGAGCACGCGCGGCCAGTCGGGCAGGAACGCGAACTGGAACTGGTGGACGATCACCAGCCAGCCCAGGCCGGTGCCGAGCAGGAGCGCGACCAGCGCGAGGATGAGGGCGAGCGCGCCGAATTCGACCAGTTGCAGCACCAGCAGCTGCGCGCGGCCGGCGCCGAGCACGCGCAGGATGACGTTGTCGTAGAGCCGGCTGGCGCGCGCGGCGGCGATGGCGCCGACCAGCACCGCCAGCCCGGCGAGCACCGCGACCGAGGCGGCGGACAGGATCGCGGTGCTCATCTGGTCGAGCAGGGCGCGGGCATCGCGCAGCAGGTTGCCGACCTCGATCACCGAGCTGGCGGGGAAGGCGCGGGTGAGGTTGCGCAGCAGCGCGGCGCGCGTCTGCGGGGTGCGCTCGGCCGGGGCGAGGGCGATGGTGGCGGCGAGCTTGTGCGGCGCATCGGCGATGGCGTTTGGCGAGAACACCAGCACGTAGTTGAAGCCGAAGCTGTCCCAGTCGATGCGGCGGAAGGCGGCGACGGTGACGGTGCGCTCCACCCCGAGCAGGCCGATCGTCAGCTTGTCGCCGAGATGGAGGCCGACGGCGTTGGCGAACTTCTCGTCGACCGAGACCAGCGGCGGTCCGGTGTAGTGCGCGGGCCACCAGTGGCCGGCGGTGACGGCGTTGCCCTCGGGGATGGCGTCGGAATAGGTCAGGCCGCGTTCGCCCTTGAGCGCCCAGGCGTCGTCGGGGATGTCCTTGAGATCGGCGACGCGGATCATCGCGCCTTCCGGGCCGTAGGCGAGGATCGCGCCGCGCAGGGCAGGGACGGTGCGGATGTGTGCGGCGGGGGCGGTGGCGTGGACGGTCGCCTCGAATGCGGGAAGGCGCTCGGGCGGGAGATCGAGCACGAACCAGTCGGGCGCGCGGGCGGGGACGCGGGCGGCGATGTTGGCATCGAGGCTGGTCTCGACCACTGCCAGCAGCACGAAGGCGGAGAGGCCGAAGCCGATCGCGGTGACGAGGCGGCCGGTCTGCGCGCCGGGGCGGTGGAGATTGGCGAGACCGACGCGGACCAACGCGTGGCGGCTGCGCGGCAGGCGGGCGGCGAGGCGGCGGATGGCGAGTCCGAGCAGGCCGAGCAGGGCGAACAGCGCGGCGGCGCCGCCGAGGAAGGTCAGTACCAGGGCGGGCGAGGGGCTCGACAACAGCGCGATGGCGAGGATCGCGGCGAGGCCGAGCGCGACCGGGATGAGTGCGCCGCGCGGGGTGTCGGGGGCGGCGACGCGGGCGCGGAACAGCGCCATCGCCGGGAAGCGCCGCGCCTGTGCCAGCGGCGGCGCAGCGAACACCAGCGCGACGAGCAGGCCATAGGCGGCGGCGCGCAGCAGGGCGGGGAGATCGGGGCGGATCGCGGCGGCGACGGGCAGCAGCTTGCCGATCGCCTGCGCAAGCAGGGGCAGGGCGGCCATGCCGGCGGCGAGGCCGGCGAAGCTGCCGACGAGCGCGGCGGCGGCGATCTGGAGCAGGGTGATCCGGGCGATGTCGGTACCGGTGGCGCCGAGCACCTTGAGCGTGGCGATCGAGGCGCGGCGGGCTTCGAGATAGCTGGCGGTGCCGCCGCCGATGCCGATGCCGGCGATCAGCAGCGCGGCGAGGCCGACGAGGACGAGGAAATCGCCCATGTGCGCGACGAAGTTCTCGGCGCCGGGGGCGGCCTTGTCGCGCGTCTTCAGCGAGAGGCCGGCGGTGGGGAAGCGGGCCCGCATGGCATCGGCGACGGCCACGGCGTCGCAGGCGTGCGGGCAGGCGACGCGGACCTTGGTGCGGTACATCGCGCCGGGTGTGGTGAGCCCGGCGCGGGCGGGGACATCGGCGCCGACGATGACGGTGGGACCGAGCGCGAAGCCTTCGGACAGGCGATCGGGCTCGTCGGCGATGATGCCGCCGACGGTGAGCGGCTGGCCGGAGAGCATGACGACATCGCCGACGCGGACGGACAGGCGGGCGGCGGCGCCTTCCGCCAGCCAGGCAGTCCCCGGCGGCGGGGCGCCGACGCGGCGGCCGTCAGCCAGCACGAGGCGGCCGACGAGGGGCCAGCGATCGTCCACCGCCTTCAATTCGATCGGCGCGGTGAGATCGCCGTGGCCGAGCATCGCCTGCATCCGCGCGCCGGTGGTGAGCGCGCCACGGGCGGCGAGGAAGGCGGTTTCGTCCGGCGTCAGCGGGCGTTGCCAGACCGAGGCCTCGACGTCGCCGCCAAGGATCTGGCGGCCCTGGGTGGCGAGGCCGTCGCGGATCGCGCCGGTGAGCGAGCCGATCGCGGCGAGCGCGCCGACGCCGAGGAACAGGCAGGCGATCAGCAGGCGCAGGCCGCGGAATCGCGCCGAGAGGTCGCGGCGGGCGATGCGCCAGGCGGTGGGCCAGGGGAGGTTGGTGTTCACGCCGTGGTCGTGTCGGCGGCGATGCGGCCGTCGGCCAGGGTGACGATGCGCTGGCAGCGGTGGGCGAGGGCCTCGTCGTGGGTGATGATCACCAGCGTGGCGCCCGTTTCGGCACGGCGGGCGAACAGCAGCTCGACGATCTGCGCGCCGGTGGCGGCATCGAGGTTGCCGGTGGGCTCGTCGGCGAACAGCAGCGTCGGGCGGGGGGCGAGCGCGCGGGCGATGGCGACGCGCTGCTGCTCGCCGCCGGAAAGTTGTGCCGGGTAGTGATCGAGGCGGTGGGCGAGGCCGACGGCGGCGAGCTCGGCGCGGGCGGTGGCTTCGGGCGAAGCGTGGCCGGCGAGTTCGAGCGCGGTCATCACGTTTTCGAGCGCGGTCATCGTCGGCAGCAGGTGGAAGGCCTGGAGGACGACGCCGATGCGGCCGCGGCGCAGGCGGGCGAGAGCGTCCTCGCTGAGGCCGGCGGCATCCTCGCCGGCGAGGACGAGGGTGCCCGAGGTGGCGCGCTCCAACCCGGCGAGGACCGCCATCAGCGACGACTTGCCCGAACCGGACGGGCCGAGCAGCGCGACCGTCTGGCCGTGCGGGACGGCGAGATCGAGGCCCTTGAGAATCGGCACCGGGGCTTCGCGGGTGCCGAGGGTGAGCGTGAGGCCGTGGGCGGAGAGCGCGGGGGGCTGGGGGGTTGTCACGCGCGGGGAATGGCATAGGTGTGCCCGGGACGGCAAGCGGGCCGATGACGAAGAGGGTTGCGATGAAGCCGTTGATGCTGGGTGTGGTGGCGCTGGTGCTTGCGGCCGGCTTGCTGGCGGCATGCCAGCGCAGCAAGGCGCCCCAGCGCGACGCGGCGGCAGCGGCGGCGAAGCCGAGCGCACCGGCGGTGGCGGGACCGGAGCGGCTGGTGCTGGCGCTCGGGGACAGCCTGTTCGCGGGCTATGACCTGCGGCCGGAGCAGGCCTATCCGGTGCGGCTGGAAGCGGCGCTGCGCGCGCGCGGGATCAACGCCCGCGTGGTCAACGCCGGGGTTTCGGGCGACACCACCGCGGACGGACGGGCGCGGCTGGCGTTCTCGCTGGCGAGCCTGCCGCGGCGGCCTGACCTCGTGCTGCTCTCGCTGGGGGGCAACGACATGCTGCGCGGGCTGCCGGTGGCGCAGACGCGGGAGAACCTCGACGCGATCCTGGGCGAACTGGAAAAGCGCAAGGTGCGCGTGGTGGTGATGGGGATGCTGGCGATGCCCAACCTGGGGAAAGACTATGGCGCCTCGTTCAACGCCGTGTTCCCCGCGGTGGCGGCGGCACACCGCGCGACGCTGGTGCCGTTCTTCCTGAAGGCGGTGATCGACCGGCCGGACCTGCGGCTGGAGGACCGGATGCATCCGACGGCGAAAGGGATCGAGGCGATGGTGGCCGATACCGCGGGCGTGGTCGGCGAGGTGCTGGCGCGCGACGGCGCGCCGGACGCCTAGGGCCGCTCGGCGACGGCGCCGGCCAGGACCGTCGCGTCGATCCGCGCCAGCAGGCCGCGCAGCGTTTCCAGCTCGGCCGGGGTGAACTGGCCGAAGATCGCCGCCTCGATGGCGAGCGCCTTGGGCGCGATTGCCTCGTACATCGCCCGCCCCGCATCGCTCAGCGCCAGCAGGTGGGAGCGCTTGTCCTCCGGGTTGGGCTGCCGCTCGATCAGGCCGCGCTCGACCAGCGCGATCGCGGCGCGGCTCACCGTCACCTTGTCCATCCGCGATACCGCGCCGATCCCGGCCTGCGTTACCGGCGCTTCCTCGGCGGTGATGGCGATGACGCGCCACTCCGGGATCGTCAGCCCGAACAGGTCGGCATAGGCCCTGGCCACCGCCTCGGACACCAGCGTCGCGGTCACCACCAGGCGATAGGGCAGGAACTGCTGCAGGACGAGGCGATTATCGGTCATGCGGACTTAGTATCAATTGACACCATTGCTGCAATCGGCAATATAGTATCAATTGATACGTGTTGGGAGACGCCGGTGCCGCACGACAATCCGATCGGGCTCGACGGGTTCGAGTTCATCGAGTTTTCCGCGCCCGAGCGCGGCCTGCTCGAAGCGGCGTTCACGCGCATCGGTTTCGTCCATGTTGCCCGCCACCGCTCGAAGGACGTCGACCTGTGGCGCCAGGGCGAGATCAACCTGATCGCCAATTACGAGCCGCGTTCGCCCGCCGCCTGGTTCGCGGCCGAGCACGGCCCGTCGGCCTGCGGCATGGCTTTCCGCGTGAAGGACGCGCGCAAGGCCTACGCCGAAGTCCTGGCGCGGGGGGGCGAGCCGGTGGAGACCGCAACCGGGCCGATGGAGCTGCGCCTGCCCGCGATCCGCGGCATCGGCGGCGCCATCCTCTACCTGGTCGATCGCTATGCCACGCTCGACAACCCGCAGGCGCTGACGATCTATGACATCGACTTCGACTGGCTGCCCGGGGTCCAGCGCAACCCCGCCGGCACCGGGCTGCTGCGCATCGATCACCTGACGCACAACGTCTATGGCGGCCGCATGGACCATTGGGCGCGGTTCTACGAGCGCGTGTTCAACTTCCGCGAGATCCGCCACTTCGACATCAAGGGCGAATACACCGGCCTCGCCAGCCGCGCGATGACCGCGCCCGACGACAGGATCCGCATCCCGCTGAACGAGGAGGCGGCCACGGGAGCCAAGGGACACGGCGGCCAGATCGACGAGTTCCTGCGACGCTACAATGGCGAGGGCATCCAGCACGTCGCGTTCATCTGCGACGATCTCGTTGCCACCTGGGACCGGCTGAAGGCCACCGGCACCCCCTTCATGCCGGCCCCGCCCGCCGCCTACTACGCGATGCTCGACGAGCGTCTGCCCGGCCACGGCGAGCCGGTCGCGGACCTGCAAGCGCGCGGCATCCTGCTGGATGGCAGCACCGCGGCGGGCGATCCGCGGCTGCTGCTGCAGATCTTCTCGGAGACGATGATCGGCCCGGTGTTCTTCGAGTTCATCGAGCGAAAGCGCGACGAAGGCTTCGGCGAGGGCAACTTCACCGCGCTGTTCGAATCGATCGAGCGCGACCAGTTGGCGCGCGGCGTGATCGGGGCGGCGCCGTGACCGCGCGGTTCGCGCTCGGCGGCATTCACCACGTCGCCTACCGCTGCCACGATGCGGCGGAAACGGTCGAATGGTATCACCGCGTGCTCGGCATGGCGTTCACCACCGCGTTCGCCGAGGACCACGTGCCGAGCACCGGCGCCTACGATCCGTACATGCACGTGTTCCTCGATGCCGGCGGCGGCAACGTGCTGGCCTTCTTCGAGCTGCCCAACCAGCCGCGCATGGGCCGCGATGGCGCGACCCCCGAATGGGTCCAGCACCTTGCGTTCAAGGTGCCCGACAAGGCGGCGCTGCTGGCCGCCAAGGCGCATGTCGAGGCGCAGGGGGTGCCGGTGCTCGGCCCGACCTGGCACGGCATTTTCGAATCGATCTATTTCTTCGATCCCAACGGCCACCGCATCGAGCTGACCTGCGATTGCGGCACCAGCGAGCAATATGCCGAACTTGCCCGCGTGGCGCCGCTGATGCTGGAAGAATGGCGCCGGACCCGTCGGGCGCCGCGTCATGCCGACTGGCTCCACCGTAAACCTGACGGCTATGATGCTCCCGAATCGCCAACCGGGGAGGGACCATGAAGCTCGCATCGCTCAAGGGAGGCCGCGACGGGCGCCTCGTTGTCGTCTCGGACGATCTCGCCTGGTGCGCCGACGCCGCGGCGATCGCGCCCACCTTGCGCGAGGCGCTCGACGACTGGCACGCGCTCGAACCCAGCCTGCGCGCGCTGGCCCAGGACCTGGAGCACGCCGCCATCCCCCGCGAGCGCTTCCACGAGCGCGAGGCCGCCGCGCCCTTGCCGCGCGCGTTCCAGTGGGCCGACGGCTCGGCCTACGTCAACCACGTCGAGCTGGTCCGCCGCGCCCGCAATGCACGGATGCCCGAAAGCTTCTGGCACGATCCGCTGATCTACCAGGGCGGTTCCGACGGCTTTCTGGGGCCGCGCGATGCGATCCCGCTCGCCGATCCCGAATGGGGCTGCGATTGCGAGGGCGAGGTCGTCGTCGTCACCGACGACGTACCGCAGGGCATTTCCGCGGCCGAGGCGCGGGCACGCATCCTGCTGGTCGGGCTGGTCAACGATGTCTCGCTGCGCGCCCTGATCCCGGCCGAGCTGGAGAAAGGCTTCGGCTTCTTCCAGTCGAAGCCCGCGAGCGCGCTGTCGCCGGTGTTCGTCACCCCCGACGCGCTCGGCGATCGCTGGCGCGACGGCAAGCTGCACGGCGCGCTGCATGTCGATGTCAACGGTCAGCCGCTCGGCCGTGCCGATGCCGGCGTCGACATGACCTTCGACTTCGGGACGCTGATCGCGCACGCCGCGAGGACGCGCGACCTGGGCGCGGGGACGCTGATCGGCTCGGGCACCGTCTCCAACCGCGATGCCGATGGCGGCCCGGGCAAGCCGGTGAGCGAAGGCGGCCTCGGCTACTCGTGCCTGGCCGAGCAGCGCATGGTCGAGACGATCCTGCGCGGCCGCGCCACCACTCCGTTCCTCCAGCCCGGCGACAGCGTCCGCATCTGGATGGAGGACGATCGCCACCGGCCGATCTTCGGCGTCATCGAACAGACGGTGGGATAGTGTCCGCCGCGCCCGATTCGACGATCCCGCAGGCGTGGGACACGTATTCGGGCGCCGAGCACGCCACCTGGGACCGGCTGTTCGCGCGCCAGTCGGCGCTGCTGCCGGGCCGGGCGGTGCCGGAATTCCTCGCGGGGCTCGAGATCCTGCGGATGGACCGGCCCGGCATCCCCCGCTTCGACGATCTCAACGAGCGGCTGCACAAGGCCACCGGGTGGCAGGTGGTCGCCGTCCCCGGCCTCGTCCCGGATGCCGAGTTCTTTGCCCACCTGGCGCAGCGTCGCTTCGTCGCCGGGCGCTTCATCCGCACGCCCGAGCAGGACGATTACCTGCAGGAGCCGGACGTGTTCCACGACGTGTTCGGCCACGTGCCGCTGCTCGCGAACCCGGTGTTTGCCGAGTACATGCAGGCATACGGGGAAGGGGGGCTGCGCTCGGTCCACCTCGGCGCGCTCGACCATCTCGCCCGGCTCTACTGGTACACCGTGGAATTCGGACTGATCGAAACGCCGCAAGGCCTGCGCATCTACGGCGCCGGGATCGTCTCGAGCCGCGCCGAATCGCTGTTTGCGCTCGAGAGCCCGTCGCCCAACCGCGTCGGCTTCGAGTTGCTGCGGACGATGCGCACGCGCTACCGCATCGACGACTTCCAGCAGACCTACTTCGTGATCCCGTCGTTCGAGGACCTGCTGCGCCGCACCGTGGAGACCGACTTCGGTCCGCTCTACGCCCTGCTCGAAGACCTGCCGGATATCGCCCCGGACGAACTGCTCACCACCGATCCGGTGCTGTCGCGCGGCGACCAGTCGTACGCTGCCGGCCGGTAATCCTGCGTTCAGGTGAGTCGCGCATTTTTTTCCGCGTCCTTCGCCAACACGGGAGAACCCACCGATGCGCAAAACCACCCTGGGTCTGCTCGCCGGCGCCGCCACCCTGATGGCCGCCGGTGCCGCCTATGCCGCCGCCCGCGATCACGTGATGAACGTCCCGCTGCCCGATGGCTCGGTCATGCAGGTCCACTACCAGGGCGATGTCGCCCCGCGCGTGCTGCTGACGCCGACCGCCGTCGCCGCCAACGATCCGTTCGTGGAGATGGATCGCATGTTCGCGGCGATGGCGGCGGAGCACGAAGCGATGCTGCAGCAGGTCGCCGCGATGCAGCACGCGGTCGCCAGCCCGGGCCAGATGCCCGCCGGCAGCGTGTTCCACATGGTCCAGACCTCGACCGACGGCCGCGGCTGCACGCAGACGGTCGAGTGGTCGTCGGACGGCACCAATGCCCAGCCGAAGGTGACCCAGGCCTCTGCCGGCAACTGCGATGCGGCCAAGCCCGCGCCGACCGTGCCTGCCACCGAGGTTCGCGAGCAGCAGGCGCAGGCGCCGGGCCACAAGGTCTGATCGCGCCGCAGGCAAACAAATATGGGTTCACGCAGAGGCGCCGAGATCCGCAGAGCCGGCATCGCCTGACCTGATACGGCTGTTGAGCAGCAGGGGCTCGAGACGACCACTGCCGGCTCTGCGCTCCTCTGCGTCTCTGCGTGAAACCCTTCCTTCTACCCCGCCAGAATCAGCGCCGGCGCCTCGATCAGCCGCTTCAGCGCCTGGACGAACGACGCCGCATCCCAGCCGTCGACGACGCGGTGATCGCACGAGATCGACAGGTTCATCAGCTTCGCCCGCCGCACCCGGTCGCTCGACCCGTCGACGAACACCGGGCGCTCGATGATGCGGTTCGGGCCGATGATCGCGACTTCGGGCCGGTTGATCACCGGCGTCGTCGCCACCCCGCCGAGCGGGCCGAGCGAGGTGATCGTCAGCGTCGATCCCGCCAGCTCCTCGCGCCGGGCGGTGCCGTTGCGCGCCGCGTCGGCCAGCCGGGCGATCTCGCCCGCCAGTTGCCAGATGTTGCGCGCCTGCGCATCGCGGATCACCGGCACCATCAGCCCGGCGGGCGTCTGCGTGGCGATCCCGAGGTGCACCGCGCCGTGGCGCGTCACCACGCCCGCCTCGTCGTCGTAGCGCGCGTTGAGCATCGGAAATTCGGGGATCGTCTTGCAGATCGCCGCGATCAGCAGCGGCAGCAGCGTCAGCTTCGGCCGCTCGCCGCGCCCGGAATTGAGCTGCGCGCGCAGTTCCTCGAGCTGGGTGACCTCAATCTCCTCGACGTACGAGAAATGCGGGATCGCGCGCTTCGCCGCGGCCATGTTCTCGGCGATCCTGCGCCGCATGCCGATCACCGGCACCGCCTCGTCCGCGCGCGCTGCTGCCGGCACGCCATAGCCCTGCGCGGCGCCGTAGCGCAGGAACGCATCGAGATCGGCGTGGCGCAGGTGCGGCCCCTCGGCGCGGACTTGCGCGAGATCGATCTCCAGCTCCTTCGCGCGCGCCCGCACCGCGGGCGAGGCGAGCACCTTTCGCGCCGAAGGTCCGGGCAACGGGGCAGGGGCCGCCGGGGCAGGAGTTTCTGGCGCCTGCACCGGTTCCGCTTCAGCCGCCACCGCCGCCGGCAGTTCCGGCTCGGCCACCACGTCGATGTACTGCGGCGGCGGCGTCGCTTCGTCCTCGCCTTCGACCTCGAACACCACCAGCGGCGAGCCGATCGCCACCATGTCCCCCGCCTTGCCCGCCACTTCGATCACCGTGCCGGCAACCGGGCTTTCCATCTCGACCGTGGCCTTGTCGGTCATCACGTCGCACAGCGCGCCGTCCTCCTCGACGCGGTCGCCCGGCTGGACGTGCCAGGCGACGATCTCGGCCTCGGCGATGCCTTCGCCGATATCGGGCAGCTTGAAGGTGAAACGAGCCATGGCGTCAGTCTTCCATCGTGCGTTTGAAGGCTTCGCGGATGCGCACTTGCCCGGGGAAGTAGGCCCATTCGAGGCTGTGCGGATAAGGCGTATCGAACCCGGTGACGCGCTGGATCGGCGCCTCGAGCGCGTGGAAGCAGCGTTCCTGCACCAGCGCCGAAAGCTCGGCGCCGAAGCCACCGGTGCGCGTCGCCTCGTGGACGATCATGCAGCGCCCGGTCTTGTTCACGCTCGCCTCGATCGTCTCGATATCGAGCGGAACCAGCGTGCGCAGGTCGATCACCTCGGCATCCGGGGCCTCGTCCATCTCGGCCAGCGTCGCCAGCACCACCTGGACCATCGTGCCATAGGCGAGCACGGTGACGTCGCCGCCTGCGCGCGCCACCCGCGCCTTGCCCAGCTCGACCCGGTAGTAGCCTTCGGGCACCTCGGCGTCCGGGTGCCCGGCCCAGCTCGCCGCCGGGCGGTTGTAGTGGCCGTGGAACGGGCCGTTGTATATCCGCTTCGGCTCGAAGAAGATCACCGGGTCGTTGTCCTCGATGCTTGCGATCAGCAGCCCCTTGGCGTCGTAGGGGGTCGACGGGATCACCGTCTTCAGGCCCGAGCAGTGGGTGAAGATGCCCTCGGGCGACTGGCTGTGGGTCTGCCCGCCGAAGATGCCGCCGCCGAACGGCGATCGCACCGTCAGCGGCGCGGTGAACTCGCCGGCGCTGCGATAGCGCAGCCGCGCGGCCTCGCTGACGAGCTGGTCGAGCGCCGGGTAGATATAGTCGGCGAACTGGATCTCGGGCACCGGGCGCAGGCCATAGGCACCCATGCCGATGGCGACGCCGATGATCCCGCACTCGGTGATCGGCGTATCGAACACGCGATGCGTGCCATACTTCGCCTGCAAACCCGCGGTGGCGCGGAACACGCCGCCGAAGAAGCCGACGTCCTCGCCCATCACCGTGACCATCTCGTCGCGCGCCATCATCGTATCGAGCGCGGAGTTGATCGCCTGGATCATCGTCATACTGGTCACAGGCGTCTGAGTTTCGTTCACTTCGCTCGCACCTGCGTGGGTTTCGTTCGCTTCGCTCACAGGCCGGCCGCCTTCCACTCGTCGAGCATCTGCCGGCGCTGCTCCTGCAGGTGCCACGGCATCTCCTCGAACACCCCCTCGAACATCGTCTCCATCGGATGGTGCAGCCCGTGGCCGAGCACGCCGTTCTTCTCCGCCGCCTTCTGCGCCGCCTTGACCTGCTCCGCGACCTCGCGGTCCATCGCCGCGTGGCGCTCCTCGTCCCATTCGCCCAGGCCTAGCAGGTGGTCGCGCAGCCGGCGGATCGGATCGCCCAGCGGCCAGGCGCTGGCCTCAGCGGCGCTGCGATAGGCGGCGGGATCGTCGGAGGTCGAATGGCCCTCGGCGCGATAGGTGAAATGCTCGATCAGCGTCGGCCCCTTGTTGCCGCGCGCCCGCTCCGCCGCCCATTCCGTCGCGGCATAGACGGCCAGCGCATCATTGCCATCGACCCGCAGCGAGGCGATGCCATAGCCGATCCCGCGCGCCGCGAAGGTCGTGTTCTCGCCTCCGGCAAATCCTGCGAAACTCGAGATAGCCCACTGGTTGTTGACGATATTCAGGATCACCGGCGCGCGATAGACGCTGGCGAAGGTGCAGGCGGAGTGGAAATCGCCTTCGGCCGTGCTGCCCTCGCCGCACCAGGTCGCCGCGATCCGGGTGTCGCCGCGCGCCGCGCTCGCCATCGCCCAGCCGACCGCCTGCGGCCACTGGGTCGTCAGGTTGCCGCTGATCGAGAAGAAATTGGCATCGCGCACCGAATACATGATCGGCAACTGCTTGCCCTGCAACCGGTCGGCCTTGTTCGAGTAGATCTGGTTCATCATGTCGACCAGGTCCCACCGCCGGGCGATCAGCAGACCCTGCTGGCGGTACGACGGGAACAGCATGTCGGCATCGTCGAGCGCGTGCGCCGCGGCGATCGCCACCGCCTCCTCGCCCAGGCTCTTCATGTAGAAGCTGGTCTTGCCCTGCCTTTGCGCGCGGAACATGCGGTCGTCGAAGGCGCGGGTCAGCGCCATGTCTCGCAGCATCCGTCGCAACGTCTCCGGCGGCAGCTCCGGGTTCCACGGCCCGGTCGCGCGCGCCTCGTCGTCGAGCACGCGCACCAGCCCATAGGCGAGGTCGCGCATCGCTGCCGGCTCCTCGCGCGGATCGGGGCGCCGCGTCTCGCCGGCCACCGGCACGACGATGTGGTCGAACGTCGCTGCCTCTCCGGGCCGCGCTGGCGGCTCCGGCACATGCAGTTCCAGCGGGGGGCGATTGCTCCGTGCCGGTTCTCGCGCCATCCTCGGCTCCCTTCAACCCGGTCTTTGCCGGGACAGGTTGTTGTTCAGTGTTGTAACATTATTTCAACAACCGCACAAGCTGTCGCCGCCATGCCCGGCGTTTATCGCACCCCCTCGCGCGGATGAAAAAAGCTTTCGCACCTGCCCGCCCGGCGGCAATATTCGCAGCGTGAACGGCGATCCCGAAGACATTCGCGGCTGGCATCGGCTCGATGCCGCGACCACCACCTCCGGCCTGCTGGCGGAGGGGGACTTTGCCCGCCTCGCCGCGATCGGCGTCCGCACCATCATCAATCTCGCGCTGGCCGACTCGCCCGGCATCCTTCCCGACGAGGGCGCGCGCTGTGCCGCGGTCGGGATCGACTACCGACACGTCGCGATCCCTTTCGCCGCGCCGGAAGACCATCACTTTGCCGCGTTCCGCGCCGCGATTACCGCTGCGCAGGCGCCGGTCCACGTCCATTGCGTGATGAACTGGCGGGTCTCCGCCTGCTTCTACCGCCTGCATCGCGAGCAGGGCATGGCGCCGGCCGAGGCGCGTATGCTGCTGAACCGACACTGGGACCCGCTGACCAGCGATCACCCCGACGCCGCCGCCTGGGCCGCCTTCATGGCCCGCTGACGCGGCCTAAAGCCACCCTTGCGCGCGCAATTCCGCCACGGCATTGCGTGCCACCGGCGCCTCCAGCCCGTTCTCCAGTCGCAGCCACACCGCCCGCCCGCGCCGTTCCACACCCCGCACCGCGCCCCGCGCCACCCACCAGCCACGATGCACCCGCGCCCCGTCGATGCCGTCGAGCGCGTCGATCGCGTCGCCCAGTCGCATCAGCAGCAGCGTGCTGGCTTCGGCGACGTGTACCCGCACGTAATGGTCCTCGTTCGACAACGCGATCACGCGCGTCCCCCAATCATCGGGCAATCGCGCCGCCAGCCGGGGCAGGGCGGACGCGGCATGGTCCTGTGCCACCTGTGTGGCGGTTTGTGCTTCATCGGAAGTCGGTTCCTGTCGCCGCGCCCGGGTGGAAAGCTGGATCACCGTCACGAACATCCCGACGATGACGACTTCGCCATAAAGTTCGGCCAATCCACCCAGGCCGGCCCGGCCCACACCGCGGCCGAGCAGCAGCCAGGCGACCAGCAGCGTCGTCGGCATGGCCGCGAGCAGGCAGGCCAGCGCGATCGCCGGCAGTCGTGGCAGCGGCGTATGCCGGGCGACGAGCTCGCCGGCGGCGATTACCGGCCGGAAGAACAGATACCCGCCGAACAGGAACGAAACCCAGTTCAGCAGGCGGGCGCCCAGCGGCATCGCGAATGTCCCGAACGGGCCGAGCAGTCCCATCGCCAGCCCGATCGCGAGCATCGTCGCCACCTCGGCGCTCCACCGGCGACCCAATTCGCCCGCCCTTGCCGTCGATGTTGCCATCGTCCCGATCAGTCCCATTCACGCTTCGCCAACAGTGCAAGGTGATGTTCTAGCACGCGTTTGCGAATTGCCATGCGTCATTCATGCCCGCGCGGTTGCGCGCCCGCAGTGCGCTGGCAGGGAGGCGGCAAAGGAGCACCGCGATGCCTGGAACCACGACCACCGAACTGTCCGCGCCGATCGATCCCGCGCCCAAGTACCCGCGCCTGGTGGTGCCCGCCGCCGCCGTGCTCGCGGCGTTGCTGCTGGTTGCCATCGTGCGCCGCGCCGCCGGCACTGCCGCGTTCTGGCCGGCGGGCATCAACGGCTGGATCGTCGTCCACGTGCTTGCGGTCACGCCGACGGTGCCGCTCGGCCTCTATCTGTTCGGTTCCGCCAAGGGCACCGCCGCGCACCGCCTGCTCGGGCGCGTCTGGGCAGGTCTGATCCTCGTCACTGCCTTCACCAGTTTCGGCATCCACAGCCTGACGGGCCACCTCAGCCCGATCCACCTGCTGTCGGTCTATACCATCTTCGGCGTGGCGCGCGGGGTGTGGTTCGCGATGCACGGCGATGCCGCCCGCCATCGCCGCAGCATGATCGGCGCCTTTGCCGGGATCACCGTGGCCGGTCTGTTCACGTTCCTGCCCGGCCGGCTGATGGGTCTGTGGCTGTTCGGCTGAAGATGGCGGCACAGATGCGAAAAGGCCGGCGAAACCGCCGGCCTTTCCGTTTCGTCGCGAGGGGAAATTCTTGCCGCGATCAGGCCGCGGCGGGGTGCAGCACCTCGACCGGGGCCGAATCCGCCGCTTCCGGTTCGATGCACGTCCGCACCGCGTCCCGCAGGCATTCGAGCAGGGCCTCGGGCTGGACCCGGGCTTCCGGCCCGAAGGCGAAGCCGACGGCCAGCCGATGTCCGTTGCCCTGGTCGGGCAGCAGCACTGCCAAGGTTTCTGCCGTGGTGTCGAACCCGGCCGGGCCCAGCGCATATCCGCTGTCGCGGCACTGCTGGACGCGCTGGTTCAGCATCGCGGTGGAGAACTTGCGATCTTCAGGCGCTTCCGCATTCAGCCGGCGCACCACGCCCTCGGCGCGGGGCTGCGCGATCGTCGACAGCAGCAACCAGCCGGCCGCCGAGGTGTAGAGCGGATCCTGCAGACCGCCGAACAGACCGCGCGTAGAAGCGGAGGAACCGCGCGAGGCGGCACGCCAGGACACGATCTGCGCGTTGAGCCCGACCATGCCATAGACCGCCACGGCCAGCCCGGTCTGCGCCACCAGACGGTCGATCAGCCGCACCAGCCCGCCGTCGCGGACGATGCCCGACTGGCTGGCCACGCCGAGCAGCGCCGCGCGCGGCGCCAGGCTGTACGAACGCGAGTAGGGGTCCTTGTAGAGCAGGCCCAGCTCGACCAGGCTCGACAGCAGTTCCGAGGTGCTCGACTGCGGACGGTTGTAGCGGCGGACGATGTCCATCACCGTCGCCTCGCGATGGTTGTCGTCGAAGTATTCCAGAACCTCGACCACCCGCCGCGCGATCTTCGCCTTGTTCGACGATCCCTTGCTCCCGGCCATTGCTCTCTCCTCCACCTTGCGCGGCGGAGATTTGACTCGCGGGCAGGGCGAGTCAACAAAAAATGAGATTGTCTCGTTTTTTACCTGCCTAGCTTAGCATTCTGCGTCCCGGAATCGACGTTCGGTCTCAAATCGGCAGCATTTTGCTGGAAATGCCTGCCTGCGAGCCGCCCGGGCGATGAACCTGTCCGGACCAATTGCGCCGCAGGTGATTCTCTCCGGCCGATTTGCCATGGGTGGCGATGATGGACTTCGCCCCGTTCCTGATCGATCCGCAGCGCCTGTGGGCCGGGGAGGAGGCATGGACCGGCCCGCTGGCCATCGTCGATTGCGAGACCGCCCGCGAGTGGCCGGCGCAGCCGGTGCTGCCGCCCTGCCCGGTGATCGGGCTGGGCGATCGCGCGCACCCGCTGGCCGCCACGCTCGATACGGTGATCGAAGCGCCGGTGTCGCTGGCCGGCGTGGTCCGCCAGATCGTCGCCCGCCCGCGCGCCGCCGCCGTCGTCACCGACCTGCTGCGCCTGCTGCCGTCGCTGCCGCCGCGTGAAGGGCTGGTCGCCGAATCGTTCGCCTACGCCGCCTTGCAGGGGTCGCAGGAGCATCTCGACTGGCGCGCCGCGCGTGCGCCGCAAGCTCCGGCGATTCCGGGCGCGTTGCGGACGGCGCGCGCCGGCGAACTGCTGACCCTGACGCTGGACCGCGCGGCCGCGGGCAACGCGATCGACGTCCCCCTGCGCGACGCGCTCTGCGAGGCGCTGGGCGCCGCCGTGCTCGATCCGACATGGGCGCGCATTCGCCTCGCCGCGCGCGGCCGCTGCTTCAGCCTCGGCGCGGAGCTTGCGGAATTCGGCGCGACCCCCGATCCGGCCACGGCCCACGCCATCCGCCGCCGCACTTTGCCGGCCCGGCTGCTGGCCGAACTCGGCCCGCGCCTCGAAGCGCTGGTCCAGGGCGCCTGCGTCGGCGCCGGACTGGAAATGGCGGCCTTTGCCTCGCGCGTGCTGGCCACGCCCGACGCCTGGTTCCAGCTTCCCGAACTGGCGATGGGGGTGCTGCCCGGCGCCGGTGGCTGCGTCTCGGTCAGTGCCCGGATCGGCCGCCAGCGCGCGGCGCTGATGATCCTCTCCGGCCGGCGGATCGATGCGCGCACGGCGCGTTCATGGGGCCTCGTCGATGCGCTGGTGGACGAGCTCCCCGGCGATGAAGCAGGCCCGGACATCGCCTGAGTTGAGCCGCGCGCGCGCCTCGCGCCACGGCCGGTCGAGCAGGCACAGGTCTGCCACCGCCCCGGCCACGATCTCGCGCGTGCGGCCAAGGTCCTCTGGATCAGCCAGGAACAGGGCCAGCGCGGCCTCGGGCGTCAGCGCTTCGTCGGGGCCGATCACCTGCCCTTCGTCGGTGCGGCGCGACACCGCCGCGCGCATTGCCGCCCAGGGGTCGTCGCTGCCGAACGGCGCGTCGCTGCCCGCCGCCAGCGTCACCCCCGCCCGTGTGAACGCGGCCAGCCGGTAAAGCTCCCCGCGATGGCGTGGCTCGACGTCGCGGAGGTATTGGGCACCCCGCTCGGCGATGAAGTGCGGCTGGCTGACCACCGCCGCGCCCAGCGCCGCGACTTCGCCAACCAGCGTATCCGATGCCACGCCCGCGTGCTCGACGCGATCCAGCGGATGCGCGCCGGCTTCATCCAGCACCGCCAGCGCGAAGACCAGCTCAACCTCGGTCGTGCAGTGCACCGCGAGCCCGCGCCCTTGCCCGTGCGCGGCGCGGGCGAAGGCCACGGTCCCGTCGAGATCGGGCAGCGCCGCCTCGTGCAGGTGCAGCTTCGCCGGACCGAGCCGCCAGCCTTCCCGCGCCGCATCGGCCAGTTCAAGCCGGCCCGCCAGCAGCAGCCGCTGGCGCAGGCGTCCCGCCGTGATTTGCGCGGCGAACTGCGCCGCTTCCACCGCCCCGTTGCCCGGTGACATTTCCGTCACGCCGGTGACGCCGAACCCCGCCAGCCGCGCCGATGTATCGCCAAGGTCCGGCGGCGATCCGCCCAGCCGCTGGCGCAACCAGCCATCGGCATCGAACAGCCGCCCGGTCAGGCGGCCGTCGGCCCGCTCCAGCGCGGGATGCGGCTCGGCCCCGTCGAGAACCCGCTCCAGCCCCGCCGAGTTGAGCAGCCACATCCGCCCGGAGCGGTGCTGGAGCCGCAGCGGCCGATCGGCGACGATCCGGTCCAGCGCCCTCGCATCGGGGAGGCCCATCACGCTCTCGTGATAGAGGATGCCGCGAATCCAGCCTTCGCCGGGTGCTGCGCGCAACCGCGCCGCCAGCTCGTGCTGCGAGCGCACCTCCGGCGGGCCGCACACCACCGACGCCCGCCGCGCCGCCAGTGCATTCAGGTGCAGGTGGTGATCGTGCAGCCCCGGCAGCAGCGCCCCGCCGCCCGCTTCGAGCAACGGCTCGCCGGGCAGCGGCGCGAGCGTCCCTATCGCCACCACGTGCCCGCCGGCCAGCCGCACGTCGGCCGGGCCCAGGCCCCGGACCTCGGCGTTGCGGATCAGCATGGCGGCAGTCCCCAATCGCGGTTGTCCGCCCCCGGTGCGCGCACCGGCGCTCGCATCGCGCGCGCCGGGACGGTGGGGAAGGGGCCCGCCGCCGCCGCACCCCAGCCGCGCAATTCCGCGTCCAGCAGCGCGCGATCGAAAGCCCGCTCCTCGGCCAGCGCGCGCGCGGCGATCGCGCTCATCGCCAGTCCGATCCGGCACGCGCGGCCTTCGCGCCAGGCCGTCCAGGCCGCCCGCGCGCCCGTGATCCCGGTCAGTGGATCGGCGATCGCGTCCCCGACGTAGCCGATCTCGCCGCAGACATCGGCCAGCGCGCGGGAGAGCCCGGCGGCGACGCCGCAGTCGTTGCCAATTCCGGCCCATCCCGCCGCCTCGCCGCGCGCGCCGTGGCCGGTCACGCTCAGCCAGACCAGTCCCGGCGTCTCCGCCACCAGCGCCGCGGCATCGATGCCGAGCTGGCGCAGCGCGCGCACCCGCGATGATTCGATGACGATGTCGGCGGCACGGATGTGCTCGACCAGCACCGCCTTTTGCGCGGGATCGGCAAAATCGATCAGGACGTTGGCCTTGCCCTGGTTGATCAGGTCGAAAGTGCGGGGATCGTCGCGGCGGATCAGGTCGGGCCGCGTCAGGCTCTCGACCTTGGTCACCTCGGCCCCCGCCAGCCACAGCAAGTGGCCGATCAGCGGCCCCGCCCAGATCGCGGACAGATCAATCACCACCGGCGGCCGCCCCGCCTCGCGTTGCCGACGGGGGCCTTCTGTCAACACCTCGACCGGGGGCGAAACCGGCACTTCGTCCGCGCTTGCCACCGGCAGGCCGAGCAGCCGACCGCGCGCCACCAGTTCAGCGCCATCGTGTTGCACCACTTCGGCGGCGATCGCGTCGGGATCGGACAGGTCGAACCCGTCGTGTCCGAACAGCGCCGGCAACAGGGCGCGATCTTCGGCGCGCAGCAGCGTCAATGCCAGCCAGCCGCCGTCGCGGGTCGGCATCAACCGGCTGCCGCCGACCCCGGCGGAAATTCGCCCGTTGATGGTGTAGCCATTGGCCGAGCCGCGCTCGCCCAGCAGCGTCTGCCCGGTGAGTTCACGATGGGCTGCCGCCCCCGTTTCCTGCGCGAGCAGGCGCAACTGCCGGTCCGCCCAGCGCGCCAGCGGGATCGCCGGGCCGGAAAAGCCCGGCTCCGCCATGTCAGGCCAGGATTTCCTTGACCTTGCGCCGCAGCAGCTTGCCCATCTCGTTGTAGGGCAGCTCGCGGACGAAGGCGACCTTGTCGGGGACGCGGCTGGAACGCAGCCGGTCCTTGATCAGCGCCTTCAGCTCGGCCTCGCTCGGCGGTTGGTGGCCCTCGCGGGTGACGACGGCGATGCCGACGGCCTCGCCCCACTCGACCGACGGGATCGCGCAGGCGCAGGCATCGGCGATCGCCGGATGGGTCAGCAGCACGTCCTCGATCTCACCCGGCGACATGTTCTCGCCGCCGCGGACGATGACGTCGTCCGCCCGGCCGGAGAGGAACAGGTATCCATCCTCGTCCATGAAGCCGGCGTCGCGGGTCGGGAACCAGCCCTCGGCGTCCAGCGCGGACTTTTCCTTGTACTCGCCCGAGACCTGCTCGCCGCGGACATAGATCTCGCCGGGCTCGCCCGGGGGAACCGGCCTGCCGTCCTCACCGCGGATCTCGATCTCCACGGTCGGGATCGGCTGGCCCAGCGACGTCAACCGCGCGCGCACCCTGGGATCGTCCGATGCCAGCGCCGCGCGATGGTCGTCCGGCCCGAGCAGCGCGATCGTGCTGCTGGTCTCGGTCAGGCCATAGGCGTTGGTGAAGCCCGTCGCCGGGAACATCGCCAGCGCCTTCTGGATCACTTCCAGCGGCATCTTGCCGCCGCCATAGGAAATCTGGCGCAGGCTGGAGACGTCGCACGGCTCGCCCTTCTCGATCGTGCCGACGATCCGCGTGAGCATCGTCGGCACGACGAAGGCGTTCGAGATCTTCTCCTCGCCGACCAGCTTCAGCCAGGCCTCGGGGGAGAACGACGGCAGCATGACGATGCGGCGCTGCGCATAGATCGAGCTCATCAGCGCGGAAATGCCGGCGATGTGGTACGGCGGCACCACCACCAGCGCGGCGTCGGCCTCATCGGCCGCGGCGAACTCTACGGTGCCCAGGATATAGCCGAGCAGGTTCGAGTGGCGCAGGATCGCCGCCTTGGGAGCCGCGGTGGTGCCGCTGGTGAACAGCTGCACGGCAATGCCGTCGGCGCCCGGGTCGTATTCGCGCTCCTCGTCGCCGGGCACCAGTTCCTGCGCCTTGGCGGTGAATTCCTCGCGGGCGTAGACGGTGTGGTCGCCATCCCCGGCCAGCCGCAGCACGCGCTCCTCGTCGCCGATCACCAGCGCGGGCGCGATGCGGCCAAGCAGCGCCGCGAGGTCCGGATCGGCCAGGCGGTAGTTGAGCGGGCAATAGGGCACGCCCGCCAGCGCCGCGCCGAACAGCGCGATCACCGCCGCTTCGCTCGATTCATCGAGCAGCGCGACGTGGCTCACGCCGCTCTCCTGGATCATCTCGAAGGCCCCGCGTGCGGCGGCCAGCAGTTCGGCATAAGTCCAGCGCTTGCCGTCGCAGACGAGGGCGGTGCGATCGGGCGCGGCCTCGGCCGCCATCTCGAGCAGGAGGGCGATGTTCATCGGGCGTGTCCGCTCAAGAGGTCAGTCGGAAGCGGGCAGCGGCTTGGCGTCCTTGGTGACGAGCGCGACGCCGTCGACCGCGAGGCTGCCCTTGCCGGGCTTGACGCAGAGCAGCTCGTACTTGCCGTCGGCATCGACATAGCGCTTGCCCATCAGCGTGCCGCCCGAGAAATCGGCGGAGAGCGGTGCGGCTTCGGCGGGCTTGGCCTCGCCCATCGGCGCGCCGCCGCACTGGATCTCGCCATCGGCGCAGCGGATGACCATGACTTCGGTGTCGCAGGCGGCGCTCTTCAAACGGGTACCGGGCTTCATCGTGATGTCCTCGTCCTTGTCGGCCGCGGCGGTTGGCGCGGCGTCCGGTTCTCCATCGCCCTCAGGCGATTGCACCGGAGGCCTTTAGGCGTTCGATCCGCTCCCATTCAAGACCCTGTTCGAGAAGTATCGCCTCGGTGTGCTCGAATGCTTGCGGCGCGCGGCAAGTCCGTGCCGGCTCGTGGTCGAACTGCACGGGGCCTCGCGCGATCTTCATCGTGCCCTGGCCGTCGATCCGCTCGACCTCATAGAGCATATCGTTGGCCAGCGCCTGCTCGTCTTGACCGAGGTCAAGCAGGCTCTGCGCTGCCGCCCATTGCCCCTTCATCGTCCGCAGCCGCCGGCGCCAGAAATCGAAATCGTGCCGCGCCACTGCCGCCTCGATCGCCTTGCCGGCCTCCACGGCGTTGGCCATCAGCGCTTCCGCCGTGGAAAACCGCGGATCGTCAGCCATTTCCGCCAGGCCCAGGTGCTCGAAGGTGTCGCGGATGTAGGGCCCGGGCACCAGCATGAACAGGCTTATCGTGCGCCGGTCGCTGGTCAGGTAATGGCCCATGAACGGGCTGAACGGCGATCCGCCGGGCTGGGGGACGGAGACGCGCATCTGCTGGCCGCTCATCAGGTAGGTGTCGAGCACCTGTCCCGTCACCCACCAGGCGGAGGAGAGCAGCGAGACGTCGACCTCGCTCGCCGTGCCGGTGCGGTCGCGGTGAAAGAGCGCCCCGGCGATGCCGCCGCACAGCGCCATCCCGGCGATCGAATCGCCCAGCCCGCCGATCCCCTGCGTCAGCGGCACGTCGAATTCCTGCGGCGTCAGCGCATGGGCTATGCCCGAATGGCTCCAGAACACCGTCGAATCGAAGCCGCCGCGATCGCGGTCGGGCCCCTTGTCGCCGAAGGCGCTGCCGCGCGCATAGATGATGTCGGGATTGGCGGCGCGGATGTGCTCGACGTCGATCTTCAGCTTCTGCCGCGCCTCGGGCAGGTAATTGGTCAGGAACACGTCGGCGTTCCTGGCCAGTTCGTACACCAGCGCCTGGCCATCGGGATGGCTGACGTCGATGCCGATCGAGCGCTTGCCGCGGTTCGGATGCTCCATCATCGGGTTGACCTGCGGGTCGAACGTCACCCCGCCGATGCGGAACATGCCCCGCTGCGCGTCACCGCGCACCGGATGCTCGACCTTGATGACCTCCGCGCCCCATTCGGCCAGCAGCGAACCCGCGCTCGGCACGAACACGAACTGCGCGACCTCGAGCACGCGCACGCCCTGCAGAACCTTGGTCATCCGTTCTCCCGACCCGTCGCGGGGGAGGGGAGCGAGGCGCTCCACCCCACTCCCGTCATCCCCTTACGCTATCGCGCCCTTGGCCTTGAGTTCCTCGATCTTGTCCCACTCGAAGCCCATTTCCATCAGCACGATCTCGGTGTGCTCGCTGGCCTGCGGCGCGCGCGTGGTCTCCAGCGGCTCGCCGTTCCACTGCACCGGCCCGCGGACCAGCTTCAGCGGCGCACCGCCATCCGCACCCTCGACCTCGATGATCATGTCGTTGGCGACGGTCTGCTCGTCGGTCAGCAGGTCGCGCAGCGACTGCACCGGCGCCCACTGTCCCGAGTAGTTCTTGAGCTGCTGGCGCCAGTATTCGAACGGCTGCTTCGAGAACGCCTCGGTGATCAACGCGCTCGCCGCCGCGACGTTCGAGAACAGCGCCTGCACGTCGGCAAAGCGCGGATCGTCGGCCGCCTCGGGAATGCCCAGGCAGGTGAACAGGCTGCGGATGTGCCCGGTCGGGCTCAGCGTGCAGAGGTTGATCCAGCCGTTGTCGGACGTGCGGAAGTTGCCCATGAACGGGTTGGTGCTGACGCTGCCCGACTGCGGCATGCCGTTGCGGCCGAGGATGCCGGTTTCCATCACCTGCGCCAGCAGCGCGCCCGAAGCCCACCACGCGGTGGACAGCAGCGAGACGTCGAGCTCGGTCGCCTCGCCGGTCTTCTCGCGGTGGAACAGCGCGGCCGAGATGCCGCCGGCGATGAACATGCCGCCGATCGAATCGCCGAACGCCGGCATGCCCTGGCTCAGCGGGCCGTCGAGCTCCTCGGGGGTCATGGCGATGGCGATGCCGCTGCGGTTCCAGAAGCAGGTGCCGTCGAAGCCGCCGACCTCGCGCTCCGGTCCCTTGTTGCCCAGCGCCGAACCGCGGGCATAGATGATGTTCGGATTGACCGCGCGGATGTGCTCGATGTCGAACTTGTTCTTCTGCCGGACCTGGGGAAGGTAGTTGGTCAGGAACACGTCGCACTGCTTCGCGAGCTCGTACAGCGTCTCCTGCCCTTCCTTGGTGGCGAGGTCGATGCCGACCGAGCGCTTGCCGCGGTTGGGGTGTTCGATCAGCGTGTGGCGCAGCGGGTCGAGCTTGACGCCGCCCATGTTGAGGAAGCCGCGCTGGGTGTCGCCGCGCACCGGATGCTCGACCTTGATCACGTCCGCGCCCCAGTCCGCCAGGATCGCGCCCGCCGCCGGCGTGAACGTGAACTGCGCCACTTCGAGGACGCGCACGCCCTCCATTACCTTGGTTGCCATGCCTGTCTTGCCTTCCCGTTCCTGACTTCGTCCAAAAGCCGCATCGATCCTTGCCGGCGGGCCGCTTCCGGAAAGCGGCAGTCCTGCGCGCAATCCCCGACGCGATCAACCGCGATCGCGCCCGCCGTCATCGCCGCGACGGTTTTGCCCTCGCGGATTTGCGCGATTTGGGCCTGCGGATTCCGCGGAGCATCGCGAACTGTGGAAATTAGGATTTGGTCGTCTATTTAGGAAATACTGACCTAGGTTAGGAACTGGCCGTCGTCCGCCTGGCGGGCCGCCATTTTGGGAGATTGCCATGAAGAGCATTGCCAGCGTTTTCGTCCCCGTCCTCCTCGCCGCCAGCATCGCGCTGCCGGGTGCCGCGCTTGCCGAAGCCGCCTGGCACGAAGGGCAGATGGTCTACGGCGCCAACGGCCAGCGGATCGCGCCGATCTATCGCGTCACCGCGGACGGTTCGGTCCAGGTCATCCTCGACGGCAAGCTGACGACGATCCCGGCCGCGATCCTCAGCGTCGCCAACGGCAAGGTCGTCAGCAGCAAGAACAAGGCCGATCTCGGCCGCTGAGCTTCCCCCCGACGGGGCAGACCGACGGGGCCGGCGCCGTGCGCCGGCCCCGTTTTCGTTGCGTGGAGCGGCATAGGCCTGGGTGGAGGAGGGGAGGACCATGGTTTATCAGGTGTTTAACGCAGTTGCAAAATAGCGCTTCGGAGTTGCGTGATTCGCAATTGACAGTGGACACAATATTACTTACCTAGGTTAGCAATCGCCGGGCAGCCCCACTCCAGGCCCGGGTCCACAGACGGAGTTTCGTGATGAACAAGTTCGCTCCCCTTGCCGCCATTGCCACCCTGGCCGTCTTCGCGATGGTTCCGGCCGTCGTCCACGCCGCCGAAGCTTCGCAGAGCGTTCGCGCTGCCGCGGCCGAAGCCACCACCGTCAAGGTGACCGAAGGCAAGATGATCTACGGCACCAACGGCCAGCGTCTCGCCCCGGTCTACCGCGTGCAGGCCGACGGTTCGGTGCAGATCATCCTCGAAGGCCGCCTGGTCACGATCGCCTCGTCGAACCTGACCACCGCCAACGGCAAGGTCGCCACCACGCTGTCGAAGGCGCAGCTCCTGCCCTGATCGGCAGCAGCCACGATCAAACGGGAAGGGCGGTGCGCGAGCGCCGCCCTTTTTCGTTGCGCTCAACCCGGCGGAGTCAGGCCGGGATAGATATTGGCGTGCAACTGGTCGAGCACGTCGCGAAGCTTTGCCAGGTCCTCGCCGGCGATGCCGCGGAAGAACCGCTCCTCGCGTGAGCGCGCGAACACCGACATCCGTTCCAGCAGCGGATTGGCCGCCTCCGTCAGCGTCACCGCCCGGGCCCGCCGGTCATCCGCGCGATCGGTGCGGGCCAGCAGTCCGTCGGCGACCAGCCGGTCGACCAGCCGCCCCGCCGACGCCTCGGACATCTCGAGCAGCTCGGCGATCTGCCGCTGCGTCGCGCCCGGCCGGCTGGCGACCACCGCGATCAGCGACCATTGTGACCGGGTCAGGCCGATCCCGCCGACGTGCCGGTCGAAGTCGTTGCGCATCAGCCGCGCCAGTACGGTCAGCTTGATGCTGACGGCGCGCCGCAGTTCGTGCAGTTCCTCGTCCATGCCAGCCCTGTCGTCGTCCCGAATGCGATTTTCGCCCAGCCCTGTCGCAAGACGCCCCGCCTTCTTGTAGCGAAGGCGGGGCGCATGACCAGCGACTTGTGCGCCGCCAGCGGCGCGTGATTGTCCTCAGATGCGTTCGATGATGATCGCCGGGGCCATGCCGCCCGCCGCGCACATCGTGATCAGGCCATAACGCCCGCCGGTCCGCTCCAGCTCGTCGAGCGCGGTGCCGATCAGGATCGCCCCGGTCCCCGCGATCGGGTGGCCCAGCGCGATCGAACCGCCGTTGGGATTGACCTTGGCCCGGTCGAGATCGAGGTCGCGGATGAACTTTTCCACCACCACCGCGAAGGCCTCGTTGATTTCCCAGACGTCGATGTCGTCCTTGGTCAGCCCGGCCTTGGCCAGCACCTTCTTCGCCGCCGGGACCGGCGCATTGAGCATCAGCGTCGGGCAATCGCCGATCTCGCTCATCGCCACGATCCGCGCGCGCGGCTTCCAGCCCTGCTTCTCGGCGTATTCCTTGGATGCCAGCAGGATCGCCGAGGCGCCATCGACCACGCCCGACGAGATGCCGACGTGGTGGATCGGCTTGATGTCGACGTCGGGATAGACCTGGTTGATCAGCTGGCGATAGGTCTTGCCCTCGGGCTGCGACGGCATGTCGAGGAACATCTCGAACGCCGGCTTCAGCTGCGCCAGTCCTTCCAGCGTGGTGTCGGGACGCGGATATTCCTCGTGGTCGAGGATGACGTTGCCGTCGTCGTCCTTGACGACGATCGTCGACCTGGCGAACCGCCCCTCGGCGATCGCCACCGCCGCGCGGCGCTGACTCTCGACGCCGAGCTTTTCGAGGTCCTCGCGGCTGATCCCCTCGATCGCTGCGATCGCGTCGGCGCAGACGCCCTGGTTCGATTGCGGGTGCTTAGCCTGCAGGCGCGGGTTGCCCACGCCCATGCCGCCGCCGCCGACGCCGGCCTCGCGCATCTTCATGCCATAGTAGTTGGCGTAGGACATCATATCCATGCCGCCCGAGATGGCCACGTCGTGCATGCCCGACATGATCATCCCGGCCGCGAAGTTGGTCGCGGTGATCGAGGAGCCGCAGAACCGGTTCAGCGTCACGCCGCCGGCGCGCACGTCGTATCCGGCATCGAGCGCGGCATTGCGGCCGATGTCGCCCGACTGCAGCCCGATCGCCGCGGAAACGCCCCAGATAACGTCGTCGACATCGGCGGTGTTGAGGTTGTTGCGCTCCTTCAGCGCCGCCAGCACCGAAGCCGAAAGATGCTCCGGATGCATGGTCGAAAGCGCGCCCTTGCCCATCTTGCCGATGCTGCGCGGGGTACGGACGGCGTCGATGATGTAGGCCTCGGCCACGGTACTCTCCTCGAATCTCTGCCGAAACGGCGGGCTGCGGGCCGCGCCCGCACGACTTCCGCAAATGGGGAACTCGCGCGCACATTGCAAATTCCCAATGGCGAAACGCCGTCGCGCCAGGCGCGGCATCGCGGCGGCGATTGCGCCATGGCCGCGATGCCGGGGCGCCTGTGCCGCCGCGGTCGATTTCGCGCCACGGACGCTTGACGGCTGCCGAGGGGACACCCAAACCGGATGCAATTGGGGAGAACGCATGAACGAAGACCCGGCCGGGACAGGCGCAGCGCGCGGGGGCACTTTCGCGCCGCTGGGCGAGTCGACCTTCCGCCGCATCTGGCTGTCGAGCCTGTTCTCGAACTTCGGCCAGCTGATTCTGGGCGTCGGCGCCGCCTGGGAAATGACCCGGCTCACCAACAACTCGCCCAGCATGGTGGCGCTGGTGCAGTCGGCGTTGATGCTGCCGATGTTCCTCGTCGCTCTGCCCGCGGGCGCCATCGCCGACATGTTCGATCGCCGCAAGATCGCGCTGACCGGCCTCGGCTTCGCGGCGCTGTCGGGCGCCTGCCTCACGGCGCTCGCCTATCTCGGCCTGGTCACGCCCTGGCTGCTGCTCGGCTTCATCGTGCTGATCGGCGCCGGGGTCGCGCTCTACAGCCCGTCATGGCAGTCCTCGATCTCGGAACAGGTCTCGGCCGAGCATCTTCCCGCCGCGGTGTCGCTCGGCTCGATCAGCTACAACATCGCCCGCAGCTTCGGCCCCGCGATCGGCGGCGTCGTCGTGCTGGCGTTCGGCGCCAAGGCGGCCTTCGGCATCAACGCCGTCGGTTACCTGCCGCTGTGGTTCGCCTTCGTGCTGTGGCAGCGCCGCCACGTCCCCTCGCGCCTGCCGCCGGAACGGATCGACCGCGCGATCATCTCCGGCGCCCGCTATGCGTTCCACTCGCCGGCGATCCGCACGGTTGTCGTCCGCGCGCTCGCCTTCGGCCTCGCCAGCGCCACCTACACCGCGCTCGGCCCGCTCGTCGCCAAGCAGTTGCTGCATGGCGATGCCGCGACTTACGGCCTGATCCTCGGCGCCACCGGCATCGGCGCGGTCGCCGGCGCGCTGTACCTGGCGCGGCTGCGCCACCGCTTTTCCAGCGAGGCGCTGGCCCGCGTGTTCATCATCATCACCGGCGCCGCGCTGGTCACGATCGCCGCGAGCCGTTCGCTGTGGCTGACGATGATCGCGTTCTTCTTCGTCGGCATCGCCAACATGCAGACCGCCTCGCTGTTCAACATCGGCGTCCAGCTCACCGCGCCGCGCTGGGTGACCGCGCGCGCATTGTCGCTCTACTCGTCATCGATCACCGGCGGCGTTGCGCTGGGCGCCTGGTTCTGGGGCGAGGTCGCGTCGCATTATGGCGTCACCTTCGCCCTCGCCGCATCGGGCGGGGTGGCGGCCTCTACGGCGCTGCTCGGCGTGGTCATGCCGCTCCCCCGCGACGAGGAAATCGACACCGAGCAGGTCGCGATCGGGGCCGAGCCGCAAGTCGCGCTCGGACTGACGATGCGCTCCGGGCCGATCGTCGTCGAAGTCGAATACGATGTCGATCCGGACGAGGCGCGCACCTTCTACCAGGTTGCCCGACAGCTGCAGAAGGTGCGAATGCGCAACGGCGGCTTCGACTGGTCGATCGCCCGCGACATCGCCAACCCCGCGCTGTGGACCGAGCGTTACCACTGCCCGACCTGGGGTGACTACCTGCGGATGCGCGATCGCTACACCCAATCCGACCTCGACATCCAGCAGGCGACCGACAGCTACAACCGCAAGCCGGGCGAACGCCGCGTGCGCCGCTGGCTCGAAAGGCCTTATGGCTCGGTGCGCTACAAGGCGGATTCTCCCGATCCGAAGACCGGCCTGCTCGGCTACATCGGGCTGTGAACGAAGGTTCAGTTGCAGAAATGCAACGGTCGCTTCCCTATTATTGGGCCCAGGCCTTTGTCCGGGCGATCATCCGTTGCCATTTTCTAGGCCCGGTCTAGCGTGTGGCCATGCCGGTGCGCGATCGTGATCGCGCCCCGGGACGGGAATTCGAGACCGGGCTCGCGCCCGGCAAAGGGAGGGTATGATGTCGACTTCGATGTTGAGCACACGTGCGTCCGTTTTCGGACTCATCGGCATGGTGGCGATGGCCCCATTGCCGGCTTTTGCGCAAGCCGCTGCACCGCAGGCGGCCGCCACGACCGGCGACGAGATCGTGGTGACCGCGCAGCGCCGCGAGGAAAAGCAGGTCGACGTGCCGATCACGATCACGGCGCTCAGCTCGGCGCAGCTGACGACTGCGAACGTCGTCGCGCTGCCCGACATCGCCAAGATCACCCCCGGCCTGCGCTTCGACAGCAGCGGCGGCTTTTTCCAGCCCACGATCCGCGGCGTCGGCACCCCGGTGGTCACCTCGGGCGGCGGCAGCAACGTCGGCATCTACGTCGACGGCTTCTACGTGCCGAACCCGCTCGCCGGCGATTTCCAGCTGACCAAGGTCCAGTCGGTGCAGGTGCTCAAGGGGCCGCAGGGTACGCTGTTCGGGCATAACACCACCGGTGGCGCCATCCTCGTCCAGTCGGCCGATCCCAGCGAACACCCGGCAATGGAAGCGAAGTTCTCCTACGGCCGCTTCAACGAACTCAAGTACCAGTTCTACGGCACCGCCGGCATCGCCAATGGCGTCGCCATGGATGTCGAGTTCAACTACGGTCGCGGCAACGGGCACTGGACCAACATCAGCGATGGCACTCGCGTCGGCGATTATCGCAACTGGTCGGCCCGCGTCGGCCTCAAGGCCCAGATCAGCGACCGCATATCGGTCCTGCTGCGCTACCAGCACAGCCACGTCAACGATCCCAGCCCGCTGATCACCTCGACCTACAAGGACGCGACCTTCGGTTCGGGTGCGCCCTGGTTCCTGCCGGCTGCCGCGATCACCAATGATCCCGACCAGACCGCTTCGGGCGCGGGCAATGCCGAGAAGGAATTCCTGCACATCAACTCGAACGTGGTGCAGGGAACGATCAAGGCGGACCTCGGCTTCGCCGACCTGACCTCGTACACCCAGTATCGCAAGGAAGACGTCGATTCGAGCATCGAGGTCGACTATTCGGCCGCCCCGCTGCTCCAGCTCGGCCTGCCGAATGACAACCACACCTGGAGCCAGGAGCTGCTGCTCAACTCCAAGCCGGGTTCGAAGCTGCAGTGGACCGCCGGCTTCTTCGCCTTCAGCAACACCGACATTTATCGCACTTACCTGATTGTCGCCGGCAGCACCTACAACCCGCCGTTCCGCATCGGCGGCTCGGGCACCGACACCAATACCTACGCCGGCTTCTTCGATGCCACCTACGAGGTGATGCCCAAGCTGTTCTTCACCGGCGGCATCCGCTATTCGCATGACTCGGTGACGAACACCTACTTCAACGGGCTCGGCCTGCCGCCGTTCGACGCCACCTTCAAGCACCCGCTGCCGAGCATCTCCAGCAACCACGTCACCCCGCGCGCGATCCTGCGTTACAAGCCCGACGACCAGTCGAGCATCTACGCGTCGTACACGCAGGGCTACAAGTCGGCGATCATCGACGCCGGCGGTTCGTGCCAGAACCCGACCAACCCGATCACGGCCGCCAACCCGACCGGTGCCGGCTACACCTGCAATGACGTCAAGCCGGAGAAGATCCACGCGTTCGAAGTCGGCTACAAGTTCGACAACCGCACGATCTCGTTCGAGCTGTCGGGCTTCTATTACGACTACAAGAACCTGCAGGTCTCGGAGTTCCTGGCTGGCCGCGCCAACATCGTCAACGCGGCGAACTCGAAGATCTACGGTCTCGACGGCCAGGTACGCTACCGCTTCAACGAGAACTTCTCGGTGAACGTCGGCGCCGCCTGGACCCATGCGCGCTACAAGCACTTCGACAGTGCGCCGGTCTACACGCCGTGCGGTCGGTTCCCGAACGGCAGCGGCGCCAGCTGTCTCGATCTCGCCGCCACCGGCGTCAGCTTCCTGGTCATCCCGACCACGCTCGACAACGTCCATATGCAGCGTTCGCCCGAGTTCACCGCCACGGTCGGCGGGCACTACGGCGTCGATCTTGCCGGCGGCAAGCTCGACCTCTCGGGCAACCTGTTCTACTCGTCGTCGCTCTACTATGGCCCGTCGGGTACGCAGTTTCTGCAGAAGGGCTATGCCACCCTGGCGCTGCGCGGGCAGTGGACCGACCCGAGCGACCACTTTACCCTGGCGGTGTTCGGGGACAACGTCACCAACAGCCGCTACATGACCGATGTCCAGTATTCAAACTACGGCGTCGGCGCGAACTGGTCGAAGCCCGCCACCTACGGCGTGGAGGTCGGCGTCAAGTTCTGATCCGAGATCCGGAACCGGCGAAGGGCAGGGGGCCAGCCTCCTGCCCTTTCGCCTTTCCGATCGGGAGTTCTGCAGGATCCCTCAACCGGCGCTTCAGTTGAAGGCGCCGATCGCCTCGGCCAGCGCCACAAGTCGCCGGGCCTGCTCCAGGTGCAGCAGTTCGGCCATCCGGCCGTCGACCTGGATCGCCCCCTTGCCGGCGTTCTCCGGCAGCGCGAACGCCGCGATCACCGCTTGCGCGCGCGCCAGCTCGGCCGCGGAAGGGCTGAACACCGCGTTCGCCACCTCGACCTGCGCCGGGTGGATCAGCGACTTGCCGTCGAACCCGTACAGCAGCCCCTGCCGCGCCTCGGCCTCGAACACGCCCAGGTCGCGGAACTCGTTGCACACCCCGTCGAGGATCGTCACGCCGTGGCTGCGCGCCGCGCACACCGCCAGGCTCAGCAACGGCAGGAACGGCGTCCGCTCCGGGGTGAGTTGCGCGCGCATCTCCTTGGCGAGGTCGTTGACCCCCATGATCCACAGCGACAGCCGCGTCGTCCGCGCGCAGGCCGCCAGCGCGTCGAGCTGGGCGATTGCAGCGCAGGTCTCGATCATCGCCCACAACTGCATGCCCGCCGGCGCCCCGGCCAGCGCCGCATCGCAGGCGGCGATGTCGGCCGGCGAGGACACCTTCGGCACCAGCACCGCGTCGGCTGCCGATCCCGCGATCGCGGCGAGATCGGCCTCGCCCCACGGCGTGTCCAGTCCGTTGGCGCGGATGGCCACCTCGCGATGGCCGAAGCCACCGGCGTTCACCGCCTCGACCGCCGCGTCGCGCGCCGCGTCCTTGGCCTCGGGCGCCACCGCGTCCTCGAGGTCGAGGATCACGACGTCGGCGGGCAGGGTGCGCGCCTTCTCGATCGCGCGGGCATTGGAGGCGGGCAGGTAGAGCGCGCTGCGGCGCGGACGGTCGGGGGCAATCATGGAGACTCCTCGTTGGCAGGTCAGCGGGCGCGGGCGCCGTCGAGAAACAGGCGCACCGCGAAACGGATGCGATGGTCGACTTCCTCGGGGCTGACCGCCAGCCCGGCGGTGAGAATGCGGATCGGACCCGAAACGACCATCGATATGAACACGTTCGCGGCCAGGTCGGGTTCGGCGATCGCCAGCCGTCCGGCCGCGGTCTCCGCAGCCAGCAGCGCGCCGAGGAAGCGGATCACGGGCAGCGCGCCGTGTTCGTAGGACAGCGTGAACACGTCGGGAAAGCGATAGCTCTCGGTCTGGATGATGCGTTGCAGCTTCAGCCCGGCCGGCGTCGTCAGCGGATCGACCCGCAAGCGCGCGATGTTGACCAGCGTCTGCTCGAGATCATCGGCCACCGCCGCGCGCATCCGCGCCTCGCTCACCGCCAGCCTGGCGATCGCCTGCGCCACCGCCGCGCGGAACAGCGCCACCTTCTCGGGATAACGCGCATAGACGGTGCGCTTGGTCATGTTCACCGAGGCGGCGATCGCCTCGACCGTCGCCAGCTCGAAGCCCTTCTCGAGGAAATGGTCGAGCGCCGCTTCCAGCAATTCGGCATGGCGGGCCTCGGCCTGCGCCCGGGTCGGACGCCCGGCGCGCGCGGGTGTGGGAGGGCGTTCGGGAGCATTCATCGCAACCGCTCCCATAAACCACTTGCGCGCGAACGCGAATCGTCCATAATGAGACGCAAGAGATGCCATTAGACCGGAGAGCACCATGGCCACCGTCGCGCAGCAGCACGCCCTTCAGCAACTGACCGCCAAAGTCGAGGACGAGGACCGCTTCGACTACGACGCGCAAGCGATCCGCGCCCTCCAGGTCCAGGCGCTCGACGAACGCTTCCAGGATCGCGTCGGCAGGATCAAGCTGCTGCGCCACCGCGCCGAGGAAGCGGGGATCACCGAGATCACCTCGCTCGACGACATGGTGCCGCTGCTGTTCCCGCACACCGCCTACAAGTCCTATCCCGAATCGTTCCTGTTCGAGCAGAAGTGGGACCGCCTGACCAAGTGGCTGGGCACCGTCTCGCCGTATCCGATCGAGGGCGTCGACCTCGAAGGCATCACCGACATCGACGACTGGATCGCCCGGCTGGAGGCCAAGGGCTACTTCATCTCCTGCTCCAGCGGCACTACCGGCAAGTCGGCGATGCTGATCGCCAGCCAGGCCGACATGGACTGGTCGAAGAAGGACACCGTCCAGGTCTTCGCCTGGGGTTCGGGCGTCAAGCCCGAGGCCAACCGCAAGATGATCGGCTGCGCCCCCGTCGCCACCGTGCCCAAGAACAAGACCATCGCCGAAGCCCAGCGCGCCGCCTTCGCCCACCCGGATTGGCCGCGCTTCAACTACCCGGTGCCGCCGATCACCGTCGGCTCGCTCACCGGCATGGTCGTCATGCGCAAGCGCATTGCCGACGGCACCGCCACGCCGGACGAGCTCGCCGCCTTCGAGAAGACCTCGGCAGAGCGGCAAAAGGTGCTCGATGATGCCATCGGGATCACCGCCGACGAGATCATCGCCAACCGCGACAAGCTGCTGATGGTCTCCGGCATGTGGTCCGGTCTCTATGCGGTGGCGAAGGCCGTCCGCGAGAAGGGCTATTCGGCCAAGGACTTCAACCCCGACAACTGCATCTACGTCGGCGGCGGCCTCAAGCGCGCCCAGCTTCCGGCGGACTACCAGCAGTTCGTCCACGAGACGTTCAACATCCCCGCCGATCGCCACTTCCAGAACTATTCGATGCAGGAACTGAACTCGGGCATGCCCAAGTGCCGCGAAGGCGGCCGCTATCACCTGCCGCCGTGGATCGTGCCGTTCCTGCTCGACAAGTCGGGCGACAAGCGCCTGCCGGAGGACGGACACGGCGTCGTCGAAGGCCGTGCCGCGTTCTTCGATCTCTCGCTCGACGGCCGCTGGGGCGGGGTGATCACCGGGGACCGGATCACCATCGACTATGGCCCCTGCGCGTGCGGCCACACCGGGCCTTCGATCCAGGACAACATCGCCCGCTACGCCGATCTCGAAGGCGATGACAAGATCGGCTGCGCCGGCACGATCGACGCTTACGTCAGGGGCGTTTCCTGACACTGGAAATCGAGGGGAAGCTGCCCATCTTCCCCTCATGCCCACCATCTGGTCGATCGGCTACGAAGCCGCCACGCAGGACGCCGTGATCGCGGCGCTGCAATCTGCCGGCGTCGAGGTGCTGGCCGACATCCGCGCGCTGCCGCTGTCGCGCCGCCCCGGCTTCTCCAAGAGCGCGCTTGCCGCCGCGGCGCGGGCAGGGGGCATCGATTACCGCCACCTCAAGCCGCTCGGCACCCCGGCGGAAGGCCGCGCCGCCGCCCGCCGCCACGATCACGCGGCGGTGGCGCGGATCTACGCCGGCCAGCTCGAACTGCCCGAGGCCCTGGCGGCGATGGCCGAACTGCGTGCGCTGGCCTCGGAACGGCGCGTCGCGCTGCTGTGCTACGAACGCGAGGCCGCCGAATGCCACCGCAGCCTGCTGATCGCCGAACTGCTCGCCGATTTCGCGGTCGAAGACCTCAAGCCGTAACGGGCGACCCCATCAGCCGCTTCGCCAGCACCATCCGGAACAGCGCGAACGCCACGAACGCGAGCGTCGCGCAGCCGACGTGCAGCAGCCAGAACCGCGTCACCGGCATCGCGTCGAGCAGCCCGCCGATCTTGCCGACCAGCGCATTGGCGGCGAAGAACGCCAGGTAGTAGATGCCGATTACCGTGCCCTCGATCGGCTTGGGCGCCAGCCGCGAGAACAGCGCCAGGCTCACCGGCAGCATGTGCGCAAAGCCGATCGAGTTCAGCAGGTGGAACATCGCCGGCCAAAACAGCCCGATCTTGCCGCTGCCCTGGGTCGCCGCGGCGACGACGAGGCACAGCCCGCCGAGGATCGAGAACGCCGCGCCGATGATCATCTTGCCCAGTTCGTCCGGCTCGCGGCGGGTCTTGCCCCACCACTGCCAGAACGCCGCCACCGCCACCAGCATCGAGAAGCTGAATGCCGCGTCGATGGTGATCATGAAGCTGGTCGGCAGGGTCACGCCGAAGAACGTCAGCTGGAACGCCCGGTCGGCCCAGACCAGGTAGGCGTTGAAGATCTCCTGGTTGGTGATCATCGCGCAGGCCATCACCGGGACCAGGATCACGATCGCCGCCACCCGCGCGCCGTCGCCCGGCAGCCAGCCGCCGCGTGCGCCGGCCGCCTTGCGTCCGGGCACCTGGTCCGCCGGCAGCCAGGGGGCGGCCTTCAGGTAGACCAGCAGCCCCAGCACCATCACCACGCCGGCGGCGCCGAAGCCCCAGTGCCAGCCGACCTTCTCGCCCAGCGTGCCCGAGACCAGCGGTGCGATGATCACGCTGGCGTTGATCGCGGTGTAGAAGATCTGGAACGCCATCGCCCGGCGCAGGTCGTTCGGGCCGTAGAGCTCGCCGACCTGGCTGGCGATGTTGCCCTTGAACAGCCCGACGCCGACGATCAGCGCCAGCAGCGCGATCAGGAACGAGCCCTCGAACGCCATCAGGAAGTGGCCCAGCGCCATCACCGCGCCGCCCAGCACCAGCGTCCGACGGCGGCCGAGCCAGACGTCGGCGATGAAGCCGCCGGCGATCGGGGTCATGTAGACCAGGGCGGTGTAGGTGCCGAAAATCGCGGACGCCAGCGGCTGTCCGGTCAGCCCGCCCCACAGCGTGGTGCGCAAGGTTTCGAGCCCGGCGACCCCGGCCATCCGCTCGGGGAGCAGCAGGTACTTGACCATGTAGAGCACCAGCAGGGTCTGCATCGAGTAGTAGGAAAACCGCTCGCAGCCCTCGGTCAGCGACAGGTAGCCGAGGCCCTTGGGGTGGCCCAGGAACGCGCGGTCGTGCGGCGGTGCCAGCTCGGGCGTCGCTTCGGGTGCGGTCATGGCGTCCCTTCCGGTGTCGTTATGGTGCCGTTATGGTGCCGTTATGGGCACGTTTTCGGCACGACGCCAAGCGCGGGAGGCGGCTATTCCGCCAGTTCGGCGTCGAGAAACGCCGCGACATCGTCCAATGGCACGTCTTTCGCGAGGAAAGTCTGGCCGATTCCGCGCATCAGCAGGAACGGCAGCACCCCGGCGTCCATCTTCTTGTCGTGCAGCATGTGCGCGACCAGCGCGGCGCCGTCGCAGTCCAGCCCCAGCGCCTTGAGGCTGGCGGGCAGCCCGGCGGCGGCGATGTGCGCGGCGACGCGGCCGGCGTCCTGCCCGGTCATCAACCCGCGCCGCACCGAGTAGCGCGCCGCCAGCACCATGCCCAGCGCCACGCCCTCGCCATGCAGCAGCCGGTCCGAGAAGCCGGTCTCCGCCTCGAGCGCGTGGCCGAAGGTGTGGCCGAGGTTGAGCAGCGCGCGCGTGCCCTTCGTCTCGCGCTCGTCCTCCGCCACGATCCGCGCCTTGGCCGCGACCGAGACCGCCACCGCGTGCGCGCGCGCGGCGACGTCGCCTTCGAGCAAGTGCCGGCCGTTGCCCTCGCACCATTCGAAGAAGGCGGCGTCGCCGATCAGGCCGTACTTGACGACTTCGGCATAGCCCGCCGCCAGCTCGCGCGGGCGCAGCGTGGCCAGTGCGTCGAGATCGGCCAGCACCAGCGACGGCTGGTGGAACGCGCCGACCAGGTTCTTGCCGGCGGCGGTGTTGATCGCGGTCTTGCCGCCGACGCTCGAATCGACTTGCGCCAGCAGCGTCGTCGGCAACTGGACGAACCTGCAGCCGCGCTTGACGATGGCGGCGGCAAACCCGGTCAGGTCGCCGATCACGCCGCCGCCCAGCGCCAGCACGTGATCGCCGCGATCGACGCCCTCGGCCAGCATCCAGTCGACCGTGGCGGCCAGCTCGCTCCACGACTTGCTGGCTTCGCCCGGGGGCAGGATGCGCCAGGCCGGCTCCTTGCCGGCGGCCTCCAGCGCGCGTTCGACCGCGGCACCCCAGGCGGCGTGGACATGGACGTCGGTGATCACCGGGACCCGGGGCTTGCGCAGCCGGGCGCCGCATTGCCCGGCGAGGTCGGCGAGCAGCCCGCGCCCGACGCGCACCTCGTAAGGGGCGCCGGCGATGTCCACCGGGATCGTCGCCAGCGTCGCGGCGGTCGTCGTCGCGGCGGTCATCTTCCGTGCTCCGCCAGGTGCGCGGACAGCGCGTTGAGGACGTTCCCGAGCGTGCGCTGGTGCGGGCCGTTGCCGCTGAGGACGTGGATCGGCGCCTGGGCATAGGCGGCGGCGCGCTCGTCGCGGAGGCGCGCCAGCGTCTCGCGCGGGTTGCCCTGCTGCAGCAGCGGGCGGTTGTTCTTGCGGGCGGTACGTTCGACCAGCGTGTCGAGATCGGCGTCGAGCCAGATCGCGTGCCCCCGTTCGAGGATCAGCGCCCGTGTTTCGGGATTGACGAAGGCGCCGCCGCCGGTCGCCAGCACCTTGACCTGCGGCGCGGCGCCATCGGGCAGTTCGCTGCCCAGCAGCCGGGCGATCACCCGGCGTTCGCCGTCGCGGAAGTGCGGCTCGCCGAATTGCGCGAAGATGTCTGGGATGGTCATCTGCGCGGCTTCCTCGATGGCGTCGTCGGCATCGACGAAGCCGACCCCGAGTGCCTGCGCCAGGCGGCGCCCGACGCTGGACTTGCCGACCCCCATCATCCCGACCAGCACGACGGGGCGATCGAGCCGCCGCGCGACATCGGCGGCGACGGCGGCATCGGCGGATGTGAGTGCGGCGGTCATTGCGGCAGCGCCTATAGTGAGCTAACCGGCTGCGCAAGCGCGCGGTTCCGCGCGTGGGCGATTGCTTCAGGCCGGCCGGGGCCTCGTCCGGCATCGACGGGTTCGAGGGAGTGCCGGTGACCACCATTCTCAGGCGTGCCCCGCGCAGGCGGCGTGGCCCCGCGCGGTTCCGGTGGCTGGCGGTGGCGCTGGGTGGCGGCGCGCTGGCGCTGCTGCTGGCGCTGGCATGGCAACGCGGTGGACCGCGTCCGGTCCGCGAGGTTGCGCTGGCGCTGCCCGATCCCGTTCCCGCTGCCGGAGCCCAGCCATGAGCGGCTGGCGCAACGCCCGCCTGGGCGCGTTCGCGGTGCTGTTGGCCGGCGGATCGGCCCTGGCGCTGGCGCAGAACGCGCCCGAATCGCTGCTGCCCAAGGGCTTCGACCAGCCCGCCCCGCGCCCCGCGCGCCCGGCGCCGCGTCCGTCCGTGGCCGCCCCGGCAGC
>JAGWUH010000058.1 GCA_028868535.1 Sphingomonadales bacterium | reverse complement strand
AGCGGTCTTGCCATGGGCCTTTCGCCCTGAACAGGCGGGACAGCGATCGGGCTCGCAAGCTTCGCTGTCCGGGGTGGCGGTGAGGCCCGCCAGCCTGAACCGGTAGCTGACGCTGCTTCGCGCTGCATGGTGCGTCCGGGAAAAAGGATGCGCCATCGCGGGCAACGCCGGCCTGAAACACCGGGGCCGCCTTTCGCGAGAAGGCGGGACCGGATGGGGGTGGATGTAACCTATGTGGTTGTAAATGTCAAGAGGGGAGTTGCGGGGGTGTGGCCGGTGGCGTTCCGCTTGGTTGCTCGAGGTCCCCGCTTTCGCGGGGATGACGGGGGTGCGGGGGCCGGCGGGGGGTGCGGGGGCCGGCGACGGCGGTTTGTTGCCGATCGGTTCGCGTCAGCGGAACGGGGGTTCGTTGAACGCGCGGAGCTTGCGGCTGTGGAGGCGGGGGCCTTCGGCGCGGAGGAGGGCGCAGGTGGTGGTGCCGATGGCGAGGTGCGCGGCGATCGCTTCCTCGTAGAAGCGGTTGGCCTGGCCGGGGAGCTTGATCTCGCCGTGGAGCGGCTTGTCGGAGACGCAGAGCAGCGTGCCGTAGGGGACGCGGAAGCGGTAGCCCTGCGCGGCGATCGTCGCGGATTCCATGTCGATTCCGACCGCGCGGCTGAGGCTGAGGCGGCGGGCGGACTGGGTGTAGCGCAGTTCCCAGTTGCGATCGTCGGTGGTGACGACGGTCCCGGTGCGCATCCGCTTCTTGAGATCGGCGCCGGCGGTGCCGCTGACCAGTTCCGCGGCGCGGGCGAGCGCCTGCTGGACTTCGGCGATCGCGGGGATCGGGATTTCGGGCGGCAGCACCGGATCGAGTACGTGATCGTCGCGCAGGTAGGCGTGGGCGAGGACATAATCGCCGATGCGCTGGGTGTCGCGCAGGCCGCCGCAGTGGCCGATCATCAGCCAGGCTTCGGGGCGCAGCACCGCGAGGTGGTCGCAGATGGTCTTGGCGTTGGACGGGCCGACGCCGATGTTGACCAGGGTGATGCCGGCGCGATCCGGCCGGATCAGGTGGTAGGCGGGCATCTGGTGGCGGCGCCAGGCAGTGTCGGACAGGCGGGCGCGGGCGTTTTCGGTCCGCTCCGTCAGGTGCAGGCCGCCGGCGCCGCTGAGCGCGGTGTAGCCGTCGCTGCCGATCTGCTGGCCGGCCCAGTCCACGAATTCATCGACATAGCGGTGATAGTTGGTGAACAGGATGAAGCGCTGCGTATGCTCGACCGCGGTGCCGGTGTAGTGTGCGAGGCGGGCGAGGCTGAAATCGGTGCGCAGGCCGTCGAACAGGGCCAGCGGGATAGCCTGGTCGGGGGCGGTGATGTCGATGCCGTCGGCCAGCTCGTCGCCGATCATCGCCAGTTCGGTGGCGGGGAAGTGGCGGGCGAGTTCGACCGGGGCGATGCCGCCGAGGCCCGAGCCGGCGTCGATCACGTAGGGGAACGGGATCTCCTGCGTCGAGCGGCCGACTTCGACCTCGATCGCGTAGTCCTCGGCCAGCAGGGTGAGCTGCTCGGTCAGGTAGTCGGCGAACAGGGCGGGGCGGGTGACGGTGGTGGCGAACGTGCCGGCGTGGCCGAGGCGGCCGAAGGCGCGGGCGAGATCGGGTCGGGTCTCCACGCCCTCGTAGCGGATGCGCAGCTCCGGGTAGCACCAGGCGCGTTCCGCGCGGCGATCGGCGGGGGGGAGTTTTCGCGTCGCGGCGTAGTGGGCGATGTCGTCGCGCAGGGTGGCGACGGCGCGGTCGTGCAGGGCGGTGAGCTGGGCGACGATGGCGGCTGGATCTGGCGCCGCGAGGCTGGACTTGCTGGTTCCCATCGCCGGAGATTAGCGCCGGATTGTTACATTGCAACGGGATGGGCAACGGGATGGGCAATGGGATGGATGCGACCGGCCGGCAGGGGGCGCGGGGGGAGAGCTAGCGCACGGCGCGGGCGATCTCCGGTTGCATCGCCGGCGTGACCGTCGCGGGGATCGGCGGCAGCGGCCCGGTCCCGCGCGGGCCGTGGGAGGCGATGTCGGCGGCGAGGATCTTCATCTCGCCGATCTCGCGGACCTGGGCGGTGATGATGCCGTCGGCGAGGCGGCGGACGCGGGGATCGCGGATCGTGGCGCGCTCGGCGTTGTTGATGGCGATCGAGTGGTGCGGGATCATGCCGCGCAGGAAATCGAGATCGCCGACCAGCGCCTGCCGGCGATTGATCGCGAGCAGCGCGATGCCGCCGACGATGGCGAGCGCCAGGACGGCGAGCTTGGCGGCCTGGCCCCGGTACATGTTCCACATGAAGCCCAGCATGATCGCCGCCATCACGCAGCCCATGACCAGCGCCGAGACGAGCCGGGTGAGGCTGAAGGTGGCGTGGTCGGGGGCGTAGACGAGCTGGTACATCAGCGGGAACATGACCGCGGTGGAGACGGCGATCATGGCGGCGAAGCGGGGCCAGCCCATCGTCGGGTGCGGGTGATGGCGGGCCGGCGGACCGGGATGGCGCATGACGGGGTTTCCGGTGGGATGGTGGAGAACCAACGGGCCTGCGCGGCGATCGTTTCGCGGGTGAGGGGGAGCGACATGAAAAAGGGGCGCCGGGTGGCGCCCCTTCTTGCGATTGCTGGCGGGGGCTGTGGGCGCGTTGCCCACCCCTGGCCCACCCCTGGCCCACCCCCGGCCCCTCCCGCGGGCGGGAGGGGAGAGGGGCGGGGCCTGGCTTACGCTTCGGCTTCGCCCTCGGTGCCTTCGACGAGATCCGCCGGGATCTCGCCGGGTTCGGCGTTGGGGTCGTAGGCTTCGGTGAAGCCGCCGGTGTCGGCTTCGAACATCGCGTCGATGACGTTGACGCCCTGCGCCTGGAGTTCGGCCTCATCGGGCGAACGGGCGACGTTGGCCTTGATCGTCACCGAGACTTCGGGGTGCAGCGCGACGCGGACGTCGAACACGCCGATGGTCTTGATCGGGCGTTCGAGCACGATCATCGCCTTGGTCACGCCCTTGACGCCATCGGCGGCCAACGCGTCGACGATGTCGCGGACCGAGACCGAGCCGTAGAGCTGGCCGGCGTTCGACGCGGCGCGGATCAGCACCACGGTCTTGCCGTCGACGTTCTTCGATTCGGCCTGCGCGTGCTCACGACGCTTGGCGTTGTCGGCCTCGATCTCGGCGCGGCGGGCTTCGAACAGCTTCTTGTTGGCGGCGTTGGCGCGGAGCGCCTTCTTGCCGGGCAGCAGGAAGTTGCGGGCGTAACCGTCCTTGACCGAGACGATGTCGCCGATGTGGCCGAGCTTCTCGATGCGTTCGAGGAGGATGATGTCCATGTCGTCTCTCCCCTTACTTCACGAGGTAGGGCAGCAGGCCCAGGTGACGGGCGCGCTTGATCGCCTGGCCGAGCTCACGCTGCTTCTTGGCGGAAACGGCGGTGATGCGCGACGGCACGATCTTGCCACGCTCGGACATGAAGCCCTGGAGCAGGCGGATGTCCTTGTAGTCGATCTTGGGTGCGTTCTTGCCCGAGAACGGGCAGGACTTGCGGCGGCGGAAGAATGCGCGGGCCATGGCTTATGCCTCCTCGCGATCGCGGCGGCGGGTGCGTTCGCGGTCGTTCTTCCGCATCTGCACCGACGGGCCGGTCTCGTGTTCGTCGACGCGGATCGTCAGGTAGCGGATCACGTCTTCGTTGATCTGGGTCTGGCGCTCGAGCTCGGCCACGACGCCCGCGGGGGCCTCGATGTTGAGCATGACGAAGTGCGCCTTGCGGTTGCGCTTGATCTTGTAGGCGAGGTTCTTGAGGCCCCAGGTCTCGGTCTTGGTGACCTTGCCGGCGTTGCTCTCGACGATCTCGGTGGCGGTGGCGGCCAGCGCATCGACCTGCGCCTGGCTGAGGTCCTGGCGCGCCAGGAACACGTGCTCGTAAAGCGGCACGGCCTATCCTTTCATCAGTCTAACCGATCGCTGGCTGATCCGCGGGATTGCGGGGCCCCTCCGGCTTTCTTCAAGCTTCCCGGCGGACGAATCCGCTGCGGGAAGTGGGCGCGCTTAGCGGGTTTCGGGCGGAATGCAAGCGAAACCGGGGCGTCAGGCGGCGGCTTCGTCCGGGAAATCGCGGGCGTGGGCCGAATCGGAGACGCGGACCTCCATGTAGCGCGGGCGGCTGGTCGGCGCGGTGCGCGCGGCCATCGGGTACTTGCCGGGGGGCAGCGCCTCGAGCGGCATGCCGGCGGCGGCGAGGGCGTAAGGCGAGACGCGGTGGCGGGTGCACAGGCCGCCGGCGCCGTCGCTGACCAGCGGGCTGTCGAACTCGACCGCGAACACCGCCTCGTGGGCGCGGATCACCGTGCAGATGACGAGCTGGCCGCCGCCGAGGTCGAGCAGCAGCTCGTCGCCGGAGGTGACGCCGAGCAGGCCCTCGACGCGGGCGCCGGTGCGCGAGAGATCGCGCATCACCGCCTCGTAGTAGTGGTCCTCGTGGATCACGCCGACGCGCAGGAACACGGTGCGGCGCTCCGGGCGGTGGCGGTCGGGGCCGGCGGGCTCGATGCGGAACTCGCCGGTGGACATGCGTTCGGTGATCGCGTCGAGCGTCATCGGCCGGGCGTAGATGAAGCCCTGGATGAAGCGGGCGCCCTGCGCGCAGACGACTTCGAGCTGGTCGAAGGCCTCGACGCCCTCGACCGTCACTTCCATGCCGAGCGCCTCGGACAGGCCGATGATCGCGGCGATGATCTTGGTCGAGTTGTTGTCCTCGAGCGTGCAGGTGTCGACGAAGGTGCGATCGACCTTGATGCGGTCGAACGGCGCCGAGCGCAGGTAGGAGAGCGACGAGTAGCCGGTGCCGAAATCGTCGAGCGCGAGGCGGACGCCGGCGGACTTGAGCGTGGCCAGGCTGAGCGAGGTGGCCTCGCTGTCGCCGAGGAACACGCTTTCGGTGAGCTCCAGTTCGAGCCGGTGGGGGGCGAGGCCGGAATCGCCGAGCGCGTCGATCACGGTCTGGGTGAAATCGGGATTGGCGAACTGGACCGCAGAGACGTTGACCGCGACGTTGACCGAGAGCGGCCATTGCGCCGCATCGCGGCAGGCGCGGCGCAGCGCCCAGTGGCCGAGCTCGTTGATCAGGTTCGATTCCTCGGCGATCGGGATGAAGGTGCCGGGGCTGATCGGACCGCGCTCGGGATGGTCCCAGCGCATCAGCGCCTCGAAGCCGGTGACGGTGTTGTCGGCGACGCGTACGACCGGCTGGTAGTGCAGCGCGAGCTGGTCCTGCGCCAGCGCGGCGCGCAGGTCCTCGAGCAGGCGGCGGCGTTCCTCGGCCTCGTCGCGCAGATCGGCGGAGAAGAAGCGGAACTGGCCGCGGCCGCCGTTCTTCGCGGCGTAGAGCGCGAGGTCGGCGTTGCGGATGATGTCCTCGCGGGTGAGCCCGTCGTATGGGGCGACGGCGACGCCGATCGAGGTGCCGATCACCGCGCGCTTGCCGTCGATCGTGTAGGGCTGCGAGACGAGCTGGATGATCTTGCCGGCGAGCTCGCCGAGGCGGGCGCGATCGTCGAGATCGGGGAGCAGGACCTGGAACTCGTCGCCGCCGAGGCGGCCGACCTCGTTGCGCTGGCCGGTGACCTGCTGGATGCGGCGCGAGACCTGGCGCAGCAGCTCGTCGCCGGCGGGGTGGCCCATCGTGTCGTTGACGTGCTTGAAGCGGTCGAGATCGAGCAGGAACACCGCGCAGGCGCGGCCGGCGGCCTTGAACGCGGTGAGCATCGAATCGAGCCGGCGGTTCATGCGGTGGCGGTTGGCGAGGCCGGTCAGCGCGTCGTACTCGGCCGCGCGCGAATTCTCGCAGGTGCGGCGGTATTCGATCGTGACGTCCTTGGCGCTGCCGCGATAGCCGAGGAAGCGGCCCGACGAATCGTGCTTGGGGTTGGCGGTGATCGACCACCAGGCGACCGCGTCCGACGCGTCGCCGTCGCCGGCGAACAGTGGGCGGACGACGACTTCGGCGAGGCGCTTGTTGGCGCTGAGCAGGAACGACAGCGGCCGGTCGGCCTTCTCGTCGGGGTTGCTGCGATCGGTCTCGAACAGCGAGGACAGCGGGCGGCCGAGCAGGTCTTCGGGGACCTGGCCGAGCCGGGCGGCGGCGCTGGCGGAGATGTAGGTGAGCTGGCCGTCCTCGTCGCTGGCCCAGAGCCAGCAGTTGCCGGCGAGTTCGAAGTCGTCGAGCAGTTCGAGGCGGCGGGCGGCGTCGGCCGGCGCGCGCGCCTTCCCGCCGCCGAGAGCGTCGCGCTGGCCGCGGCCCCTGAAGATGCCTCTGACTTCCATCGGTGCGCCCGGCTGGTCCTTGCCCAGATCGTGGTGATTCAACCCGGGAAGGATAGGGCGCGCAGGATTAAGCAATCGTTAGGGAGGATCGCCGCCCGCGCGGATTTTCGCGGGGGCAGCGCGCGGCTCAGGGCTTCGACGCCTCCACCGAGGTGACGTCGTCGACCGGCGGGCCGTGGTCCCCGGCCTTGTGCGCGGCGATGCGGGCCTCGCGCAGGCGGCGATACCATTCACGCTCGGAAATGTAGACGCCGCGCTCGCTCGCGCGGAAATCGAGCAGGTGCTGCTGGAACTCGATCCGGGTCTCCAGCGCGGTGAACAGGCTGGTCGGGGCCTGCCAGGCAAGGGTCTTGAACGGGCCGCCGACCCAGCGCAGCGGCGCCGCGGCGAGATCGACCGCGCCGCCGAACAGGTCGCGCGGGTTGCTGGGGCCGACCAGCGGCAGGAACACGTAGGGGCCGGGCTTGACGCCGTAGTAGCCGAGCGTGTCGGCGAAGCCGTTGGGGCGGCGCGGCAGGTTGATGTAGGGCCGCTTCGCCACGTCGAACAGGCCGGCCCAGCCGACCGTCGAGTTGATGGCGAAGCGCGCCAGCGTTTCCAGCGCCTTGCCGGGGTGAAGCTGGAGCAGGAAGTTGGCGGCGATGATCGGCTCGTCGAGGTTGTCGAAAACGTTGCGCACACCCGAGCGGAGCGGCCCGGGAACGGTGCGCTTGAACGCCATCGCCGCCGGCTCGGTGATGGCGCCGTCCATGGCGCGGACGAACTTGAACACCTGGACGTTGGTGCGCGCGAACGGATCGGCCGGGGTGGGGCGCGGCGGGGCGACGACGATGATGTCCTGCATCGCCGGGCCGGAGGTGTCGGCCGCGGACGCGCGGGGGGGCGCGGCGGGCGCGGGCGCGGGGCTTGCGGCCGGGGCGGGCGCGGGGCTTTCCGGGGCGGCGCTTTCCGGGGCGGGGGCCGGCGGCGGGGCGGCCGCCTCCGGCGGCGCGGCCTGGGCGGTGGCAAGCAGCGCGGCCGAGGCCAGGGCGGGGACGATGGCGGGGAGGGGCACGGGATCGACCTTGCAAGGGGGAGGGCATTGCTGCCCGGGGCGCGCTACCGTATTGCGGCACCGCAGCGCAAGATGACGTTTGCGTGAAACGGTGGGCAGGGTCCGCGGGGGGTTTTCATGAGTTCGGGATTGCTGGCGCTGCTGGACGACATCGCGCTGATCGCGCGCGCCGCGGCGGCGTCGGTCGACGATGTCGCCGCGGGGGTGGCCAAGGCGGGGGCCAAGGCGGCCGGCGTGGTGATCGACGATGCCGCGGTGACGCCGGCCTATGCCACCGGCTTCACCCCCGATCGCGAGCTGCCGATCATCTGGAAGATCGCCAAGGGATCGCTGCGCAACAAGCTGGTGCTGCTGCTGCCCGCGGCCCTGCTGCTGAGCCAGTTCCTGCCCTGGGCGATCGTGCCGCTGCTGATGCTGGGCGGGCTGTACCTGTGCTTCGAGGGCGCCGAGAAGGTGGTGGAGAAAGTGCTGCACCACGGCGAGGACCACGTCGACCGCGACGGGCCGGTCGACGAGATGGAAGGCTATGACCTGGCCAGCTTCGAGAATGAGCGGGTGACGGGGGCGGTGCGCACCGACCTGATCCTGTCCGCCGAGATCATGGCGATCGCGCTGGCGCAGGTGGAGACGCTGCCGTTCGCGATGCGCGCGGCGGTGCTGGCGCTGGTCGGCGTGGGCATCACCGCGCTGGTCTATGGCGCGGTGGCGCTGCTGGTGAAGCTCGACGACATCGGCCTGCACATGTGCGGGGAGGGCGCCGGACGGCCTTCGCGCCGGATCGGCCTGGCGCTGCTGCACGGGACGCCGCGCGTGCTGGACGGGCTGGCGGCGATCGGCACGGCGGCGATGCTGTGGGTCGGCGGCGGCATCCTGCTGCACGGCAGCGAGGAACTGGGCTGGCCGGCGCCGGCGGCGCTGGCGCACGCGGTCGAGCATGGGCTGGCGGCGGCGGGCGGCGCGATCGGCGGGGTGCTGGGCTGGATCGGCTATGCCGCGGCCGCGGCGCTGGCCGGGCTGCTGGCCGGCGGCATCGTCGCGGCGGCCGTCACGCTGGGACAGCGGGCGTTGCGGCGAAGCTAGAGTGATTTCAAGTGAAATGGAACGTTTCACGGCTCGGAAATCACGAAAAAACAAGAGAATCCAGAGTCGATACCGATTCAATGTGAATGGTATCGACTCTAGTTCAGGTTTCGCCGGAAGAAGGCGACGATCGCGGCGTGGGCGTCGCGCGCCTCGGGCAACTGGTGCTGGTAGATGTAGCAGTGGCCCATGCCTTCGCCGACGATCAGCGTCGACGGCACCCCGGCCTTGATCAGGGCCGAGTTGGTGACGACGGCCGGGCTCATGTCCATCGCCCGGGTGCCGGTGATGATCAGCGTCGGCGGGAACCGGGCGATGACGTCGGCATGGAGCGCCGGCGAGATCACCGGATCGTTCATGTCGGCACCGGCGAAGTAGCCGTGGGTCATGTCGGCCTTCGGCTTGCCGTCGCCGAGCACCGGCGGCGGGAACGAGCCGTCGGTGCTGGCGGCGATCCAGGCCGAATCGCCGGCCATGAAGCGGACCCCGCCGGCCCCGAAAATGCCGGCGGCGCCGACCTGGGGCAGCTTGTGCGCCGGCAGCCAGGCGGCGATCTGCGCGGTCAGCGCGCCGCCGGCGGAGCAGCCGTAGAGGCCGATGCGGCGCGGCGGATAGCGCTTGAGCAGTTCGCGATAGACGGCGACCGTGTCCTCTATCCCGGAGGGGTGCCGGGCTTCGGGCGCCATCCGGTAATTGACCGAGACCACGCGGTAGCCGCCGAGCGCGGCGACCGGGACCGATTCGAGCAGCGAGCAGGCTTCCCAGCAGGTGGTGAAGGCGCCGCCGTGGACGTTGATCAGCACGCGCGCGGGATCGGGCTTGCGGCCATGCGGGGTGACGATGCGGACCGGGATGCCGGCGATCGCGGTTTCCTCGACATCGACCGGGTAGAGCTTGCGCATGGCTTCGGCCTGCGGCCCGAGCATCGCCGCGAGGCGCTGGCGTTCGACCGCGATCGGCGTGTTGCCGCCGCCGGGCACCATCGCCGGCATGCGCGCGCGCAGCTTCTGGAACGCCTGCGCCTCCGGGCTGGAGAGTTGCGACGGCGGCAGGTCGAAGGCGGGGACGTGGGCGACGCCGTCGGCGGTGAAGGCGGGGCGCGGCCATGCCGGCAGGGCGGGGGCATCCGGGGCACGGGTGGGGGCGGCGGCCGCAGGGGCGTCGGGCGCGGGCTGCTGTGCCGGGGCGGGGATGGCCAGTCCGGCAGCGAGGGCGGCGAGGCCAAGGGACATGCGGGCGGCAATGCGGGGGTTGAGCGGCAGGCGCATCGGGCATCCTCCATCCTGTTTCGGAGGATGCTATCAACCGGCGCGCGGGGGCGCCAGCGCCGCGGTGCGATCAGGCGACGTTGAACAGCGGGCGTTCGTCGGGTTCGGGTTCGAGATCGGCGATCGTGCGGATGCGCGGCTGGGCGAAATCGTTGACGATGGTGTTGAAGATCGACGGATGCAGCGGGCGTTCGAACGCGATGCCGGCGGCGTCGCCGCGGGTCCAGACGATGCGCGCGGCCTTGGGCGCGAGCGTGGGGAGCTGGACCATCGCCATGTCGCCGACCTGCATGCCGCCGAGCCCTTCCACCCGCGCGCCGCGCTGGGTCAGGTTCTGCAGCAGCAGCGAGACGCGCTTGCTGCCCTGGCGGTAGCGGATCGGGAGATCCCAGGCGACGCGGCTTTCGCCGCGCCGGGTGACCACTTTGCTGAATTCACTGCTGGCCCACATGGCTGCCTCCGCTCGCTGGTGTGGCTTGCCATGGTGAACGGTGGGCGGCGTGGATTTTTAAGGCCTTAGGCGGCGAAGTTCATCACGGCAGGCGGGCGAGCAGATCGCGGGCGAACGTGGTCAGGGTATCGTCGCGGGCGCCCATCACGACGACGCGATCGCCGGAGCGGGCGAGGGCGGCGATGGCGTCGGCGCAGGCGGCGCGGTCGGCGATGTGGACCGCCTGTCCGCCGCCGTCGCGGATGAGCGCGACGATGCGTTCCGAGCCCTGCGAGCGATCGACGGTGCCGCCGAAATAGACCGGATCGCAGAGGATCACCCGGTCTTGCGCGTCGAGGCGGGTGGCGAAGGTCTGCGCCAGTTCGGCGCCCATCTGGCGCAAGGGGCCGTAGCCGTGCGGCTGGAAGAAGGCGATGACGCGGCCGGGGTGGGCCTTGAGCGTGGCGAGGGTGGCGGCGACCTTGTCCGGGTTGTGGCCGAAATCGTCGATCACGGTGATGCCGGACGGGCTGGTGCCGACGATGTCGAAGCGGCGGGCGAGGCCCTGGTAGGAGCCGAGCGCGGCGACGGCGGCGTCGACGCCGAGGCCGGTGGCGTGCGTGGCGGCGATCGCCGCGAGCGCGTTGGCGAGGTTGTGGCGGCCGGGGACCGGGAGCGTGAGCGCGTGCGTCGCGCCGGCGCGGCGGTCGACGACGGTGGCGCAGATCGCGGTGGGGGTCTCGACGATCGAGCCGGGGACGATGCCGATGTCCGCCTGCGGGTCGTCGATCGCGAAGGTGAGCGCGGTGCGGGCGCGGGGAAGCAGCGCGGCGGCTTCGGGATCGTCGCGGTTGACGACGGCGATGGCGCTGCGGGCGAGGAAATCGCCGAACAGCGCGCGCAGCTCGTCGAGCGACTTGTGATCGAGCGAGACGTTGCCGAGCACGGCGACGGTGGGGCGGTAGAGCGCGATCGAGCCGTCGGACTCGTCGACCTCGCTCACGAACAGGTCCGGGCGGCCGACGCGGGCGCTGGCGAAGGGCGCGTCCTCGCGCACGAAGTTCTTCATCACCGCGCCGTTCATGATCGTCGGGTCCTCGCCGGCGTGGGTGAGGATCCAGCCGGTCATCCCGGTCATCGTCGACTTGCCGCTGGTGCCGCCGAGCGCGATGCCGGTCCCGGCGGCATTGAACAGCGTGGCGAGCAGCTCGGCACGCGACAGGCGCGGGCAGCCGAGCGCGCGGGCGCGGACGATCTCCGGCACGGTATCCTCGATCGCGGCGGAGGCGACGAGGGTCTGATCCGCGCTGGCGAGGCCCGAGCCGTCCTGCGGGAACAGGCGGAAGCCGAGCGATTCGAGCCAGGCGAACTTTTCCGGGGTGCGGCCCTGGTCGCGGCTGCGGTCCGAGCCGGCGACGTCGGCGCCGAGGCCCTTGAGGATCAGCGCCAGCGGCAGCATCCCCGAGCCGCCGATGCCGCAGAAGAACCAGGGGTGCGCGGTGAGATGGGACGTCATGGCGGCGGGGTAGGGGCTGGCGGGGGCGAGGACAAGGCGGTTGTGCTTGTTCTTTCGGGCGGAGGCCGTAGGTTTCGGCCACGATGAGGATTGCCGTCTGCGCCCCTGCCACGCCGATCACCCGCGACGATGCCGCGCGGGCGCAGGCGGTGGCGGCGGGATTCGCGGGGGTGGAGCTGGCGTTCCATGAGCAGTGCTTCGTCGAGGACGGGCACTTTGCCGGCAGCGACGCGGTGCGGCTGGCGGCGTTCCTCGATTGCGCCAACGATCCGGGAAGCGACGCGGTGTGGTTCGCGCGGGGGGGCTATGGCTCGAACCGGATCGCCGGCGCGGCGATGGCGCGGCTGGGGCCGGCGGCGGCGGGGAAGGCGTACCTCGGTTATTCGGACATGGGCTACCTGCTGGGCGCGCTCTATCGGGCGGGGATCGGCCGTCCGGTGCACGGGCCGATGGTGGCGGACGGGCGGCGCGAGGACGGCGAGGCGGCGCTGCGGCGGGCGCTGGGGTTCCTGGGCGGCGCGCAGGATGGGCTGGAGCCGTCGCTGGCGGGGGAGCGGCACCCGGTGGTCGCTTTCAACCTGATGACGCTGGCGATGCTGGCGGGGACGCCGTTGATGCCCGGGTTGGCGGGGCACGTGGTGATGGTCGAGGAAGTCTCGGAATATCTCTATGCGGTGGACCGGCTGTTCTTTCACGCGACCGCGCACCTGGGCGGGATCGCCGGGCTGCGGCTGGGGCGGGTCGACGCGCTGGAGAACGACCGGCCGTTCGGCGCGGATGCGGAGGCGATCGCGCGCGACTGGTGCGGGCGGCACAGCATTCCGTTCCTCGGCGCCGCGGACATCGGCCATGACGCCGCCAACCGGATCGTGCCGTTCGGGCCGAATCTTGTCGCATTGACTTGCAGGCGGGGACTTGCAGGCGGGCGGCCACGGGCCTAGGGGCCGCCGCCATTATCCAGAAGAGGGGCGCGGTGATGCGGGCATTCGTTTTTCCGGGGCAGGGCAGCCAGAAGGTCGGCATGGGGGTCGAGCTGGCCGAGGCCAGCGCGGTGGCGCGCGAGGTGTTCGA
>JAGWUH010000026.1 GCA_028868535.1 Sphingomonadales bacterium | reverse complement strand
CTGGCTAGTGTTCACGCATCACAACCAGCTCGACCCAACGGTCAAGGGGCCTCTCGACCCAGCGAAGCGGAGCGGCGCGGCGGGCTCGCGGTGCGAGCGCCGTCCCCGGCCCTGCCGAACGAGACCGGACGGTCTCCTGCCGGAGGGCCCCGGGAAGTGCTTCCCGGTACTGCGTCCCGGCGGTGTCAGGGCCGGGGGCAGGCTTCGATCCCAAGGACGCTGTTCGCGTGGCCACGACTTTGGACTGTCGCACCGCGGCACCACAACGCCGACCTGAACTTCTGCCTCCGATCATGGCCATGACCGTGGCAGGCCCCGGGCTTCTAACCTATACGGAACAATTTGTCAAGGAAAATCAACCATCGGCGCCGACAGCCGCTGGATGGCCCGGGCCCGCAAATATCGCTTGTCGATATTTGCCACCGTCAGACTCCGTGAGTTCCGGTCGCCGCGACCCGCGGCGACGCTTTGTGGAGTGGGGGTGTTACGCGAGACAGGCAGAAGAAGGGTTCACGCAAAGGCGCGAAGGAGCAAAGGCGCGAAGGGGTTGAGGGGGCACGATGGGTTGTGTGTGGCGGCTCGAGGTCCCCGCTTTCGCGGGGATGACGAGGTGGGTGGGGGATGACGGGTGGGTGGGCGCTGACGGGCAGGTGGGGAACGACGGGCAGGTGGGCGGCGGAGCGGGTGCGCGTTTGTCAATATGGACCAAGGGGTTGGCGGCGGAGGGTGCGGGGTTTCCGCTATCTGTGGCAGACGCTGAAGGGCCATCGCGCGGGAGTGATCGATGACGATGTCGCGGACGAAAGCGGGCGCTGCGGGCCTGCTGTTGCTGCTGGGCATGGCGAGCCCCGCCACCGCGAGCTTCATGCCAGGGCGGTGGCAGCACCAGACCCGGCTGCTGGAAGCCAGCATCCCCGGCGTGCCGCATTGGCTGGTGCGCCTCGTCGCCAGCCGCAGCGCGCGGGTAAGCTGCAACAGCCATGAGCAGTTATCCGCGCGCCCGGAAACTTTGCTGAACCAGGACGACGGGGCGGTCTGCGTGGCGCGCCACTTCGCGATGGACGGCGGCCGGCTGACTTACGAGACGTTCTGCACCAACCGGCGCTTTCCCGAAGGCCTGCTGATCTCCTCGCACGGGACGTGGACGCCGGGATCGTACAGCATAGCGTCGACCGCCACCGGTACGCGCAAGGGCAAGCCGGTGCTGATCCGTACCACCAGCACCGGCACCCGCGTCGCCGGGACCTGCACGCGCGCCTGAGGCGCGGCCGGCGCGCGGGAACCGGCCTACTTCGTCACCCCCGCGAGCCGCCCTTCCCAGCCCTCGGGCAACTCGATCTGCTTGGCCACCGGGAACCCCAGGTAGCCGTTGTGCGCGAAGGCATAGGCGTTCGTGCGCAAGGGATCGCCCGAGACCAGCACCATGAAGTCATCCGGGTGGAGCACGATCGGCACCATGCGGTTGGGATCGTCCGATTCGGCGAAGGAGCGCGGCAGCTTGCCGAGGTTGACCTGGTGCTTGAGGCTGGTGATCTTGAACTCGGTCCACTTCTCCATCAGCACCTCGCACCGCCACGCCGGCATGCGGGCATGGTCGTAGAGGTACTGCTTCACCCGGTCCTTGCTCCACCCGGCCTTGGCGATGGTTTCCGCCAGGATCGGGCTGATCACCAGCGCGGGCCGCAGCGTGCCGTGGGTGAGGCCGCCGACGGTGAAGCTGACTTCCCAGCCGGTTTCCTTGGCGACGCCGTCCGCCAGGTAGGGCATCAGCAGTTCGGGGGTGGCGCCGGTGACCGAGGGCATGACATCGCCGCCGGTCATGCGGGTAATCGTCACCGTGTTGTCGCCGGTCCTGAACCCCATGTCCTCGGCGTTGCTGGGCCAGCCGATCCGTTCGAGCGCGTCCTCGTTCTCCGCCAGCACCACGCGCCAGGTGTTGCCGAAGGTGCCCTTGTCGGTCTTGTGCGGGAGGAACCCGGCGACGTTGCGCAGCATCAGCCGCCAGAAGCGGCCGACCGAGGTGTTGGCGCGGAAGCCGTCGCGCAGCGCGCCCTGTTCGTAGTTGAACTTGAGCTGCTTGATGATCGGGCCGTTGAGCACGATCAGCGTGTCCGCCCCCGGGGTGTTGCCCGAGTGTTCGACGCCGTAGATCGGATCGGCCATCGCCTCGCCCAGCGCGACCAGCACCGGCATGTATTCGGGGCGACACCCGGCCATGACGCCGTTGACCGCGATCGACCAGATCGTCACCGCGCGGCTGGCGGGGAGGACGATGCCGAGCGTCTCGTTCGGCTTCCTTGGGGTGAAGGCGAGGAACTCCTCGATCTTCTCCATGGTCGGCGGGACGATCGGCAGGCCGTCGCTCCACTCGTTCTCCCAGAAGTGGTCGTTGACCTCCTCGAAGCTGCCGGTGAAGACGATGTCGCGTGATCCCGGCTCGGCTTCGAGCACGATCTCCTCGGGCTGGACCGTCAGGTTGGCAATCACCTGCGCTGCGGTGACCGCCATGACGTTGGCGTGGATCTCCTCCACCGACTGCGCGCCGGGATGGCCGACGATCGTCGCCACCGGCAGGTTGGGCATGCCAAGGCCCACCGCGGTGGCGGCGGCCTGGCCGAGAAAGCCTTCGCAGGTCAGCGAGCTGGTGGGGAAACCGGCCCGTTCACAAACCTCGCTCGCCCGCAACACGGCGGGCGTGCAAGAACCTCAGCACGCCATGCAGGATATGGCGGCGTCGACCCCGAGTTCCCTGAAGCGTTGCGGCAGGCTGGCCAGCAGCTCCTTCTCGTTCACCGCGTGAGTGCTGCCGAACTCGCGCCAGGACACCCACTTGATGTCCGGGTAGGTCTCCGCCAGCTTTTTCTCGAGCGCGAGGAAGACTTCGTCGCCGGCAAACAGGTAGTCCCAGAGCTGGGCGACGGTCTTGCCCTTGAGCGTGTCGAGCCGGCGGGCGAGCGGGCGGGTCTTCAAGCGCCGTTCGGCGACGGGCCAGACGACCTCATACTGTTCGGACATCGGTGCTTCCTCTCTCAGAACTTGCCGGCGAGCAGGCGGGCGACGGACTCGGCCGCGCGCACGCCTTCTGCCATGGCTTCGATGACGGTGCCACCGTATCCGGCGCGGACGGCGCCAGCGGCGAAAATGCGGGGATCGGCGGTGGCGGTATCGGCGCCGGCGGCGACGTGGCCGGTGGGCGTGCGCAGGGCTTCGGGGAGGAAGCCGCTGACCGGCTCGACGCCGATGAACGGGAACACGCCGGAGACTTCGATCCGGCTTTCCGCGCCGGTGTTGACGTCGCGCAGCGCGAGGCCGGTGACCGATTGATCGCCGAGGATGGCGGTGACTTCGCTCTCCCAGACGAAGCGGACGTTGTCCTTGCCGGCGATGCGATCGGCGTATTCGCGCTTAGCCGAGAGCGGGCTGCGGGCGACGAGATAAACGGTGCGGGCGAGGGGGACGAGGGTGAGCGCCTCGTGCACGGCACCATCGCCGGCGCCGATCACGGCGACGTCCTTGCCCTTGTAGAAGCCGCCATCGCAGGTGGCGCAGCGCGAGACGCCGCGGCCGAGCAACTGTTCCTCGCCGGGGACGCCGAGTTGGCGGAGCGACGCGCCCGATGCGACGATCACCGCTTCGGGGCGGTGGACATCGCCAGCGCCGTCGGTGACGGTGAGCCTGTCACCATTCTCGACCTTGTCGACCGACCATTCGATGACGCGGACGCCGACTTTCCTCGCGTCCTCGAGCAGCGGGATGGCGAGGTCCTGGCCGGCGAAGGTGCCGGGGAACGGCAGGCCATCGACATGGCCGAGCGTGGCGGTGAGGCCGCCATAGAGGCCGGAGCCTTCGAACAGGGTGACGAGGCGGCCGAGGCGAGCCATGTGGCGCGCCGCCGCGAGGCCGGCGAGGCCGCCGCCGATCACGATCACTTCGGACAGGTTCTTCAACGGCCGCGTGCCCACGTTCATCCCCGGATGCGCTGTACACCTGGTCAGCGCCTGGTGCCATCAAGCGCAAATTCGCGCGCATTGCAAGCGAACCGTTCGCGATTGACCGCATGGGCGCGGCGACGTAGGCTGAACAGGCGTTCAAATCGACCGGCTTGGGGCGAGACACGGGCCGGCGACACAAGGGAGAGCAACGATGGATCGCCGTCAATTCATGCAGCGCGGCGCGGCCGCGGCGGCCGTCACGCTGGCAGCGTCGCGGGCATCGGCGGCGTTGCCGGCCGCGGCGCGCCGGTTCGAGGTGACGACGCGGGTGGACCTGGCGGCGGCGACCGGGACGCAGGCGGCGCAGGCCTGGCTGCCGCTGTTCACCAGCGACGCCGCCTACCAGCGCGTGCTGGAGGTGCGGGCGGAAGGCGGCGGGCGGGCGCGCATCGTGCGGGCCGGCGGGGTGGCGATGCTGCACGCGAGCTGGCGCGAGGGCGAGGCGAAGCAGCCGCTGGTGCTGACGCAGCGGCTGGCAACCTGGGAGCGGACGACGGTACCGGGGCGGCTGGGTGCGGGCGAGCGGGCGCGGTTCACCGCGGCGACGGCGATGATCCCGACCGACGGCGCGGTGCGCGAACTGGCGCGCGGGATCGTCGGCGAGCGCCGCGAGCCGCGCGCGCAGGTGCGGGCGATCTATGACTGGATGCTGGCCAACACCTGGCGCGATCCGGCGACGCCGGGCTGCGGCGCCGGCGACGTCAACGCGATGCTGCGGGACCACCGGCTGGCGGGGAAGTGCGTCGACCTCAGCCGGTTGTTCGTGGCGCTGGTGCGGTCGATCGGGATTCCGGCGCGCGAGGTCTATGGCCAGCGGCTCGCGCCTTCGGCGTCGTTCCGGTCGCTGGGGCGCGGCGGCGACGTCAGCACCGCGCAGCATTGCCGCGCCGAGGCCTGGCTGGAGGACGGCGCGGGGCGCGGGCAGTGGTTCGCCTGCGATCCCGCCGACGTGCGCAAGGCGGTGCTGGAGGAGAAGCTGCCGCTGGGCGATCCCGGCATCCAGGCGCTGGGCGAGCGGCTGTTCGGCAAGGGGGAGAGCAACTGGGGCGGGTACAACCACGCCGGGGCGCTGGTGCTGCCGGGGGCGACGCTGGCGCCGCGCTATGACTTCCTGATGTATCCGGTGGCGATGACGCGGACGGCGCTGTGCAACTGCCTTGATCCCAAGGCGTTCGGCTATGAGATCGCATCGCGGGAGATTCCGGCCTGAACGCCCGGGGAGAGGGTTTGCCATGAAGATCTGCCGGTTCATCCGCGACGACGATCCCGCCGCGACGCCGCGGCTGGGGCTGCTCGAGGATGCGCTGGTGCGCGACGTCAGCGCGGCGACCGAGGTGCTGCCGCCGCTGGCCTGGCCGCTGGCGCCGGGGGACCACCTAATCGCCAACCTGGACGCGGTGCGGGCGCGGATCGCGGCGCTGGCACCGACCGCGCCGACGGTGGCGCGCGCCGCCGTCCGGCTGCTGTCGCCGGTGGCGAACCCGGCCAAGTTCGTCTGCGGCGCCGGCAACTGGAAGCACCACGGCGCGCCGTTCGGGATGATCGGCTTCATGGGCAAGGCGACGACGTCGCTGGGCGGAGAGGCTGACGGCATCGCCATTTCCTGGCCCGACCGCGAGACCGTGCACGAGCCGGAGCTGTGCATCGTCATCGGGCGGGAGGGGCGCAACATTCCGGTGGAGCGGGCGCTCGACCACGTGGCCGGCTATGCCTGCGCGTTCGACACGACGCTGAAGCCGGAGCGCGAGGACTGGGCGTTCTGCAAGGCGTTCGACACGTACGGCACGATCGGGCCGTGCCTGGTGACCGCCGACGAGATTCCCGATCCCTCGGCGTTGTCCTACGAATTCCGCGTCAATGGCGAGGTGCGCGGCGCGCGCCGGTTCGCCAACCTGTCGGGCAGCCCGGCGCAGATGATCGCGTTCGCATCGACCGCGATGACGCTGTATCCCGGCGATCTCGTGCTGTCGGGCGCGGCCGACGTCGGCCCGATCGCGATCGGCGACCGGCTGGAGCTGACGATTCCGGAGATCGGCACGCTGGCCTGCGCGGTGGTGCGATCGCCCCACGCCCGGAGCGAGCCGTGGCCGCTGGTGCCGCCGGGCGCGGAGGTGTGAGGCGCGATCAGTCGAGCAGGTTGGCGCGGATCTCGGCGACGGCGTCGGCCTTGAGGCCGAGCTCCGCCAGGTAGTTTTCGACACCGCCCCATTCGCGGTCGAGCGCATCGAGGAAGGCGGCGATGTACTCGGGCCGGACCACGCGGATGGCATCGCCGATGGCGGGATCGAGGCCGGCATAGCGCGCGGCGCGGGCGGGATCGGGCGGGGTGCGGAACGCGGTGGCGAGATCGACCGCGTGGTTGGTGAGCAGGTAATCGGCGGTGATGTCGGCGCGGGCGACGCCGAGCGTGGCGAGCACCAGCGCGGCGGCGCCGCCGGTGCGGTCCTTGCCGGCGGTGCAGTTGAACGCGACGGGCACCTCGCCCTCGGCCAGTGCCCGCATCAGCGCGGCGAAGGCCGGGGCCTGCTGGCGCGGCAGGTGGGCATTGCCGAAGATCATCACCTGGCGCGCGTCCGCGGCGGTGATGTCGCCCTTTTCCAGCATCGCGTGGAGGTGGCCGAAGCTCTCGTCGTGGTCGCGGACCCAGTAGGCGATGCCGTGGTCGCGGACCCAGCGCGTGGGGGCTTCGGCCTGTTCGCGGGTTGAGCGCAGGTCCACCACCAGGCGGATGCCGCGCGCGGCGAGCGCGGCGCTGTCGGCCGCCGTCAGCTGCGCCATCGCGCCCGAGCGGTAGAGGTGGCGCCACTTGACGGTGCGGCCCCCGGCGGCCGCGTAGCCGCCCATGTCGCGGAAGTTGATGCCGCCTTCGAGCGGCAGCAGCCGGGCGTCGAGCTGGTCCTGGATGGTAGGTCTCCCGATCGTGCGATCGGGGGACGATGGCACGAAATCGCGGGGTGGCAAACCGCCGGGGCGCGATGGCGGAAGGAAGAGAAGAATTTCTGGACGTCAATAAAAACGATTACACGAAATCAAATGAACGAAGTCAGATGGATCGGAATGTTCACTTTTGAACTAACGCAATGCCTGTGTCCGGATTTGGAACACATTGAAAACCTTTGCACGAGATAATGATGAATATTTGTTAACCTGTATTGGAATTGCTGTTACGCATCAGGAGTTCAGCACGATTCGAACGCGCTGAACGTCCGATATACTTTGGGCATTTTGAAATAGGGGTTTTGTGATGAGGAAAGCTCTCAAAGGCATCGCCGGGTTGGCCGTGGCTGTCAGCGCGCTGGCGATCTCCGGGCCGGCTTCCGCCGCGCTGTTCAACCAGCCGGTGCCGGTCAATGCGACGGTCAGCTTCAATGGCCTGCAATGGGCCTGGGCCTCGCCGCTTGGTTCTCCCAGCGATGTCGATCTTTCCTACCAGGGCGCGTTCGGCTGGCACCTGCCGACGGCGGATGAGCTCCTGCTGGCGCCGAATGCGCAGCAGTTCATCTATGCCGGCGCCAACACGCCGTTCGACGGCAGCGATCCGGTGTCGGGCGCGAACTGGGCCTATACCAACGGCCAGACCGGGTTCGGTGCGCTGGCATCGCCCTATTTCAGCGGGTACCGGCACGGGGACTTCTGCAACGGTGTCGGCTCGGCCTGCGGCTTCGGCGAACAGGCGTGGAACTCGGGCGGGTTCTCCGAAAGCCTCGTGGTCCGCACGCTCGACGTCGGCCAGAGCGTTCCCGAGCCGGCGACCTGGGCGATGATGCTGCTGGGCTTCTTCGGCGTCGGCGCGGCGATGCGTCGCAAGGGCCGCCAACAGGCGAACGTCCGCTTCGCCTTCTGAAGGCGCGGTCACGGCAAAGACCCCTGCCCCGCCGGCCCGGGCCGGCGGGGCAGGGGTTGCAGCGGATGCGGCATGGACGCCGTCAGTGCGCGTCGATGCGGCCCAGCATGCGGAAGAAGAAGCTGGTCGACCAGCCGAGCAGGATGACGCCGAGAATGCTCTCGAACGCGCCGAGCAGGCGCCATTCATCGAGGATGTGGGTATCGTTGTAGCCGACCGTCGAATAGGAGATGGTCGAGAAGTAGAGCGCGCTTTCGAGCGTCGGCACCGCGCCCGTCACCAGGTAGATCAGCGCGAAGCACCAGATCTCGACGCCGTGCAGCGCGATGATCGACAGCACGATCGACAGCGTGAAGGCCGCGCCGCGCGGGCTGAGCGGGCGGATGTTGCGCAGCCGTTCGATCGTCAGCTCGCTGCGCAGCGCGCGGGTCAGGCTGAACAGCCCGACGCCGTGGATCGTCACGCAGACCACCACCATCGCCGCGGAAACGGCGAACTCCAACACCAGTTGCTGCCCCTGCATGGGGCCACCATGCCCGGATCAGCGCAGCAGTTCCAGAGTCCGCGTATCGCGCCGTCCCCCGAAAAACGCATCGAGCGCGCGCGCGTAGCGGCGGCCGCCGTTGGCGGCTTCGAACAGCGTCATCGAACTGGCGAACTTGACCGCGTCGACCGCGCCGAACAGCGCCCCGATCGAACGCTCCCCGGCCCAGGCCAGCACCGCGTCGGTGCAATCGCCCAGCCGCTCGGCGAGGATCTCGTCCTGCAGGTATTCCCGGGCCTCGCGCAGGTCGCGGATCGCGTAGAACTGCGACATCGGGCTCTGGCCGAGGCCGGCAAGCTGCGGAAAGATGAACCACATCCAGTGGCTGCGCTTGGCCCCCTGGCGGATTTCGGTGAGCGCGCGCAGCCACGCGCCTTCCTGCGCTTCGTGGAATCGCCGGAGGCCGGAGGCGCGGACCCCGCCATCATCGACAATCACGGGCCCATCGGCGTTCATGCGGGCAAGCTCCCATCGAGTCCGTTTCGGCGGCGTCCTCTCCACCGGACACCGGGCCGGACGTTTGCGCCCGCGCTCCTTCGTACCCGGCCAAGGTAGGCATGATCCGCCGCGATGCCAAGCCTGGGCCAGGACCGGGGGGAGGTTACCCCCGGCCCCGGCCTGGCCCGGCGGGCATCAGGGCGTGGTGCCGGCCGGTGCGGCTGCCGGCGAGACGGGCGAGGCGGGGGCGGCCCGTTGCGCCGGATCGGTGACGTCCGCCGCGTTCCAGCCCTTCGCGGCCCAGATCACGCCGAACGCGAAGATGATCAGCGCCAGGCTGACGAGGAGGACGGTGCGCATCGAGCGCGGCCCCGTGGCGGCACGCGCCTCCTTGGGGTCGAGGTGGATTTCGGTGCCGTGGCGTTCCATGGCTGCTCTCCGTGACGCCCCGCGGGGGGCTGGCACGGAGTCTACGAACGAGCGGCGGGCCCGGTTCCGGCCGGCCGCCCGCCGCGTGCCACGATCAGTCCCGCAGCAATTCGTTGACGCCGGTCTTGGAGCGGGTCTGCGCATCGACCGTCTTGACGATCACCGCGCAGTACAGCGACGGACCGGGGGTGCCGTCCGGCAGGGGCTTGCCGGGGAGCGAGCCGGGGACGACGACCGAATACGGCGGCACCTTGCCGACGTGGACCTGGCCGGTGGCGCGATCGACGATCTTGGTCGAGGCGCCGATGAACACGCCCATCGACAGCACCGCGCCCTCCCCCACGATCACGCCTTCGGCCACTTCCGAGCGGGCGCCGATGAAGCAGCCGTCCTCGATCACCACGGGATTGGCCTGGAGCGGTTCGAGCACGCCGCCGATGCCGGCGCCGCCCGAGATGTGGACGTTGCGGCCGATCTGCGCGCACGAGCCGACGGTGGCCCAGGTATCGACCATCGTGCCCTCGCCCACGTGGGCGCCGAGGTTGACGAAGCTGGGCATCAGCACCGCCCCCCTGGCGATGAAGGCGCTGCGGCGGACGACGGCGCCGGGAACGACGCGGATGCCGGCGGCCCGGAAGCGGGCATCGTCCCAGCCGGCGAACTTCAGCGGCACCTTGTCGAACGCGGGGGCGCCGGCCGAGCCGTAGTCCATCACGCCGTTGTCGGCGAGGCGGAACGACAGCAGCACCGCCTTCTTCAGCCACTGGTTGACCTTCCAGCCGCCCCCCTGTCCATCAGGCTCAGCCACGCGGGCGGCGCCGGAATCGAGAAGATCGAGCGCCTGGTCGACGATCGCGCGGACGTCGGCGCTTGCCGGGGTGACGCCGTCACGGGCTTCCCACGCGGCTTCGATCTGGGTTTCGAGGTTCGACATGAATCGGTTTTCCTGGACGGTTGGCGCTTGCGCAGGCCGCCTAGCCTCCCCGGCGCGGCGCGACAAGCGGCGCGTGCGTCGCGCCGGGGTGCGGGCGGAACCGATCGCGGCGCGGCGGGTTGATCATGCGGCGCGGTGGGCCGTTGGCAGGACAAGGAAACGGGGACAAGCATGGGGGAGTCCGCTGCCGGGGCCGACGCAATTCCCGATTTCCTGGCCGGGCAAGGGGACATGGCCCGCAGGATCGCGGAATTCGACTGGTCGGCAACGCCGGTCGGGCCGATCGCGGGCTGGCCGTCGGCGCTGCGCCATACCGTCGCGCTGATGCTGCCGAGCCCGGTTCCGCTGGTGCTGCTGTGGGGCGAGGCCGGCGTGATGATCTACAACGACGCCTATTCGGGGTTCGCCGGCGGGCGCGACAGCCGGTTGCTGGGCTCGAACGTGCGCGAGGGCTGGAACGAGGTCGCCGATTTCAACGACAACGTCATGCGGGTCGGGCTGGCGGGCGGGACGCTGAGCTACCGCGACCACGAGCTGACGCTCTATCGCGACGGCCGCCCCGAGCAGGTGTTCATGAACCTCGACTATTCGCCGGTGCGCGGCGACGACGGGCGGCCGGCGGGGGTGCTGGCGGTGGTGGTCGAGACCACCGAGGCCCGACGCAACCGGCAGGCGCTGGAAGTGAGCGAGACGCGGCTGCGCTTCCTCGACGCGCTGGCGCGGGCGGTGGGCGAAGCCCGCGACGCCGGCGCGATCCTGGCGGTGACCACGCGGATGACCGCCGAGCATCTCGGCGTGAGCAATTGCGCCTATGCCGACATGGACGCGGACGAGGACGGCTTCACCATCCGCGGCGACTGGCACGCGCCGGCGACCGCCTCGATCGTCGGCCACTACCGGCTGGCCGACTTCGGCGAGCGCGCGGTGCGCGAACTGCGCGCCGGGCGGCCGCTGATCATCCACGACAACGCCACCGAACTGCCGGCGGCGGCGGCGCGCACGTTCCAGGACCTGGGCATCGCCGCGACCATCTGCATGCCGCTGTTGCGCCAGGGGCGGCTGGTGGCGCTGATGGCGATCCACGACCGGGAGCCGCACCGCTGGAGCGACTACGAGCTGGGCATCATTTCCGACGTGACCGAACGCTCGTGGGCGCACGTCCAGCGCGCCGGGGCGGAAGGCGTGCTGCGCGAGCGCGAGGCGCATCATCGCCAGATCCTCGACAGCGCGGTCGACTATGGCATCGTCGCCACCGATCTCGACGGGCGGATCACGCTGTGGAACCGCGGCGCGGCGGCGATCCTCGGCTGGGACGAGAGCGAGATGCTGGGCCGGCCGATGGGGATGTTCTTCACCGAGCAGGACCGCGCCGCCGGGCGGCCCGCGGCGAAGCGGGCCGAGGCGCTGGCCGATGGTCGCGCGCTCGATGCGCGCTGGCACCTGCGCAAGACCGGCGAGCGGTTCTGGGGCCTTTCCGAGATGACCCCGCTGCGCGACGAGCGCGGCGCGGCGATCGGCTTCGTCAAGCTGATCCGCGACCGCACCTCCGAATACGAGGCGGAAGCGGCGTTGCGCCGCAGCGAGGACCAGTTGCGGCGGGCGCAGATGGCCGGCGGGGTCGGGCTGTTCGCGATCGACATCCGCGCCGACACCATTTCCGGCACCGAGGAGTTCTCGCGCATTTTCGGGCTGGAGCCGGGGCAGGAGGTTTCCGCCCGGGTGATCGAGGACCTGGTGATCGGGCCCGATCGCGACATCGTCTCCGACGTCGCGCGGCGCCGCGCGGGCACCGCCGCGCTCGACGTGACCTACCGCATCCGCCGCGCCGACAACGGCGAGGAGCGCACGATCGCGCGCAAGGCCGAGTACGAGCTGGACGCCGACGGGACGCCGGTGCGGATGATCGGCGCGGTGCAGGACGTGACCGACCGGCACCGCATCCAGCAGGCGCTGGCCAAGAGCGAGGCCCAGTTCAGCGCGCTGGCGCAGAACATGCCGACGCTGGTGTGGACCGCACGCGCCGATGGCGCGCTCGACTGGTTCAACGACCGGATGTACGCCTATTCCGGCGAGGCGCCGGGGACGTTGTTCGGCGACGGCTGGATGCGCGTGCTGCATCCCGACGACCTGGCGCCGGCGACCGATCGCTGGCAGGCGGCGGTGGCGGGCGGGCACACCTTCGAGACCGAATTCCGCCTGCGCGACAGGGACGGCGCCTATCGCTGGCACCTGTCGCGCGCGGTGCCGCTGGTCGACGCCGAGGGGGCGATATCGGCCTGGGTCGGCACCAACACCGAGATCGAGGCGCAGAAGCGCGCGGAGGAGGCCTATGCCCGCGACCGCGACCGGCTGTGGACGATCAGCCAGGACCTGATGGTGGTGTGCGAGCACGACGGGCGGATCGCCGCGATCAACCCGTCCGCCGAGCGCCTGCTGGGCTGGCGCGACGCGGAACTGGCGGGGCGGCTTGTCACCGAGCTGATCCATCCGGAGGACTGCGCGGCGACCGTGGCCGAGCTGGCGCGGATCGCCGGGGGGGCGACCTCGCATTCGTTCGAAAACCGCTACCGCACGCGCGAGGGGGATTACCGGCTGCTGTCCTGGACCGCGGTATCGGACGGCGCGCGCATCCACGGCGTCGCGCGGGACGTGACCGACCAGCGCGCGATCGAGGAGGCGTTGCGCCAGAGCCAGAAGATGGAGGCGGTCGGGCAGTTGACCGGCGGGATCGCGCACGACTTCAACAACCTGCTGCAGGGCATCGTCGGCGGGCTCGACATGATCGCGCTGCGGCTGGAGGAAGGGCGCACCGACGACATGCCGCGCTGGCTGGGCGGCGCGCGCACCGCCGCCGATCGCGCCGCGGCGCTGACGCATCGCCTGCTGGCGTTCTCGCGGCGCCAGCCGCTCGATCCGCGGCCGTTGCGGGTCAATCCGCTGGTCGCGTCGATGGAGGACCTGGTCCGCCGCACGCTGGGCGAGCGGATGTCGCTGCAGCTCGTGCTGGCCGGCGGGCTGTGGGCGGCGCTGTGCGATGCCAACCAGCTCGAGGCGGCGATCCTCAACCTGGCGATCAACGCGCGCGACGCGATGCCCGGCGGCGGCACGCTGACGATCGAGACCTGCAACACGGTGATCGCGGACCCGCACGCCGCGCACGAGCACGACGTCGCGCCGGGCGAATACGTCTGCATCGCCGTCACCGACACCGGCGCGGGCATGAGCCGCGACGTCATCGCGCGCGCCTTCGAGCCGTTCTTCACCACCAAGCCGATCGGCCAGGGCACAGGGCTGGGACTGTCGATGATCTATGGCTTTGCCCGCCAGTCCGGCGGCAGCGCCCGCATCGAATCCGAGCCGGGCCTGGGAACCACGGTCAGGCTGCTCCTGCCGCGCCATCACGACGACGGCGAGGGCGACGGCGCGACCGAGCCGACGCCCGAACGCGCCGCCGGCGCGGCCGGCGAGGTGGTGCTGGTGATCGAGGATGAGTTCCTCGTCCGCGGGCTGATCGTCGAGGTGCTGGAGGAGCTGGGCTACCGCGTGATCGAGGCCAACGACGGGCCGACGGGGCTGGATGTGCTGCAGACCGACCAGCCGATCGACCTGCTGCTGACCGATATCGGCCTGCCCGGGCTCAACGGCCGGCAGGTGGCCGACGCGGCGCGGGTGACGCGGCCGGGGCTGAAGGTGCTGTTCATGACCGGCTATGCCGAGAATGCGGCGATCGCCTCGGGATTCCTCGAACCGGGCATGGCGATGATCACCAAGCCGTTCGCGATGGAAGCGCTGACCGCGCGGGTGCGCGAGATCCTCGAGGACTGACGGGCTGCCCGCGGGCCGCGCCACGGCGAGGCGATGATATCGCACCGCTGCAACCGTCCGCTTGCCAGCGAGGCGGCGGCGCGACAGTCTGCCGGCACAGGTCGCGCGCCATGACGCGATTCAGGCAGGACGAAGGGGAAGACGATGCAGGCCAGTCCGGACAACGAACTGCGCGCGGTGCCGTTCGCGGTGACGCGGCCAGACCGCATCCCGGCGCCGCGCTATTACGACGAGGCGTTCTTCAAGCTCGAGGAGGAGCACGTCTGGGGCCATGTCTGGCAGATGGCCTGCCGGGCGGAGCTGGTTGCCGAGACCGGCGACTGGATCGAGTACAGCAACCTGGGCCGGTCGGTGCTGGTGGTGAACACCGGCAAGGGCATCCGCGCCTACCACAACGCCTGCCGCCATCGCGGCGTGCCGCTGGCCGGGGGCATCGGCGCCGAATGCGGCAAGCCGGCCTTCGGCAACTGTGCGTCGCAGGGCTTCATCTGCCCGTTCCACGGCTGGCGCTGGAACATGCACGGCGAGAACACCTGGGTCTATGGCGAGCACATGTTCGCGGGGGACCAGCTCGACCCGGAGGAGCTGAAGCTGGTCGAATGCCGCAGCGAGGTCTGGGGCGGCTTCGTCTGGATCAACCATGACGACGACGCGCCCTCGGTGCGCGAGTCGCTCGGCCCGGTGGCGCAGCGGCTGGAGGCGCACAACGTCGATCGCCTGCGGGCCGAGTGGCACTATGCGACGGTGCTGCCGGCCAACTGGAAGACGGCGATGGAGGCCTTCATGGAAGGCTACCACGTGCGCACCACCCACCCGCAGCTGCACGAGGTGCTGCACGGGCTCTATGCCGACATGTACGGCCCGCGCGACGCCAGCGGCGCCGGCACCACCGAGGACAACCTGCGCAAGGCGGCGCTGCCCGGCACGACCACGCGCGAGGCCATCGACGGGCAGATCGAGCACATGCGCGTGCTGAACGAGGGCATGGCCGGGATGATCCACGCCAAGGAACTGGCGATCATGGAGAGCCTGCGCGACACCCCGCTGCCCGACGATCCGAACGTGGCGGTGCCGATGTTCTACGGCAAGGTCATGGCGGCGATCACCGAGCGGTTGCGCGCGGCGGGCGAGCCGGTGCCGGACCTGCTCGAGGTCGCGCAGAGCGCGCCGATCCGCGCGGTGGAGTTCCTGTTCCCGCACGTCTTCCTGCTGCCGATCTTCACCAGCATGTCCGCCTATCGCGTGCGGCCGCTGGGGCCGGAGAGCTGCCTGTTCGAGATCTGGTCGCTGACCATGTTCCCCGAGGGCGAGGAGCCGGAGCCGGTGATGGAACCGGTGGTGCTGCCGTACGACAGCGCCGAGTTTCCGCCGATCCCGCGGCAGGACTATTCGAACATCCCGATCCAGCAGCGCGGCCTGCACGCGCGCGGCTTCGAGTACATGCGGCTGGCGGCCGAGGTCGAGGGGCTGATCAGCAATTACCAACGGCTGATCGACGGCTACATCGCCGGGCGCCCGGCGGCGGAGCTGGCCACGGCGCAGCACTGGCTGGGCGGCAACTTCGATTCGGTGATCCACGACATCTGGGCGAAGCCCGGGGCGGAGGCGGTTCCCGCCTGATCCGCCCGTGATGCCGGCCTGACCCGGAAACGACGACGGCCCGGCCCCCGCGGGGGACCGGGCCGTCGCGGTACATCATCAGAAGTGGATCTTGGCGCGGAAGCCGAACAGGCGCGGTGCGCCGACCGACGCGACCTCGACGCCCAGGCCGAGCAGGCCGGGAACCTGCGTGTAGTACTTCTGGCCGGTGACGTTGGTCATGAAGAACGACAGGTCGACCGGCGCGCCGCCGACGTTGGTCCACCCGGCGTTGAAGTCGAGCAGGTTCGTCGCCTGGATGATGCCGAGGTTCGACGTCGTCGGGGTAAGCACCCCGTTGGGCGCCAGGACCGTCGACGAGGCGCCGATGTCGTTGAAGTTGCTGTACTGGCTGTCGGTGTGCGTGAAGGTCGCGCCGACCGAGATCGCGCCGAGCGTCGGCGCATTGATCAGCGTGTAGTTGGCGTTGACCGAGAACTTGTTCTTCGGCGAGAACGACAGCGGCATCCCCGCGACCGCGCCCGGCTGCGCGAACACCAGCGCATTGCCGGTGCCGACGTAGAGGCCGGGCTGGATGCCGACCGACTTAACCTTGGTGTTGAGGTAGGTGTAGTCAAAGTTGAGCACGAAGCCCTTGAACAGGTTGAGGCTGGTGCTGGCCTCGAGGCCGTAGATCCGCGACTTGCCGGCGTTGAGGATCGAGCTCTGGCCCGGGACCGGCGCCGCCACCGCCGAGATGCCCAGCATCACCTGCTGGTCGCTGAAGTTGTTGTAGAACGCGGCGAGGTTGAAGATGCCGCTGATCGCGCCGTGGAAGCTCGACTTCAGGCCGATCTCGAAGGCGTCGACCTTTTCCGGCTTCCACGAATCGATCCGCGTGGTGACGCCGGTGACGGTGCTGGTGATGGTCTGGATGACGTCCGGCTTGACGCCGCCGGCGCGGTAGCCGCGGGCGTACTTGGCATAGACCAGCACGTCCTCCATCGGCTTCCAGTCGAGGCCGATCAGCCAGGTCGGCCGGCTCGACTTGTTCGAGTTGACCGCATAGCAGCCGCCGGCCGGCATCGGCAGCGCGGTGTTGGCGCAGAACGTCGTCAGGATCGGCGCGCCGGCGAGGTTGGCGGTGTAGCCGACGAAGCGCGGATCGTCGGTCGTGGTCTGCTTGTCCCAGGTATAGCGGAAGCCGGCCGTCAGGCTGATCTGCGGGGTCAGCTTGTAGGTCGCCTGGGTGTAGAGCGCGGTGTCCTGCGTCGCGTTGGTGTAGAGGCTGGGGTTGTAGCCGCCCGACAGCGGCAGCGATGCCGCCAGCACGCTGGGGATCACCAGCCCGGCGAAGGGCACCGTCGTCAGGTTGGCGCCGGCATTGGCGAAGTAGGAGTTCAGCGCGATCGCCAGCGGGGCGACGCAGCTCGGCGAGGACGAGTTGATGTTCGGGCAGTTCGCCTGGACCGTGGTCTGCGCGCCGGCGACGCCGATCGGCGAGGACTTCTCGAAGTAGAAGCCCGCCTGCCAGTTCAGCTTGCCGTCGAGGAAGTTGCCCTGGAACTGCAGTTCCTCGGTGAAGGTCTTGGCGGCGGAGAACTCGTGCCCCGGGTTGGGGTTGATCTGGGCATAGTTGAACAGCGCGCCGTTCAGGCCGTTGATCGTCGCGGCGAGGTTGCCGTTGGTCCAGGTCGACGGATCGGGAATGCCGCCGAGGCCGAGCTGGGCATTGATGATCGCCGCGGCGAACGGCGGCGTCTGCGGCGATGCCGCGGCGCCGGGCAGCACCGAATGGTTGGCGATCGCGTTGAAGTAGCCGAGGTAGCCGTACATCGCCGCCGGGGTGACGCGGAAGTTGGTCGCGAACTGGGGCTGGCGGAGCTGCTGGCGATACTCGCCGTAGCTGATGATGTTCTTGATCGTCAGGTTGTCGCTGGCCAGCCACTTGGTGGTGTTGATCACCTGCCACTGGCGGGTCCTGGTCGACGAATCGGGCATGTCGGTCAGCACGCCGTAGAAGCCGAGGCCGGCCTGGCGCTGCAACTGGTCGAGCGCGAAGGCCTGGAGCTGGCCGACACCGGCGGCGAACACCTTCTGCACCGAGCCATGCGTGTGCGAATTGGTGTAGGTGCCGATCGTGTAGTTCTCGATGTTGGGCGCGAGATCGACGACGACGCTGGCGCGCAGCGCGGTGTAGTTGAGGTTGTTGAAGTCCTTCGGTCCGATGCCGCTGCCGTTGATCAGGTAGCCGTCGCGCTTCTGCTTGTCGATGCCGAGGCGGACGCGGACCGCGTCGCTGAACGGCACGTTGAGCACGGCCTGCACGCCGTAGGCGTCGAAGTTGCCGACCGTGCCCTCGATGTAGCCCTCGAGCTTGCGGGTCGGCTTGGCCGGCACCAGCATGACCGCCCCGCCGGTGGTGTTGCGCCCCTGCAGCGTGCCCTGCGGGCCTTTCAGCACCTGGACGTTCTGCAGGTCGAAGAAGGCGCCCGGGCCGGCGCCTTCACCGGCCGGCGTCGAGAAGCTGCCGCCGCGCGGGGCGACGACGTCGGCGAAATAGGTGCCGACGGTCGGCGCCGAGCTGATGTCCTGCGAGAAGCCGCGCAGCGAGAAGGTGGTGTTCTCGTTGCCGAAGCCGGTGTTGACCTGGAGCGAGGGCGTGGTGCGGGCGAGATCGCCGGCGCTGACGATGTTGTGCGCGGAAAGCTGCGACTGGCTGAGCACCGAGATCGAGATCGGCACGTCCTGCAGGCGTTCCTCGACGCGGCGGGCGGTGACGATGATGTCCGCGGGGGCTTCGGTGGTCGACTGGGCCTGCACCGGCGCGGCAATGCCGAGCGCGAGCACGGCCGCAACGGCGCAACGCGAAACCCTGGTGGTGACGTGATTCATGGCAGTCCTCCCTCATGATGGCAGGACGCCTTCGTCACTTCCGGACGATCGGCAGCCCTGCCGGCCGAAGGGAGACTAAGGTGCGACTGACAGGTAAGTCAATCAGTTCGCCGCGATTCCGTGCAACAGCATCTCGAACAACTGCCCCGCATAGGAATTTGCCGCTTCTTCCGTGGTTTCCCCGGAGCGGCGCGCCGGAATGACAGTGAAATTGAGCAGAATGCCGGCAATCAGGGTGATCGCCACCCGTTCCGGCTGCACTTCGCGGATCGCGCCCGCGATGGATGCATCCTTCAGCAGCTGGACGATGTCGTCGAACAGCGACTCGGTGAAGTTCTCCTGGACCCAGGCGAAGCGGGCGCTGTCCGATCGTGCCTCGGCGATGATCATGAAGAAGTGGTCGGGCCAGCGCGCGGCGAAGCGGCAATAGGCCTGGAGCAGCGCGCGCAACCGGTCGAGCGGCGCCAGCCCGCGCGTGGCCGCGTTGATCGCGTCCGCTTCGCGTCGCAGCTCGCCGAGCGAGCGGCCGACGGTCTCGCGCCACAGCTTCTCCTTCGAGCCGAAGTAGTAATGGATCAGCGGCGGCGCGACGTTGGCGATGCGGGCGATGCGCGGCATCGAGGCGCCATCGTAGCCATCGCGGGCGAACGCCTCGAGCGCGGCCAGCAGGATGGCTTCGCGCGAGCCGGCGCCTTCGGGCGGGAGAGGACGCGAAATCTTGCGCGGCGACACCGGGTTGACCTTCCTGCTGGCGTGGTTGGGCAGGCCACGGGTTCCTCTCAAGCGCATTTCCCGGGGCATGGGAAGCTGTACCAAAGTTGGGGTCTTGCAAACTTCTTGCCATGCGCATCAACGGCTTTGACAGGCCCATAAGGGAGCGATGCCGGCGATCCAGGACGGTGCGGCGCGCCGTGCCGCTGGACGGCTGCGCCTGACGGTCAGCCCGCGAGCGGCACCGTGCCGCGGCGCCCCGCGCGCAGTTCGCTGGGCGACGCACCGGCGCGCGCCCGGGCGAACCGCGACATCACCGACTGTTCGGTGAAGCCCAGCATTTCCGAGATCCTGCTGAGCGCGAGGTCCGAATGGCGCAGGTAGTAGACCATCAGGTCGAGCCGCACCTCGTCCTTGATCCGCTGGAAGCTGGTCGCCTCCTCCCGCAGCCGGCGCAGCAGCGTGCGCGGGTGGAGACCCAGCATCGCGGCGACATCGTCGTTGCGGCACTGGCCGGTCCACAGCAACTGCATGACGATGCCCCGCACCCGGGCATGGAACGGCGCGCGCTGCCGGCCGAAACGGCGGTCGATCTCGTCCGCGAAATGGCGGAAGGCCTCGGCGTCGGCGTCGACCACCGGCGCTTCCAGCACAGCCGCGTCGAAGGCGACGCCGTCCTCCGTCTGGCAGAAGCGCACCTCGCAGCCGAAATGCCGGCGATAGACCGACGCCGGCGACAGCGCGCGATGGCGAAAATGGACGCGCCGTACCCCGGCCTTGTCCGCCGTCAGGTAGCGCGCGCCGAAGTGGCCGCTGAGCAGGATCTGCTCCACCGCCTGTGCCCGCGCCGGCACGCCCTCGACCAGCAGGTCGTGGCCGACGAAAACGTGATCGCGCGAGGCGGTCTCGCCCATCCACACCCGCACCGCCAGGCTGTGCGCGGGGTTGTGCGCGACGACATAGCGCAGCGCATCGCCGAAGGTGCGCGCATGGCGCATCACCGCGCCAAGCGGGCCATAGACCCCCGCCCCGCCCTGCTGCCCGGCCAGCAGCAGCCCGAAGTCGGCGCGGCCGAGCGCGCGCGCGGCAGCTTCCATGACCGAGATCCATTGGCGGCAGGTGACGGACTTGCCGCGCTCGCACGCGTCGACGCGGAGGCCGTGGCGCGCCAGCAAGGGCTCGGGATTGCCGCCGAGTCGGCGGACCAGCTCGGGAAAGCCGCGCAGCACCGCGGCATGGATCAGGTCGAATTCCTGCGCGTCGAGACCCGGTGACAGTGCGTCGACAGCGGCCCGGCTGGCCATGGCTCCTGCTCCGGCGGTGACGGTCCGGCCCGCGAAGGCCGTCTTCGCACAAGCGCCGGGCTGTCGAAAAATGTCAACCGCGCGCGCATTCCGCCGAGGCGCCATCGCCCCGGCGCGCGACGAACGGGTTAGCCGGATCGCGCCCGCCGGGCCCGCTCCCCCGGGCGGAAATCCGCCCGGGGTGGCTGCGCCGTCAGTAGTCCCACTTGAAGTTGAGGCCGTAGGTGCGCGGCTCCGCGGCAAGGGCCGCCTGCCCGACCGCGGTGACCATCTGCACGTTGTAGTTCTTGTTGCCGATGTTGCGCATGTAGCCTTCGATCGAGATGTGCTCGTTGAGCTTGTACTCGATCGACGCGCTGGCGACGGTGTAGGCGGGCTGGCGCAGCAGGTTGTCCGGTTCGAACACGTAGCTGCTCTTGTGCGTCATGTTGGCCGACAGGCGCAGCTCACGGGCTTCGCCGAGCGGCAGGGTGTACGTGGCGCCGAGGTTGAGCGTGAAGTGCGGCGCCAGCGCGGTCTGCTTGCCGGTGGCATCGGCCTTGCCCGGGGTTGCCGGGTTGGCCGGCATGAACGCGGTCGGGGTTGCGGCCGGGAACGAGCTGTAGCGCGCATTGAGCCAGGCTGCGCCGAGGGTGACGTGGAACTGGCTGGTCACCGCGGCCTCGGCGTTCATGTCGAAGCCGTCGATCTTCACCTTGGCCGCGTTCGCCAGCACCGAGGTGCCGTTGGGCGAGGAGCGGATCTGGTAGTTGTCGATGTTGTAATGATAGCCGGCCAGGCTGACGCGCAGGCGACGATCGAGGAAATCGCCCTTGAGCCCGGCTTCGTAGGCCATGATCGTTTCGGGATCGACCGGCGGGTTGGCGTTGGTCGGAGTCTGCAGGTTGAACTCGCCCGACTTGAAGCCGCGGTTGACCGAGGCGTAGACGTTGACCGTGTCGGTCAGGTCCTGGCGCAACGCCACGCGGAAGGTGGTCTCGCCGTAGGTCTTCTCGGTCACCGAGCTCGTCGCATGGGAAAGCAGGGTTCCACCCAGCCCGAGCGTCGTGTCGATGTAGCCGACCGGCAGCTTGCGCTTGTCGCTGGTGTAGCGGATGCCGCCGGTGAGGTGCGTGCTGGGCGTCAGCGCATAGGTCAGCTCGCCGAAGCCCGAGATCGAATCGGTGACCCCGCGCGAGACGATGTGCAGCACCGCGCCGCGCAGCGCCGCGCCCGCCTGGTACTGGTCGGTGAAGGCGGTGGCGTGGAGGTAGAACGCGCCGATCTGCCAGGACAGCGGGTCGGAGGTCTTCGACGACAGGCGCAATTCCTGCTGGAAGCTGCGCGAGCCCGAATCGTAGGTGAGGTGGAACAGGTCGGGGGCCTGGCCATCGACGTCGAAGGCGCTGGTGTTCAGCGTCTTGCGATAGGCGGACACGGCGGTGAGGTCCGCGAAATCGAGGTCGATCTCGGCCTTGCCGCTGACGCCCCAGGACTTGATGTGGGTGCCGCCAGGGAAGCCGGCCGGCGAGTCCTGGCTCGAGATCGGGCCGGTGGACAGGCCGGTGACGGCACTGAAGTTGATCGGGAAGATGTAGATCGAGGTGGTGTCGTCGGTCTTGTAGTAATCGCCGGTCACGGTCAGCTTGATGCGGTCGCTCGGACGCAGCACCAGCTTCGAGCGCACGCCCCAGTACTTGTCCTGGCGCACGTCCTTGCCGAGCGTCGCGTCGTAGCCGAAGCCCTTGCCCTGGTCATGGCCGGTGAAGGCGATGTCGATGCCGGCCTTTTCGCCCAGCGGGGTCGACGCGTAGAGCTGTCCGTCGAACGTCTGGTAGTTGCCATAACCCATCTGGCCGTTGAACACGACCTTGTCGCCCGGATCGCGGGTGATGATGCGGATCAGGCCGCCGGTGGCATTGCGCCCGAACAGCGTGCCCTGCGGGCCGTTGAGCACCTCGATGCGCTGGATGTTGTTGAACTTGTTGATGGTCGAGGACAGGTCAGGCATGTAGACGTCGTCGACGTAGACGGCGGTCGAGCCTTCCTCGCCGACCGAGCCATTGGGCGTGGCGACGCCGCGGATTACGAAAATGCCGCTCGGCCCCGACCGCGTGAAGTTCACGGTTGGCACCGCCTGGACCAGCTCGGTGGTGTTGGAGACACCGGCGTTCTTCAGCGTATCGGCGGTGACCGCGGTAACCGCGATCGGCACGGCGCGGAGGTTCTCCTCGCGGTGCTGCGCGGTGACGACGATCTCGTCGAGCTGGCCGCTGTTCGCCTGCGGCTCGGCGGCCGGGGCCGCCAGCGCGGGCGCGGCGGCCAGCAGGGTCGCGGCGATGCCCGCGTGGGCGACGCCCCGGCGCAGGTTGCGCAGGCTGGTGTTCGTGAAGCTCATGTGTCGTTCCCTCCCTTGCGGCATGCCGCGATCGATGCGCCTTGGCCGGCAATTTCGTGCGGAAGAGGGCAGCGCAGCGCGCAACACCGGCGTCCGGTCGCACTGCTGATCCTCTCCTTTGGGCAAAGACTAGATGCGGCCCCGACGCGGTCAAGCACGGCGAAGCGAGGGGGCGGGAATGCTGGGCATTTTTGGTACCAAGTGCGGCATTTTGGCATCAATGCGCCTGTCGGGGTGCCATTTCCGGTTGCAGGGCGGGGAACTGGCAGTTGCATGAAATGCAACACCAAGCGCTCATTTCGCACTTGCAGCAAAAACCGCCCGCCGCCAGAAGAGAGGGGCCTTTCAGGCATCCTCTCCCAAGACTTTCATGGCCCGGCTGGCGACAGCCGGGCCTCTTTTCTATGGGCGACGGCCGACGTTCAGGCCGTGGTATCGATCGTCGGGCGCACCGAGATCTCCGAAATGTTCACGTGTCGCGGCATCGACAGCATGAACACCAGCGTATCGGCAATCTCGCTCGGCTCGACCGCGCCGTCCTTGGCGACATGCGCCTGGATCGCCGCCCGCCAGTTGGGATCGACGATGCTGTCGCCGACTTCGGTGCGGGTGGCGCCGGGCATCAGGATCGAGACGCGGATGTTGCGGTTGCCCAGTTCCTGCCGCATCGCATCGGTGGCGGAATTGACCGCGTGCTTGCTGGCCGAATAGGCGTTGGTCTGCGGCCCGCCCTTGCGGCCGGCCAACGAAGAGATGGTGATGATGTCGCCCACCCCGTGCTTCAGCATGTGCGGGATCGCCGCCTGGCAGGTGTAGATCGTCCCCATCAGGTTGACGTCGATCACCTTGCGATAGAGCGCGAGATCGGCGCCCTCTATTCCGCCGGCCTGCATGATCCCGGCCGAGTTGATCAGGATGTCGATGCGGCCGAATGCGGCGACGGTATCCTCCACCGCCTTGATCGCATCCGCCTCCACCGCCATGTCGCCGGCCAACGCCAGCGCCTTGCCGCCAGCGGCCTCGATCTTTTGCACCAGCCCGGCGAGGCGGTCGGCGCGGCGGGCGCTGACCGCGACGGTGGCGCCGGCTTCGGCCAGGGCCAGCGCGGTCGCCTCGCCAATGCCCGACGAGGCGCCGGTAACGAGTGCGATCTTTCCGGAAAGGGTCTTGGCCACGGCGATTCTCCCACGATGTCTGGCGATTCCCTGTTGGATCGGCCGCGGCCTGTCAACCGGGAAACTGAACTTGTGTTCAGCAGAACGGGGCGACTTGCCAAGCGTCGCCCGAAGCCGGAAAAGCAGCGAAACGCCGGAGAGGGCGCGAACGACGGAAGGACACGAGGCATGGATGTTTCGCAAGGCTCGGTGCTGATCACCGGTGGCGCCGGCGGCTTCGGCGGCGCCACCGCGCGGCGGCTGGCGGCGCTCGGCGCCAAGGTGGTGCTGGCAGACGTGGCCGACGAGCGCGGGCAGGCGCTGGCGGCGGAGCTCGGCAACGGCGCGACCTACGTCCGTACCGACATCAGGGACGAAGCCTCGATCGAGCGTGCCGTCGCCACCGCGACGGCGCTGGCGCCGCTGCGCGCGGTGGTGATCGCGCATGGCGGGCCGCCGCCGCCGGACAAGGGCGGCCGTACCGTCGGCCGTGATGGCGGCCGCGTCTCCACCGCGCACTTCGCGCACATGATCAACGTCTTCCTGGTCAGCGCCTACACGGTCAGCGCCGTCGCCGCGCAGGCGATGGCGGCGAACGAGCCGCTGGCGTCGAACCAGCGCGGGGTGATCATCAACACCGCGTCGATCGCCGGTTTCGAGGGCCAGCCCGGGCAGGTGCCCTATGGCGCGGCGAAGGGCGGCATCATCGCGATGGCGCTGAACCTGGCGCGCGACCTGGCGCCGCTCGGCATCCGCTCGATGGCGATCGCCCCGGGCACGTTCCTGACCTTCGCCTATGGTGCGATGGGCAACGACAAGGCGCAGGAGACGTTCGGCCCGCTGGTGCTCAACCCCAAGCGCATGGGCGATCCCGACGAATACGCGATGCTGGCGCAGCAGATCGTCGAGAACGACTTCCTGAACGCGACGACGATCCGCCTCGACGGCGGCCAGCGCTTCTGATGATCGCCGAGGAGCCGCCGCTCGACCCGGGGCGAACGATCATCGATCCGCACCTGCACCATTGGGAGATCTTCGCGCATTCGGGCCAGCAACCGCAGCGCTTCCTGTTCGACGAGGCCCGCGCCGAGATCGCCGCCAGCGGCCAGGCGGTCGCCTGCAGCGTCTATGTCGAATGCGGCCAGATGTACCGGCCGGACGGCCCGCCGGAGCTGCGCCCGCTCGGCGAGACGGAATTCGCCACCGGCCTCGCGGCGATGGCGGCAAGCGGCGCCTATGGCCCGTGCCGGCTCGCGCACCGCATCGTCGGCGCGATCGACCTCACCTCGGCGAACGCGGCGGCGGTGATCGAGGCGCACCAGCGGGTCGCCGGCGAGCGCTTTCGCGGGGTACGGACCAACACCGCGTTCAGCGAAGGCGGGCTGTTCGGCTTTCCCTGCGATCCGGCGCTGCGGGAGCTTGTCGCCAGCACCGCGTTCCGTGCCGGCGCGGCGGAACTGGCGGCGCGCGACCTCAGCCTCGACGTGTGGTGCCTCGACAGCCAGCTTGCCCTGGTCGCGGCGCTCGCGGACAGGCTGCCCGACATGGCGATCGTGGTCGATCACTGCGCGACACCCGATCCCGCCGGGCCGGCCGATCCCGGCGCGCGGCTGGCGCTGTGGGCCGGCCGCCTGCGCGAGGTCGCCCGGCGCCCGAACGTCCACGTCAAGATCGGCGGCCTCGGCATGGACGTAACCGGCCCCCTCGCCCCCCGCAGTGGCCCGGCGTCCTCGGCGCAACTGGCGGAGCGGTGGCGTCCGCTGGTCGAAACCTGCATCGACATCTTCACCCCGGCGCGGGCGATGTTCGAGAGCAACTTCCCGCCGGACCGGGCCGCCGCCACCTACGGCGCCACCTGGAATGCGTTCAAGCGGCTCGCCGCGGCGCTTTCGGAGGACGAGCAGGACGCGCTGTTCCGCGGCACCGCGGCGCGGGTCTACCGGATCAGCGAGGCACCCGCCGCCGGGTAGGCAACGGTGATCTCGGGCGGTTCGCCGGCAGGGGTGCGATAGTCGCTCAGCACCGCCGCCTGGACATCGGCCAGCCGATGCCGCGGCAAAAGCGCGACGACCGCACCGCCGAAGCCGCCGCCGGTCTGCCGCGCGCCGCCCGCCTCGCCGATCGCGGCGTTGAGCAGCGCCGCCAGGCGGTCGGTGTGCGGCACGGTGATGCCGAAGTCCTCCGCCTGCGAGACATGGCTCTCGCGCATCAGCCGGCCGGTCGCGACGAGATCGCCCGCGGCGAGCGCCGCCGCCGCCGCCAGCGTGCGCCGGCTGTCGCCGATGACGTGGCGGGCACGGCGGTGGTCGACCGGGTCGAGCCGGCCCTGCGCCGCCGCCAGCAGCGCCGCGTCGGCATCGCGCAGCGCCGCCACCCCCAGTTCGCGCGCGGCGCGCTCGCACTGCTGGCGGCGCAGGTTGTATTCGCCGTCGAGCAGACCGCGTACCACCCCCGATTGCACGATCAGCACGGCGACGTCGGCCGGCATCGCGATCTGCCGCAGGTCGAGCGAGCGGCAGTCGATCAGCAGCGCATGGCCGGCGGCGGTCGCGGCCGAGGCGATCTGGTCGAGGTTGCCGCAGCGCACGCCGACGAAGTCGCATTCCGCCCGCTGCGCCAGCAGCGCCACCCGCAGCGGGTCCCAGCGCTCACCCGCCGCCGCCAGCAGCACCGTCGCCAGCGCGACTTCGAGCGAGGCCGATGACGACAGCCCGGTGCCGCGGTCGATGTCGCCGGCGATCGCCAGCGCGCCGCCCGGCACCCGCACCCCGGCGCGGCCCAGTTGATCGACCACCCCGCGCACGTAGGCCCGCCACCCCGGGGCCGGTGCCACCGCCGCCGGGTCGAACGCGTCGTCCTCGCCGAAATCGAGCGCACAGACCAGCATCCGGTCACCGCCGGGGCGGAACGCGACGCGGGTTTCCAGCGGGATCGCCACCGGCAGGGCGAAGCCGTCGTTGTAGTCGGTATGCTCGCCGATCAGGTTCACCCGCCCCGGCGCGCGTGCCACCAGCGCCGGAACGTCCCCGAAACGCGCCGCAAACCCCGCGCAAAGGCGTTCCTGCAGCATGGCTACAGCGCCTCCCGCAGGCGTGCCGCCGCGCTCTCCGGGGTCAGGTCGCGCTGGCTCTCGCCGAACATCTCGAACCCCACCATGAACTTGCGCACCGTCGCCGAACGCAGCAACGGCGGGTTGAAATGGGCATGAAGCCGCCAGGCCGCCGGGTCCGCGCTGTCCGCGGGGCGCTGGTGCCAGCCCATCGAATAGGGAAAGCTGGTGGCGAACAGCGCATCGTAGGCCCCGGTCAGCCGCCGCAGGATGTCCGCCAGCCCGTCCCGCGCCCCCTCGCCCAGCTCCTCGATCCGTCCAACCGGATCGCGCGCGATCAGCAGCGTCTCGAACGGCCAGACCGCCCACCACGGCACGATCGCCAGCCAGTGCGCGCCGGCGGCGACGACGCGCTCGCCAAGGTCCGCCTCGCGCGCGGCGACCTGGTCGAGCAGCACCTGGCCGTGCGCCGCCCGCCATGCCGCCTGCTCGCGATCCTCGTCGACGACCTCGCCGGGAACGAAGTCGCTGGCCCAGATCTGGCCATGCGGGTGCGGGCTCGAGCAGCCCATCATCGCCCCCTTGTTCTCGAACAACTGGACGTTGGCCCAGCGCGCACCGAGCGCGGCCGATTCCGCCGCCCAGCAATCGACCAGCGCCCGGATCGCCGGCACCGGCATTTCCGCCATGGTCTGCGAATGGTCGGGCGAATAGCAGATCACCCGCGCCTCGCCCCGCGCCGGAGCGACGGGGAACAGGGGATCGGCCGCCGCCGGCGCCGGCGTATCGACGAGCAGCGCGGGGAAGTCGTTGGCGAAGGCGAAGGCCCCGGCATAGGCCGGGTTGCGCTCCCCGTTGGCGCGCAGGTTGCCGGGGCACAGGTAGCAGTCCGGGTCATGGCCGGGTCCGGACGCGTCGCCGGGGACGCCGCGATCACCCTGCCACGGACGGCGGGCGCGGTGCGGGGACACCAGCACCCAGCGTCCGTTGAGCAGGTTGCGACGGCGGTGCGGATGATCGGCGGAGGAAAAGGCGGTCATGGCGCCGTTGGTCGCACACGTCGCGGCCATGGCAAGCCGCCCGCGGCCGGGAATACGTAAGCAGCGCGACGTGCATACGTAATCCCCACCCCCGCACGACGCCTCAGCCCGCCGTCTTCTGCGCCTCGCAGATCACGCACAGGGCGCGGATGATATCGCGCACGATCGGATCGCAGAGGCGGTACCACCGGATCTGCGCCTCGCCCCGGGTGGCGACCACGCCTTCCTCGCGCAGCATCGCGAGGTGCTGCGACACCGAGCTTTGCGACAGCCCGGTCAGTGCGACCAGCTCGTTCACCGAGACTTCGCCTTCGTCCATCCGGCACAGCATCAGCAGCCGCTCGGGATGGCTCATGACCTTGAGCCGGGATGCCATGTGCGCCGCGTTGGCCTTGAGTTCGGTAAGATCGGTGGGTTTCATGCTGCCCCTGCAGATAATCCGATTTCCCCGCCCCGCAAGGGACCGCCACGGCCGTGATCCGAAAGCCCGGCTTTGCGCCCTGAAAACAACCGTTGCCGGGTCGGGACTGGCGCGGCCGTGCGTCATACTCTACACAATCGATAGAGTTGATCGCGCGTGCGCCCCACCGCCGCCCTTGCGCCGGAGAACAGACATGAAGGCCGACAGCATCCTCGCCACCATCGGCGGCACCCCGCACATCCGCCTCGCCAGGCTGTTCCCCGACCACGAGGTCTGGGTCAAGGCAGAGCGCGCCAACCCCGGCGGCTCGATCAAGGATCGCATCGCCCTCGCCATGATCGAGGCGGCCGAGGCCGACGGCACGCTCAGGCCGGGCGCCACCATCATCGAGCCGACCAGCGGCAACACCGGCGTCGGCCTGGCGCTGGTGGCGGCGGTCAAGGGCTACCGGCTGGTGCTGGTGATGCCCGAGAGCATGAGCCTGGAGCGCCGCCGGCTGATGCTGGCCTATGGCGCGACGTTCGACCTTACCCCGCGCGAAAAGGGCATGAAGGGGGCGATCGAGCGCGCCCGGGAGCTCGCCGCGCAGACGCCGGGGGCGTGGATCCCGCAGCAGTTCGACAACCCCGCCAACATCGCCGTGCATGCGCGCACCACCGCGCAGGAGATTCTCGCCGACTTCGCGGACGCGCCGATCGACGTCGTCATTACCGGCGTCGGCACCGGCGGCCACCTCACCGGCGTCGCGGAGACGCTGAAGCCGGTCTGGCCCGGCCTCAAGGCGTTCGCGGTCGAGCCGACGCTCTCCCCGGTGATCTCGGGCGGGCAGCCGGCGCCGCATCCCATCCAGGGGATCGGCGCCGGCTTCGTCCCGACGAACCTGCACACGCAGGCGATCGACGGCGTCATCCAGGTCGATCCCGCCGACGCCAAGGAATGGGCACGCCGTTCCGCGCGCGAGGAAGGGCTGCTCGTGGGCATCTCCAGCGGCGCCACGCTGGCCGCGATCGCGCAGAAGCTGGCCGGGCTGCCGGCCGGCAGCCGCGTGCTGGGGTTCAATTACGACACCGGCGAGCGCTATCTCTCGGTTGCCGATTTCCTGCCGGAAACCTAAAGCTGGAAGACGATGAAACGTGCGCTGATCATCCGTCACGTCCCCGTCGAGGGCGTGGCGGGTTACCGTGAGCCTGTGGAGGCAGCGGGTTATCACATCGATCGCATCGACGTCGCCGATCCGGCGTTCGCGTCGCTGGACCTGCGCGAGCCTGACCTCGTCATCATGATGGGCGGGCCGATGGCGGTTTACGAACAGGAGCAGCACCCCTGGATCGCCTGCCAGTTGCGCCGCCTGCGGCTGCGGCTGGAGGCGGACCGGCCGACGCTGGGCGTCTGCTTCGGAGCGCAGATGATCGCCGAGGCGCTGGGCGGCAAGGTCTTCGCCGGCCCGGCCAAGGAAGTCGGATTCCATGCGGTGCGGGTCCACGACCATGCCCGCTCCGGGCCGCTGCGCCACGTCGTCGACGTGCCGGTGCTGCACTGGCACGGCGATACCTTCGCGCTGCCCGACAACGTGCAGCTGCTGGCATCGAGCCACGTCTACGAGCACCAGGCCTTCGCGCGCGGGCGCAACGTGCTGGCGCTGCAGTTCCACGCCGAGATGGGCCTGGACCCGCGCTTCGACATCTGGGTGGAGCAATGGCCCGAGGCGATCGTCGAGGCCGGCAACTGTCCCGACGCGATGCGCCGCGCCCATGCCGAACTGGGCCCCGGCGCGGTGGCGGCGGGTCGGGCGATGATCGCCGAATGGCTGGCCGGCGTCGACTGAGCGGACACATGCGGCGTTGACAGGGCGCCGCCCGCGCCCGCACGGTAGCGGGGCAACGGCGGGGGCGCAAACGATGGGACGGCTGGTCAGGATCGGGCTGGTGGCGATGGCGCTGGCGTCGGCGCCGCTACCCGCAGCCGCGGCGCCGACGGTCCTCGACGCGCGGCCGCGCACGGTGATCCTGACCGCTTTCGCGGCGGAGCGGGCGGCGCTGGAAGGTGGTCTCGCGCGGCGGCGGGCCTATCGCGTCAACGGCATCGAGGTACTCACCGGACGGCTGGCGGGCAAGCCGGTGGTGCTGCTCGAATCCGGTGTCAGCATGGTCAACGCGGCGATGACGACGCAATGGGTGATCGACCGGTTCCGGGTGCGGCGGATCGTGTTCTCGGGGATCGCAGGGGGCGTCGATCCGGGGCTGGCGGTGGGTGACGTGGTCGCGGCGGAGCGGTGGAGCCAGTATCTCGAAGTCGTGCTGGCGCGAAAGGTGGGCGACCGCTTCGAGCCGGCCGCGCGCAATCTCGGGCCGGAGCCGCTGCCCAACTACGGCATGCTGTTTCCGCGACCGGTGACGGTGGGCAACGCCGCCGAGCGGGCGCGGCCGCACCAGTGGTTTTTCGCCGATCCCGGCCTGCTGGCGCTGGCGAAAACGGCAGTGGCCGATGTCGCGCTGGCGCGGTGCGCGCCGCCGCGCGGGGACGCCGCCGCGGCGCCGCAGTGCCTCGATCACCAGCCGCGCGTGGTGGTTGGCGGCAACGGCATATCGGGGCCGGCGTTCGCCGACAATGCCGAGTATCGCGCCTATCTGTTCGCGACGTTCCATGCCCAGGTGCTCGACATGGAGACCGCGGCGACGGCGCAGGTGGCGTATGCCAACCGGGTGCCGTTCATCGCTTTCCGGTCGCTTTCGGACCTGGCGGGGGGTGACGGCGGGCCGAACCAGGCGCGGATTTTCGGGCTGCTGGCGGCGCGCAACGCGGCGGCGGTGGTGACGCGGTTCGTGGCGGCGCTGCCCGACTGAATCGTTTTGGAGGCATTATCGATGGGTTTTGGTGCCATGATCGCGCGGCATTTCGCGCTGGAAGCGCGCGGCAGCGACCTGCGCACCGAGATTCTGGCGGGAACGACGACGTTCCTGACCATGGCGTACATCGTAATCGTCAATCCGGCGATCCTTTCGCAGGCGGGAATGCCGGTGGCGGGGGTGGCGGCGGCGACCTGCCTGGCCGCGGCGCTGGCATCGGTGCTGATGGGGCTGATCGCCGACGTGCCGCTGGCGATGGCGCCGGGGATGGGATTGAACGCCTACTTCGCGTTCACGGTCGTGCAGGGGATGCACGTGCCCTGGCCGGTGGCGCTGGCCTGCGTGTTCCTGGCCGGCGCGCTGTTCCTGCTGCTGACGCTGGCGGGGATACGCCAGATGATCGTCGCGGCGATCCCGCCGCACCTGTTCGCGGCGGTGGCGGCGGGGATCGGCCTGTTCATCGGCGAGATCGGGCTGCGCAATGCCGGGATCATCGTCAGCAGCCCGGCGACCGGGGTGGCGCTGGGCGACCTGCACGCCCCGGGGGCGCTGCTGGCGCTGGCCGGGCTGGTGCTGGTGGCGGCGCTGCAGGCCGGGCGGGTGCGCGGGGCGATCCTGATCGGCATCGTCGCCACCACGGCGGCGGCCTGGCTGCTGGGCACGGTCCGGTTCGCGCCGCAGCCCTACGATCTTGCGGCGCTGGGCGCGACGGCGCTGAAGCTTGACTTCGGCGGGGTGTTTGCCGGGATGTCCGCGGGGCACGGGGCGGGCATGGTGGAAGTGCTGTTCGTGTTCCTGTTCGTCGGCCTGTTCGACAACCTCGGCACGCTGATGGCGGTGACGCGGCAGGCGGGGATGGTGGCCGGGGACGGCACGATCCCCCGGCTCGACCGGATGCTGGTGGCGGATTCGCTGGGGGCGATGATCGGCGCGGCGGCGGGGACGAGCACGGTCTGCTCCTACGTCGAGAGCGCGGCCGGGGTCGAGGCGGGCGGCCGCACCGGCCTGGCGGCGGTGGTGACCGGGCTGCTGTTCCTGCTGGCGATGCTGGCCGCGCCTTATGCCGGGCTGGTCCCGGTGGCGGCGACCGCGCCGGCGCTGATCCTCGTCGCCGCCCAGATGATGGCGCCGCTGGCCGAGATCCGCTGGAGCGAGGCCGAGGACGCGATCCCTGCGTTCCTGACGCTGGCAGGCATTCCGCTGACCTTCTCGATCGCCAACGGGCTGGCGATCGGCTTGACCGCGCACGCCGCGATCCGGCTGGCGCGAGGCCGGATCACGCGGCGCGACGGCTTGCTGCTGGTGCTGGCGGCGGCGTTCGTGGCACGTTTTGCCTGGCTTTCGGCGACCTGATCCACGAATTGCTGGACAACTGTCAAGCAGAGCCTTGACCCGGCGCGCGGATCGGGCAGGATTGACTTGCGAATGGCCGCGGCTATCGGCAAGAAGCGAAACGCGGCGTCTCATAAATCCGCCGGTGCCAAGAGGGAGTGCGAGAGCGATGCAGATGTCCGGCGAGCAGACGATTGCCGCGCCGCGCGGGAAAGTCTGGGAGGCGCTCAACGATCCGGCGGTGCTGCGGCAGTGCATTCCCGGCTGCCAGAGCCTGGAGAAGGACGGTGACCGCATGGACGCGGTGGCCGAGATCCGGATCGGGCCGATCGGCGCGCGCTTCAAGGGCGTGGTGACGTTGTCGGACATTGACGCGCCGAACGGCTGCACGATCACCGGGCAGGGCAACGGCGGCATCGCCGGCAACGCCAAGGGCGGCGCGAAAGTGCGGCTGAGCGACGCGCCGGGCGGCGGCACGATCGTCGCCTATGACGTCGAGGCCGAGGTCGGCGGGCGCATGGCGCAGCTGGGCGGGCCGATCATCGATGCCACCGCGAAGAACCTCGCGGGGAAGTTCTTCGCGAAGTTCGGCGAGGTGGTGGGCGGCGGAGCCGCGGCTGCGGCCGAGGCGCCTGCCGCCGCAGCCGCCGGAACGGCGGCGGCGATGGCGGGGGCGCCGATGGCGGCTTCCCTGGCGCCGGCCCCTGCCCCGGCCCCGCTGTGGGGCTGGGTGGCGGCGCTGGTGCTGGCGATCCTCGTCGGGTTCACGCTGGGGCTGAACGGGTTCGGCGGCTTCGTCGTCGCGCTGGTGGTGATGCTGGTGGTGGTGGCCGCCGGGGCCGGATACGAGGCCGGGCGGCGTGGCGGAGGCCAGCGATGAAACCCGCCCCGTTCGATTATGCGAAGCCGGCGACGGTCGCGGAAGCGTGCCGCATCCTTTCCGAGGCCGGCGGCGGCGCGACGATGATCGCCGGCGGGCAGACGCTGATGCCGCTGCTGAACCTGCGGATGAGCCAGCCGTTCATCCTCGTCGACATCAACGGCATCGCCGGACTGAAGGGCGTGTCGCGCGGCGACGGCGGCACCCGCGTCGGCCCGGCGACGCGGCAGTCGGAGGCGCTGAGGGACGCGACGCTCAACCGGCACCTGCCCGCATTCGTGAAGGCGCTGTCCCACGTGGGCCATTACCAGACGCGCAACCGCGGCACGATCGGCGGCTCGGTGGCGCTGGGCGAGCCGGCGGCGGAAATGCCGGCGACCGCAGTGGCGCTGGGGGCGATGATCGAGATCGCCTCTGTGCGCGGCACCCGGACGGTGGCGGCGAAGGACTTCTACCTCGGGCCGTACATGACGGTGCTGGAGCCCGACGAGCTGGTGACCGGGATCGTCTATCCCGACTGGGCCGACGGGCACGTGGTGCTGTTCCGCGAGGTGGCGCAACGGCCGGGCGATTTCGCGCTGACCGGGCTGGTCGGCGCGGCGGAGGTTGCGGGCGACCGGATTGCGCGCGTGGGGCTGGCGTTCTTCGGCATGGGGCCGACGCCGATCCGCATGGTGCAGGCCGAGGCGCTGCTGACTGGCGCGGCGCTTTCGTCGCTCGATGTCGATGCCGTGGCGGCGGCGGGCGTGGCCGACTGCGCGCCGTTCGACGACCATCATGCCAGCGCCGAATACCGGCGGCTGGTGGGCAAGCGCATCCTCGCCGCGACCTTGCGCGAGGCGTTCAACCTGAAAGTGGCGGCATGAGCGAGACGATTTCGAGGGCCACCGTCGCGATGACGGTCAATGGCCGGCGCCATTCGGCCGAGGCCGACGCGCGCACCGGCCTCGGCGAGTTCCTGCGCGAGGCGCTGGGCTATACCGGCACGCACCTGGCCTGCGAGCACGGCGTGTGCGGCGCCTGCACGGTGATGGTTGACGGCGTCGCCATGCGCAGCTGCCTGATGCTGGCGGTGCAGGCGGATGGTTGCGAGGTCACGACGATCGAGGGGCTGGCCGCGCCGGACGGCACGCTGCACCCGGTGCAGCAGGCGCTGCACGAACAGTTCGGGCTGCAGTGCGGGTTTTGCACGCCGGGGGTGGCGATCACGCTGGCGGCGGTGACGCGCGACAACCCGGCGGCCACGGTCGAGGACATGGAAAAGGCGATGAGCGGGCATATCTGCCGCTGCACCGGCTACCAGGGCATCCGCCGCGCGATCCGGCAACTGGCGGGCGAAGTGCCCGGCCCGCATGGCGGAGAGCACGCATGAACATCCGCCAGAGCGTCGGCGCGACGCGCTATCTGGGCGAACGCACGCCCCGCAAGGAGAACGCGCGGCTGCTGACCGGGCGCGGCCAGTTCGTCGACGACGTGCGCGTGGCGGGGGCCTTGCACATCGCCTTCGCGCGCAGCCAGGTGGCGCGCGGGCGCATCGTCTCGATCGACACCAGCGCGGCGCTGGACCTGCCGGGGGTGCAGGCGGTCTATACCCAGGCCGATTTCGCCGACGTTCCGGTCCACTTCCTCAACTACTTCTTCACGCCGATCCTCGCGCCGGTGACGCTGCTGGCCGATGGCCGGGTGGCCTGCGTCGGCGAGGCGGTGGCGATGGTGATCGCCGAGAGCCGCGCGATCGCCGAGGACGGCGCGGCGCTGGTCGAGATCGTCATCGAGGAGGAAACGCCGCTGGTGACGCTGGCGGACGCGAAGCGCGGGCCGCCGGTGCATCCGGGCTTCGACGACAACATCGCCGCCGAGATGGGCGACGAGGATTCGATTCTTGCGCTGAAGGACATGCTGAAGGGGGCGGCGCACGTCGTCTCGCAGCGGATCGCGCACCAGCGGATCGCACAATCGCCGATGGAGAACCGGGCCTGCCTGGCGATTCCCGACGGCGCGGGGGAAATGACCATCCACCTCGGCTGCCAGAGCCCGCACCTCGCGGCGCGGGTGCTGGCGATGTCGCTGGGGATGGAGCCGGCGCAGCTGCGGGTGATCGCCAAGGATGTCGGCGGCGGTTTCGGGCTGAAGAACATCCCCTGGCGCGAGGAGATCGCGACGGTGGTGGCGGCGCGGAAGTTCGGGCGGCCGCTCAAGTGGATCGAGGACCGTTTCGAGGCGCTGACCGCGTCGAGCCACGCGCGCGAGCAGGACATCACGCTGACCGCCGGGTTCGACGCCGAGGGCCACCTGCTGGGCGCCTACGCCGAATACGACAGCAACAACGGCGCCTGGCCGATGGGCGAGGACGCCAACATCGCCGTGCACATGTTCATGTGGCCGGCGTACAAGCTGAAGGCCTACGGCTTCGTCACCCGCGGCTGGTATACCAACACGATGGGGCTGGGCGGCTATCGCGGGCCCTGGGCGATGGAATCGCTGATCCGCGAGGTGCTGCTGGAAAAGGCGGCGAAGCAGATCGGCATCGACGTGATCGAGATTCGCCGGCGCAACCTCGTCACCGCTGCCGACCAGCCGTTCACCAGCACGCTGGGGATCACCGTCGACGACATCACCACCGATGCCTGCCTCGAAAAGCTGGTCGCGCACCTCGACCTGCCGAAGTTCCGCAAGGAGCAGGCCGAGGCGCGCAAGCAGGGGCGCTATCTCGGCATCGGCTTTGCCGCCTATATCGAGCCGACCGGCTCGGCCGGATCGATGCAGCCGATGACCGGCGAGACCGCGCAGGTGCGCATCGAGCCGACCGGCAAGGTGGTGGCGACGCTGTCCACGCACAGCCAGGGGCATGGCACCGCGACAACGATGGCGCAGGTGATCGCCGACCGGCTGGGCGTGAAATACGAGGACGTGGCGATCTACGAGGGCGATTCGGCGCTGGGCGCGTTCAGCCCGGGCGCGGGGGGATCGCGGCAGGCGGTGATCGCCGGCGGGGCGTGCTGGACCGCGGCGGAGAACCTGGCCGACAAGGTGCGCACCGTCGCCGCGCATGTCTCCAACGCCAGCGTCGAGGCGGTCAGCATCGTCGACGGCATGGTGCACATCGACGGGGCGCCGGAGATGTCGCGATCGCTGCGCGAGATCGCCGAGATCGCCTATGGCGAGCCGCACCGGCTGCCACCGGGAATGGCCAGCGGGCTCGAATCGCAGTTCCGCTACCAGCCGCCGCCGATGACGATGACCAGCGCCGCCCATGCCTGCGTGGTCGAGGTGAACCCGGACACCGGCTTCGTGAAGATCCTGCGCTGGTGCTCGGCCGAGGATTGCGGGACGGTGATCAACCCCGGCATCGTCGAGGGGCAGATCGCCGGCGGGCTGGCGCAGGCGATCGGCCAGGTGCTGCTGGAGGACATGCCCTACGACGCGAAGGGCAACCCGCTGGCGGCGACCTTCAAGGACTACCTGATGCCGGCGATCAGCGACGTGCCGGACTTCGAGTACCTGCACGCCAACACGCCGAGCCAGACCACCGGCGGCATGCGCGGGGTGGGCGAAGGCGGGGCGATCGTCGGGCCGCCGACGCTGGTCAACGCGATCGCCGATGCGCTGGCGCCGTTCGGGACGCTGGGCGAGACGATCACGCTGCCGCTGACGCCGACGCGGGTGCTGGGCGTGATCGAGGGGCGTGACCTCGGCGGGCATGGCGAAACGGCGGCGGCCGTGGTCGAGGAGGCCCCTGCCCCGGTCGCGGCGGCGCCGGTGGCGGCGGCGCGCATCGACGGCAGCTATGCGATGACGATGAAGACGCCGATGGGCGACCAGGCGATGACCGGGCATTTCCGCACCGACGGCAGCGCGCTTTCGGGCGAACTGGAAAGCCCCGAAGGATCGCAGGGCTTCACCGGCAGCGTCGAGGGCAACCGGCTGAAGTTCGACCTCAAGGTCGAGAAGCCGATGAAGATCACGCTCAAGTACGACCTCGTGGTCGAGGGCGACAGCATCAGCGGCAAGGTCAAGATGGGCATGTTCGGCTCGTCGAAGATCAGCGGCACGCGGGTTTGAGAATCAGGGGAATGCAAGTGAAGGGCACTCAGTTGAAGCGCATGGGGGGATTACTGGCCGGGGCGGCGTTGCTGCTGGGGGCGGCGCCGCTCAAGCCGGTGGGCAGCGGCGAGGAGTGGCACGGCGTCAATGGCGACAGCGCCGAGACCGGGTTCTCGCGACTGGCGCAGATCGATACCGCCAATGCCGGGCGGCTGGGCCTGGCCTGGTTCCTCGACCTGCCGGGCGAGGCGACGCTGCAATCGAGCCCGATCATGGTCGACGGGACGCTCTATTTCACCGGGTCCTACGCCGGGGTCTATGCGGTCGACGCGCGCACCGGCCAGCTCAAGTGGAAGTTCGAGCCGAAGGTGTGGGAGCACAACCCGTTCAAGATGAACTTCGGCTTCAGCGCCAACCGCGGCGTCGTTTATGCCAACGGCAAGCTGTTCTCCGCCGCGCTCGACGGGCGGGTGTTCGCGCTCGACGCGAAGACCGGGGCGAAGCTGTGGGAGGCGGAGAGCACCGACCCCAAGGGCATGCAGACGGTGACCGGGGCGCCGCGCGTGATCGGCGACAAGGTGATCATCGGCAATGCCGGCGCGGACTTCGGCCAGCGCGGCTATGTCTCGGCCTATGACGTGAACACCGGCAGGCAGGTGTGGAAGACCTATGTCGTGCCGGGGAACCCGGAGGGCGACAAGGACAACCCCGCGCTGGTCGCCGCGGCGAAGACCTGGGAGCCGGGGTTCTGGAAGAAGACGGGCATGACCGGGCCGAACGGCGGCGGTGGCGGGCCGTGGGATTCGATGACCTGGGACGAGGAACTGGGCCGGGTCTACATCGGCACCGCCAACGCCTACGACTATGATCCCGACAAGCGCGATGCATCGGGCGGGGACAACCTCTACACCGCCTCGATCCTCGCGCTCGACGTCAACACCGGCAAGTACATCTGGCACTACCAGCTCAACCCGCGCGACTCGTGGGACTATGACGCGACCCAGCAGATCGTGCTGGCGACGCTGAAGATCGGCGGGAAGGCGCGCAAGGTGCTGATGCAGGCGCCGAAGAACGGGTTCTTCTACGTGATCGACCGGGTGACCGGGAAGCCGCTGTCGGCGGGCGCCATCAGCAAGATCAACTGGGCCGATCGCATCGACATGAAGACCGGGCGGCCGGTCGAGCGGCCGAACATCCGCTACCAGACCGGGGCGTTCACCGTCTATCCGTTCAGCGGCGGCGCGCACTCGTGGATGCGGATGGCCTACAGCCCGGCGACCGGGCTGGTCTACGTGCCGACGATGCAGCAGGGCACGCGGTTCTTCCGTGGCGAGCCGGCGGGCGACGAGATGAAGGTCGGCGGCCTTGTCGTCGGGGATGCCAAGGTCGAGCCGGGCGACGGCAAGGGCACGCTGGTCGCCTACGACCCGGTCGCGGCGAAAGTGCGGTGGAAGGTGGAGGACGCGACGCTGTTCAATGGTGGTACCGCGGTGACGGCCGGCAACGTCGTGTTCCAGGGGACCGCCGATGGCTGGTTCCACGCGTACGACGCGCGCGATGGCAAGGAGCTGTGGAAGCGGTACCTGGGCATGGGGATCATCGCCGCGCCGTCGACCTGGTCGGTGGACGGGCGGCAGTACGTCTCGATCCTCGCGGGGTATGGCGGCTCGGTGGCGGCACAGGGCGGCGCGGCGATCGTCGGCTGGAAGTATGCGATGCCGCGGCGGCTGTTCACCTTCGCGCTGGACGGCAAGGCGGCGATGCCGGCCGACCTGCCGCAGCCGACGCTAAAGGTGGCGGCGCTCGACAATCCGGACGAGGTGCTCGATCCGAAGCAGGTGGCGATGGGCAAGGCGATGTTCATGGCTTGCGGCGCCTGCCACGGCAAGGGCGCGATAGGCGCCGGCGGGCCAGCGCCGGACTTGCGTGAATCGCCGATCCCGCTCGACGCCGCGGCGTTCTACACGGTGGTCCATGACGGGGCGCTGATCGAGAAGGGGATGCCGCGCTTCGCGTTCTTCGGGAAGCCGCAGATCGAGGCGATCCGGCAGTACGTGCGGTCGAAGGCGCGCGAGGCGCTGGCGGCGAAGTAACATCGCCGCCACGCTTGCGGCCCGTTCGACCCCCGCTATGCTACCGTTCAATTCGAACGGGAGGACGGCATGGCGGCGTCGCTGATCAGGGATGCGCAGGACTATTCGGCCGAGGCGATCGCGGCGCGCGAGGCGGAGATCAACGGCAAGCCGCAGCGCATCGCCGAGCTGCAACTGGAAGAAATCGACGGCGAGGCGCGCGAGATCATCCGCACCATTCGCAGTTCCACCGGCAAGGAATCGGATTCCGTCATCCCAGGCTACATGCGCACGACGCTTCGGCATCCGGCGCTGTTCCGGGCGCAGATGCAGATGGGGACGACGATCTTCAAGGGCGTGCTGCCGCCGCGCGAGCGCGAGCTGGCGGTGCTGCGGATCGGCTGGCTGCTGCGCGCGCCGTATGAGTGGGGCGAGCATGTCGACATCGGCAAGCGCTATGGCATCACCGACGCCGAGATCGAGGCGCTGATCGTCGGGCCGGGCGCGCCGGCCTGGACCGATCACGAGCGCGCGATCCTGACCGCGGTGGAGGAACTGCTGGCCAACCAGATGATTTCCGACGCGACCTGGGCGACGCTGGCGGCGCGCTGGAACGAGCAGCAGTTGATCGAATTCCCGATGATGGTCGGGCAGTACGTCGCCACCGCGTTCGTGCAGAATTCGCTGCGGATCACGCTGGCCGACCACAACCCGGGGTTGACCCATCGATGAGCGTGCTGACGGCGGACGGCGCGGCGGCCCGGCAGCAGCAGGTCAACGGCGGCCCCGAACGGATCGCGCAACTGCCCCGCGCCGATTTCCCGCCCGAGGCCCAAGCGATCTGCGAGCAGGTGTTTGCGGCGCTGGGCATCGACACGCCGGATAGCCTGGCGCCCTACTTTGCGATCCTGATCAAGCATCCGGGGCTGTTCCAGCGCCAGATGGAGGCGGGGATCACGTTCTTTCGCGGCGCGATCCCGATGGCCGAGCGCGAGCTGGCGATCCTGCGTGTCGCCTGGCGGGCCGGGGCGCCGTACGAGTGGAGCGAGCACGTCGCCATCGCCAAGGGCTGCGGCTGGAGCGAGGCCGACGTCGAGCGGGTGATCGCCGGGCCGGAGGCGGAAGGCTGGAGCGACCACCAGCGCGCGATCCTGCGCGCGGTGGACGAGCTGCATGGCGACACGATGATTTCCGACGCCACCTGGGCAACGCTGTCGGCAAGCTGGAACGAGGCGCAATTGCTCGAGCTGCCGGCGCTGGTCGGGCAGTACCTGATGGTGGCGATGATCCAGAACTCGATCCGGTTGCCGCTGGGCAACGATCCGCGAGGGCTGGCCGCGCGCTGAGTTCGGGCGTAGGCTGGCGGGATGGAAGACCCCGTTCCGGCAGGCACCTGGGTGCGGCGCCACGCGCTGGCGACGCGGCTGTGGCACTGGGCGAACGCCGCGGTGCTGGCGGGGTTGCTGATGAGCGGGCTGATGATCTTCAACGCCCATCCCCGGCTGTACTGGGGCGAGTATGGCGCCAATTTCGATGTGCCGTGGCTGGAGATCGGGGCGATCGGGGAGCGCGGGGCGGTATCGCTGGGGGGGCGGACGTTCGACACCACCGGGGTGCTGGGGGTTTCGCGGGGGGCGGATGGCAGCCCCGTGGCGCTGGCGTTTCCGGAGTGGGCGACGATCCCTTCGACCTACAACCTGGCTGACGGGCGGCTGTGGCATCTGGGGCTAGCCCCGCTTTTGGTGGCGTTATGGTGCGGTTATGGCGCGTGGATGGTGGCCGGGGGGCACCTGAAACGCAATCTGTGGCCGCGAAACGGCGAGTGGAAGCCCGCGCATATTGCCCGCGACGTACTCGATCACCTGCGTTTGCGGTTCGGCAGCGGGGTTCGCTACAACATATTGCAGAAGCTGGCGTACCTCGCGGTGCTGCTGGTGCTGCTGCCGCTGGTGATCGTGACCGGGCTGGCGATGGCGCCGGGGATGGACGCGGCCTGGCCCTGGCTGACCGAAGTGTGGGGCGGGCGGCAATCGGCGCGATCGGTGCATTTCCTCTGCGCGAGCGGGCTGGTGGGGTTCTTCATTGTCCACATCGTCATGGTGGTGCTGGCGGGGCCGGTGCGCGAGGTGCGGGCGATGGTGACCGGATGGTGGCGGGTGCGATGATCTCGCGGCGCGGGCTGATCGGCGCGGGGGCCGGGCTGCTGGTGGCGGGGTGCGACCGGATGAACGCGGCGCCGGAAGTGCGCGGCACGCTCGAGGAACTGGGCGGGCTGCACAAGCGGGCGCAGCGGCTGCTGGGGCGGCACGCGCTGGCACGCGAATATGGCGTCGGCGCGATGTCGCCGGTGTTCCGCGCCAACGGCAATACCGAGGCGGGCGATCCGGTGTGGCGGCAGCATCTGGCCGAGGGGTTTTCGCGCTGGGCGTTGCAGGTCGGCGGGCTGGTGCACCGGCCGCTGGCGCTGCCGCTGTCCGCCTTGCAGGCGATGCCGCAGCGCACGCAGATCACCCGGCACGACTGCGTCGAGGGGTGGAGCGCGATCGGCCAGTGGCAGGGGCCGCGGCTGGGGCCGATCCTCGCCGCCGCCGGGCTGCTGCCGGCGGCGCGCTATGCGGTGTTCCACTGCGCCGACGATTTCGGCGGCGATCCCTATTACGAATCGATCGACCTGATCGAGGCGTTCCATCCGCAGACGATCCTCGCCTGGCGGATGAACGGCGCGCCGCTGCGGCCCGAGCACGGGGCGCCGCTGCGGCTGCGCGTCGAGCGGCAGCTCGGCTACAAGCAGGCCAAGTACGTGATGCGGATCGAGCTGCGCGAGACGCTGGCCGGGCTCTATGGCGGCAAGGGCGGCTATTGGGAGGATGCCGCCGGCTACCAGTGGTATGCGGGGATTTGACGCGGGAAGGCCGCTGGAGGGCTGCGAATGGCCGCCCGCTGCGCCAATTCCTTGTTGCTATCGGGTGACCAGCCGGCCGATGTCGCTCAGTTCGTCCCATGAGGAGCCGGGGATCGCGTAGCGGGTGCGGTCCTCGATCTGGGCGAGATGGGCGTCGATGTCCTCGGCGGTGGGGGTGGTGCCGGGCGGGCTGATCCAGCCGTCGGCGACGCCGATGAAGACGCGGCCGAAGCGGCGGCCGCCGGCGGTGAACGCCTCGCCGCTGACCGAACAGGCGCGGCTGGCGAGCCAGACCGCCATCGGCGTGACCAGGTGCGGGCCGGAATCGGGCGGCAGGCCGGTGGCGGCGAGGCTGGCCGTCAACTGCGCCGGGGGCGCATCGCGGCGGCCGAACGGGGCGACCGGCAGCAGGCAGTTGGTGTGGATGCCGAGGCCGGCGCCTTCGAGGTGGAGCGCGCGGGCGAGGCCGAACATCGCCGCCTTCGCCGCGGCGTAGTTGCTGCCGGCCTCGCGGCCGAACGCGCCGGTGCTGGAACTGGTGAGGACGATGCGGCCGTAGCCTTGCGCCTGCATCCGCCCCCACGCCGGCCGGGTCACGAAGAAGGCGCCGCGCAAGTGGACGTCGAGCACCGGATCGAGCTGGTCCGCCGTCATCTCCGCGTAGAGCTTGTGGCGCCAGACCCCGGCGTTGTGGATCACCGCGTCGATGCGGCCGAAATGGTCGAGCGCGCACTGGACGATGGCCGCGCCGCCTTCGGGCGTGGCGACGCTGTCGTGGCTGGCGACGGCGCGGCCGCCGGCGGCGACGATGGCGGCGGCGGTCTGTTCGGCGGCGGTCTGTTCGGCGGCTGAGCCGGCGGGATCGGCGGAATTGTCCAGGCCGGCGAGGTCGTTGACGACGACGGCCGCGCCGCGGCGGCCGAGTTCCAGCGCATAATCGCGGCCCAGCCCCTGCCCGCCGCCGGTGACGATGACCACCTGTTGTTCGAAGCCGATTGCCATGTCGTCCCTCCCTGCCGGGGGATCATGGCGCGCGCGCCCGGCCGCGGCAAGGCGCGGGCGCGATCACTTGCCGTCAGGCGGGGTTTCTTCGGAGAGATCCTCGGCGGCTTCGCCGGCGCTGGCCGGGTGCTTCTGCGGGACGCCCTTCGGCGGCTTGCCGGCGGCGTTGGTCCAGCGGCCGTCGGGGGTGCTGGCGGTGCCGGTGATGTTGCGCGAGTCCTCGGGTTCGTATTCGGCCATGGGGTGCTCCTTCACGCGGGTGTGTGAAGGACAACCGTGGGCGCGCGGCGCCCGTTCCGGGCGGCGCGGCGGGCCGGGCGCGGAATCAGTCCTGCGCCAGGCCGTCGCGGAGCAGGGCTTCGGTCTCGGCGACGATGTCCGCGATGGGGCGATCCTGTGCCCAGACGCCGAACCGCAGGCCGAGGAACACGTTCATGCCCATGATCGCCCAGGCGCGGACATCGGCGTCGCCGGGACGCAACGCGCCGGCGGCGACGCCCGCTTCGAGGCGCTGGGCGATGCGGCGGGCCGTGCCTTCGTAGTGGGCGCGATAGGAAGCGGGATTGGCGAATTCCGCCTCGTCGATGATGCGATAGATTTCCTTGTGGCTGCGGGCGAAGGCGAGGAACGCGGCGAGCGCCTCGCGCTCACGCGGGATGCCGGTGCTGCCGGGGGAGACGCCGGCGGCCGCCGCCTGCGCGACTTGCGCGCTCATGTCCTGGACGAGCGCGGAGAAAATCGCGTCCTTGCTGTCGAAGTAGGTGTAGAAACTGCCCAGCGCGGTGCCGGCGCGGCGGGTGATGCCGCTGATCGAGGCTTCGTGGAAGCCGCGCTCCGCGAATTCGGCCGCGGCGGCGTCGAGCAGCTTGCGCAAGGTGGCGAGGCCGCGGGCGGTGCGCGGCTGCTTGCCGGGGCTTGCCCCCCTCTCGTCCGGTCCCTGTGTTGCCATCAGGACACGGTCATAGGCGACCGCGGCAGGAAAGTGCAAATCGAAAGTTGAAAGGTGGTTCAACTTTCAATATTGGTGCCGCCATACCGGCCGGGATGCGCCGGGGGAGGAGTTGTTCATGGCCCGCTTCACTTCACATCGCTCCGTTCTCGCAATCCTGCTTGCCTCCGCCGCCAGCGCCGCGCCGGCCGACGCGGCGTTCGCCCAGGCGGCGCCGACGGGCGCACCGCCGGCCGCCGCTGCCACCGGGACCGAAGACGGCGAGATCGTCGTCACCGCCCGCCGCCGCGAGGAGAGCCTGGTCAGCGTGCCGATCGCGATCACCGCGATCTCCGGCGACGCGCTGGCGCAATCGGGCGCGACCGACATCACCGCGATCGCCGACAGCGTGCCCAACGTGACGCTGGAGCCGTCGCGCGGGACCAATTCGACGCTGTCCGCGTTCATCCGCGGCGTCGGCCAGCAGGATCCAGTGTCGGGCTTCGAGCAGGGCGTCGGCCTGTACCTCGACGACGTCTATCTGAACCGGCCGCAGGCGGCGGTGCTGGACATCTACGACGTCGAGCGGGTCGAGGTGCTGCGCGGGCCGCAGGGCACGCTGTATGGCCGCAACACCATCGGCGGCGCGATCAAGTACGTGACGAAGAAGCTGGACGACAGGCCGCACGTCTCGCTGCGCGGGACTTATGGCTCGTACGACCAGGCCGATGGCGTCATCACCGCCAGCGCGCCCGTGACCAGCGACGGCATGTTGCGCATCGGCGGATCGTTCGCGCGGCTGACGCGCGGCGGCTTCGGCACCAACCTGACGACGGGCCAGGACAACTACAACAAGAGCATCTGGGCCGGGCGCGGCACGATCGAGCTGCACGGCGACACGGTGTTCGCGCGGCTGACCGCCGATTATACCCACGACGATTCCAACGCGCGCGGCGGGCATCGCGAGATCCCCGGGCTGGTTTCGGGCAATCCGGTGCTGGCCAACGTGTTCGACACCCAGGGCGGGCTGGTGGCGCCGAAGCAGGACGTGAAGGCCTGGGGCACTTCGCTGTTCATCGAGGCGCATCCCTCGGCGGCGGTGACGCTGCGGTCGATCACCGCCTATCGCAAGGACGATTCGGCATCGCCGATCGACTTCGACGCCTCGGCGCTGGTCGATGTCGACGTGCCCGCCTATTACCGCAACCGCCAGGTCAGCCAGGAAGGGCAGGTGCTCTATGACCAGGGGCGGCTGCACGCGATGGCCGGGTTCTATTACCTGCACGCGACCGCGCTGACCCAGTTCGACGTGCGGCTGTTCACCAGCAATGCGCTGCTGCCGGGGCTGAGCGCCTATACCGAGGCCAACATCCGCACCGACACGCTGGCCGGTTTCGCCAATGCCACCTATGACCTGACCGACCAGTTCACCATCGAGGCGGGCGGCCGCTATACCTGGGACAAGCGCCAAGCCTACATTCTGCGCCAGAACTACCTGTTCGGCGGTTCCACCGTGTTCGGCGGCCCGGGCACCGCGCTGGGCGGGCCGTCGACCAACTTCCGTGGCGAGGCGGCCTACAGCAAGTTCACGCCGCGCGTGTCGCTGACCTGGAAGCCGGACAGCGACAACACGGTCTATGCGTCGTACTCGCAGGGGTTCAAGGGTGGCGGGTTCGACCCGCGCGGCGTCGGCACCAATGCCCCGGCCGGGGTCAGCCAGGCGGAGTTCCTCGGCTTCCGGCCGGAGAAGGTCGACAGCTACGAGATCGGCTACAAGACGCGCCTGCTCGACCGCCACGTCAACCTGTCGCTGGCGGCGTTCCGGATGGACTATACCGACGTGCAGGTTCCCGGCTCGGTCGCGTGCATCAGCGGCGGCATCGCCACGTTCTGCGGCAACGTCTCGAACGCGGGCAAGGCCCGGATGCAGGGCTTCGAGGCCGAGGGCAGCGCCCACCTCGGGCCGATCACGCTGGCCGGGTCGGTCGGCTACATCGACGCCAAGTACCTCAAGTACCTGACCGCCGTCGCCGGGGTGACCACCGATGTCGCGCAGTATCGCAAGGTGCAGAACACCCCGGCGTGGTCGGGCAATGCCTCGGCCACCTACACGCTGCGGGCGGCGCCGGGCACGTTCGACCTGACGGTGGGGATGTCGTTCAAGAGCAAGACCTACCAGTTCGAGATTCCCAATCCCTACCTCGACCAGCCGGCCTACCAGCTGGTCGACGCCAGCCTGGTCTGGCATTCGCACGACCGGCGCTGGTCGCTGGGGGTGTTCGGCAAGAACCTGACCGACAAGCGCTACAAGACCTCGGGCTATATCTATGGCGTCGCCGATGCGACCAACCTTGCCTCCGGGCAGCTCGCAGTGCCGTTCCGGGCGTCGCTGGGCAAGGAAGGCGTGGCGACGACGTTCTGGGGCAACCCGCGCCAGGTCTATGCCACGGCGAGCGTAAGCTTCTGACGCGGGCGGACCCTGACGGGACGGGGCCCCGGCCCCGTCGCCGGCCCCGGGCCCGTCACACCAGCAGGGCCAGCAGGTCGGCGATCGCCACGACGGCGAAGCCGACGGCGCTGTCGGAGATGCCGTAGGGGATCAGCAACTGCTCCCCGACCGGCAGCACGCCGCAAGTGTAGACGACGTTGGGCACGTAGCCCGAGCGATCGGCGTCCTCCGCCGTCAGCACCGGTTCGCGGGTGCGGCCGATGACCTTCGACGGGTCGTCGCGATCGAGCAGCGCGGCGCCGAGCGCGTACTTGCGCATCGCGCCGACGCCGTGGGTGATCAGCAGCCAGCCGGCATCGGTGAGGATCGGGCTGCCGCAGTTGCCGATCTGGATGAACTCCCAGGGGAACGCCGGCTCCATCAGCAGCACGCCGTCGTCGTCCCAGTGGGCGAGATCGTCCGAGCGCAGCAGGAACAGGTTCTTGCCATCCTGGCGGCCGACCATCGCGTATTGGCCGCCGACCTTCTGCGGGAACAGCGCCATGCCCTTGTTGCGCCCGGCCCTGCCCTCGATCGGTTCGAGCACGAAGCGGCGGAAGTCGCGGGTGCGGAGAAGTTCCGAGCGGATCGAGGCGCCGTTCCAGGCGGTGTAGGTGCCGATCCATTCGTAGTCCGGCGGCGCACCGGGGGCGGCGTGGTCGAAGCGGACCAGGCGGAGGTCCTCCAGCCCCTGGCGCTGCTGTTCGGTGATCGGGAAGATCACCGAGTTCGACAGGCTCGATTCGGGGTGGCGGTGCACGGCGACGGCGCCGGTCTCGCAGGCCTGGAGGGTATCGTCGAGCTCGAGCGCGGTGGCGAAGGCGCTTTCCGGCCACAGGTCGAAGCTGCCGTCGGGATTGGCGATGCCTTCGCGGAAGGCGACCGACGAGATGTGGCCTTCGCCGACCGCGCGCAGGCTCATCACGAAACGGCAGCCGCCGCGGCCGACGCCCGACTGGTCCGGGTGCGGAACGATCGACGGGTTCATCAGCGCGGCGGCGGCATAGGTGTACTCGTGGCAGAAGTACGCGCCGATCAGCCGCTTGCGCGTGATCGAGAAGCCGGCCTGTTCCAGGCCGAGGCCGCGCTCCACGTCCTCGTAGCGGCGATCGAACATCGCCTCGGTCTGCCAGTGGCGCTCGGCGAAATCGTGGACGACGCGATCGTACTCGGCGTCGGTCTCCTCCTCGGTGAGCGCGGCGACATCGGCGACCAGCCGGCGCGCGCGATCGCCCGGGGTGGCGGCGGATTGCCACCCCAAGTGAAAGGGCCGGAGCACGACCCGCGAGGGGTCGGCATGAAGGCGCGTGTCAAGGATGCGTAGCGGTGTGGCTGTCTGGCCGCGATGCGGACTCAAGGTTTCTCCCTTCCTGACTTCCCCGGTGGTGCGGCCCTGCACTGTTCAGACCCAGTCCCTCGATCCGCACCAGCGTGTAGTACGCGAGCTGGAACGCGAGGATCGATTCCGCGCCGCAGTTCTCGTTTGCCCCGCGCGGGGTGACCCCGTCGCGGCAGCGGCCGCTGGCGAGATCGGCGAGGCAGACGCCGCGGTCGTTGCCGCCGAAGTACCAGCGCCAGGCGGTGCGGGCATGGTCGCGCCAGCGGCCGTCGCCGGTGGCGACGAAGGCGCTCCATGCCGCCTCGACCGCAGCCTGGGCCTCGAGCGGTTGCTGGTCGAACGGATAAGCGTCGAAATCGTGCCCGAAAGTTTCCGAACCGACCGGGCGGAAGTGGCCGGCGGCGGCGCGCTGGCGATCGGCGATCCATGCCAGCGATTCGACGCCGGCGTCGAGCCAGTCGGCGCGTTGCAGCAGCTGGCCGGCCTCGATCAGCGCCTGCGGCAGGCGGGGGTTGTCGTAGCCGAGCATGGTCTCGAACCAGGTCCAGTCGGGACGGCGCGAGGTCGCGAGCAGGCGGTGGAGCAGATCGCCGCCGCGTTCGAGGATGCGACGCGCCTCGGCGTGCCATTCGGCGTCCGGTCCCATCGCGCGGACGACGGCGGCGCTGCCGAGCATCGCGAAGGCCAGCGTGCGCGGATAGTCCATCGCCGAGAACACCGGGGCGACGGTGTCGAACCAGCCAAGCGCCCAGCGACGCAGCGCCGGGTCGGCCTGGTGCTCCACGGTGTGGCCGAGCGCCCAGAGCGCGCGGCCGTTGGAATCATCGGAGCCGATGTCCTCGCACCAGGCGCGGTCGAACGCCATGAAGTTGCGGAAGCGCCGGACGTCCGGGTTCCACGCATGCTGCAGGAAGCTGGCGTAGGTGAGCGCGCGGCTGTGCAGTTCCTGCGCCGGGCCGGTGGCGACGTTCATCAGCATCAGCGCCCGGGCGTTGTCGTCGAGGCAATAGCCGTGGCGGCGATCCGGCACCGGGCCGATGCCGTGCTGGAGCATGCCGGTGCCGTCGCTCATCGCGAACACGGCGGTGAGGCCGGGGGTCGCGGTCAGCGGCGCCTCGCGCAGGCGGGGGCTGGCGGCGCGGCGCACGAGATCGGCGCTGGCGGCGGCGAATTCGGGCCAGATCGTCTCGCGGCCGCGCGCGTAGGCCTGGCGCTTGGTCGCGACCAGCAGCGCCGGATCGTCGAGCAGGCGGTTGATCGCCGCGGACAGGGCATCGGGCGAATCGGGCTCGACGAGGATGCCGGCATCCTCGGCCAGGAGTTCGCGGGCGTGGACGTAGGGCGTGGACACCACCGCCTTGCCCAGCGCCACCGCGTAGCTGAGCGTTCCCGAGGTGCTTTGCTGGAGGTTGAGATAAGGGGTGACGTAGATGTCGCAGGCCTCGAGCTGGTCGAGCAGCTCGGGCGTGTCGAGGAAGCGTTCCTCCCACAGCACGTGGCCGGCGACGCCGAGCCGGTCCGCCAGGGCGTGCAGGCTGTCGCGGTAGCTGCCCCCCGCCGCGCCGAGACCCGGGTGCACCTGGCCGACGACGCGGTAGACCACGTCCGGGTGGCGCGCGACGATGGCGGGTAGCGCCTCGATCATGTGGTCGATGCCCTTGCCGGGGCCGAGCAGGCCGAACGTCATCAGCACCGGCCGTTCGGCCAGGCCCAACTGCCGCTTGAACGCGGCTTCGCGGCCGAAGGGCCGGTCCGGGGCGCCATGCGGGATCAGCGCGACCAGCCCGGCCGGGGCGTGATGGTGACGCAGCAGCAGTTCGCGGCCGTGGCGCGACATGACCATGACCTGCGAGGCGCGGCGCACGAGGTGATCGATGATCGCGCGCTGGTTGTCGCTGGGATGGGTCAGCACCGTATGCAGCGTGACCACCAGCGGCGCGGCGAGGCGGTCGACGAAATCGCAGACCAGCGCCCCGTCGGCGCCGCCGAAGATGCCGAACTCGTGCTGGATCCAGACGACGTCGGCGCCGCTTTCGTTGATCGCGCGCGCGACCCGGGCATAGTCGGCAGCCTCGCCGGCGGATATCACCCCGGCGAGGCCGTCGTAGGCGAGGCCCTGGTCCGGGTTGTCGAGCGCGTAGACGTCGACGGCAATCTCCGGGTGGTGCGCGCGCAGCTGTTCGACGACGTCGGCGGTGAAGGTGGCCAGGCCGCACTTGCGCGGCAGGTAGGTGCCGATCACCGCCACCCGCAACGGGGCGTTGGCGCGGCGCGGCCGTTCGCCGCCGAACAGCGGCACGACCTCGCCGTGACGCGCGCCGGTGGCGAGCAGGAAGGAACTGGAGTCGGGAACTTGCGACATGGAAGCGGGACCCTCGCGGCTGGGAAACCTTTCACCGCGATGAACGCCGGGAGGGTGCGCCTGTTCCATTGTGCAATTGCGAAAATGTGACGGCGCGCGCCGCGCCGGGGCTGGAACGCGGCGGCCTGCGCCGGACGGCGGCAAATGCTGCGACGCGGAACCCATCAGCCGCGGACCATGGCCGTCCGCGGGATCGCCGCGCGGACGCGGAGTCCGTCGCGGCGCCAGTCATATTCGACCTGGCCGTTGAGCTGGAGGCGGAGGCTGAGATCGATCAGGCTGGCGCCGAAGCCCGGCTGCACGTCGCCGGTGACCGGCGGGCCGTCCCGTTCGCGCCATTCGAGTGCGATCGCGTCCGGCGCCGGCGCAATCGCGATGGCGACGCGGCCGCGATCGACCGACAGCGCCCCGTACTTGACCGCATTGGTGGCCAGTTCGTGGAAGGCCAGCGCCAGCGGCGTGGCCGAGCGATCGTCGATCGCCGCGTCCTCGCCGGTGATGGCGATGCGCGGCGGGCAGCCGGCGCCCGGTGCGGCGTCGTAAGGCGCCAGCAGCTCGCCGAGCATGCTGACGAGGCTGGTGTGCGGGCGGCTGCGGCGCGAAGCGAGGCTTTGCGGGCGGACGAAGTCGTGCGCGCGGCCGAGCGCCAGGACCCGCTGCTGCAGTTCGCCGCCGATCGCGTCGAACCCGGGATTCTGGCGCATCGTCATGCCGATCAGGCCGCCGATCACCGCGAAGATGTTCTTGATGCGATGGCTGAGCTCCCGCGAGACGACCTCGCTCTGCTGTGCGATGGCCTTGGCCTCGTGGATGTCGGTGCAGGTTCCGAGCCAGCGATAGACGCGCCCGGCGCGGTCGCGCAGCGGCATCCCGCGCACCAGCATCCAGCGGTACTGGCCATCGTGGCGGCGCAGGCGGTATTCGATGTCGTAGGCACTGCCGTTGGCGACGGCTGCCTGCCAGGCGGCGGCGGTGCGATCGCGATCGTCCGGATGCAGGTAGCGCATCCAGCCATCGCCTTCGCTTTCCTGTCCCCCATCCCCGGTGAACTGGCGCCAGACGCGGTTGAAATAGTCGGACCGTCCGTCCGCCAGACTCGACCAGACCAGCTGCGGGATGACATCGGCCAGCGCCGCGAAACGCTGTTCGAGATCGGCCAGGCGATCTGTCTGCGAATCGGCAAGGCCATCGGCAGCGACGGACACTGCGGGTTCGTCTGATTCGGGCCGGTTCATCGATGATCCGTGCAATGCCTGACCCACCCGTCACTGTCGCTGCGAAGCCAATGCCCGAGCGGCGCCGGGGTTCCGGGAAGCGCGAACTGCAGGTTCTTCGCACCGGCGCTGTTGACAAGCCGGCCGCGGCTCGCCTAAGGGCGCGCTCCTACCTGGCTTGACGCAGTGCGGCAGGCCCCGTGCCCAGATGGCGGAATTGGTAGACGCACCGTCTTCAGGTGGCGGCGCTCGAAAGGGCGTGGAGGTTCGAGTCCTCTTCTGGGCACCATTTCTTCTGAATAAGCCGAGTGATTTCACCCCATTACGGGGAAGCGGCATAACCCGTTACCACAAGTAGAACCACAACGGGGGAGATCGCTACGATGGAACCGGGGGTTCCAGGGCTGGGCGCTTTCTTCAATCGCCGAGCAATCGAGGGCCGACATCGAGGACATGGACTCTGAGCCGAATATCAGGAACAAGCCAAGCCGTGGCAATTCACAGCGGTGTTTCTGATCCAATGCTTAGAGGCCATCGGTTGTTCTTCATTGCGGCTATCGGATGGGCAACGTTATCCGCCGCTGCTCAGCATGATAATGGGCAGCGGCAGAAAACACAGAACCACGCTCAGCAACATGAGCAGCACGCCCCACCGCTTACCATCAAACCAGCGATTGGCACCCGTAGCAGCGCATCCAATGATGGGAACTGCAAGGGTGCATACGATGAAAGCAAGACCTGCGATGCCATAGCTGCGAATGCGGCGGTCGATCAGTCCCGCTATGCGTACTGGCAAGCTGTTGAAGCGGGGCTTGGCCTGCTGGTCGGCGCCGGAACGCTTATAGCCGCATTCATCGCCGCGAAATGGGCTAAGAAGGCTGCCCAAGAGACGGAAATCGGAGCTAGGGCCGCCATTGATGCTGCGGTCAGCTCTCGTGATAGCCTTCATGCTTCGCGGGCATGGATTTGTTTCTCCGAGCATACCAGCGACATTATCGGAAGCGCCTTTGTCGACGGAGTCCGATACAACGGCGCCATGATAAAGATCCACTGGATGAATGTGGGTAATAGCCCCGCCATTCAAGCCGGCCTCAAAGTGCAGTGGTTTAAAGTAAAAACTGGAGAACCTTGCCCCACGTTCGACCCCATTATGGACGACACTGCGCCAAGAACCTTGGTTATTGGCCCTGGTCAAAAGTTTGCAGGGATGCCAATTCCAATACTTGGGTCGGACTACGATGGATTCATTAAAGGTAAATTTGAATATTTCATTTACAGCACCGCGGAATACAGAGACATATTCACTAATATCGTCAGAAAATCCGAAGTTTGTGCTAGATTCTCGGTGCAGGGTCAAAAGGCGGATGGTGGAAACGCAACACCTAACATCGTAATGCAGCCAGAAGGGCTGAATAACACTGCAACATAGCGCAACTGTCGCAGAAAACTTCATAACCGCGCTCCGCGCTTGTCAATCGGCGTCCAAAGTGGACCCACTATCGGCGCGCAAAAGGGAACCACCTTTCGGTTTGGCGCTGGTTGATGGGTGGCGCGCCTTTCGCGCTGGCGGCGACG
>JAGWUH010000025.1 GCA_028868535.1 Sphingomonadales bacterium | reverse complement strand
CGGCCGGCGGCCCCGGCAATGGCGGCGCCCGCCCCTGCCCCGGCCGCGTTCCACGGCAGCGCGGCGCTGAAGGTGGACGAGGACGACTGGTCGGAGTTCTGATCCGAAAATTTAGGTACAGGTGCGTATCCGCGAAGATGTTTTCCTGAACCACGAAAGATCAGCAGGACTTAATCATCGATTGTTATCAGTATAATCGAAGTTTTACCCTGACTTCGCATTTGGTCATTCTGTTGGGAGATTCCTCTATGCTCAAGTCGATCTGCCGCACTGCCCTGATCGGGATGTCGGCCCTGGCCCTCACCGCCGCCCCCGCTTTCTCCCAGTCGGCCGACTGGAGCCGACAGGTGGCGCGCATCATCGCCTCGAAGCAGACCTACCCGCGCACCGCGCAGATGCGCGGCGAGGAAGGGACCGCGAAAGTCAAGGTCTATGTCGGCGCCGACGGGTCGGTGCAGCGGACCGAGCTGGTCGCCGGATCGGGCTCGCCGACGCTGGACCGCGAGGCGCTGGCGCTGCCGACCAAGGCGGGCAGCCTGCCGGTGCCGCCGGGCGGCGCGACCGCGGTGACGCTGCCGCTGACCTGGAAGCTGATCTGAACCGGGCGTCCCACGCCTGCAAACATCGAGGGGGCCGGGAGACCGGCCCCCTTTTGCATTGCCCTCAGCCGACGGTGACGCCGCCGTCGGCGGTCCAGATGGCGCCGTGGACGACGCTGGCGGCGGGCGACGCGATGAAGGCGACGACGGCCGCGACCTCGGCCGGATCGGCGACCGGACGCTCCCCCGAATAGCGGCGCATCTTGTCGCGATCGATGCCGGCGGGGAAGCTCGCCTCGGCGGCGATCTCGGTCATCATCGAGCCGGGGGCGACGGCGTTGATGCGGATCGGCGCGTCGATGTATTCGATCGCCAGCGACTTGGTGAGCTGCATCGCGGCGGCCTTGGACATCGAATAGGGCACGATGTAGCTGGTGCCCATCAGCGCGCTCTGCGACAGCACGTTGACGATGTTGCCGTGGGTTTCGAGCAGGTGGGGGATCGCCGCCTGGCAAAACCACAGCGGCGCGGCGGCGTTGACCTGCATGATGCGCCAGAACTCATCCTCCGGCACGTCGACCGCGTGGTTGAAGCGCATCAGCCCGGCGGCGTTGACGAGCACGTCGAGCCGGCCGAACGTGGCGACGGCGGCCTCGACCGCGGCGACGCAATGGGCGCGCACCGAGATGTCCGCGGCGTGGACGGCGACGGTCGCGCCGGTGGCGGCGAGCGCGGCGCGGGTATCCTCGAGCCGGTCCGCGAGCACGTCGACCAGCAGCAGCGCGTTGCCCTGGGCGGCGAGCGCCTCGGCAATGCAGCGGCCAAGGCCGCGGGCGGCGCCGGTGACGAGGGCGACCCGCGCGGGGGTGGTGGAGGACATCGGCAATTCCTTCGGCTGAAACGATTTCGCGGCGCTTGTCGCGCAGCGGGCGCGGGGTTGCAATCGGTTCAGGCGGCGGGATCGCGAAGATCGCGGAGGGGATCGAACAGGCCGCTGGCAAAGGCCCAGAGGCCCAGCAGCAGCACCAGCGGCGGGGCGATCACACCGGGCGACAGCGCCTGGAACGTGGCCAGCGCCGGGAGGCGCGACAGGCCGGCCAGGCCGGCGACGAGCGCGGCGAGCGCGGCGAGCTGGGCGAGCGCGTCGCGCAGCAGGCGGCGGCGGGTGGCGGCGAAGCGGCGCGCTTGCGCCTGGCGGGCGGCGGCGGCGGACTCCGCGCGCTGCTCGGCCCGTTCGACCCGGGCCAGGGTGGCGGCGACGAAGGCGTCGTCGGCCGGGCGGGCGGGCGGGGCCAGTTCTTCGGCGAGCCAGCGATCGCGGTCGGTCATGTCGGTTCTCCATCGCCGAACGCGGCGCGCAGGCGTTGCCTGGCGCGGTGGACGAGCGATTTCAGGGTGCCCAGCGGCAGGTCGAGGATTTCGGCCGCCTCGGCGTGGCTGACGCCGTGGCCGTCGCAGAGGATCAGCGCGGCGCGGGTGCGATCGTCGAGCGTGGCCAGCACGCGGCGCGCATCGAGGGCAGCGTCGAGCGCGGGCAGCGCCCCGGGTTCCGTCGCGCATTCCGTCGCGGTGCCGGGCGGCGCCAGCGCGGCGCGGCGGGCGGACTTGCGGGCGTGGTCGCAGTGGAGCCGCCAGCCGATGCGGTAGAGCCAGCCCGCATAGGCCCCTTCCCCGCGATAGTCGGCGGCGCGGAGCCAGGCGCGCAGGAACGTCTCCTGCGCGAGTTCGTCCGCCGCCTGCGCGCCGGCAAGGCGGACGAGGAAAGCGCGCAACGTCCGTTCGTGGCGGCGGACGAGGACGGCGAATGCCGCCTTGTCCCCGGCCGCGACGGCGCGCGCGAGATCGGGATCGGGCTGGTCAGGCAGCGTCTTCGTCCCGCCGCGCGGCGCGGGTGGACAGGCGCAGGTGGATCAGAAGGCCGATGCCGACGAACAGGGGGAACACCGCCGATGCGAGGGTTTCCTGCTGGCCGGTGAGCGCGCCGAACGCGGCCATGGCCAGGCCGATCGCGGTGAGGACGATGCCGGCGCGACCGTCGCCGCCGGGGCGCCGGCGCGAAACCGCGGGCTGGTTGAGCCGGGCGATCATCTCCGCGGCGTGGGGGCTGTCGCTCTCGATCGCCTTGCGGATCGTCGCGTGGAGCATGACCGCCTTGACCACGCGGGCGATCAGCGTGAGCGCGACGATGAACACCAGCGCGACGAGCGCGCCGTCGACCGAGGAGAAGAAGCTGTCGGCGATGCGCACCGATTCGAGTTCGGCGCCGGTGCCGGCGACCGGAGGGGGGGTCGGCGGCAGCGGCGGCGGCGGGAGGATGGCGGGGGCTGTGTTCGCGGCGGTCGTTGTCGTCATGGGGTGCGGCTCCGGTTGGGGTCAGGCGGTTGTTTCAGAGGACGGGAGGAAAGGAAATGGCGGGCGGTCAGGCGCGGGATGGCGCCGGCAGGGCGAGCGCGTCCGCGAGCGGCCGGGCCGCCGCGAGGCCGGGAAGCAGCGGCAGGTTGAGCGCCAGCAGGGTGACGACCAGCAGGGTCGCCAGGGTGGCGGTGCGGGGTGGGTGCGTGGTCATGGTCCGGTTCCTTCAGGCTCGCGGCGGGGAGGCTTTCAACGGACATGACGGGGCGAGCGCGGCCGGTGGATGCAGCCCCGGCGAAAAAAGATTCCTGTCCGGACAATTTTCAACAGCGCTGTCGTAATAATACTTAATAGCCCATTTTATATGGACTTCACCGGGCTGTCGTTGCAAACGGACGCCGGCGCCCCCGGATGCGTGCCGGGGTGTCGCCGCGAACAGGGCCGAGAACAGGTCCCGGACCAGGACAGGGAGTAAGACACCATGCGCAACCTGATTGTCGCCGCCTTGCTGGCGGGCGCCGCGATGCCGCATCCGGCGCTGGCCGCCGCCCAGGGCGAGCCCGCCGCCGCCGCGAACGACGGCGAGATCGTCGTCACCGCGCAGAAGCGCAGCGAGCGGCTGATCGACGTGCCGATGTCAATCACGGCGATGCAGGGCGACGTGATGGTCAAGACCGGGATCAACTCGACGATCGCGCTGGCGCAGGCGGCGCCGGGGATCGTCACCGTCAACAACGGCTTCGGCTTCCTGCCGGTGATCCGCGGCATCCAGTCCACCGGTACCTCGCCGGGCGACGAGACCAACGTCGCGGTCTATCTCGACGACGTCTCGATCGGCACGCCGATCGCCGGGTTCTTCGACCTTTCCGACATCGAGCGGGTCGAGGTGCTGAAGGGACCGCAGGGCACGCTGTACGGCCGCAACGCCACCGGCGGCGCGATCCGCATCGTCACGCGGCGGCCGTCGTTCACGACATCGGGCAACGTCAGCGCCGACTATGGCTTCCACTACCGCGAGGGCCGGTTCAGCGGCTATGTCACCGGCGGCCTGTCGGACACCGTCGCCGGCCTGGTCAGCGCGACGTATCGCAAGGGCCGCGGCTTCATCAAGGGCACCGCCGGCAATGCCGGGCAGTGGTACGGCGCGCCGGACAACTACGTGATCCGCGCCAAGCTGCTGTACAAGCCGTCGGGCAAGTTTTCCGCGCTGCTGGCGGGCGACGTCTGGCGGCAGCAGAACAACGCGGTGTTCATCAGCGACGTCAAGGACGGCGCCAACCCGTTCCCGCTGGTGCCCGGGACCATCGCCAATGCCCCCTACACCAACGCCGGATCGACCCCGCCGATGGCGCGCGTGCGCGGCTGGGGCACCAGCCTCGACATGAGCTGGGAGGCGAGCCCGGCGCTGACCGTGCGGTCGATCACCGGCTATCGCCACGTCGCGGTCAATTCGCAATCCGATACCGACCGCACCAACCAGCCGATCGGCTCGAACCAGCTGTCGCAGTACCAGGACAGCCTGAGCGAGGAACTGACCCTGTCCGGCCCCTCGACCGGGATGCTGACCTGGATCGCGGGCGCCTATCTCTATGACTCCTGGGCCGCCAACCCCTATTTCCGCACGATTTCCGGCGATGCCGCGACCGGGACGATCGTGTCCAACTTCACCAACCACATGAAGACCAGCTCGATCGCCGGCTTCGGCGAGGTGACGCTGAACCTGGCCGAGAAGCTGCACGTGACCGGCGGCGTGCGCTACAACTCGGAAACCAAGACGTTCCACTGGCAGAACCTGGTCAACACCGCGGCGCCCCAGACCGACGCGAAGACGACCTGGAACAGCGCGACCTGGCGCGCGGTGGTGCGCTATGACGTGGCGCCCGACGCCAACGTCTATTTCTCTGCCAGCACCGGCTTCAAGAGCGGGGTCTACAACGCCTATTCGGCGCTGAACCTGCCGGTGGCGCCGGAAAAGGTGACCGCGTTCGAGATCGGCGCCAAGGCGCGGGTGGCGGGGATCAACCTGACGCTGGCCGGCTATGCCTACAAGTACAGGGACATCCAGGTCAGCTCGTACTCGTACGCGGGCACGCCGCCGACGCTGCAACTGACGCTGAGCAACGCCGCCAGCGCCAAGATGCGCGGGCTGGAGTTCACCGCCGACGGCAACCTCGGCGGCGGCTTCTCGTTCGGCGCGGGGCTGAGCTGGGAGCCGACCGCGAAGTACGAGGCGTTCACCACCGCGCAGGTCACGGTGCCGCTGGCGCCGGCCGCCTATGCGGTGCCGTTCGACGGGGTGGTGGGGACGACGGTGCGGCCGTTCAACGCATCGGGCAGCCGCACCGTGCGCACCCCCGAGGTGACCGCGAACCTGCGCCTGTCATACGACGCCGACCTGGCCGGCGGGCGCTTCAGCGGCTCGGTCAACACGTCTTACACATCGAAGTTCTACTGGCAGCCGGGCAACTATTCGCCCGAGGCCGGATATGCGGTGGTGAACTTCCGGCTGGCCTGGACGAAGAACCAGGTCACCTACTCGGTGTTCGGCAACAACGTCACCGATGCCGACTATCGCACCGACTACGTGCCGAACGTGCGCGGCGACAGCGTCAAGTTCATCCCGCTGCACGAGATCGGCGTCGGGCTGGCCTATACGTTCTGAGCCCGGGCCACCGGCCCGGCGAAAACGCAACGGCCGGCCCGGGACGCCCGGGCCGGCCGTTTCCTGTCCGGTTCGCGCCGATCAGAAGTGGGCGGTGAATTCCCCGCCGATCACCCGCGGGTTGCCCCAGTTGAGCTGGGTGGTGAAGTCCGGCTGGACCGAGCCGGCGGTGGTGTAGCGCGCGTTGAACAGGTTGTTGGCGAACAGCGCGAAGCCGTAGCGATCGTCGGTGGTCTTCACGCCGATCCGCGCGTTGACCAGCCAGTAGCCGGGATCGGCGGCTTCGGGGGTGAAGGCATCGGTGCCTTCCGCGTACAGCACGCGGCTGGTGCGGCTGACCAGCGCGGTGCCGACGAGGCGCAGGCCGTTGGTCACCGGCTGGTCGAGGTTGGCGGTGAACGAGGCCTGGAACTTCGGCGCGTTGGGCATCTGGTGGCCGTTGTAGTTGCCGGGCACGTAATCGCCGCCCGGCTGGACGACAAAGTCGGTGAACTTCGCGTTGAGGTAGCCGAGGTTGATGCCGACCGTCACCGGCGGGATCGGTCGCCAGTTGAGGCTGCCCTCGACGCCGTAAGTACGGGCGGCGTTGGCGTTGAGGATCGATTCGATGATCACCAGCGACTTGGCGACGACCGGATGGCCCTGGAATTGCACGTTCTTGTAGAAATTGTAGAACGCGTCGGCGGTCAGTTGCAGCTGGTTGCCCATCAACGGCAGCTTGATGCCGCCCTCGATCGTATCGACGACCTCGCCCTTGAAAACGCTGCCCTGGTTGATGTCGGTGAAGGCGTTCGGGTGGGCGACCGGATTGACGCCGCCCGCCTTGAAGCCCCGCGCCCAGCGGACATAGGCGTTGCCGCCGCCGTCGAGCTTGTACGACAGGTTGACCGAGGGCAGGAACTTGCTCTCGGTCTGCGACAGCGCCCGCGCCGGGAAGCCGTAGGTGACGTTGGGCTGGAAGCCGGTGTCGTTCTTCTCATGGACGTAGCGGCCCGAGGCGGTCAGCGTCAGGCTCGGGGTGATGTCGTAGGCGGCCTGGGCGTAGACCGACCAGTTCTTGACCTTGGTGAGCGCGCCGGCGAGCAGTCCGGTGAGCGGCAGGCCGAGCAGGCTGGAGGTGTTGGCGCCCTGGTAGTGGGTCGACAGGTAGGTGACGCCGCCGATCAGGCGGAACGGCCCGCTGCCGGTCGAGACGGCGCGCAGTTCCTCGTAGACGTAGTGCTTGCGGTTCTCGACGAGGAAGCCGACCACCGGCGGGCTGGCGCCGCCGGCATCGGCCTCGAACACGGTGTGCTGGTTGCGGTAGGCGAGGATGTTGGTGACATCGACTCCGGGCAGGCTGAGCACGGCGGTGCCCGAGACGCCGTAATCGCGCAGGCGGACGAAGCCGGGCTGGCCGTTGGCGACGGTGAACTTCTCGGTGCTGCCCTGGACCAGGCCGGCGGGGAGGTTGACCCCGGTGGCGCCGAAATAGGTGGCCAGGTAGTAGCCGAGCACCCCCTGCAAGGTGGCCGGATTGATGCTGGAGAGCTGGCTGCCGGAGCTGTCGTCCTTGTTCGAGACATCGCCGGCGATCGTCAGCCTGAAGTTGTCCGAAGGCTTGAACAGGATCTTGCCGCTCATCGACCAGAAGTCCTGGTCGGCGACGCCGGGGGCGTGGATCAGCGAATTGAGCGTGGCAGCGGTGGCGGCACCGCTGCCGAACACCGAGCCATTGGGGAACATCGCCGCGGTGTAGGGCGCGGTGTTGGCGATGTTGCGGTCGAACGGATCATGAGTGCGGCGGACGCCGGCGACGCTGATGGCGAGCTGGTCCGATACCGGCAGGTTGGCGCTGCCGCCGAGTTCGAAGCTGGAGAATTCGCCGTAGCTGGCCTTGAAGTCGAGGCCGAGCTTGTCGGTGCGCGGCTGTTGCGTGATGATGTTGACGACGCCGCCGGTGGCGTTGCGGCCGTAGAGCCCGCCCTGCGCGCCCTTGAGCACCTCCACCCGCTGGACATTGACGAAATCGTTGACCAGCGAGCCATAGATCATCGGCACGTCGTCGATGAAGGTGGCGACCGACGGGTCGGCGCCGACGTAGATGCCGTTGCCGATGCCGCGGATGTAGATCTGCGAGTAGCCCGAGTTGTCGGAGACGTTGTAGCCGGGCGTGGTGAACTGCAGGTCGGTCATCTGCTTGATGCCCGACTGGGCGAGCTCGAGCCCGGATACCGCCTGGATCGCCAGCGGCACCTGCATGAGGTTTTCCGAACGGCGCTGGGCGGTGACGACGATCTCGGCCAGGCCATTGCCGGATGCGGCCGGCTGCGGCGGCGCGGCAGGCTGGTCATCCGCGAGCGCGGGAGCGGCAAAGCCGCAGAGTCCGGCCAGGATCGTGCCGGCAAGAAGCAGGGTGCGATGGGTCATGGTGTCCTCCCTCAGGCTGCGAACGCCCCCCGGCGTCCGTCCGCCGCCAGGGACTCTGACGGCGAATCTCTCCGTGTTCCGCCCGTTTGCGCCGGCATGGGCCCCCGTTCGCGCCGGGGCGGAACAAGGAACCGGGGAAGCCGTGACGCGCCGGAGCGTGTTTGCGCGCACGATGGGGCCAAACCGTCCGCGGCACAAGGGGCTGGCCAGTATCATTCACAACGTCCCGCCGCGGGGCGGCCGGGCGGCGGGTTCAGTAGGCGTTCGGCGGGGCGCGGCCCCGGGCAAGCGCCTGTCCGTCGAAGTGGTCGAGGGGCTCGACGCCGCCGCGGCTGAAATCGTGGCGGTTGCCGGTGCGGGTGATGTGATCGCGCGGTTCGCCGGGGCGGAACGCGTAGCAGTTGGACGGCATGTCCTCCGCTTCGAACCGGCTCCAGTTGGTCATCTGCCGACCGTGGGCGACGAGGCTCGCCCATTGCAGCAGGCGCGCCGCCTCCGCCGCGACGGGGGGCAAGGTGGCGATCCAGTCGCGCAACCCGGTCAACGCGAGCCCGGCGATTTCCGCAGGCGCGGTCAGGCTTTGCCCGTCGAGCTGCCAGCGGTGGACGAGCGCGCCGTCGCGGCGGATCTCGCTGGTGACGACGCCGTCGACGGGATCACCCGAGGCGATGTCGAAGCGGGTCGGCCCGGCATCGCCGGCGTGGGCGGCGGCCAGCGCGGCGAGGTCGTAGAGATGGGTGCAGTTGCTCCACTTGGCGCGCGGCGCGACCGCGGCGGCGAGCGGCAGGCCAGTAAAGGTCTCGGCCAGGGTCTGCGCGGCGGTGGGGCAGACGTTCCAGGGTGCGCGCTCGGTATGGGCGTGGACGGCGGTGATCGCGGTGCCGTCGTGATCGATGCGGACGACCATGCAGTGCATGTCGTCCTCCAGCGCGGCGACGCTGTGGCCGGTGCCGGGGATGACGAGGATGCGTCGGCGATAGCCGGGGGGCGGGTCGGCGGTATCCATCGCGCCAGCATAGGCGGTGCGGGGCGCCGGGCAAGGCGGCGGCATCGCCGGTGCGATTGCACGCGCGCGGACGTGGCGGCACTTGCCTGCGGCGCCGGCGCGGCTACTCCCCTGCCCCGGAATGCAATTGCGCAACATGGGCCGCGCGCCCGAGGAGAGAACGATGACCGATTTTCTGGGGTACAAGGGCAAGCGCGTTGTCGTCAGCGGCTGCTTTTCCGGCATGGGCGAGGCGACCGCGCGCCTGCTGATCGAGATGGGCGCGGAAGTGCACGGGCTGGACTTCAAGCCCAGCGCGCTGCCGCTGGCGAGCTTCAGCCAGATCGACCTGCGCGATCCCGCCTCGATCGAGGCCGGCGTCAAGGCGCTCGCCAAGAATACGGACTCCGGGCGGATCGACGCGCTGTTCAACTGCGCCGGCCTGGCCGGCGGCGGCGCGTTCCCGGCGCTCGACACGTTCAAGGTCAACTTCATCGGCACCCGCCATCTGACCGAATGCCTGCTGCCGCTGATGGGCGAAGGCAGCGCCATCGCCTCGATCGCATCGACCGGCGGGCTGGGCTGGAGCCGGCGCATCCCCGTGCATATCGAGCTGCTGCAGACCAAGGGGTTCGACGGCGCGCTGGCCTGGGCCGAGGCGCACATGGAGCATGTGGCGGAAGGCTATGCTTTCTCCAAGGAGGCGGTGATCGTCTGGACGCAGTTCATGGGGGCGCAGCTGATCAAGCGCGGCATCCGCATCAACTGCTCGCTGCCCTCGCCGACGCAGACGCCGATGATGGCGACGTTCCACGCCACCTCGGGCAAGGAGGTGGTCGATGCCGCCGCCGAGCCGCTGGGCCGTTATACCACGCCCGAGGAACAGGCCGGCGGCATCATCCTGCTGAACAGCGCGCTGGCGGGTGTGATCAACGGTGTCGTGCTGCCGGTGGATGGCGGGTTCATGGGCGGGCTGGCGACCGGGCAGGTCGACATCTCGAAGATGATGGGCGGCGCCAAGGCCGGCTGAAACCCCTGTATCCAGGCTGAAAAACCCGCCGGCGCCTCGTGCGCCGGCGGGTTTTTTCTGGTCCGGACGATTCGCGGGACAGTCGGTTTCAGCCGGGAAGTTTGTGAAACGAGATGGATCAGAACAAACATGCAATTGACCGTGCAGGCAATTGCCCTTGATTGATGAGGATCGAGTGCCGGGCTTTGCCGGACGAAGCTTGCCACCGTCGGAGCGTCGGACAACGTGCTTCGAGCGGTAGATGAGGTCAGGCCGCAGGGAGGGACATCGAAATGGCAATCCAAGCGAGGGCGAAGTGCGCCCTGTTGACGGCGACGGCGCTCGGTTTCGGCGTGACGGCGCCGGCGATGGCGCAAAGCACCGACAGCGCGGCGAGCGGCAACGACATCATCGTCACCGCGCAGCGGGTCGAGCAGCGCCTGCAGGACGTTCCGATCTCGATCACAGTGCTCGACCAGAAGACGCTGTCGAACAACAACATCGCCAACGCCAAGGACCTTGCCGCGTTCACGCCGGGCCTTGCGGTCAACAACCGCTATGGCGCCGACAACACGACGTTCACGATCCGCGGCTTCTACCAGGAGCAGCGCAGCTTCGCGACGGTGGGCGTGTTCTTCAACGACGTCGTCGCGCCGCGCGGCTCGGGCGCGACCTTCGGCGGCGACGGCGCCGGGCCGGGCAGCCTGTTCGACCTGCAGAACGTGCAGGTGCTGAAGGGGCCGCAGGGGACGCTGTTCGGACGCAACGTCACCGGCGGCGCGGTGCTGCTGGTGCCCAAGCGGCCGACCGGCAAGCTCGAAGGCTATGTCGAGGCCAGCGCCGGCGACTATGGCATGTATCGCCTGCAAGGCGTGGTCAACGTGCCGCTTTCGGACACGTTCCGGGTGCGACTGGGCGTCGATCACCAGAAGCGCAACGGGTACCTGAAGAACATCGGCCACTTCGGCGACGGCAGCCAGGGCAACCATGGCATGGGCGACGTCAACTACTGGGCGGCGCGCCTGGGCATTCTCGCCGAATTGACCCCGGACCTCGAGAACTACACGCTGGCCACCTATTCGACCTCGAAGAGCAACGGTGTCGAGCCCAAGATCATCGCTGCGGCCGCGCCGGCCAGCAACCCGACCTGCCTGCCCAGGGCGACGACCGCGAACTTCGGCTGTGAATCGCTGGCGCAGATGGCGCGCGAGGCGCCTTACGGCTTCTGGACGGTCTCGAACCGCATGCCCGACGCGATGTCCGCCGCCAAGCAGTGGCAGGTGATCAACACCACGACCTGGACCGCCAGCGACAACCTGACCGTCAAGAACATCGCCTCCTACGCCGAGTTCCGCGGCAAGACCAACCTCGACCTGTTCGGCAACTATGCGCTGCTGCCCGGGGTGACGTTCGGCAGCGAGACGCCGTCCCAGGTCAACGGCTTCGCGTTCACGCACAACAACGGCGTGACCGGCTACACCAACGCGGAAAGCTCGTTCGTCGAGGAACTGCAGTTGCAGGGCCACACCTCGGACAATCGCCTGACCTGGCAGGCCGGCGCCTACATGGAGGTCAACAACCCGCTGGGCATCTCGGGCGTGCAGACGGCGTCGTTCACGCCCTGCACCGACATCGTCGCCTTCGCCTGCGCGCCGATCACCACCGGCCAGGGCGTCGGCGGCACGGGTTCGTATTCGCTGAACCAGACCAAGTTCCGTGACTATGCGCTCTATGCCCAGAGCACCTACAAGCTGACGGACACGGTCTCGTTCACGGCGGGCATCCGCTATACCTGGGACAAGATGCGGACGGTGCTGATCAACGAGACATCGGTGTTCAACGCGGTCCCGGCCAACGTGACCTTCGCCTGCACCAACCTGACCGCGCCGGGCTTCATTGCGCCGATCAGCGGGTTCGACCCGCGCCCGGCCAACACCAACAATGCCAACATCAGCTTCGCCAACCGGCTCAACTCGTGCCAGCAGAACCTGTCGTCCGATTCGAGCGCGCCGACCTGGCTGCTCGATCTCGACTGGAAGCCGGTCGACGGCGTGCTGGTCTATGGCAAGTGGTCGCGCGGCTACCGCCAGGGCGGCCTGGCGATCTTCGGCCCGGACCCGGCGCAGAAGTACGGCCCGGAAAAGGTCGACACGTTCGAGATCGGCGCCAAGACCAGCTGGCACGGCGCGATGCCAGGCTCGTTCAACCTGGCGGGTTACTACAACAACTTCCGCAACCAGCAGCTGCAGTTGGGCGTGTCGTGCGTGCCGACACTGCCGAATTACGTCGGCGGCTGCGCGGGCAATGCCACCATCATCAATGCCGGCAAGTCGCGCATCTGGGGCGTCGAGGCGGAGCTGAACGTTTCGCCGTTCCAGGGCCTCAGGTTGAACGTCGCCTACGCCTACATCAACGCCAAGCAGCTCGAGATCAACATCCCGGCGGTGCCGGCGCCGTACAATGCGTTCACCGCGCCGCTGGTAAACTCGGGCGGAAAGTCGTGCGCGGGCGAGCAGTGCGACGTGATCGCGAACTCGGGTCCGCCGCACCAGCTCGTGATCGGGGGCGAGTACACGTTGCCGTTCGACCAGTCGGTGGGCAAGATCAGCATCGGCGCGTCGATGACCTACCAGAGCCGCCGCCGCATCGTCTCCGATGGCGTCGTCACCCGGGCCAACGGCACCGTGCTCAGCCTTGCGCAGACCGCGGCCGACGGCACGGTCACGACCTCCGGCGCCGGCGTGGCACCATCGTCGACGGTGCTGAACCTGAACGCGGGTTGGGAAAGCGTCGCGCAGATGCCCATCGACCTTTCGTTCTTCGTCACCAACGTGACCAATGCGCACGTGATCCTGCAGATCAACGAGAACACCACGCGCGGGTTCGTCTCGGCATTGATCGGCGAGCCGCGGATGTTCGGCGGCCGCATCAAGTACCACTTCTGACATTTCGGCCACCCTGCCGGAATTGCTGGGCCTCCCGTTCGCGGGGGGCCCTTTTTTTGCGCGGCGGGCGCGTCGCGCGGGCATATCGCCGCCGCGTTCAATCGACGGCGCGGCATTGCCCGGGGCGCGGGGCAGGCTAGATCAGGCGTTCGGCCCGGATGAGGTCGGCGCGATTCCGTTTGAGAAGGCATTCCGATGAATTTCGACCTGACCGAAGAACAGGAAATGATGCGCGACATGTTCGCGCGGTTTCTCGACGAGAATTCGTCGAGCGCGCGGGTGCGTGCTGCGCTTCCATCGGGTTTCGATCGCGAACTTTGGCAGGGGCTTGCCGAACTGGGCGCGCTGGGGCTGCGGGTGCCGGAGGCCAGTGGCGGCCTCGGCATGGGCGCATTCGATGCCGGCGTGCTGATGGAGGAAGCCGGGCGCACGCTGGCCTCGGGACCGCTGGCCGAGGCGCTGGTGGCGGCGCGACTGCTCGCGCTGCTGGGCGGGCAGGACGCGCTGCTGGGCGAGGCGATCGCCGGCGCCAAGGTGGTGACGATAGCCTTCAACGACATTGCCGAGTTCGGACGGCAATGGGTTGCGGGCGGGCTGGTCGCCGATGCAGTGCTGGCGCGGCGCGGCAATGACGTCGTGCTGGTGACGGTGCCGGCCGAGGCGCGGGTGGCCGAGGAGAACCTCGCGTCGACACCGATCGCCGAGCTCGACCTGGCCGGGCTGCCCGGCGAGGTGCTGGGAAGCGGCGCCGCGGCGGTGGCGCTCTACGAGGCCGCGGTCGAGGAATGGAAGATCCTGATGACGCTGGCGCTGTCCGGGCTGGCGCGCGCGGCGCTGATGCAGGCCGCCGCCTATTCGGGCGAGCGCAAGGCGTTCGGCGTGTTCATCGGCACGTTCCAGGCGCTGTCGCACCCGATGGCCGACCTGATCTGCGAGATCGATTCTGCAAAATTCCTGGCGTGGAAAGCGCTGCGTTCGATCGCCGACGGCGAAGCCAATGGCGGGGCGCTGGTTTCGCTGGGACTGTGGTATGCGGCGGGTGCCGCCGGCCGCACCGGTCGCCATGCCGTGCAGACCTTCGGCGGCATCGGCCTGACGCTGGAGCACGACATCCACTTGTTCACGCTGCGCTCCAAGGCCTGGCCGCTGGTCGCGGGCGATCCCGATGACTGGCTGGCGGAGGCCGGGCGGCGGCTCTACGCCGGCGAGGTGGCGAGCCTTCCCGACGTCGGCGAGGTGCCGGTGGAATTCGACCTGGGCGAGGACGCCCGGAAGATCCAGGACGAGATCCACGCGTTCTTCGCGAAGAACGTCACCGACGAGCAGCGCGAGAAGTTCCACTTCTCGTGGGAAGGCCACGACCCGGTGATCCACAAGCAGCTGGTGGAAGCCAACCTGGCCTATCTGCAGATGCCGAAGGACGTGGGTGGACGCGGCCTTTCGCCCTACGAGGTGACCGCCGCGCGCGACGCCTTCGAGGAAGAGGGCTGGAACAACCCGGTGGCGGGCGTGGCGCAGATGGTGGCGCTGATCATGCACCGCTTCGGCACGGACGAGCTGAAGCGCGACGTGCTGGCCAAGGTGATGGCGGGCGACGCGATCTGTTCGCTCGGCTATTCCGAGCCCGGGTGCGGTTCGGACGTGTTCGCCGCGACCTGCAAGGCGACCCAGCTTGAGGACGGTTCCTGGCGGATCGACGGCACCAAGATGTGGACCAGTGGCGCCAACCTGACCGACTATGTGCTGATGCTGACCCGCACCGATCCGGACCTGCCCAAGCACAAGGGCCTGACGATGTTCATCGTGCCGCTGAAGGCGGAAGGCGTGACCGTCCAGGGCGTGCACACGTTCATGGACGAGCGCACCAACATCACCTTCTACGACAATGTCCGCATTCCGGATTCGTGGCGGCTGGGCGAGATCAACGGGGGCGCGCGGACGATGGCGGCGAGCCTTGAACTGGAACATGGCGGCGGCTTCGCCAAGGTGCAGCGGGTGCTGCTGGAAGCCGCGGTGGAGCTGTGCGGCGAGATCGCGGTGAAGGGCGGCGGCAAGCTGATCGACACCGAGCGGGCGCAGATGCGGCTGGCGCGGACCTATGCCAACGTCGTCGCCTCCGAGATGATCGCCTATCGCGCCAACTGGTCGCAGGTGCATGGCAAGGGCAACGGCGCCTATGGGCCGATGGCCAAGGCGTACAGCTCCGAACTGTTCATCACCGATTCGCGCGACCTGCTCGATTTGACGGCGCCGCATTCGCTGTCGAAGCGCAAGGGCCCGGCGGGCACCGTCAACCTCGAATACCGCCATGCCCACGGCACGACCATCTATGGCGGATCGAGCCAGGTTCACCGCTCGATGATCGCGGAAAAGGGGCTGGGCCTGCCCCGGTCGCGCAACTGAGGGAGCAGCAAGGATGACCGAGGAAGCGCCGCACCTGCTGGTGGACGACACGTCCGAACCGGGCGTGATCATCTGTACGCTCAACCGGCCCGACAAGCTGAACGCGATCAGCCGGGAGATGATGGACCTGCTGACCGGGGCCGTGCTGCGGCTGCGCGACGAGCCCGATCTGAAGGTCATGCTGATCCGCGCCACCGGGCGCTATTTCAGCGCCGGCGCGGACTTGCGCGGGGGCAACCAGAACATCGTCGCACCCGCCTACAAGATGAGCACCGCCCGCTCGATCCGCGAGAACCACCGTCTCAACCTCAACAACATGCAGCAGTTGTGGGACGAGATGGAGCACATCGAGAAGCCGATCGTCGTCGCGCATCACGCGATGTGCGTCGGCGGCGGGCTGGAGATGAGCCTGTCGTGCGATTTCCGGCTGGCGGCGAAGAGCGCCGGGTATGCGTTTCCGGAAGGCTTGTTCGGCGTGCTGCCGGCCTCGGGCGGGGTTTCCCGCCTGGCGCGGATGTGCGGGCCGCACTGGGCGCGGTGGCTGGTGATGGCGAACAAGCCCGCCAGCGCCGACATGGCGTTCACCATGGGCCTCGTGCACCAGGTCTTCGAGGACGATGCGTTCGAGGCCGAGGTGATGGATTTCTGCCGCCACCTGACCAAGCAGAACCAGGAGCAGATGGGCGCCGCCAAGGTCGCGATCGAGCTGTGCGCCGAAGTCGGCCGGCGCGAGGGGCGGCACATCGAGCGCATGGCGAACTCCGGCCTGATGCTGAACCCCGAATACCTCGAGGGGATGGAAAAGTACCTGAAGGGCGTGGGCGGCAAGAAGGGGTAGCCCCTGCCCCGCCTGGCGTTTTGCGAACGACGTGGAACACGACGTGTCGCGGCAAGACGCGGGAATTCGATCGGATCGCGTGCGCTAGCCGCCGGAGACGCGCGCGAGGAATTCGTCCGCGGCCATCGGTTGCGCGCGCAGGAAACCCTGGAGGTAGCCGCAGCCTTCGCGCGCGGCGGCGGTGGCCTGTGCTTCGGTCTCGATGCCTTCGGCGATGACTTCGAGGCCGAGCGCGCCCGCCATCGCGGTGATCGCGCGCAGCACCGCGAGATCGCGTTCATCCTCGGTGATGTTGTCGACCATCGAGCGATCGAGCTTCAGGTAGTGCAGCGGCAGCGTCTTCAGGTAGCGGAAGTTGCAGAAACCGGCGCCGAAATCGTCGAGCGCGATGCGCACGCCTTCGCGGGCGATTTCGGCCAGGCTGCGGGCGGCCAGCGCGATGTCGGCGAGCAGCGCCTGTTCGGTCACTTCCAGCGTCAGCCGGTCCGCCGGGAGGCCGGACAGCCGCAGCGCCTCCGCCATGTCGGCGGCGAAGCTCCACGAGGCGAGTTCGGCCGGGGTCACGTTCAGCGACAGGCGCAGCCCGCCGGGCCAGCGCGCGGCCTCCGCCAGCGCCAGTGCGGCGACGTGGCGCGACAGCGGCACGACGTGATCGGCGCGCTCGGCGATCGCGAACAGGGCGCCGGCGCCGATGCGGCCAAGCTCCGGGTGGTTCCAGCGCGCCAGGGCTTCGGCGCCCGACAGGCGCTCCTCCGCCCGGCCGTGCGGGCTGAGCGCGAACTGAGGCTGGTAAACGACCTCGATCTCGTCGCGATCGAGCGCCTTCAGCAGGTCCGCCTCGAGCTGGGCGGCGGTGCGGCCCGGCCGGGTGGTCTCGCCATCGGCCCAGACGACGCGGCGGCCCTGCTGGCGGCGCGCGGTGGCGAGCGTCTGGCTGAGCCGGTCGATCACCGATTCCGGGTCCTCCCCCGGCAGCGCCCGCAGCAGGGCGATGCGCGGCGAAAGACGCAGCGTCTCGGTGCCGCGGGCGATCGGCCGGGCGACAAGGTCGGCGAGCTGTTCGGCAAACAGCTGCCAGCGCTCGCGCGAGCAGGGTTGGCTGGCGACGACGATGAAGGCGCCGCCGGTGCCGCGCGCGGCAAGCCAGGGCCCGTCCAGCTCGTCGCCGGCAAACTGCGTCAGCCGGGCTGCCACTGCGACCAGCGCGCCATCGCCAGCGGCCTCGCCGAACGCCATGTTGATCGTCTCGAAGCGCTGCAGGCCGAGCAGCAGGCCATGGACATTGGCCTCCCCGCCCGCCTGGCTCCACTGGCAGAGGCGCGCACGCACGGCATCGAGGCCGGGGAGCCCGGTGAGGTCGTCGCGCGCCTCGTGCTCCGCGAAGGGGTGCTCGATCATCACCGGATTGCGCGTCTCGTTCATCCGGCCCGTCTTAGCGCGCTGATCCTACCGAAGCGTTTCCGGCGGAGGCGTCGATTGCCAGTATCGGGCCGGCTGGTTATGCACGGGCGGCCGACGCCGCGCAATCGAGGAACCGCATGAGCAAGGACTGGAAGCTGGCGCTGGTGGCCTCCGATACGCATGTCGCGCGGGCGACGCTCGATTCGCTGCGCGCGGAGCACGACTGGGTCGAGCCGGGCGAGGCCGACGCCCTCGTCGTGCTGGGGGGCGATGGCTTCCTGCTGCACGTGCTGCACCGCATGCTGGAAACCGAACGGGTCGTCCCGGTCTACGGCGTCAACCGCGGCACGGTGGGCTTCCTGATGAACCGCCACAAGGGCGGCAAGCCGCTGGTCGAACGGGTGATGAAGGCGCGTCCGATCGCGGTGGCGCCGCTGGTCATGGAAGCGGTGAACCAGGCCGGGGAGCAGTTTCGCTATCACGCGATCAACGAGGTTTCGCTGCTGCGCGAAACCCGCCAGACCGCCAAGCTGGAGGTGCGGGTCAACGGCCGGGTCCGGATGGCTGAGCTGGCCGGGGACGGGGTGCTGGTGGCGACGCCCGCTGGTTCGACCGCATACAACCTCTCGGCGAACGGTCCGATCCTGCCGCTGGGTTGCCAGATGCTGGCGCTGACCCCGATCAGCCCGTTCCGTCCGCGGCGCTGGCGGGGCGCGATCCTGCCCGACAACGCGCAAGTCGGCTTTCGCGTGCTGGAGCCGGGCAAGCGGCCGGTGGCCGCGGTGGCCGACCAGATGGAAGTGCGCGACGTGCGCGAAGTGACGATCACCGCGTGCCGTCGCCACATGCTGACGCTGCTGTTCGATCCCGGCAGCAGCCTGGAGGAGCGAATTTTCGCCGAGCAGTTCCAGGCGTGAAAAAACCGCTTTGGCGGGCGCGCAAGCGTCTTGCCAAAGCCGACGGCGCTGTTATAGGCGCACCCCTGCCGAGCGGGTTCGCCCGCTAACGATCGGTCCCCGATAGCTCAGCGGTAGAGCATTCGACTGTTAATCGAATGGCCGTAGGTTCGAATCCTACTCGGGGAGCCATCCTTTCCAAGCACGGCATAGCCCCCTTCCCTGCCGCCTGTTTGTCGCACGCCGTTCCACCGGCGACGCCCGCCCCGAAGCGGCATGGTCCGTCCGCAATGCCTGGGACACGCTGGGCCGGGGCTTGCGCACCGGCACTCTCGCTGAAGAACGTGGTCCTGATTTATCAAGATTGCGGTCATGCGGCGCAAGTGCAATCGTGCCCGGATGAAGGACGCCATCAGCCCGCCGTCACCGCTGGACGCCGTCTCGGTCATCATCGAGGATCGCGTCTCGTTCGGTTATCCCGAGCCCCGCGAGACCCTGATCGAAAGCCCGGCGCTGGTGCGCCCCGGGCTCTATGACATCGACTTCATCGGCGCCTTCACCTTCATGGGCGGGCGGCAGACGGAACTGCGCCATGTCGCGATGATCGGCCGGTTCTGCTCGATCGCCTACAACATCATGGCCGGCGTCGAGGAGCATCCCCACGACTTCCTCTCGCCCAGCCCGATGTTCCAGGGCGCGTTCGCCTGGAAGCAGGCCGACGCCTTCCGCGCGGAAAACCGGGAGCAGCTGGCGCAATCGTCGCAGCAATGGTGGAACCGGCTGGGCAGCCGCTTCGGCAAGATCGAGATCGGCAGCGATGTCTGGATCGGCGAAGGCGCGTTGATCCGCCGGGGCGTGCGGATCGGCGATGGCGCGGTCATCGCCTCGCGGGCGGTCGTCACTGCGGACGTGCCGCCTTACGCGATCGTCGGGGGCACCCCCGCGCGCATCCTCAAGTATCGTTTCGAGCCGGCGGTGATCGACGCACTGCTGACGCTCAACTGGTGGAGCTATGGCCTGTCCGCGCTCCACGGTGTCGATCTTGCCGACATTCACCGTGCGATCGACCGCATCGACGCGAACATCGCCAGCGGCAGGGCGCGGATCTACGACGCGCCGCTGGTCCGCATCGATGCGGCGGGGACCGCCAGCCTGCTGCGGTTCGACCGTGCCACGAACGAACTGGTGCCGGCCAGCGTGGCCGATGTCGACGCGCACGGCGACTGGGTGGCCTGAAGCGCCGAGGTCAGGCGTCGGCGGAGGCGTTCAGGCGATAGCCGACACCGCGCACCGTGGCGATCCGCCGGTCGCCGATCTTGCGCCGCAACCGGGCGATGTGGACCTCGATGGCATTGCCGGTGCGCGGGGTATCGCCCGGGTACAGCAGGCTGTGCAGTTCGCCATGCGACAGCGTGCGCTCGGGCCGCAGCAGGAATATCCGCAGGAGCCGGAATTCGTTCCGGGTCAGGTCGAGCGGGACATCGTCGAGCCAGATCCGCCGGGCCGAAAGGTCGCACACGAAGGGGCCGGTCTCGATGCGGGTGCCGCGCGTTCCCGTGCCGCGACGGATGACCGCGCGGACCCGGGCGATGAGCTCTTCCGAGCGCAGCGGCTTGAGCAGGTAGTCGTCGGCGCCGGCATCGAGCGTCCGCACCCGCTCGCGCCAGTCGCTGTGCGCGGTCAGGACCATCAGCGGCTGGCCGAAGCCGCGGTCCCGAAGCCTGGCGACGATCGCGTCGTGCCCGAACGCCGAGCGACCGGATTCGATGACGCCGGCCACCGCCTGCGGCGTTGCCGGATGCGCCAGCGCATCCTGCGGCGAGGCAAAGCGCAACGCGGTAAACCCGGCCTGCGCGAGGTGGCCTTCCAGCCAGGTGGGATTTTCCGCGTCCGATCCCACCACGATCATGTGCATGGCGTCCTCCTCAGGCCATTCAGGCCGCCCGCGCCCGCCGCCGGGCAGTGCATTGCTGGCCAGGCGCGGGTCATGCGTTGCCGAACCGGGTTTCGACTTCGATGCCGATCTGGCGCAGGAAGCCGGTCGGGAGAATGCCGCCGGCGCAGATCACCACGTCGTCGTTGGCGAGATCGTCGCGGCGGCCGCTGTGCTCCAGCCGGACGCTGTCCGCCGCGATCTCGACCACCCGGCTTTCCAGCCGCAGGTCGATCCGGCCGGCCTGCACCGCGCTCTCGACCCGCTCGCGGTTGCGCGCGCGGGCGCGGCCAAACGCGGCGCCGCGATAGGACAACGTGACCGTGGTTCCGGGTTGCTCCGCCAGTTCCGCCGCGGCTTCGAGCGCGCTGTCGCCGCCCCCGACGACCAGCACCCGCCGCCCCGCGTACTGCGCCGGATCGATCAGGCGATAGACCACCTTGGGACGGTCCTCTCCGGGCACCTCCAGCGCGCGCGGCGTCCCGCGCCGGCCAATCGCCAGCAGCACCGTCCGGGCGCGCAGGCGTTCGCGCGTGGTTTCCACCTCGAAGGCGTCGCCGCATGGCCGGATCGCCAGAACCTGCTCGCCGAAGCGGGGGGCAAGCCCGGTCCGGCGCAGCACGTCTTCCCAGAACGAGAGCAAGTGTTCCTTGCTCACTTCCGAAAACTGCACCCTGCCGACCAGCGGCAGGTCCGCGGGTCCGGTCATCACCAGCTTGCCGCGCGGAAAGTGCGCCACCGTGCCGCCCAGCGACGATTGATCGACCGTCACGAAGTCCAGCTTGCGTTCGATCGCCCCGAGGCTGGCGGCGATCCCGGCCGGGCCGCAGCCGATGATGACGACATCGTGGCAATCCGCGACGGGCGGACCGCGCCGCACGCGATCGGCGATGCACCCGATCGCCTGGCGGCCCTGCTCGATGGCGTTGCGGATCAAGCCCATGCCGCCGAGTTCGCCGGCAATGTAGATGCCCGGGACGCTGGTCTCGAAGTCGGGCGAGAGCACCGGGATATCGACGCCGCGCGTGGCGGTGCCGAAAACCAGCGTGATCGCCTTGGTCGGGCAAGCCGTCTGGCAGGCCCCGTGGCCGACACAGAGCGTCGGCTCGACCAGGGCGGCCTTGCCGTCGATGATGCCGATGACGGTCTTTTCCGGACAAGCCCGCGCGCACGATCCGCAGCCGAGACAGCGCGACGGATCGATCACCGGATGCAGCGAGGCAGGCTGATCGAGGCCCGCCGCGACATTGTCCGCGAGGATGGCCTGCGCCCGGGCGGTACGCCGGCGCGCGTGGAGCCACCACCCGGTCCACAAGGCGGCGAGCGGCGCCGCGTACACGAGATAGAGCGGATCGACCATGCTTCAGGCGCCCGGAACGCCCAGTTCGCGGGCCACGGCGTTGATCTTGGCCAGTCCCGGGCCATTGCCGGCGAGCGCCTTGCGCGCAGCGGCCAGTTCCTCGCCGGCCCGGCCCGTCTGGCGCAGCACCATCCGGGAGCGGAGCAATCTTGCCCAGCCCTCCGGATCGGCCGGATTGGCGCGCAGCCGCCGGGCCAGGCCATCGACCATGCCGCCAATCATGCGATCGCGGTCCTGCGGCGACATGCGCCCGGCGGCATCGGCCGCCGCCGGATCGACCGCGGGCATCGCCCCGGTGACGCCACCCGCCATGCCAGCCGCCGTGCCAGCCATGCCAGTCGGGGGGGCAACGGCAGGAGCGGCGGCGTGCTTCAGCCGGCCCGCGACGTCGATGCCGAGCGTGCGCGCGGCCGCTTCGAGGTCGCGACGCAGGTCGGCCTGCCAGGGGGCATCGGCGGGACCCTCGTTGGCCAGGACCAGCCACTTTTCGACCGCATCGCGCGCTCGTCCCTGCTGTACCAGCCATTTGCCCTCGAAATAGCGCGCGCGCGGCGCGGCGGCATCGCGGGCGAGCGCCTTGTCGAAGGCGGCCTTGGCCTCGGGCGTCACAGTGCCGCCGGCGGCGCCGGCGAGCGCCTCGCCATATCCTTCCAGCACCGACGCGTTGTCGGGCAGCAATGCCAGCGCCTTGCGGTAGGGGGCGAGCGCGCGATCGGGGTGGCCGGTCATCAGCAGCGACCAGCCGAGCATCCGCCAGCCATCGCCATCGCCCGGATTCGCCTTGAGACGGTCTTCCAGACTGGTGATCATGGTATCGACATCGGGCAACCCGGAAGCGCCGCCCGCCGTCGCCGCCGGCGCATCGGCGCGGAACGGCTGGCCGGCATTCCCGCCGGCGGCGTCGGGCTGGCGCACCGCCAGCACCACCGCGCCCGCCATCGCGATGGCGCTGGCGCCGAGCAGCAGCGTGCCCGTCGATGGCACGCGCGATGCGGCACGGGCGGGGACATCTTCGGCGGCGGGCTGCGCGGGGCCCGTGGGGGCCGCCTCTGCCTGGCTTCTCGTCGCCATCCAGACACGCATGCCGGCGACGCCGACGGCGATCCCGGCCAGCACGGTCAGAGCATATTGCAACATCAATCCCACCATTTCCTCTCGAGCCGACGATCGCGTTGCCGCCCCCGGCCTTTCCTGCGAGCGAACCTGACACCAGCCTGACGATCGATTGCGGCAGCGACGGCCGGTGCCTGTGATGCGCCAAACCGTTGATCCCCGGCGCCGGGCTTCTCAATCAATTGCTAAGCGATTCGATGCATTCGTCGTTCACCAGGAGCTGCCGACGAGAATTCGCGATCATGGCCACAAGCACCCAGACATACCCAGCACCGCGTCAACAGATCCGGTTAACGGCAGGACTTGCCGAACGCATCGTCTCGATCGCCATCTTCGCGGCCTTGGCAGCGGTGCTGCTGGTGGGTTGGTGGCGCCGGGCGGAAAGCCCGATCGACCCGCATTCCGGCCTCGGCTATGCGCTCGGCATCATCGGCGGGACGATGATGCTCGTGCTGCTCGGCTACCCGCTGCGCAAGCGGATGCGCCGCGGCGGGCGGCGCATGGGCAGCGTGGCTTTCTGGTTCCGCTTCCACATGCTGCTCGGCCTGCTCGGCCCGCTGGCGATCCTGTATCATGCGCGCTTCAGCTGGGGAGCGCTCAACAGCGCCTTCGCGCTGGGGGCGATGATCGTGGTTTCGGCCAGCGGGCTGGTCGGCCGGTTCTTCTACTCGCGGGTTCATCGCGGCTATTCGGATCGCAAGCTGGAAATGCGCGAGCTGAAAAGCGACATGGACGGCTCGATCGCACGACTGGTGGGCGCGGAAGCGGACATCGCCCAGCTGGTCGAGCGGCTGCAGGCCCTGGAGAGTCGCGCGATCGCTGCCGGCAGCCACTTCTGGAGCAGTGCCGGCGCCGTTTTCGGAATTGGCATCGCGACGCGCGTTTCGCTGTGGACGATCCTGCGCGCCCATCCGGGGCTGCGCACATCCGCCCCGGCGAGGGATTCGCTGCGGGCCTATTTCCAGGCGGTGCGGCGGGCGGCAGAGTTCGCGTTCTATGACCGGCTGCTGCGGCTGTGGCACCTGCTGCACCTGCCGCTGTTCATCATGCTGGTGGCGGCGGCGATCCTGCACGTCGTCGCCGTGCACATGTATTGATGTCCCGCTGGCGCGCGTTCTGGCTGGTCCTGCTGGCGCTGCTCGCGGCTCCGGCGGCCGCGCAGTCGATCGTCGAGCGGCTGATCAGCCCCGGCGCGCTGTCCGCGCCCCATGCGCGCCTGGAAGCACGTTGCGACGCGTGCCACACCTCGTTCCGCAAGGTCGCCCAGAGCGGCCAGTGCCTTGCCTGCCACAAGCCCGTTGCCGCGGACATCGCCGGCGGCACCGGCTTGCACGGCAAGTGGGCGCCGGCGCATGGCGAGTGCCGGACCTGCCATGCCGAGCACAAGGGACGCGGCACGCCGCTGGTGCGGCTGGACCGCAACAGCTTCAACCATGGGCTGACCGATTTCGCGCTCACGGGCGCGCACGTGCGGACCGCGTGCAATGGCTGTCATCAGCCCGGGGCCGCGTTCCGGGCGGCGCCCCGGACCTGCAACGGCTGCCATGCCAGGCGCGATCCGCATCGCGGACAACTGGGCGCCGCGTGCCAGAATTGCCACCTGACCACCGCATGGAAGCCAATCCAGCCGTTCAACCACGCGGCGACGGGCTTCGCGCTGACCGGGCAGCATCGCCAGGTGAGCTGCCTCACCTGCCACGCCGGGCAACGCTGGCAGGGGCTGGCGAGCAACTGCGTGAGTTGCCATGCCCGCGACGATGCCCACCGTGGCAGCCGGGGAACCAACTGCGCGCAATGCCATTCGACTGCCGGCTGGAAAGCGGCGACGTTCGACCACGCCGGTACGGGCTTTCCGCTGCTTGGCGCGCATGCCGCGGCAAGTTGTGCCGCGTGCCACGGCGTCGCCAATGCCAGGCCCAGCCCGGCCAAGGCCTGCAACGGCTGCCACGCCAAGGACGATCGCCACAAGGGCGGCAATGGCAGCGATTGCGCCCAGTGCCACACCAGCCGCACCTGGAAGCAGATCGCTTTCGATCACGATCGCCTGACCAGGTTCCCGCTGCGTGGCGCGCATCGTGACGCGCTGTGTGCCGCATGCCACGCGCAACCCTTGCGCGCGGCCAAGCCGGCGGCCACCTGCGCCGCCTGCCACGCCAAGGACGATCGCCACAAGGGCGCAAACGGCAGCGACTGCCAGCGCTGCCACACCGAGAGCGCTTGGAAGATCGCCAGTTTCGATCACGACCGGATGACGCGGTTTCCGCTGGCCGGGAAGCACGCGAAAGTGCCGTGCGAGCAGTGCCACGGCAAGCCGGGGGCGGAAGTGCGGCCGGCGGTCACCTGCGGCTCGTGCCACGCCCGGGATGACGTTCACGGCGGCCGGCTGGGATCGTCCTGCGCGAACTGCCACGACGCCGCGAGCTGGAAGGAGCGGGTTCGCTTCGACCACGCGCTGACGCGCTTTCCGCTGCTCGGACGCCACGTCGCGCTGGCCTGCACCGCGTGCCATGTCGATCGCGGCTTTGCGGCGAAGGGCCTGGGTTGCGCCGATTGCCACGTCGACGATCATCACAAGGGCGGCCTCGGCAAGCCCGCGGCGTGCGGTACTTGCCACATGGCATCGTCGTGGAAGAACTGGCGGTTCGACCACGACACCGCCACCCGCTTCCCGTTGACCGGCCGCCATGCGGGGCTGATCTGCGCGGCCTGTCACGGCCGTGCCGGCGATCCGCGACAGCTGTCACGGCAATGCGTCGATTGCCACCGTCGGGACGACCCCCATCGCGGGGGGTTCGGCGAAGACTGCGAGCGCTGCCACGTGACGGAAGATTTTCGGCAAGTCCGCTTCGACAAGCCTCGCTGACAATCTGACATTAACCTTACGAAACGCGAAATTCGGCGCTGAACCGATTCCAAAGCGCGATGAGCCGACGCGCGCGGTTACTGTTCTTGTTGCGCAACCGATTACTGAAGCTCGTGCAAACGTACGTCGTCCGGCAGGCAGAATGCCGGTTGGCGACAAGAAAACGGGCTCTGGTGAACGCGAAACGCATCTTGATACTGTTGGCACTGCTGGCGGCCCTTCTGGCCGCCAGCTTGCCGTTGCGCGCCCGTACGCCCGCCCCGCCGGCCCCGGCGTCGATCCAGGTGACCGGCCAGGCGTTCGATCATTTCCGCACCGGCTTTCCCCTGACCGGGGCACACGCTGCGGTGACCTGCGAATCGTGCCACGTGCAGGGGACTTTTCGCGGCACGCCGCGCGATTGCGCCGCCTGCCACGATCGCGTCCATGCAACCGGCAAGCCTTCCAACCACATCACGACGCAGGCCCGCTGCGACTCGTGCCACACCACGAGGCAGTGGCAGATCGCCCGCTTCGACCATGCCCAGGCAACGGGTACCTGCGCGTCCTGCCATGACGGCATGCACGCCGCGGGGAAGCCGGCGACGCACATCCGCACCTCGCAGGACTGCGCGGCCTGCCACAAGACCAGCAGTTGGCAATCAGCCCGGTTCGACCACACCGGCGTCACCGGAGCGTGCGCATCCTGCCACAATGGCAGCACCGCAACCGGGAAGCCCGCAACCCACATTCCGACGAACCAGGATTGCGCCGAATGCCATACGACCACGAGCTTCGCCAACGCCCGCTTTGCCCACGCCGGCGTCAGTGGGAACTGCGCCTCGTGCCACAACGGCACGACCGCGACCGGCAAGCCGGCGACGCACATCGCCACCAACAATGCCTGCGAGGACTGCCACAAGACCAGCGGCTGGAGCCCGGTCACCACGGTCAATCACAATGATGTCACCGGCAGCTGCGCGTCCTGCCACAACGGCTCGAAGGCGACCGGCAAGCCCGCCACGCACATCGCCACTTCGCAGGATTGCGGCAGCTGCCACAACACGCGCAGCTTCTCCGGCGCCAGCTTCTCGCACAGCGGCGTCAGCGGCAATTGCGCCTCCTGCCACAACGGCACCACCGCGACCGGCAAGCCCGCGACCCACATCGCCACCAACAACGTCTGCGAGGACTGCCACAAGACCAGCGGCTGGAGCCCGGTCACCACGGTCAATCACAATGACGTCACCGGCAGCTGCGCGTCCTGCCACAACGGCTCGACGGCGACCGGCAAGCCCGCCACCCACATCGCCACCTCGCAGGACTGCGGCAGTTGCCACAACACGCGCAGCTTCTCGGGCGCCAGCTTCTCGCACAGCGGCGTCAGCGGCAACTGTGCATCCTGCCACAACGGCACCACCGCGACCGGCAAGCCGGCGACCCACATCGCCACCAACAACGTCTGCGAGGACTGCCACAAGACCAGCGGCTGGAGCCCGGTCACCACGGTCAACCACAACGACGTGATCGGCAGCTGCGCGTCCTGCCACAACGGCTCGAAGGCGACCGGCAAGCCCGCCACCCACATCGCCACCTCGCAGGACTGCGGCAGCTGCCACAACACGCGCAGCTTCTCCGGCGCCAGCTTCTCGCACAGCGGCGTCAGCGGCAACTGCGCATCCTGCCACAACGGCACCACCGCAACCGGCAAGCCCGCGACCCACATCGCCACCAACAACGTCTGCGAGGACTGCCACCGCACCAGCGACTGGAGCCCGGTCAACACCGTCAATCACAACGACGTGATCGGTACCTGCGCGTCCTGCCACAACGGTTCGACCGCCATGGGCAAGCCGGCAACGCACATCGCCACCTCGCAGGACTGCGGCAGCTGCCACAACACGCGCAGCTTCTCCGGCGCCAGCTTCTCGCACAGCGGCGTCAGCGGCAACTGCGCATCCTGCCACAACGGCACCACCGCCACCGGCAAGCCGGCGACCCACATCGCCACCACCAACACCTGCGAGGACTGCCACCGCACCAGCGGCTGGAGCCCGGTGACCACCGTCAACCACAACGACGTGATCGGTACCTGCGCATCCTGCCACAATGGCACCACCGCGACCGGCAAGTCCGCGTCGCACCTCAGCACGACCACTGCCTGCGGCGATTGCCATGGCACGAACGCCTGGGCGCCCATCCGCACGTTCAACCATGCCGATGCCAACGGCACCTGCGCATCCTGCCACAACGGAACCAGCGCGCCGGGCAAGCCATCGACCCATATCGCCACGACCAACGCCTGCGATTTCTGCCATGTGACCAGCGCGTGGAGCAGTCTCCACATGGATCACTCGCAGGCGCTGGGCACGTGCAGCAGCTGCCACAACGGCTCCGCTGCCACCGGCAAGCCTTCCACGCACATCCCCACGGCGCAGGACTGCGGAACCTGCCATCGGACATCAGCCTGGCTGCCTGCGACATTCGCGCACACCGGCATCAGCAACAATTGCGCGTCCTGCCACAACGGCACCACCGCGCCGGGCAAGAACGCCACGCACATGGCCACCAACAACCTGTGCGAGGACTGCCACAGGTCTACCGCCGCCTGGACGCCAGTGCGGACCGTCAATCACAACGACGTGATCGGCACCTGCGCATCCTGCCACAACGGCAACACCGCGACCGGCAAGCCGCGCGACCACCCGAACACCTCGAGGGACTGCGGCGACTGCCACAGCACCCGAACCTTCAGCAGATGACCGGCCAGACCGGAGGGACAGAATCGTGACCAACATTCGTCAAGTCGTCGGCGGCTCGCTGACCGCATTCGCCGCCGTGGGCTTCGCCGGCTCGCTGCTTCCAGCGCCGGCCTTCGGGCAATCGGTCGACGACCGCGCGCTGTCGGACCTGCGCGTCGACAATGTCGGCGGTTGCACGACCCTGACCGTGAACTTCAACATCCGGGTGCAGTTGCTCAGCTATTTCCCGCACGGCAGCGGACGGCAGCTCCGCATCCGCGTCCAGCCGCTCGATCCGGTACAAGGGGTCATGGGCAAGGAATCGCTGCGCCCGCCGGCGACGTATGACGCGCTGCAGGCGGTCGAATTTGACGGGTCCGACGCCAATGGCGGCGTCCTGACGCTGACCTTCACGCACGATGTCGGCTTTGACGTGGAGGCGGGCGAGCGCGCGCAATCACTGGTGCTGAAGCTGTCAGGCCCCGCCGGCTGCCAGGCAGCGGGGACGGCAGCGGCGACGCCAGCGGCGACGGGCCGGCCCGCCCTGCCGCCGGTCACGGTTCCGCCGGGGCTCTATGTCGTCAACCTGGCATCGCAGGCCGGGACCATGATGGCGCTGAGCGAACCGCAGAAGCGCGCCATCGCCGGCCAGGTCGCCTATCAAACCCAGTCCGAGCGTGATGCCCAGCACTGGCACCGCCTGAGACTGGGCTTCTTCGCCACGCGCGAGGAAGCAGAGGCGGCGCGGAAGCGCCTCGCGGGCTTCTTTCCCGACGCCTGGACACTGAAGGTGACGGACGACGAACGCGCCGCAGGCATCAGCGGCCGCATCGACACGGGCAGCATCGACACGGGCCGCGGGTCGACCGGCGCCGGCACCGCGCCGACGGCCGCCACGACCGAGGCCGACCGCGCCGAGACCGCGCAATTGACCAGCGATGCGGAGCAGGCGATCAAGGAAGGCAACCTCGATCGGGCCGTGCAATTGCTCGCCAATGCCACAGCGAAGCCGGAAAGCGACCGCACGCCGCGCGCGCTGGAACTGCTGGCGCTGACTCACGAGCGCAAGGGCCAGACCGCCCATGCCCAGGCCGAGTACGAGGACTACTTGCGCCGTTTCCCCTCCGGCGAAGCCGCGGAACGCGTGCGGCAGCGGCTCGCCTCGCTGGCGGCGCCCGCCGACGGCACCCCGCAGTTGCGCGCGGCGAGCGGGGCGACGCGGGCGGCGACGGCCTGGCGCTGGGGCGCTCGCGGCAGCTTTTCGCAGTTCTATTACCGCGACCAGTCGACGACCAAGGCGCTCGACGCGACGCGGTCGCAAGTCGGCCCGGACGTCGACAACTCGGTCAACCTCAACCAGCTGGTGACTTCGGCGGACGTGACCGTCACCGGCGGCAACGACAGGACGCAGTTGCAGTTGCGCGCCGCCGGTTCATACTCGAAGAGCTTCGGCACGCCGTTCAACCTGGTGACCACGAATGCCGCCGGGCAGGTCATCAGTCGCGTCGGCTCCGGCAATTCCAAGGACCTGGAATCGCTTACCGCACTCTATGTCGACTGGACCGATCGCGATCTGGGCGTTTCCGCGCGGATCGGCCGCCAGACCCGCAATTCGGCCGGCGTACTCGGCCGGTTCGATGGCGGCCTGGTCGGCTGGCAGGCCAGCCCCAAGCTGCGCGTCAACTTCGTGGCGGGCTTTCCGGTGCTCAGCTCGCACCAGATGGAAGTGCTGAACAAGCGGCCGTTCTACGGCGTCAGCGTCGATTTCGGCCGCAAGCGCGACACCCTGCAAACGTCGCTCTACTGGTTCGACCAGCATGTCGCCGGCGGCTTCGTCGATCGCCGCTCGGTCGGCATCGAGACGCGGTTCCTGAAGAAGAACTTCAATGCTTTCGCGCTCATCGACTATGACGTGAAGTTCAAGCGGCTGAACCTCGGCCTGATCACCCTCAACTACAGCTTCCCCGATCACTCGACGATCAGCGCCACGGCCGATTACCGCCAGTCTCCGCTGCTCACCACCAGCAACGCGCTCTACGGGATGTTCACGACCGACCCCCAGCCGCAGGCGATCCTGGACCTGCGGGGCTTGCGGCCGTTCTTCACCGATCAGCAGATCTACCAGCTGGCGAAGGACCGCACGCTCGTCTCCAAGTCGCTGACGCTGGCCTATTCGCGGCCGCTGACCAGCAAACTCCAGGCCAACGTCGATTTCAACCTGACCGACACCGGCGGCACCCCCGACACGCCGGCCACCGCGGGAACCGGCCAGGTGTTCGGCCAGCCGGCGATCGGCAAGGAGTACTACTATGGCGCGCAGCTGGTCGGTTCCGGCCTGCTGTGGAGCAACGACATCTACATCCTCTCCGGCCGCTACGCCGACACGCACACCACGCATGTCTACACCGCCGACATCAACGCCCGCGTGCCGCTGACCCGAAAGTTCCGGCTGAGCCCGCGTCTGCGCTACGGCTACCGCACCAACAAGTTCGATGCCGGCAACTTCCGCCAGTTCCAGCCGACGTTGCAGGCGAACTGGTATCCGTTCCGGCACGGCGAGGTCGAAGTGGAGTTCGGCGGGAACTTCACGCGCGAGAATTCCTACACCGGGGGCAGCCTCACCCGCACCACCGAGTCCGGCTACGTCATCACCGCCGGCTACCGCCTCGACTTCTGATGCGCAGCAGCCGGGTCAGGGTCGAAAGCGTGCAGAGGGTCCGGGTGGCATGATCGCCGAGGCAGGACTGGCGGCACTGTGGATTGCCGCGGCGCTGGCGCTGGCGCAGCTGGCGATGGGCGCGCTGGGCCTGCGCGCCCGGCCGGTGCTGGCGGCTGCGGTCGCGCCGGTGGCGATCACCCAGGCCGCAACGGTGACGATGGCGTTCGCGTGCCTGGTCGCGGTGTTCGCGCGCTCCGACATGACCGTGCTGCTGGTGGCAAGCAACAGCCACTCGGCCAAGCCGATGCTCTACAAGATCGCCGGCGCCTGGGGGAACCATGAAGGCTCGATGCTGCTGTGGGTGACGATCCTGGCCCTCGCCGGGGCATCGATCGCCGCGTTCGAGCGGCGTTTGCCGGCGGACACGCGCATGGCCACGCTGGCGGCGCAGGCGGCGATCGCACTGGGCTTCTATGCGTTCCTGCTGTTCGCCTCCAATCCCTTCGCGCGGATCGCCGGCGTCATCGAGGGCCAGGGGCTCAATCCCCTGCTGCAGGACCCCGGGCTCGCCTTCCACCCGCCGACGCTCTACGCCGGCTATGTCGGCATGTCGGCGGCGTTCTCGTTCGCCGTCGGCGCACTGGTCACCGGCAAGGTCGGGCCGGAATTCGCTCGCGCCATGCGGCCCTGGGTGCTCGCGGCCTGGATATTCCTCACTATCGGCATAACCGCCGGCAGCTACTGGGCCTATTACACGCTCGGCTGGGGCGGCTGGTGGTTCTGGGACCCGGTGGAGAACGCCAGCCTGATGCCCTGGCTGGCGGCGACGGCCCTGCTCCATTCGGTGACGGTGCTGGCGACGCGCAACGGCTTGCGCGCCTGGACGATCATGCTGTCCGTCCTGGCGTTCTCGATGTCGATGGTGGGTACGTTCCTGGTCCGGTCGGGCATCCTGACCAGCGTCCATGCCTTCGCGGTCGACCCGGAACGCGGCATCTTCATCCTGGCACTGCTCGCGCTTTACATCGGCGGCGCGCTGGCGCTGTTCGGGTGGCGGATCGGCTCTGTCACCGAAGGCAGCCGCTTCGACATGGTCAGCCGCGAAGCCGCGCTGGTCGTCAACAACCTGCTGCTGACGGTGATCCTCGTCATCGTGCTGGCGGGAACGCTCTACCCCCTGCTGCTCGAAGCCACGTCGGGGGACAAGATCTCGGTCGGCGCGCCCTATTTCAATTCGGTCGCCGGCCCGCTGGCCCTGGCGATGCTGGTGCTGATGGCGGCCGGACCGTTGCTGCGCTGGCGCCGCGACGAACCGAAAGCCCTGCTCGACCGCGTTGCCCCGGCTGTGCTGGCGGGAGCGCTGGCGCTGCTGGCCGTGGCGGTGTTCGCCGGGCGGATCGCGCCGCTGCCAATGCTGGGCCTCGTCGTCGCCGGCGGCCTGGCGATCGCCAGCCTCGCGCCGCTCGGCAAGCGGCGGCTGGATCGCGTGCCGCTGTTCACCTGGGGCATGGTGCTCGCCCACCTGGGCTGTGCCGTCAGCCTGGCCGGAATGGCCTGCGACAGCGCCTTCACCGTCCAGAACATGGCGGCGATGAACCCGGGCGAAACACGGGTGGTCGGCCCGTGGACAGTGCGACTGGGCGCGGTCCGCGAACGGCCGGGGCCGAATTACCAGGCGATGGAGGCCGTCCTTGTCGCGCGCCGCGGCGATGGCGCGCCGATCGAGCTGCTGCCGCAGTTGCGCCAGTTCACCGATCCGCCGATGCAGACCAATCACGCGGCGATCCATACGGCGTGGAACGGCCAGCTCTATCTCGTGCTCGGCGAACAAGCGGGCGATGGCCGCTGGCTGGTCCGGCTGTGGTGGAAGCCGTTCGTCGTGTTGATCTGGGTGGGCGGCGCGCTGATCGCGATCGGTGGCGGGCTCTCGCTGATCGGACGCGCGCGCCGGGATCTCGCTGCCCGGGGCGGCCTGCGGAAGGAGCCGGCAGCATGAAGCGGGGCCTGATCGTGTGGTTGCCGCTGGCGCTGGGGCTGGCGTTGATGGCGGGGCTTTACCTCGGGCTGCGCAAGCCCGAAGGCCATGTCATCGCCTCGCGGCTGGTCGGCCAGACCTTGCCGGAGTTCACCACGCGGCCGGTCCTGCCGGGCCAGCCACCCAGCGCCAGCGCGGACTTCCGCGACGGCCGTCCGCGGCTGCTGAACATCTTCGCGAGTTGGTGCGTCCCCTGCCGCGACGAGGCGGAGATGCTGGTGCGGCTGAAGGCCCAAGGCGTGGAAATCGACGGGATCGCGGTTCACGACGACGTCGACGCGCTCACGACGTTCGTCGCCGCCAATGGCAATCCCTATCGCCACCTTGGCATCGACGAAGCCGGTCGGGCGCAGATGGCCTTCGGCTCCTCCGGCGTTCCGGAGACTTTCGTGATCGATGGCCGAGGCCGCATTCTCTACCAGCACATCGGCGCGGTGACCGAGGATGACGGACGCAAGCTGATCGCCATGCTGGAGCACGCCCGATGATCGCGCCGCTTGTCTTCGCTGCGGCGCTCGCGGCCGCGCCCGCCGCGGCCATCCCGGCCGACCCGCCCGACTATGCGCAAGTGGCGCTGGCCGATCCCGCCAAGGAGGCGCAGGCCGCAGCCTTGATGGACACGATCCGGTGCGTTGTCTGCCAGGGGCAGCCGATCTCGGGCAGCAACGCCGATCTCGCCGCGGACATGCGGCGGATGGTGCGCGAACGGATCGCGCGGGGCGACAGCCCGGAGCAGGTCCGGGCCTGGCTGGTCGGACGCTATGGCGACTGGATCAGCTTTTCCCCGAGGATGCGCACCGCCACCGCACCGCTGTGGCTGGTGCCGCTGGGCGCGCTCGCCGGCGGCCTCGCCCTTGTCGCGCGGCGCCTGCGCCGACGGAGCACCCGCTGATGGGCTGGCTGTTCGCCGTCGGACTGGCATCGGGCACGTTGGCGCTGCTGTGGCGATGCGGCTGCCCCCGTGTGGCGCTCGAACTGATCGCGGCGGCGCTCCTGATCGCGCTCGCCGGCTATGGCTGGCAGGGTTCGCCCGACATGCCGGGCACCGCGGCCGGCACGCGATAGCAACCGGCATGTCGCGATCGATGCTGGCGCGACGATCGACACGGCGGTATCGATTGCGCGGGGCAGGCAGGCGCATCCGGTGAATGCCGTACCCGCGTTTCGCACGCTTGCATTGGGGTCCGGCGTTGCTGCTTGTGGTTGAAGACGACGAGATGCTCGGCCCGGCCTTGGTCGAGGGGCTGTCGCCGTTCTTTCCCGCCGTGCTCGTCACCTCGGTCGCCGGGGCCGAAGAGGCCATCGCCACGGGGGAATGCGAACTCCTGCTGCTCGACCTCGGCCTGCCCGACGGCTCGGGCCTCGATCTGCTGCGGCGGCTGCGCGCGCGCGGACAGACGCTGCCGATCATCGTCCTCACGGCGCTCGACACCCCGGCACAGCGCGTCGCCGGGCTGCGCAGCGGTGCCGACGACTATGTCGGCAAGCCGTTCGATCTCGAGGAACTGGTGGAGCGGTGCCTTGCGGCGATGCGGCGCGTCCAAGGCCAGGCCGGCGGCGCGCTGACGATCGGCGAGGTGACTTACGATCGCGCCGGGCACCGGGTATCGCGCGCCGGCGTGGCGGTGGCGGTTTCCGCGACGGAGCTGCGCATCCTCGACTGCCTTGTCGCCAATCAGGGGCGCATCGTCAGCAAGCGCCGGATCGAGGATTACCTGCACCACTGGCACGGCGATTTCGAAAGCAACGCGATCGAGGTCTACGTGTCCCGGTTGCGACGCAAGCTCGGCAAGAACCTGATCGTGACCGTGCGCGGGCTCGGCTATACCATCCCGGCCAGGCCTTGAAACGCTATTCGCTCCGCGTCCGCGCCCAGCGCGCGCTGGCCCTTCCCGCGATCGCCGCGGTTGCCGCGATCGTGGTGCTGGGCGCGCTCATCGCGACGTACGCGGTCACCGTCCAACTCGACCAGCAGATGGTGCAGAACGCGCGCCTGCTGCAACTGCTGGCCCGCCACGAGGTCGCGGAGCGCGACCAGCTCGGCGATGTCGAAGCCGGGTTGCCGATGTTTCCCGGCACCCTCGGCGCCGCGCGGGTCGAATACCGCATCTGGTCCGACCGTGGCGTTCTGGCGCAGACCGCCACGATGCCGACGCTTTCGCATCCGATGGCCGGCGGCTTTCACATGATCGACACCAACCGGGGCCGCTGGCGCCTGTTCGTCCTGCACGGCGCCAATCCCGAAACCACCGTCGAACTCGCCGAACCCACGGACACGCGCTCGCGCGTGATCCTGGCGCTGACGCTGAGCCTCGCGCTGCCGGCAGGGCTGCTGTTGCTGGCGACGTTCGTGATCGGCCGTCGCGGCATCGCCCACGCGCTGCGCCCGCTCGAAGACCTGTCGACGGCGATCGACCGGCGCAGCGCCAGCGACCTGGCCCCGGTAGAGGTGCGCGAGCTCCCCCTCGAGGTGGCGCCGATGGTGGAGGCGCTGAACCGGCTGCTCCAGCGCGTCGCCGATGTCCTCGCCCGCGAGCGCGAGTTCAGCGACAATGCCGCCCACGAATTGCGCAATCCGCTGGCGGCGCTGAAGGCGCGTGCGCAGATCATCGAACGCCAGCTCGCCCACAAACCGGAGCTGGCGACGGAACTGGGCGAACTGGCCAAGGGCGTGGACCGCACCGCGCGCGTCGTCGATCGCCTGCTGGAACTGGCCCGGGTGAATGCGCCGGAGCAGGCGTTTGCGCCATTCGACGTCTCGGCGCTCACCGAAGCGTGCATCGCGGCGCAGGCCGCTGCCGCCGCACGCAAGGACATCGATCTTTCCGCCGAGCTCTCTCCGGGGTTGATCGTCCAGGGTTCCGCCTTCGTCATCGAACTTGCGCTCCGCAACCTGATCGAGAATGCGATCAAGTTCACGCCCGCCGGCGGCGCGATCGCGGTGCGACTCGATCGCACCGACGCCGGCATCGTCTTCCAGATCCGCGACGATGGCCCCGGCATCGCCGCAGGTGCGGAAGACTGGATTTTCGAACGGTTCCGGCGCGAACGGCAGGACATCGGTGGCGCGGGCATGGGCCTGGCGCTGGTGCGGGCGGCATGCATCGCGCATGGCGGCTCGGTGCGGGCGGTCAGGCTTGAGCCGCGCGGCCTGGCGATCGTCTTCACGATCCCGGCCGGCGCGGCTTCGGCGCGGTCGGCGGCGCCATAAGCGTCGGCTTATGGCGGCGGCCGTAAGCCGTTGCCCGATGGCCCCGCGCGGCCGACCGCCCGATGGTATGCGCCCCTGCCCAAAAGGAGCGCATGATGGATGATACCGAACCCCTCGCCTCGCGGCGGAACTGGGACCCGATGGTCAAGCTGACGCACTGGGGCATCGTCACCGCCGTCGTCGCCAACGCGCTCGTGACCGAAGCGGGCAGCGGGGCCCACGTCTGGGTCGGCTACGGCCTCGCGGTGCTGCTGGCACTGCGGCTGCTGTGGGGGTTGATCGGCCCCGCCGAGGCGCGCTTCTCCGCATTTCCGCCCAGCCCGCGCCGGGCACTGGCGCACCTGCGCGAAATCGCATCAGGGCACGTCACCCGCCATGCGTCGCACAATCCGCTGGGCGCGTTGATGGTCTATGCGATCTGGACGACGCTGGCGGTCGTGATCGCCAGCGGAATCGCCATGGCCGGGCTGCCGACGGCCGAAAGGACCGGCGGACGGGAAAGTGCGCAGCCTGCGATGGCCGGCTCATCGGGTGCCGGAGACGAGGAACCTGCCACGCCCGGCGCGGCGGCTTCGCCGGATCGCGCCGCGGACGAGGAACGCGAAGAGCGCGAGGAGCGGGCTGGACACACGGCTGTGCCCGCGCCCCGGGACGCGACCGGGCAAGCCGGTCCGGCGCGCGATCGCGACGCCGCTGGCGCGACGGCGCGGGACGACGAGGACGGCGAAGCCGAGGAAGACGAGCGCGAGGAAGGCCCCTTGGGCGAAGTCCACGAAGCGGCTGTCAATCTGCTTTACCTGCTGATCGCCCTGCATCTGGCCGGGGTGATCTTCGAAACCCGCCGCAGCGGGCGCGAAATCGTTCTGGCCATGGTGCCGGGCCGGCGATAACGCCGGCTCATGCTGGATCGGCGGCGCAAACTCGAACGCAAGGCCACGGCGCTGACCGCGCTGGTGGCCTTGCAGACCCTCGCCGCGGTCTTCTTCGTCGCGGATGCCGCCGGGGACATCAGCGTCGATGGTCCCGGTCCGCACATCTACGTCGAGGCGGGCGCCGCGCTCGCGCTGCTGGCCGGGGTCCTGCTCGGCGCCTGGCAGGTGCGCGAGCTGGTCCTGGGCGCACGGCGGGACGAGGCCGCGGTGGCGACCGCCCGCGGCGCTCTCGCCGATCTCGTTCGCCAGCGGTTCGCCGACTGGCGATTGACCGCGGCGGAAGCCGATGTCGCGCTGTTCGCGCTCAAGGGTTGCGACATCCCCGAGATCGCGCGGCTTCGCGGCGCGGCGCAAGGAACGGTGCGCGCGCAGTTGGCGAGGGTCTACGCCAAGTCCGGCGCCAGCTCGCAGGCCGGATTCCTGGCCCTGTTCGTCGACGAGCTGCTCGATTCTCCCGAAGTCAGCGCCGGTTGGGAGAGGAAGTGATGACGGCTTCGAATATCCGCCGCCACCCGTTCACCGGCCTTTCCAGCCAGCAGGCTCGAGACGGCCTGCTGCGTGACGGGCCGAACGAGCTGCCGCGCCCCCCCCGACGAACGCCGCTGCGCATCACCCTCGACGTGGTCCGCGAACCGATGCTCGCGATGCTGCTGGTGGCCGGCGCCGTCTATCTGCTGCTGGGCGACCGCACCGAAGCGATCATCCTGCTGGTGTTCGCCTGTTTTTCGATCCTCGTCACCATCGTCCAGGAAAGCCGCACCGAAAACGTGCTGGAATCGCTGCGCGACCTGGCAGCGCCCCGCGCGCTGGTGGTTCGCGACGGCGAGACCGTGCGCATCGCCGGGCGCGATGTCGTGGTCGGCGATATCCTCGTGCTCGACGAAGGCGATCGCATCGCAGCCGATGGACTGCTGCTCGAAGCCGCGGAACTGCAGGTCGACGAGTCGCTGCTGACGGGCGAATCGGTGCCGGTGCGGAAGCGCGCCGGCCCGGACGAAGCCGGGGTGACCGCGGAACCCGGGGGCGATGATACGCCGATCGTGTTTGCCGGGGCGATCGTCACCCACGGCGGCGGCATTGCCCGGGTCACGGCCACCGGGTCGCGAAGCAGCATCGGCCGGATCGGGCATTCGCTGGCGGGCGTCGATGCCGGCGCGCCGCGCCTGCAGACCGAGACCGGGCGCATCGTGCGGATCTGCGCGGCGATCGGCCTGGCCGTGGCTGCGCTGGTGGTGGCGCTGGCGGGGTTCGCGTCGGGCGATTGGCTGGGGGCGTTGCTGTCCGGCATTGCCACCGCCATGTCGCTGCTGCCGGAGGAATTCCCGGTCGTCCTCACCGTGTTCCTGGCAATGGGCGCCTGGCGGATCGGCCGCGTCGGCGTGCTGACGCGGCGCGCCTCGGCGATCGAGACGATGGGCGCCGTGACGGTGCTGTGCACGGACAAGACCGGCACGCTGACGCAGAACCGGATGACCGTGACCGAGTTGTGGCTGCCCGACGCCGGGTTCGCGCCCATGGCGACGACGGGGTGCGAACCGGCGGCGCTGCGACTGCTCGAAACCAGCGCGCTGGCCAGCGCGCCGGTTCCGGTCGATCCGATGGAGAGCGCCTTTCATGCCGCGGCGCAGATGGCCGCGGTGCCCGATGGCGGCGAACGCGCGCTCGTCCATACGCACGGACTGAGGCCGGACCTGCTGGCGATGTCGAACGTCTGGCAATCACCCGGCCGGACGGCGCTGACCGTGGCCAGCAAGGGGGCGCCCGAGGCGATTGCCGGTCTCTGCCGGCTCGAAGGGGCAGCGCTGGAGGCCATGCAGGCCGCGGTCGAGGACATGGCGCGGCGGGGGATGCGGGTGCTGGGCGTGGCCGTGGCGGAGGCGGAAGGCGATCCCGCGCGCCCGCACGAGGAACATGCCTTCACCCTGCTGGGCCTGGCCGGCCTGTCCGACCCGCTGCGCGCCGGCGTGACCGAGGCGATCGACCAATGCCGTTCGGCCGGCGTGCGGGTGGTGATGATCACCGGCGACTATGCCGCCACCGCCCGCGCCATCGCCCGGGATGCCGGAATAGCCGGCGAAGCCGTGCTGACCGGCGCCGAAGTCGCCGCGATGAGCGACGGCGCGCTGGCGGCGGCGGTGGCGAGGACATCGGTGTTCGCCCGGACCCGGCCCGAGCAGAAGCTGCGCATCGTCGCCGCGCTGAAGGCGGCGGGCGCGGTCGTGGCCATGACCGGAGATGGCGTCAACGATGCCCCTGCCCTGAAGGCGGCGGACATCGGCATCGCCATGGGACGGCGCGGCACCGATGTCGCGCGCGAGGCCTCGGCACTGGTGCTCGTCGAAGACGACTTCGGCGCGATCGTCGCCGCGATCCGCACGGGACGGCGCATCTACGACAATATCCGCAAGGCGCTGGGCTTCATCTTCGGCGTGCACGTGCCGATCGCCGGGCTGGCGATCCTGCCGCTGCTGCTGGGTGACCCGGTCATCTTCGGCCCTGTCCACATCGCCCTGCTGGAAATGATCATCGACCCGGTCTGCGCCCTGGTGTTCGAGGCAGAACGCGAGGAAAGCCGGATCATGTCCCGCCCGCCCCGCGACCCGGCCGAACGGCTGTTCTCCACGGCGATGGTCGCGCGGGCACTTGGGCAGGGCGGGCTGGCCCTGGCCGTGCTGGGCGGCATCTATCTGTGGGGCGCCGCGCACGCGGTCGCGGTGGCGGAACTTCGCACCCTGGTGTTTTTCGCGCTGGTCGCGTCGATCCTGGCGCTGATCCTTGCCAACCGCTCGTTCCACACGGCATTGTCGCACGCGGTGCTGCGGGGAAACACCACGTTCCGCTACGTGCTCGGTTTCGTCGTGGCCGCCGCCGTGCTGATCTTGGCGGTGCCGGGGCTGCGCCGCCTGTTCGCACTGACGGCGCTGGCGCCCGGCGAACTGGCGGTGGTGGCCTTTACCGGGGCAGCGCTGCTGGTCGCGTTCGAGGGGACCAAGCGGATCGGCGGATCGCTGCGGTGATGGGGGACTGAAGATGGCGCAAGCGGAATCGTTCACCGGTCGGGTGGTCAGGACGATCGCCCTTGTCGGTCTCGCGATCGCCTGCTGGCGGCTGGTCGATGCGCTGCTGCTGCTGTTCAGCGCGATCCTGCTGGCGGTGGCGCTGCGCGGCCTGGCCGCGGCGCTGCACCGCGCCTCGGGCCTTGCGGTCAATCTTTGCCTCGGCGTCGTCGTGCTCGCACTGGTGGGGCTGGTGGGGGGCACGGCGTGGCTGTTCGGCTCGCAGATCGCGCTTCAGTACGACCAGATCGTGGCGCGCGCGCCGATCGCGATCAGCGCCATGAGCGATGCGGCGCGGGCGCATCCCCTGGGCCGATACCTCGTCGCCGGTCTCGAGGGACCGAACGCCAGCGCATCGGGCGCGATCGCCGCGGCGCTGACCAGCGTAATCACCGCGACTCTGGGGGGCCTGGCTTATGCCGTGCTGGTGTTCTTCGGCGGGCTCTATCTCGCCGCCGAGCCCGAGCGCTATCGCAGCGGCCTGCTGCGGCTGGTCCCGCCCGACCGGCGCGCCGGCGTGTCGCGGTTCCTCGACGATTGCGGTACCATTCTGCGGCGTTGGCTGCTTGGCCAGCTTGTCATCATGGTGACGATCGGCGTGCTGTCCGGGATCGGCCTGCGGCTGCTCGGCATCGACGCCGCCGTCGCGCTCGGCCTGACCGGCGGCCTGCTTTGCTTCGTGCCTTATGTCGGCGCCATTCTCGCGGCGGTGCCGGCCGTGCTGATGGCCTTCACGCAAAGCCCGTTCGCCGCCTTTACCGTGGCGCTGCTGTTCGCCGGCGTCCACTTCGTCGAAGGCAATTTCGTGACGCCGATGGTCGAGGATCGCGCCGTGTCGCTGCCGCCGGTCATCTCCGTCTTCGCGACCCTGGTGTTCACGCTGCTGTTCGGGCCGTTCGCGGTGATGATCGCCGCGCCGGCGACCATCGCCGCGATCCGGGCGATCGAGACCTTCTACCTCGGAGATGGCGAAGCGGGCTGAGGAAGCGGCTCACCAGCCGCGCCGCCAGCCTCCGTGTGCCTCGTTGTCCATCCATGCCTGGATGCGATCGAAGCGCTGTGCGATGCCCCAGATCGCGCGGCGATCGCCTTCCTCGCACTCGTCGCGCGAGCGGTCCTCCAGCCGGTCGATCGCGTCGTGCATGCGATCGGCGGTGGCGGGGTCGATCTCGCCCTCGTTCTGCTCGTGGCGAAGGCGGCCTTCCAGGGCCCGCGCCCGCTCGCCGGAGCAAACCGATCGGGCCGCCCAGTCGTCCCCGCGCGATGCATAGCCGTAGGTCGGCCGGGAGCCGATGTAGACGCCCCAGCCCTGCGCCTGCGCGGCAGTTGCCGATGCCAGCGCCCCGGCGGCCATGGCCAGCGTGATTGCCTTTTGCATGTCTGTCTCCTCACCTGTCCTGATGAACGGAGCAGACGCTAAAGCGGATCGCGTTGGTCGGGTCTGAATGGTCCGGTTGGCAAATGTTCAGCTTGGGCGGTGCGCCGGGCGGGCCGTCCACCCGGCCGCCCCGATCGCCGCGGCCAGGACCGGTGCGAGCTCGATCGTGCCCGCCGGCGACGCCGTCGAATCGGTGGCCCGGAGCCGCAGCACCCCGCCCTGGCGGATCGAGCGGAGGTCCGCCGGCCCCGCCAGACAGTGGGTGACGATCGCCTCGCACGACACCGCACCGGCCGCATGCAGCAGGCCGGCGCATTCGACCAGCGTCGTCCCGCTCGACACGCAATCGTCGACCAGCACGGCCGGCCGGCCCCGGACCCGCTCCACGTCCGGGATCGTGCAATGGACCGAGCGGTCACCGCAGCGGCGCTTGGCGCCGACCAGGACTTCGAGCCCCAGAGGCGCGGCGATGCTCTCGACCCACTGCCGCGATTCGACGTCGGGTCCGACCAGCACCGTGCGCGGGTCGAGCCCGTCGGCCAGCGCTGTGGCGAGCAGCGGCGCCGCCGAAGCAGCGATGGCGGGAGAACCCGGGACCACTTCGGCCAGCGCGGCTGTCCGGTGAAGGTGCGGGTCGACCGTGACCACGCCCTCGAAATGGGCCGCGAGCAGGCTGCCGATCACCTTCTGGCTGACGGCCTCGCCTTCGTGGAACGCCATGTCCTGCCGCATGTAGGCCAGGTAGGGCGCAACCAGGATGACGCGCCGCGCGCCGCGATCGCGCAGCGCAGCCGCGGCAAACAGCACCTCGACGAGCTTGGCGTTGGGCCTGTCCAGCGACCGGTACAGCAGGACCGTCTCCGGGCACGCCGGAACCCGCACCAGGCTCTCCCCGTCGGGAAAGGCATGGACCTCGACCGGATGGACCGGCACGCGGCAATGATCGGCCAGCCTCGCCGCCGGCGCTGCCCCCTCGGCGAAGTGGACGACGGCACAGGCCGTCATCCCACGTCGTATCCCGAATTGCTGACGGCCAGTTCCCGGGCGTAAGCCAGCCCGGTCTCGGAATGGGCATGAATCCGGTAGAGCACCTCCCCCGCGCGGACCTTCTGCCCGACCTTGTGCATGAGGTCGATCCCCGCGCCCTTGTCCATGGGCGCCCCCGCCAGCCGCGCCAGCCGGGCAATCAGGCGGCAGTCGATGGCCTGCACCGTCCCCGCCCGCGGGGTGCAGACGTCGAACCGATGGCCGCCCAGCTCGGCGATCACCGCGCACCGGCCCTGCGCGTCGATCAGGCGCTCCATCGCCGCCAGCGCCGCGCCCGAGCCCAGCAGTTCGATCGCCCGGGCATAGCCGCGGCCGCCGGGCAGTGCGGGGTCGAATTCGAGGATGCGCCCGGCCAGCATCAACGCCCGCTCGCGCAAGTCCTCGGGCGCATCGTCCTCGTTGCGCAGCACCGCCATGACGTCGCGCGCCTCGAGCACCGGGCCGACGCCGCGTCCCACCGGCTGCGAACCGTCGGTGAAGACGATGTCGAGCACCAGCCCGAGGCGGTGGCCGACATATTCGAACAGCTTGCGCAGCTTGATCGCCTCGCGCATCGAATGGACCTTGGCAGTCGGCCCCACCGGGATGTCGATCAGCAGGTGCGTCGAGCCGGCGGCGATCTTCTTCGACAGGATCGACGCCACCATCTGGTCGAAGGTATCGATCCGCAACGGCCGTTCGACGGAGATCAGGACGTCGTCCGCAGGGGAGAGATTGACGCGCCCGCCCCAGGCGAGAACCGCATGCTCGCGCGCGACGATCTCGACCAGCCGTTCCTCGGGCAAGTCCACCGCGGCGAGGACTTCCATGGTATCCGCCGTCCCCGAAGGCGACGTGATCGCGCGGGACGACGTCTTGGGCATCGTCAGCCCGTGCGCGGCGACGATCGGCACGATGACCATCGAGGTGCGATTGCCGGGAATGCCGCCAATGCAGTGCTTGTCGACCACGATCTCGTCCGGCCAGCGCATGCGCCGCCCGACGTCGGCCATCGCCCGCGTCAGCGACAGCGTCTCGTGCGTGGTCATGAACCCCGCGCAGGCGACCAGGAAGGCGCTGATCTCCATCGGCGAATAGCGATAGGCCGCGATGTCGCGGATGATCTCCGCGATCTCGGTTTCCTCCAGCGCATAGCCGTCGATCTTGCGGCGCACGTGCTCGAGGCTGGGGGGCACCGGCGCCTGGCGAAACGTGACCTCGCTGCCTTCGGGCAGGCCGAGCCGTCGGAACGCCTGCTCGCCCAGGCCGATCGTGTCCGGCTCGACGATCGCGGGATCGTCGACGATCGCCAGGGTGGCCAGCAATGAACAGGCGCCATCGCCGATCTCGATCTTGCGGAGTGCCTGGAATTGCTCGGCGGAATAGCCGTTGCCGCTGCGCAGCAGAAATGCGGTGTTGTCCGGGTGGGTATCGATCGCGACCCGCTTGATCTTCATCCACTCGCTCCCGCCCCGGCCTCCACCCGCGATGGAGTCCCGGCCCTGTTTCTGCATTGATCGCGATCACTTCGCAACGCCGGTGGACAGGCGCGCCGACATTCCGCAGCGGACGGAATTTTGGTTAACCCAGCATTAACGATTTTTCTTGCGACCCGCTGCTGTTCATGATTGTCTTTCGCAACAAGGTCGCTTCGAGTCCCTGCGAGGACATTACCCGCCATCGCGCCGAAGGAGAGGTCGATGAACAAGCGCCTGCTCGCCGCAGCCTGCGGCACCGTGCTGCTCCCGCTTTCCGCCCATGCCGCCATCGTCAACATCAGTGCCGCCGACGGCGTCGGCACCGAAGTCACGTTCGGGCCCGGCCTCTACAGCATCAGCTGGATCGGGACCGCGGATGGCGGACTCTACGATTCGGCGGGCGGCATCGCCCTGTGCAACGGCTGCAACGTCGGCTTCAGCAATGCCTTCGCCGCGCGGGACTCGTCCTTCGGCAGCAGCAACTTCGAGGTCGGCATCTTCACGACCCGCTCGGTCTATGGCTCGGCGGCGGCAGCCCTGGCGGCCTACCAGGCCGGAACGCCGATCTACCACGACTGGGCGCATGTCGTGAACGGCGTCGTCACGGGCGGCACCGATGGCCTGCTGGCCAATCCCTGGATCGCCGATCCGGAAGACGGCACCTACCACCTGGTCGTCTTCGATGCCGACGGCACGCGCACCAACAACACCGGCGGCATCTCGCTGCGGATCGACCGCGTCGGCGACGCCGTGCCCGAGCCGGCGACCTGGGCGATGATGCTGGCGGGCTTCGGCGCCGTGGGCGCGGCGATGCGGCGGGCGAGGCGTCGCACGGTGCGCTTCAGCTTCACCTGAAGCGCAGCGATCGCGCGCGCCTCCCTGCGGGACGGCGCGCTCAATCCTCGGCGTTGCGCGCCTCGATCGTGCACACCAGGCCGGCCGGCCGGTAGTCGCTCGCCACCCGGAACAGCCGCTGGCTCTCGAGCAGGCGGGTGCCAAGGCCGCGGCGCGACGGCGGGCTGACCGGCGGACCGCCGGATTCGCACCATTCGAGGCGGAAGTCGTCGGCGGAGCCGGTCCATGCGATCGCCACCTTGCCCGCGGCCGCGCTGAGCGCGCCGTGGCGGATCGCGTTCGCCGCCAGTTCGTGCAGGATCAGCACCAGCTGGTGCCCGTGATCGGGCGACAGCACCTGCTCCGGCCCTTCCATCGTGAAGCGTCGCGGGCTGCCGAAAGGCTCCAGCGCCAGTTCGACCAGCCGACGGACCGGCCGCTGGTGGCGCGCCGGGTCCCACAAGTGCTGGTTGGCCGCCGAGAGCGCGGCGATGCGCCCGGAAAGCGCATCGCGAAACTGCGCGACGTCCTGGCCGGGATCGCCGGTCCGCGCCAGGGCCTGGACCACGGCCAGCACGTTCTGGACGCGGTGGAACATCTCCCGGCCAAACACCTCGCGCTCCGCCGCGGCGCGTTCCATCTCGCGCATGGTGCGGCGCAAGGCCTCGCCCGTCGCCACGATCACCGCGCAGGATAGGGCGAAATAGGCGAGCAGGGCAAGACGGGTCGGCGTCGGATCACTGAGCAGGGACTGGGGCAGGAACAGGCGATTCGCGGCGAGCGCGCTCAGCGCCGTCGCCAGCGCACCCCAGCGCCAGCCAGCGAAGATCGCGGCGAACAGGATGCCGGGATAATAGGTAACGAACGGCATCGCCGTCGCCGACCCGCCCAGCAGCAGGCGCAGCGCCGTCGGCACGATGACCACGGCCACCAGGATCAGCGCCTTGGCCGCAGGTGTCCGCCTGGCAACAACGGCGCGCTTGATCGCATCGTACTTGGCCATTGCCGATCCCGTCCCACCACCACGCGTGCGCGTTCATAGCGCACGCGTGGCCTCCCGTCACCCGGCCCGCCCGGCCCGCGATCAGGTAGAGTCGCGCACCTCCAACCGGGGCTCCAGTACCACCGACTCGGTATCTTCTCCACCGATCCGCCGCAGCAGCAGGTCGACCAGGTGCCTGGCACCCGCCTCCACCTGCTGGTCGATCGTCGACAGCCGCGGCGCCACCTGCTCGCAGATACCCAGGCCGTCGTAGCCCACGACCCTGACATCGTCCGGAACGCGCAGCCCGGCATTGCCCAGCCCGACGATGCAGTTCACCGCCAGCATGTCCGAACAGGCGAAGATGCCGTCGGGCCGTTCGCCGCCGGCAAACGTCGCGCGGAACGTCTCGCGATCGGGAATGACGGTCAACCGCATGCCCGCCGCTTCGATGGCAGCACGGGCACCGGACAGGCGTTGCGACGATTCCAGCGGGCCGGGATCGCCGACGAAGGCGATATGGCGGCAACCGCGTTCCAGCAGGTGCTCCGCCGCCAGGCGGCCACCAACGACGTTGTCCGATCCGACCACGCACGACTGCTGGCCGGCGACATGACCACCCCAGACCACCATCGGGCGGTAGCGCGAGGCCACCGCGTCGATCGCTTCGTGCATGTCCTGCTGGCCGATCAGCAGCACGCCGTCGACCCGGCCCGAGCCGATGAACTGGTCCAGCCAGCCCTCGCCCGTGGCGGACACGCGCGACAGCAGCAGGTCGTAGCCGCGATCGGTCAGCCCGTCCGCGACCATGCCGAGCATGGCGATGAAGAACGGGTCCGAGAGTTGCTCGCCCTTCGCGGACTTGAGCGGCACCACCACGCCGACCGCGCCCGTCCGCTGGATGCGCAGATTGCGCGCCAGCGCGTTGGGACGAAAGCCGTGATGGTCGGCAAGCGCCTTGATGCGCTCCCGGGTCTTGAGGCTGATGAGTTCGGAACCGGCGAGCGCGCGCGAGACAGTGCCCGCCGACACCCCGGCCAGAACGGCGAGGTCCTTGATATTCCTGATGCGATCCATGTGCAGGCCAACTTGCTTGTGTTTATGTCGACCCCGTCCGCGGTGAATGTCCCCTGAAATGATTCCGTTTGCAACCAGCAAATACACCTAGGGACAGGTTGCAATCCACAGATGTGTGGAAAAACATCGTTTTGCCTTGAATTCCTTAGGGAACGCCACATGTGTCGCCGCGCCGCAGCCAACCTGCCAGCGTGCACTTTTGCTCACTGCGCGAGGCTTCAGGCGGCAGTTCTGCGACCGGGCTCGGCGGGGCCGCCGTCCTGCACGCGCGCGATGAACCGGGCGAGCTCGTCGAGCTGGAACAGTTGCTCGAATGCCAAGCCGTAACGCGGCGCATCACGCCAGCAGACATGCGCGACGATCGGCGGCATGAGGTCGCCCTCGATGCAGATCTTTTCCTGCAGCATCAGGTGCTCGTCGCATTGGATGCAGGCGCCCTGTTGCGACAGATTGATGATCCGGGCCTCGCGGATGTCGCCATGCGCGGTGACGCGGGCATGGTTGTGGAGCTGGAGGCGCAACGGCCGACGGGGATAGGGACCGTCGAAATCCTCGATCATGGTCCGCACGTCGATCGGCGTGACGAAGCGGAACCCGGCATGGCCGCCCCGCTCCCAGACCGGATCGAGCGGCAGCCGGGTGCCGTCCGCGAGCTCGAGCTCATGCGCCTGCGCCGCCGGGAGCGGATGGAACAGGCGAACCTTGACCCCGGTGTCCGATGCGTCGCGCAGCACGCAGACGAACTCGCGCCCGTCGGCGATCAGCTTGGCCGTGCGCAGCAGCAGCGTGAAGCGAGGCGCCGCGCGCTGGTCCTCGCCGGACGGGTGCGGCGCCGGTGCCACTGCGTCCTCCGGCTCGAAGGACGCGGGCAAATGATCGGGCGCAGGTTCCATCACGGCTTCTCACGCTGGGGGCAGCTGGAATCGCGACGCCCCTTGTCGTCGGCCATATTCCGTCCGCCTCCCCAATATCGGGCAAACCGGCGAGATAGGGATTGTCCGTAACTGTTGGGTTAAAATCACCCGCCGATCGGGCGAATTCCCGCCCGCAAGCGATTGATTTCAGCTATCTTGCCCGGCCAGCAACGCCAGCGTGCCGCCGAGGGGCGCGGGCATGAAGCCATCCCCGCCCGGCCAGTCGAGGAAACCGAAAGCGGCATAAGTCCCGCCATCGACGTGCAGGGTCGTGCCGGTGACCGTACGGGCCAGGTCGCTGGCCAGGAACAGCACCCCGTTGACGCAATCCTCCACGCCGGGAGGGCGCTTCTGCGGCACGTAGAATTCGATAGCCCGGTTCAGCGCATCGGGGCCGAGGCGGGCGAGACGCGCGAAGTCCTCGGGCGCCAGCGCGGCATTGGATGCCCGGGCCGGGCTGGTGTCGGTGGCGATGCAGTTGACGCGGATCTGCTCCGCCCCCAGTTCCACCGCCAGCGCCCGGCTGAAGTTCGTCGTCGCGGCCTTGGCGCCGGCATAGACCGCGAAAGTGGCGGCGCCGCGATGTGCCTCGATCGTCGTGAAGTTGACGATGCTGCCGCCCTGCCCCGATCGGCGCAGCAGCGGGATCGCCCGCTGGCAACTGTCGATCACGTAGCCGTAGTTGAGCCGGATGTCGCGGGCATGGTCGGCACGGCTGGTGTCCATGAACAGGCTGCGCCGCACCCCGCCCGGAACGTTCACCAGGATGTCCGCGTGCGGCAGCGCGGCCTCGGCGCGATCGTAGAAGGCGTCGAGCGAGGCGGAGTCCCCGACATCGGCGTGCAGCGCGGTGATTGTCGCCCCCAGCGCCTCCGCCGCGGGGACGATCGCGGCAAGCCCCTCGGCATCGTTGTCGCAGACCCACAGCCGGCAGCCGGCTTCCGCCAGCGCCAGCGTCACGCCGCGCCCGAGATGGCCGGCGGCGCCGCCGACGACGATCGCCACCTTGCCCTTCAGCGCGGCGTGCGCGGCGGCGAGGCTCATGGCTGCGCTTCCTCGACGTGCTCCATCAGGGCCTCGGCCAGCGCCTTCGGCGTGAACGGCTTCAACCCGTCCAGCCGGCCACCCTGGACCAGCTTCGGCCAGTCCGGCTCGGCGATCATCGCGCGACCGACCGCGACGAGGTCGAAATCGCCACGATCGAAGCGGCGCATCAGCTCGTCGAGCGAGGCGAGGTTGAGGTCCGACTGCTTGCCTTCGGCGAGATTGCTGAAGAAGTCGGAATCGAGACCGACCGAACCGATCGTGCAGGTTGGCACGCCGGTGACCTTGCGGACCCAGCCGGCGAGATTGAGATCGTCGCCGGGCGTGTCGAAGCAGGGTTCCCAGAAGCGGCGCTGCGAGCAGTCGAACAGGTCCACCCCGGCTTCGACCGCCGGCGCCAGCAGCTCGGCGAGCTCGTCGGGCGTATCGGCCAGGCGGGCGGCGAAATCGACCATCTTCCAGTTCGAGATGCGCACGATCAGCGGCATGCCCGGCTTCAGCTCAGCCCGGCAGGCGCGGACCACGTCGGCGAGGAACTGCCCCCGCGCGCGCGGGCTGCCGCCCCAGCGATCGCTGCGGTGGTTCAGCGCCTTCCACAGGAACTGGTCGATCAGGTAGCCGTGTGCGCCGTGAAGCTCGACGCCGTCATAGCCCAGTTCCACCGCCTTGGCGGCGCCGCGCGCGTAACTGGCCAGAACAGCCTCGATCTGCGCCTCGGTCATGCCTTCGCAGACCTGCCTGCCGGGCGCGATGAAGCCCGACGGACTGACCTGCCCCAGCTCGGCGCGGAAATCGACGTCCTTGCCGGTCATCAGGTCCGGCCCGCGATAGATCAGCCCGACATGCCACAGCTCCGGCACGGTGAGGCCGCCCCGCGCATGGACGCGGGACGCGACATTTCGCCAACCGGCAAACGCCGCCTCGCCCGACCAGCGGCCGAGCAGCGGATTGTCGCCCGAAGCCGGATGGTCGATATAGACGCCTTCGGTGATGACCAGGCTCGCCCCGCCCTCGGCCCGGCGCGCATAGTATTCCGCCGCCTCGTCGCTCGGTACGCCGTCCTCGCAGACTTCCAGCCCCATCGGCGGAAACACGATGCGGTTGGGCAACGTGAACTTGCCCAGCGGGAACGGGGTAAACAGGCCGGAAAAATCGGTCATGGCAATCACGCTCTCCCGTCATCGTGCGCTTGCGGCATCGCTTGTGAGCAGTCGGTCACAAGCTATGCCGCGCATCCGGGCGCGTCAAACCCTGTGACGGCGCGACAGGATTTTCCACCAGCCCGCCCTAAAAATCGTTCGCCCGGGAACTATATCGGCCGCAACGAGCGAAGGAACACCCCGTGACCAGCACCCGCGCCCCCGCCGTTGCCGGCAGCTTCTACCCCGGTTCGACCGAAGCGCTGGACGCCGCCATCGCCAGGCTGATGGCGCCCGGCGAAGCGCCGCCGCCGATGCGGCGGCCCAAGGCGGTCATCGTTCCCCATGCCGGCTACGCCTATTCCGGGCGCCTTGCCGGCCTGGCGTTCGCGCGGCTGCGACAGGCCGCCGCCGCCGCCGAAGTGCGCCGCGTGGTGCTGCTCGGCCCGGCGCACCGCGTCGCCTTCGACGGCCTCGCGCTCCCCGGCTGCGACCGCTTCGCCACCCCGCTCGGCGACGTGCCGGTCGATGGCGACGCCGTGGCGGCGCTGGCCGACCTGCCGCAAGTCATCACCCACGCCGAAGCCCACGCCCGCGAACACGCGCTGGAAGTCCAGGTGCCGTTCCTGCAGCGCCTGCTGAACCACTTCACGCTGGTCCCGCTGGTGGTCGGCCGCGCCACGGCCACCGACGTTGCCGAAGTCATCGAGCGTCTCTGGGGCGGCCCGGAGACGCTGATAGTGATTTCCTCCGACCTGTCGCACTACCTGCCCTACGACGACGCCAGGAGCCAGGACCGGTCGACGCTTGAACGCATCCTCGCGGGCCAGCCGCTCGACAGCTTCGAGCAGGCCTGCGGCGCGCTGCCCATCAACGGCATGCTGGCGGCAGCGCGCCACCATGGCCTGAAGCCGCAGCTCGTCGGCTGGTGCAATTCCGGCGACACTGCCGGCGATCGCGCCCGGGTGGTCGGCTATGCCGCGCTCGAATTCACCGCGAGCGATGCCCTGCCGGCGGACGCCGGCGCGGTGCTGCTGCGCCGGGCGCGTGCCGCGATCGCCCGCCGGCTGGGCCTGCCGGCCGGCGACGACACCCCCGCGGCCGACTGGCTCGACGCCAACGCGGCCACCTTCGTCACGCTGACCCGCGATGGCCACCTGCGCGGCTGCATCGGCAGCCTCGTCGCCCACCGCCCGCTGCGCGACGATGTCGCCGACAACGCCTGCAAGGCCGCCTTCGACGATCCGCGCTTCCCGCCGCTGACCGCCGAGGAACTGCCGCGGGTCCGCGTGGAGGTCTCGCTGCTGTCGCCGCAGGAACCGCTCCGCTTCACCGACGAGGCCGACGCCCGCGCGCGCCTGCGCCCCGGCATCGATGGCGTCGTCCTCACCTGCGGTCGCCACCGCGGCACGTTCCTGCCGCAGGTCTGGGAGCAGTTGCCGACGCCGCAGGCGTTCCTCGACGGCCTCAAGCGCAAGGCCGGCCTGCCCGGGGACTTCTGGTCCCCGGACCTCGCCCTGTCGCGCTACACCGTCAGAAAATGGCAGGAGCCCACGTGAGCGCCATCCCCGAATCCGCCTGGCCGGCGCGCTGGTGGCACCCGCTCGACGACGGGCGCATCCAGTGCGACCTGTGCCCGCGCGACTGCAAGCTGCACGACGGCCAGCGCGGCCTGTGCTTCGTCCGCCAGCGCGCGGGCGACGCGCTCGTCCTCACCACTTACGGCCGTTCCTCGGGCTTCTGCATCGATCCGATCGAGAAGAAGCCGCTCAACCACTTCCTGCCGGGGACCAGCGTGCTGTCGTTCGGCACCGCCGGCTGCAACCTGACCTGCAAGTTCTGCCAGAACGCCGACATCTCCAAGACCCGCGACATGGACGCGCTGATGGCCCGGGCGACGCCCGACGACATCGCCCGCGTCGCGGCGGAGCACGGCTGCGCCTCGGTCGCGTTCACCTACAACGATCCGGTGATCTTCGCCGAATACGCGATGGACGTCGCCGACGCCTGCCACGCGCGCGGGCTGAAGACGGTGGCGGTGACGGCGGGCTACATCCACGCCGAACCACGCCGCGAATTCTTCGCGAAGATGGACGCCGCCAACGTCGACCTCAAGGCGTTCAGCGAGGACTTCTACCACAAGCTGACCGGCGCCCACCTCGCCCCGGTGCTGGAAACGCTGAAGTACCTGGTCCACCAGACGCCGGTGTGGACCGAGTTGACCACGCTGCTGATCCCCGGCCAGAACGATTCCGAGGAAGAGCTTGCCGCGCTGACCGCCTGGGTGCGCGACGAACTGGGGCCGGAGGTGCCGATCCACTTCTCCGCCTTCCACCCGGCCTGGAAGATGACCGACATCGCGCAGACGCCGCCGGAGACACTGCTCCGCGCGGTGCGGATCGCGCGCGCTGCCGGGCTGCGCCACGTCTATACCGGCAACATCCACGACAAGGACGGCGATACCACCCGCTGCACCGGCTGCGGCAGCCCGGTGATCGTCCGCGACTGGTACGAGATCGAAAGCTACGCCCTCGGCCAGGGCGGCCACTGCACCCGCTGCGGCACCCCGCTGGCGGGCCGCTTCGGCGAAAAAGCCGGCAGCTTCGGCCGCCAGCGCATCCCGGTGACGATCAGCTAGAGACGCGGCAAGTCAGGCGGAGCCACTGCCGCGAGGATTTGTCGAGATTTGCCTCAGGCCGGAGCGAGGATGGCTGGCTCGCGAGAACCGGCGCGCAGCGACCTTAAAGGTCGTGAGCACCGGAAGCTCGCGAGACGGCCGTCCGCAGCCCGGCCTGGGGCAAATATCGGCAAATCCTCAAGCGATGGCGCCGTGGCAGTGCTTGTACTTCTCGCCCGAGCCGCACGGGCACTGCGCGTTGCGCGACAGGCCCATGCCGGCATAGGGATCGCCGCCGGCGGGCTTGGCCGTCATCACCGCGCCGTCCGGCCCGGCCTCGTTCTCGCCGGTGAACGGATCGACGTGCGCGGTCAGGAAGTCGGGCAGCTCGGGGAGTTGCATCTCCGGCGGGTTCTGGAACTGCAGCTCGCTGGTGCTGAGGATGCGGGTGACGTCCTCGCGGATCGTGTCGAGCATCCGCTCGAACAGGCTGAACGCCTCCTGCTTGTATTCGTTGATCGGCGTCTTCTGCGCATAGGCGCGCAGGAACACGACCTGGCGCAGCGCGTCGAGCGTGGCGAGGTGTTCCTTCCAGTAGTGGTCGAGCCGCTCCAGCAGCACCGACTTTTCCACCTGGCGCCAGATCGTCGGATCGTTCTTGGCGACCTTCGCCGCCATGTGCGCGTCGGCGGCCTCGGCGATGCGATGCTCGATCGTCTCGGGCTCGATACCGTCCTCGGCCAGCCATTCGGATACCGGCAGCTGGATGCCCAGCACTTCGGGGATGCGCGACTCCAGCCCGGCGATGTCCCACGATTCGGGGTACGAGCCCGGCGGGCAGGCGGTGCCGACCAGGCCGTTGACGGTGTCGTGCCGCATGTCGGCGACGACGTCGTCCACCGCGTCGGCGTCCATGATCTCCTCGCGCTGGGCGTAGATCACCTTGCGCTGGTCGTTCATCACGTCGTCGTATTCGACGACCTGCTTGCGGATGTCGTAGTTGCGCGCCTCGACCTTCTTCTGCGCGGTCTCGA
>JAGWUH010000057.1 GCA_028868535.1 Sphingomonadales bacterium | reverse complement strand
TCGGCTTCGGGGTGATCGGCTTCCTCGACGATTACGACAAGGTGACCAAGCGCAGCACCGCCGGCGTTTCCGGCAAGGCGCGGCTGGCGGCGGAGTTCCTCGTCGCCGGGGTGGCGGCGTGGATCATCGTCAGCCAGATCAACACCAACCTCTACGTCCCCTTCCTCAGCCGCCAGTACATCCCGCTCGGCCCGTTCTACTATGTGTTCGCGGCGCTGGTGATGGTCGGCGCCGGCAACGCCGTGAACCTGACCGACGGGCTCGACGGGCTGGCGACGATGCCGGTGATCATCGCCAGCCTGGCGTTCGCGGTGATCGCCTATGTCACCGGCCGCGCCGATTATGCCCATTACCTCGGCATCCCGCACGTCCCGCGCGCGGGTGACCTGGCGATCCTGTGCGCGGCGATCATGGGCGCCGGACTGGGCTTCCTGTGGTTTAACGCGCCGCCGGCGGCGGTGTTCATGGGTGATACCGGCAGCCTCGCGCTCGGCGGGGCGCTCGGGGCGATCGCGGTCGCCGCACACCACGAGATCGTGTTGGCGATCGTCGGCGGGCTGTTCGTGCTCGAGGCGGTCTCGGTGATCGTGCAGGTGTTCTTCTACAAGCGCACCGGCAAGCGGGTGTTCCGCATGGCGCCGATCCACCACCACTACCAGAAGCTGGGCTGGGCGGAATCGACCGTGGTGATCCGCTTCTGGATCGTCTCGATCGTGCTGGCGGTGCTCGGCCTCGCCACGCTGAAGCTGCGGTAAGCGCGGGCGTGATCACCTCCCCCGCCTTCGCCGGGAAACACTATGCGGTGCTCGGGCTGGCGCGCTCGGGCGCGGCGGCGGTGGCCTCGCTGCTGGCGGGCGGCGCGCGGGTGACGGCGTGGGACGCGCGCGAGGAACCCCGCGCCGCGCTGGCCGATGCCCATGCGGACGTGGCTGATCGCCTCGCCTTCGCCGATCCCTGCGCGATCGACCTCGCCGGGTTCGCCGCGGTCGTGGTCTCGCCCGGGGTGCCGATCAACCGCCACCCGATCGGCGACGCGGCCCGCGCGGCGGACGTCCCGCTGATCTGCGACATCGAGCTGTTCGCCCAGGCGCGCGGCAGCCTCCCCGCGCACAAGGTCGTCGGGATCACCGGCACCAACGGCAAGTCGACGACGACGGCGCTGATCGCGCACCTGCTTGACTGCGCCGGGATCCCGGCGCTGATGGGGGGCAACATCGGCCTGCCGATCCTCGGCCAGGCGCCGCTCCCGGACGGCGGGGTCCATGTGCTCGAGCTGTCGAGCTACCAGATCGACCTGACGCAGCGGCTGGATTGCGACGTCGCGCTGCTGCTCAACATCACCCCCGACCACCTCGACCGCTACGACGGCTTCGAAGGCTATGTCGAGGCCAAGACGCGCCTGTTCGGGATGCAGGCGATCGGCCACCTCGCGGTGGTCGAGATGAAGGCGGAGATGGAGCTCGACGTGCTGCGTCACGCGCCGGACGGGCAGCCGTTCACCTTCATCGAGGGCGTCGATCTCCCCGGCGACCAGGCCGACTGGCCGTCGCTGTCCGGCCCGCACAACCGTGCCAATGCCCAGGCGGCCGTGGCGACCGTGCGCCACCTGGGCGTGGGCGAGGCCGCGATCGAGGCGGGTCTCAGGAGTTTCCGCGGGCTGCCGCACCGGATGGAGCGGGTGGGCGAGGCCAACGGCGTGCTGTTCATCAACGACAGCAAGGCGACCAACCCGGCCAGCACCGCACCGGCGCTGGCGGCGTTTCCGCCCGTGGCCGGGCACCGGCGCATCCACTGGATCCTCGGCGGCCTGCCCAAGGGCGACGACCTCGACGAATGCGCGCCGTTCTTCGGCAACGTCGCCGCCGCCTACACGATCGGCGATGCCGGGCCGCGCTTTGCCGAGATCCTCGAACCGCACGTGCCGGTGACGCGTTCGGAAATGATGGCGGCGGCGCTCAACCAGGCGATCGCGGCGGCGCTTCCGGGCGATGTCGTGCTGCTGTCCCCGGCCTGCGCCAGCTTCGACCAGTTTCGCGACTACGAGGCGCGCGGCGAGTGCTTCGGCCAGCTGGTGGCGGCGATGACCGGCCCGGCTGCCCCGCAACCGCCCGAGCAATCGAGCGCGCAGCCGGGCGCGCAACCGGGTGGGGGGGAACCCGTCTGATGGCAAGCCAGCCGCCCTACATCCCCGGATCGACGCGCGGCGCGCATGGCCTGGCGCCGCGCGCGCAACGCACCCGCCGCAGCGAGCTGCTGGTGTGGTGGCGCGAGATCGACCGCACGCTGCTGTTCCTGGTGCTGGCGCTGATGGCGGTGGGCGCCGTCGCGGTGACGGCGGCCTCGCCGGCCAGCGCGCGCCGCCTGTCGACCGAGAGCGAGCACTTGTCCGACCTGCACTTCCTCTACCTGCACCTGCGCTTCCAGTTCCTCGGCCTGATCGCGATGTTCGGCGCGGCGATGTTGCCGCGCGAGCTTGCCCGGCGCGCCGGGGTGCTGCTGGGCGGGGCGATGATGGTCGGGCTGGTGCTGGTGCTGGTCCCGCACGTCGGGGTCAGCGTCAAGGGTGCGCGCCGCTGGCTGAACCTGGGCATCTCGCTGCAGCCGTCGGAATTCCTCAAGCCCGCCTTCGCGATCACCCTCGCCTGGATCCTGTCCTGGCGGCTGCGCGATCCGCGCCTGCCGGTCATGGCGATCTGCACGGCGATCATGGGCGTCGTCGCGGTGCTGCTGATGGCGCAGCCCGATTTCGGGTCCACCGTGCTGTTCGGCGGAGTCTGGTTCGTGATGATGCTGCTGGCGGGGTTGCCGCTGCGCCGGGTGGCGATGGCCGGCGGCGCCGGCGTCGTCGGCGTCGCGCTGGCCTACATGTTCTACGCCAACGCCCGCAACCGCATCGACAGCTTCCTGTCGGGCGGCACCGCCTTCGACCAGGTCGACCTTGCCAGCCGCACCCTGCTCGGCGGCGGCTGGACCGGCACCGGCCTGTGGCTGGGCACGCGCAAGATGGGACTGCCCGAGGCGCATACCGACTATATCTTCTCGGTGATCGGCGAGGAGTTCGGGCTGATCGCCTGCGCCATCGTCATCGTCCTCTACCTCGCGATCGTGCTGCGCGTGCTGATCCGCCTGGTCGAGGAGGAGGACCTGTTCTCGATGCTGGCCGCCACCGGCCTGGTCGCGCAGATCGGCGGGCAGGCGTTCATCAACATCCTCGTCAACCTGCGGCTGTTCCCGTCCAAGGGCATGACCCTGCCGCTGATTTCCTACGGCGGTTCGTCGACGATCGCGCTGTGCCTCGGCGTCGGGTTCCTGCTGGCGCTGACGCGCCGAAACCCGTATCTTGCCCGCGATCCCTTCGCCGCCGGCAGCTATCCTGCCGGGACCGCGCCGCGGGAGGATGCATGACCGTGGTTTCGCGCCATTACGTGCTCGCCGCCGGAGGCACCGGCGGCCACCTGATCCCGGCGTTCGCGCTGGCGGTGGAGCTGCTGGCGCGCGGCCACCACGTCGCGCTGGTCACCGACGAACGCGGCGCGACGATTCCCGGCAAGCCCGAGGGACTGGCCGCGCACGTGCTGCCCGCCGGTCGCATCGGCGGCTGGAACCCGCTGGGCTGGCTGAAGGGGATCGGCGCGATCCTCGAAGGGCGCCGCATGGCGAAGCGGCTGTTCGAAAGCTTCGAGCCGAGCGCGGTGGTGGGCTTCGGCGGCTATCCGGCGCTGCCGGCGCTGCTGGCCGCGCGCAGCATGGGCATTCCCAGCGTCATCCATGAGCAGAACGCCGTGCTCGGCCGGGTCAACCGCTTCCTCGCGCGGCGAGTCGACGCGATCGCCACGGCCTATCGCGAGGTCGACCGGCTCGATCCCGCGCTCGCGGGGAAGGTCGTGCTGGTCGGTAACCCGGTGCGCGCCGACGTGCTGACGTTGCGCGAGCAGCCGTTCCCGGCGTTCGGGCCGGACGGCCTGCTGCGCGTGCTCGTCACCGGCGGCAGCCAGGGGGCACGGGTGCTGTCCGAGGTGGTGCCGGACGGGCTGGCGATGCTGCCGCCGAACCTGCGCACGCGCCTGCAGGTGACGCAGCAGTGCCGGCCCGAGGACATCGAGGCGGTCCGCGCGCGCTATGCCGGGCACGACATCCCGGCCGAGCTCGGCACCTATTTCGAGGACATGGCCGTCCGGTTGGCCGATGCGCACCTGTTCATCGGCCGCGCCGGGGCGAGCACGATCGCCGAGCTGACCGCCGTCGGCCGGCCGGCGATCCTGGTGCCGCTGCCGATCGCCACCGATGATCACCAGGCCGCGAACTGCCGCGAGATCGTCACCGCCGGGGGCGCGCGGGCGATCCGGCAGGAGCGCTTCACTGCGGTCGAGCTGGCCAAGCAGATCCAGGCGATGGCGCAGCACCCCGAAACGCTGGCAACCGCCGCCCACGCCGCGTGGAACTGCGGTTACCCGCACGCCGCGCGCGACCTGGCCGACCTGGTCGAGGGCTTTGGCGGCGCACCGCTGATGGACGTGATCCGCGTCGGCCACGAGGCGGAAGCCGCCGGCGCCGCGCAACTGGCAACGGGAGCCGCAACATGAAGGGTGTCGGCACCGACATCGGCACGATCCACTTCGTCGGCATCGGCGGCATCGGCATGTCGGGCATAGCCGAGGTCATGCACAATCTCGGCTATGCGGTGCAGGGGTCGGACATCGCCGAAGGCTACGTCGTCGAGGGACTGCGCAAGCGCGGCATCAAGGTCATGATCGGGCACAAGGCCGAGAACCTCGGCGACGCCGCGGTGGTGGTGACCTCCACGGCGGTGAAGCGCGACAACCCCGAGGTCGCGCTGGCGCTGGAAACGCGCGTGCCGGTGGTGCGCCGCGCCGAGATGCTGGCCGAGCTGATGCGGCTGAAGAACACCGTCGCGGTCGCCGGCACCCACGGCAAGACCACGACGACCAGCATGATCGCCTGCCTGCTCGATGCCGGCGGCATCGATCCGACGGTGATCAACGGCGGCATCATCAACAGCTATGGCTCGAACGCCCGGCTCGGCGCCAGCGACTGGATGGTGGTCGAGGCCGACGAGAGCGACGGCTCGTTCCTGCGGCTCGACGGCACCATCGCGGTCGTCACCAACATCGATCCCGAGCATCTCGACCACTACGGCTCGTTCGAGCGGGTCAAGGACTGCTTCGTCGAGTTCATCGAGAACGTGCCGTTCTACGGCGCCGCGATCCTGTGCATCGATCACCCGGAAGTGCAGGCGATCATCCCCAAGGTGCGCGACCGCCGCGTGGTGACCTATGGCTTCTCTGCCCAGGCCGACGTGCGCGGGGAGGCGGTGACGCCGGTGCCGGGGGGCAACCGCTTCACCGCGGTGCTGCGCCAGCGCGACGGCTCGTTCCGGCGGATCGAGGATATCGAGCTGCCGATGCCCGGCCGGCACAACGTCCAGAACGCGCTGGCGGCGATCGCGGTGGCGGTGGAAATGGGCTGCGCCGACGATGTCATCCGGGGCGGCTTCGGCAAGTTCGGCGGAGTCAAGCGGCGGTTCACCAAGGTGGGCGAGGTCGCCCTCGGCGACGGGTCGGTCACGGTGATCGACGATTATGGCCACCATCCGGTCGAGATCAGGGCGGTGCTGGCAGCGGCGCGCGAGGGCGTCAGGAACCGCGTGATCGCGGTGGTGCAGCCGCACCGCTTCACCCGCCTGCGTGACCACATGGAGGACTTCCAGGGCGCCTTCAACGATGCCGACATCGTCTATGCGGCTCCGGTCTATCCGGCCGGCGAGGCGCCGATCGCAGGGGTCGACAGCGCGGCGATGGTCGAGGGCATCAAGGCGCGCGGGCACCGCTCGGCGCACCTCGTCGACGGGCCGGAGGCTCTGGCGGAGACGCTGGCGCACACGGTGCAGCCGGGCGACATGGTGGTCTGCCTGGGCGCGGGCGACATCACCAAGTGGGCGGCGGGGCTGGCCGATGCCATCGCCCGCCATCTCGTGCCGGCATGACCGGGGATTCCCCCGGCGGCCCGCGCCAGCTCTTCGCCTGGATGCGGCTGCTGAACCGTGCGCAGCGGGCGCAGCTCGATGCGGCGGGCGAAGCGCTGGCGGCGCAGGAAAAGGTGGTCGAGGCCAGGCGCGAGGAACTGGGCATCAGCGACCAGCCGTCGCCGACCCAGGAGGCGATCGATGCCTCGAAGGCGGCGGTGGAGGCCTCGAAGTCGCTGCTCGACGCCCAGGAGGAGCATCTCGACAGCGTCGAGGAAATGATGCGCCTGCAGTGGGCCTGGCTGAACTGGTGGAAGTTCTGATGGCGGCGGAAACCCTCGCGGCGCTGCCCAAGGTGGCCGGCAAGCTGACCGCGCACGCGCCGCTGGCGCCGCTGGTGTGGTTCAAGGCCGGCGGTGCGGCGGAGTGGCTGTTCGAGCCGAGGGACGTGGCCGACCTGCAGGGCTTCCTCCGCGACCTGCCGCGCGCGGTTCCGGTGATGGCGCTGGGGCTGGGCAGCAACCTGATCGTCCGCGACGGCGGCGTGCCCGGCGTGGTTGTACGGCTTGGCAAGGCCTTCGCCGGCGTGCGCGCGGTCGATGCGCTGACGCTCGACTGCGGCGGCGGGGCGAGCGGCATCCTGGTTTCGAGTACCGCGCGCGACGCCGGGATCGCCGGGCTGGAATTCCTGCGCTCCATTCCCGGCACGGTCGGTGGGTTCGTGCGGATGAACGGCGGGGCCTACGGCGGCGAGGTCAAGGATATCCTCGTCGATTGCGACGTGGTGATCCGGGACGGCACGCTGAAGACGCTGCCGGTTGCCGATCTCGGCTACACCTATCGCCATTCGCAATTGCCGGAGGGCGCGATCGTCGTCGCTGCGCGGTTCCGCGGTCGGGCCGGGGCGCCCGAGGCGATCCAGGCGGAGATGGACCGGATCTCGGCATCGCGCGAGGCGAGCCAGCCGCTGCGGAGCAAGACCGGCGGTTCGACCTTCAAGAACCCCCCCGGCGGCAAGGCCTGGGAACTGGTCGATCGCGCCGGTTGCCGCGGGCTGGCGCTGGGCGGAGCCCAGGTTTCCGAGAAGCACACCAACTTCCTGATCAACACCGGCGAGGCCACCAGCGGCGAGATCGAGGCGCTGGGCGAGGAAGTGCGGCGGCGGGTCAAGGCGAATTCCGGCGTCGAGCTGGAGTGGGAAATCCAGCGCGTCGGCATTCCCGCCACAGCGCCACAAGAACGAGTGCAAACACAGTGAGCCTGCCCAAACTTCACGTCGCGGTCCTGATGGGCGGCTGGTCGAGCGAGCGGCCGGTGTCGCTGATGAGCGGCAACGGTGTTGCCGATGCGCTGGAATCGCGCGGGCACAAGGTCACCCGCATCGACATGGGCCGCGATGTCGCGCAACGGCTTGCCGCCGCCGCGCCCGACGTCGTGTTCAACGCGCTGCATGGCAGCCCCGGCGAGGACGGCACCGTGCAGGGGATGATGGACCTGATGGGCGTGCCCTATACCCATTCCGGGCTGGTCACCTCGGTGATCGCCATCGACAAGGAGCTGACCAAGCAGGCGCTGGTGCCGCACGGCGTGCCGATGCCCGGCGGCCGGATCGTGCAGAGCGCGGAACTGCACGAGCGCGATCCGCTCCCGCGCCCTTACGTGCTGAAGCCGGTGAACGAGGGCTCCAGCGTCGGCGTGGCGATCGTCACCGACCAGGGCAACTATGGCAACCCGATCGCGCGCGACGCGCAAGGGCCGTGGCAGGAATTCGCGAGCCTGCTGGCCGAACCCTTCATCCGTGGCCGCGAGCTGACGGCGGCGGTGCTCGGCGACCGCGCGCTGATGGTCACCGAGTTGATCCCGACGACCGAGTTCTACGATTTCGACGCCAAGTATACCGACGGCCTCACCCGGCACGTCTGCCCGGCGGAGATTCCGGACGAGATCACCGAGGCGTGCAAGGCGATCGCGCTGCGCGCGCACCGGCTGCTCGGCTGCAAGGGCACCAGCCGCTCCGACTTCCGCTGGGACGACAGCCAGGGCGTCGAAGGACTGTTCCTGCTGGAGGTGAACACCCAGCCGGGGATGACGCCGCTGAGCCTGGTACCCGAGCAGGCCGGCCATTGCGGGCTGTCCTACGCCGATCTCGTCGAGGAAATCATCGCCGAAGCCCTCAAGGCCGAAGCGCCCCAGGATCATGCCAAGGATCACGCCGGATGAGCCAGTCCACCACCATTCGCCGCGGCGGATCGAGCGCGCGCAAGGTCGCGGCGCGGCAGGATACCGCGCGCAAGGTCAAGGCCGCGCGCGAGAAGGGCGGCTCCGCGATCGACCGGCTGTGGGCGCTGGTGCCGATCAGCGAGGAAACGCTGCATCGCGCGTTCCTGGCCGTGATCCTCGGCGGCGCGGTGGCGCTGGCGTGGACCGTGGCGAGCTTCGCCGGGGTGCCGGCGATGATGACCGCGCAAGTCGCCCGGCTGGCGGCCAATGCCGGTTTCGAGGTGCGGCGGGTCGAGGTACGCGGGGTCAAGCGGCTCAACGAGCTCAAGGTCTATGAAGCGGCGCTGGCCGAACGCAACCACGCGATGCCGCTGGTCGACCTGCAGGGGGTGCGGCAGCGGCTGCTGCAGCTGAGCTGGGTGCAGGATGCGCGGGTTTCCAGGCAGTTGCCCGATACGCTGGTGATCGACGTGGTCGAGCGCAAGCCTTACGCGGCGCTGCGCAGGGCGGACCGGCTGGTGCTGATCGACCAGCAGGGCGTCGCGCTCGAGCCGGTTTCTCCGGCCCGCGCGCACGGCCGGTTGGTGCTGTCGGGCTGGAACGTCGAAGGACAGGTCGCGGCGCTCGAGGCCCTGCTCGACGCGGCGCCCGCGCTGCGTCCGCAGGTGGGCGAGGCGGCTTGGGTCGGCAACCGGCGCTGGAACCTCACCTTCCGCACCGGACAGACGCTGATGCTGCCCGAAGGCGATCGCGTAGCGGCGGCAGCGCTGGTGTCGTTCGCGCGGCTCGACGGGACCAACCGGCTGCTCGGCGGCAACGCCATGACGTTCGACATGCGTGCGGCGGATCGCATCTATTTCCGCGTGCCCGGCCATGCCGAGCAGGCCGCCGCGGCCAAATCCGCGGCCGCCAAGCCCGCGCTGGCCAGCGCCGCGCCCGAGAAGTCCGCCAAGCCTGCCACCAAGAAGGAGAACGACTGATGTCCACGCCGCGCATCGCCCGCACTTATGGCGCGGTCAACATCGGTTCGTTCCGCATCTCGGCGATGGTCGCCGGGGTGACCGAGACCGGCGAGATGGTCGTGCTCGGCTCCGGCCATCGCGCCGCGCAGGGGATCAAGCGCGGCTATGTCTCGGACATGGCGGCGGCGACATATGCAGTTCGTGACGCCATCGACCGCGCCGAGAAGATGGCCAACACCAGCGTGCAGAAGGTGTGGATCGGCTGCTCGGGCGCGGGCTTGACCAGCCGCGTGTTCCAGCGCGACATCGAGATCGGCGGCGGCCGCATCGAGGAGGAGGACATCGAGCAGCTGCTGGTGGCCGCCAACGACGCGATCCAGCCCGACGGCCGCATCGTCCTGCACGCGCAGCCCGCGCACTACTGGCTTGACGGCGCGCACGGCGTCGCCAACCCGCGCGGGCTCCACGCCGAGCGGCTGGGCGTCGACATCCACGTCATGCTCGCCGACGGCGCGCCGGTCCGCAACCTGACCGAGGCGGTGCAGAACGCCCACCTCGACGTCGCGGCCGTGGTCGCCTCGCCGATCGCCGCCGGCCATGCCTGCCTGTCGCCCGAGGAACGCGACCTCGGCGTGGCGCTGATCGAGTTCGGCGCCGAGGTGACGACAGTCTCCGCCTATGCCGGCGGGATGCTTGCCGGCCTGGTGACGATCCCGCTCGGTTCGGGCGACATCACCGACGCGGTGGCCTCTGCGTTCGGCATCCGCCGGTTCCAGGCGGAGCGGCTGAAGTGCGTCCACGGCTCGGCGATCGCCAGCCCCGCCGACCACCGCGAGATGGTGCCCGTCAACGCCCCGGGGGAGGAGGCGACCGGCCCCGCCGCGCTCCATGCCGACGACAAGAACCGCATTCCGCGGGCCGAGCTGATCTCGGTGATCACCGGCCAGCTCGGCCGGCTGACGGAGGAAGTGACGCGCGCGCTGAAAAGCCTCGGCTTCGCCGGTTCCAGCGGGCAGATGGTGGTGCTGACCGGCGGCGGCGCCGAGCTGGCGGGCCTGGCCGATTATGCCCAGGGCGCGCTGGGCCGGCCGGTGCGGATCGGCAAGCCGATCGGCCTCAAGGCGCTGCCCGATGCGCACGCCGTCCCGGGATTCAGCACGCTCGCCGGACTGGTGCTCTATGCCGCCGCCGACCCGGTTGACATCCGCTCGTTCGGCCCCAGCTACCAGAAGACGCTGCGCTACACCGGGCTCGGCCTGGTGACGCGCATCGCCCACGCTCTGAAAACGTACTTCTAGAGCGTTTTTCGAACGGAGTGGAACGCGCCGTGCCCCGAAAACACCCGGCGAACCGAGAATCCAGAGCGTCTGATCCGATTTCGCCGGATCGGATGGTCTAGTGGGGATGCAGCGTGAAGTTTTGCGGCGCATCGCTGTGGACAAGCCCGGAAACCGCTTTGATTCGGCGATTCGAAGCGTGCAAAACCGACATTGATCTTAATTGCGCCGCGCGCACGCCTGTCAGGAGAAGGCCATGAGCATCAACATCGGTCCGCCCGCCGTCGAGGAACTGCGGCCGCGCATCACCGTCATCGGTGTGGGCGGGGCGGGCGGCAATGCCATCGGCAACATGATCCACGCGGGCATCGAAGGCGTCGACTTCGTCGTCGCCAACACCGATGCTCAGGCGCTCAACAATTCGATCGCCGAGCATCGCATCCAGCTCGGGCCGGACATCACCCAGGGCCTCGGTGCCGGCTCGCGGCCCGAAGTCGGCCGTGCCGCGGCGGAAGAGACGATCGTCGCGATCGAGCGCGCGCTCGAGGGCGTGCACATGTGCTTCATCGCCGCCGGCATGGGCGGCGGCACCGGCACCGGCGCGGCGCCGGTCATCGCCGAGTGCGCGCGGCGCAAGGGCGTGCTGACGGTGGGCGTCGTCACCAAGCCGTTCCTGTTCGAGGGCACGCGGCGCATGCGCAGCGCCGAGAGCGGGATCGAGGAGCTGCAGAAGCACGTCGATACGCTGATCGTCATCCCCAACCAGAACCTGTTCCTCGTCGCCAAGGCGGAGACGACCTTCAAGGAAGCGTTCCAGCTCGCCGACGAGGTGCTCCAGCAGGGCGTCCGCTCGATCACCGACCTGATGGTGATGCCGGGCCTGATCAACCTCGACTTCGCCGACGTGCGCTCGGTCATGGCCGAGATGGGCAAGGCGATGATGGGCACCGGCGAGGGCGAAGGTCCGAACCGCGCGCTCGAGGCCGCGGAAAAGGCGATCGCCAACCCGCTGCTCGACGGCGTCTCGATGCAGGGCGCGAAGGGCGTGATCATCTCGATCATCGGCGGCGACGACATGAAGCTGCTCGAAGTCGACGAGGCCGCCAACCACATCCGCGAGCTGGTCGATCCGCAGGCCAACATCATCTGGGGCTCGGCGTTCAACCCGGACCTCGACGGCAAGATCCGCGTCTCGGTGGTCGCCACCGGCATCGAGCAATCGGCGGCCCAGGCCGACGAGGCGGCGCGTCCGTTCAGCCTGGGTGCCGCGCGTGGCCCGGCCCGGCCGATGGCGGCGCCCGTGGCGGCCCCGGAGCCGGTCGCCGCTGCCGAGCCGCAGCCCGCGCCCGAACCCGCTCCGGCTCCGGCGGCCGCGCCGGAAGCCCCGCAGCAGGTGTTCCGCGCGGCCGAGGCGGCTCCGGAAGCCGCGGCGGAGCCGCTGGAACTGGGCGCCGAGCAGGAGGAGGCACCCGCCGTCGAGGCCCCGCCGCCGCAGGACGAGCTGCTGCTCGACGCCAGCCGGCTGGCCGAGGAGGCGCCCGCCGCGACGCCGCTGCGCCGCCGGCCGCTGAATTTCGGCGAGAGCGCCGAGGAAGCCGCCGAGCCGGCGACGCCGCGCCTCGGGGGCGGCGAAGGGGCCGGCAGTGGTGGGGGCGGCGGCTCCGGTGGCGGTGGCACGCTGTTCGAGCGCATGGCCAACCTCACCGGCCGTCGCAAGGCGGCCGAGGATGAGGACGAGGACGAGGGCAGCGCCATCAGTATCCCGCGCTTCCTCAATCGCCAGAACAACCAGTAGCCGGCGATCAACACGGAAAAATCCGGGTCTGTCCGCCTCGATCCGAAGCGGACAGACCCTGGCACGGCCCGGGGGCGGCTGCGGCGGACGGGACGATGAAGACGACGCGAACGCGATTGCGGTGCCGGTTGCGGCATCTCGGACTGGTGGCCGCCGGCGCTATGGTGCTGGCCGGTGCGCAGGCCGTGGCGCAGCAGCCGGTGGTGCAGCCGTTGCCGGGCGAGGGTGCGCCTTCGCTCAGCTCGGCGCTGCTCCGTCTCGGCCGCGATCCGCGCGACACCGGGGCGCTGATCGACGCCGGCAACGCCGCGCTGGCGATGGGCGATACCGACGCCGCGATCGGCTTCTTCACCCGGGCCGACAAGATCGCGCCGAACAACGCGGCGATCCAGGCCGGGCTGGCGGGGGCACGGGTCCGCGCCGAGGATCCGTTCAGCGCCATTCCGCTGTTCCAGGCGGCCGAGCGCAACGGCCGGATCTCCGCCGACCTGCTCGCCGATCGCGGGCTGGCCTACGATCTCGTCGCCGACAATCCCAGCGCCCAGCGCTATTACCGCCAGGCCATCGCGGAAGGCGCCGGCACCGAGGCGACCCGCCGCCTGGCCCTGAGCCTGGCGATCGCCGGCCAGCGGCGCGAGGCCGAGGCGACACTGGCGCCGCTGCTCGACAAGCAGGATCGCGCCGCGTGGCGCACCCGCGCATTCATGCTGGCGATCCTCGGTCGCGAGGAGGAGGCCGTCTCGGTCGTGCGGGCGACGATGCCGCCGGAAATCGCCACCGGCATCGCCCCCTACTTGCGCTACATGCGCCAGTTGACGCCGGCGCAGCAGGCGGCGGCGGCCAACCTCGGCCATTTCCCGCGCGCCTTCGAGATCGGCCACGACGATCCGCGCATCGCCCAGTACGCGCCGCCGACGCGCGTGGCCGCCGCCGATGCGCCGCTGGTGCCGGCCGGGCAGCCGCTCGGGGCGTCGACGCGGGACAAGGCGCGCCGCGACAAGCCCCGGCATGACGCGGGGCACCTGGTCGAGCAGCCGGCGGGGGCGCCGCCGGCGGCGTTGCCGTCGCCCGAACCGACGCGGTTGGCACGCGCGCCGGAGCCGGTGCGCACCAGTGGCGAACTGCCGCCGGTGGCGCCGTCGCCCTCGATGACCACCAGCCCGGCGCCGCCCACGGTGCTGCGGCCGCCCGCGCCGGCTGCCCTGCCCGCCACCATGCCCGCCCCGTCGCCCGCCTCACCGCCCGCGCGCGGGACTGCGACACCAGCGCCGATGGCGGTCCGCGCGCCTGCGGTCGCCCCGGCTCCGGTCCCCCCGGCGCCGCCGCGCGCCGTGGCCCCGCCGGCGCCGCCGCGCCCCGTTTCGACGCCCGTGCCGGGCTTCGCCGGGGTCGGTGCGCCGTCGACCAG
>JAGWUH010000024.1 GCA_028868535.1 Sphingomonadales bacterium | reverse complement strand
CCGCCGGGACGCAGTACCGGGAAGCACTTCCCGGGGCCCTCCGGCTGGGGACCGTCCGGTCTCGTTCGGCAGGGCCGGGGACGGCGCTCGCAACGCGAGCCCGCCGCGCCGCTCCGCTTCGCTGGGTCGAGAGGCCCCTAGACCGTTGGGTCGAGCTGGTTGTGATGCGTGAACACTAGCCAGCCGGTCGCGAAGAAGCAGTTCCAGCTGTCCCGCACCAACGTGCGGATGGATCGGTCCCTCAAACCCCCATCCGCCAGGCAGGACGCCCCGACGCCGGCCTGAAGTTGCCCGCGTTTTTCCCCGGCGTTACGCCGCGCTCGCCAGCGGCCGCGGACCCGCGCCCATCCTCCCGGACGCGCGATCCCGGCGTTACGGCCGGGTTGCGTTCAGGAACATCGCCCAGAACCCGAAGAATCCGATCACCGCGGTCGCCTCGACCGTCTCGGCCTCGCCGAAATGCGCCACCATGCGCTTGAACAGCGCGTCGGAAACGTGCCCTTTCGCCGTTGCCCGGGCATAGTCGATCACCAGCCGCTGCTCGGCATCGAACAGCTCGGCCGGCGCCTCGCCGCTCGCCAGCGCCTCCAGCTGCAGCTCGCTCAGGCCGGCACTCTCGCCGATCCCGCGGCGGCTCTCGAACGAATAGCGGCTGTTGAACTGGGCGTTCACCGCCTGCGCCGCCAGCTCGCGCAGCAGCACCCGCTGGCTCCAGCCGAGCTGGCCGATCACCACCCCGCCCAGCCTGGCCAGTTGCCCCGCCAGCGCCGGGCTGCGCGCCGCGATCGCCATGCCGTCGTGGTTGCCGTCGAAGTGCGGATCGTCGCGCCCCGCGAACAGGTGCGCGAACAGGTCCGCCACCGCGCTCCGCTCATGCGGATCGCCGATGCAGTCCGAAGGACGATGATAGGGCTGGATACGCGCAGTCATGTCGTTCTCCCTCAGGCTTGCTGTCCCGCGATTAGGCCGAAACGCCCCGGCCGCCCATTGCGCCCGATCAATCGTCGGGCAGCCCTTGCGGAATCCAGTTCGGCTGCCGCTTCTCCAGGAACGCCCGCATCCCCTCGCGCACCTCCTGTCCATAGGCGAGGCTGGCGAACATCGTCTCGAAGTCGATCGGTGCGTACTGCATGTTCAGCATCCGCTTGGTGTGCGCCCGCGCCTCGGGCGCGGTCTGCAGCATCTCCTTCGCCGCGCGCAACGCCTCCTTGCGCAGCTCGTCGTGCGGCACCACCCGGCTGACCAGCCCGATGCGCTGCGCCTCGGCCGCGTCGATCCGCCGGCAGGTCAGGATCAGGTCCCGCGCCACCGCCATGCCGACATGCGCCGGCAGCACCGCCGCATAGGTCGCGTCGATGATCCCGCGCAGCAGCTCGGGCACGCGGAACGTCGCCCGCTCGCTGACCACCGCGACATCGGACATCATCGCCACCAGCAGCCCGCCGCCCTGGCATATCCCGTTCACCGCGGAAACCACCGGCGCCATGCTCTCGCGCACCGCGATGAACGGCAGCGTCTCGTAAGTCAGCCCGGTCGGCACCGGCTCGTCGCCCGGCTCGTAGCGCCCGCCGAGATCACCCCCGGCCGAGAACGAATCCCCCGCCCCGGTGATGATCAGCGCGCGCAGGTCCTGATCGGCGTTGACCAGCCGCACCGCGCGCTTGATCCCCATGTACATCGCCGGGGTGAACGCGTTCTTCTTGTCCGGCCGGTTGATCGTCAGCCAGGCGATCGGCCCCTCGCGCTCCAGCTTCAGCCCCGCCGCGCCCAGTTCGTTCGTGCTCATGCCACTCCCCTTCGCGCACCGGCATGGCCGCCGCGGCCGCCCGGGTCAACGGCGCGGCTGGCCTGCGAACCACGGGATCATCCGCGCGATGGCCTCGCGCACCTCGTCGGTGGAGACCGCGAACGAGAACCGGATGAAGCGCCCGCCCGCCACCGGATCGAAATCGATCCCCGGCGCCGTCGCCACCCCGGTATCCGCCAGCAGCCGCTTGCAGAACGCGACCGAATCGTCGGTCAGGTGGCCGATGTCGGCCCAGATGTAGAATGCCCCGTCGGGCGGCGCGATCCGCTCCAGCCCCATCGCCGGCAGCGCCGCCAGCATCAGCTCGCGGTTGGCGCGATAGGTGGCGATGTGCCCCTCCAGCTCGTCGCGGCAATCGAACGCCGCCAGCCCGGCGTGCTGCGCCAGGCTCGGCGGGGTCAGGAACAGGTTGCCCATCCGCGCATAGGCGGCATCGATCAGGGCAGGGGGCACCACCAGCCAGCCCAGCCGCCAAGGCGCCATCGAGAAGTACTTGGAGAAGCTGTTGACGATCAGCGCATCGTCGCAATACCGCAGCGCCGAGTGCGTCTCCGCGCCGAACGTCAGCCCGTGGTAGATCTCGTCGGAGATCACCCGGATGCCCCGCGCCCGGCACACCGCCGCGATCGCCGCCAGCTCGTCCGGCGCGATGATCGTGCCGGTGGGATTGGCCGGGCTCGCCACGATCAGCCCGTCCGGCGCCGGATCGAGCGCCGCCACCGCCGCCGCGGTCAACTGGTAGCGTTCGGCCGGCCCGCAGGCGATCTCCACCGGTTCGAGGTACATCGCCCGCAGCGTGTTGCGATAGGCGACGTAGCCCGGCCGCGCCAGCGCCACCCGCGCGCCCGGCGCGAACAGGCACGACAGCGCCAGCACCAGCGCCGGTGATGCGCCGCAGGTCAGCGTCACCTGCTCCGGCGAGACCTCAACCCCCTGCGTCTCGGCATAATGGCGCGCGATCCGCGCCTTCAGCGGGTCGCTCTCCCAATAGCCCATCGGATCGGTCGCGAGCACATGGCTCGCCACCGCGATCGCCTTCGACGGCGCCGGTGTCGACGGCTGCCCGTACTCCATGTGGAACACCCGCCGGCCCTCGGCGGCGAGCTGCCAGGCCATGCGCCCGATGGTGATGGCGTGGAACGGTTCGACTTTCGCGATCATCCCCGCCGACCTATCGCGCCCGGCGCGATAGCGCCACGGCGAATTGCCACGCGCCTGCCCGCCGCCTACCAACCGGTGCACCAGATCACGGGAGACCTTACATGCTGCTCGAACGCGCCGAACTGCAATGCCGGGCCGGCATGGAACCCGAATTCGAGGCCGTGCTGAAGGGCCGCGTCAGCGAGATCCTGCTCTCGGTTCCCGGCGTCAACTCGGTCAAGGTCGGCCGCGGGGTGGAAAACCCGGACAAGTTCATGCTGCTGGTCCACTGGGATTCGATGGATGCCCACGCCGGCTTCAAGACGCTGCCGGTCTATCCCGAATTCGGCACGCTGTTCGCCCCCTACTCGATCGGCGGCGCGATGGAGCATTTCAACTTCGACTGATTGCGCACTGCCGCGCGTACCCGTGGCGCACTTCGTGAACAAACAGCCTTTGCCAAAGTCGAAAAAGGACGATTTTGGCAAAGGCTGTTGCAATGCTGCAACGGCGCTTCCGTGTATAATCGGTTGCACCGGGCTCCGTTCAAAATATCTGGCGCACCGATCCAGATAACGGATGATCACGCGACGATCCTCTTCTAGCTGCGGCGCCCTTGCCGATGTTGGCAAGAACAGGAGGATTGATGTCTATTAAGTTGTTTCTTGCGGCCGCCACTGCCGCGACGATGTTTGCTGCCCCGGCACTCGCCCAGGACAATCCCGGGCTGCAGGTTTATGGCGGGGCGCTGCTCGGTCTGGATCACGTGGTGCTGAAGGCAAACGGTGCTTCGGCCGGCAAGGATGGTTTCGCGTACGGTGGCGTGGTCGGCATCGACAGCTCGGTCGGCGCCAACACCCGCCTGGGCGTCGAAGCCGAAGTCATGGGCGCGACCACTTCGGAAGGCTACTATCTCGATGCGGCCAACAACGGTTCGCTCGATGCCGGACGTGATCTCTACATCGGTGTCCGCGCCGGCGTATATGCCGCGCCGCAGCTCCTTGCCTACGTCAAGGGCGGCTACACCAACGCGCGCTTCAACCTCAATGTCGTCGACCAGGGCAACGCCTACAACTTCGGGTCCAACCTCGACGGCTATCGCCTCGGCGTCGGCGCCGAATACGGCAACAAGGTGCGCCTGCGGCTCGAGTACCGCTTCTCGCACTATGGCAACGCCCATTACCAGGGCGCGGACCTCGGCATCCACGCCGAGCGTCACCAGGTCCTCGCCGGCCTGCTCTACGGCTTCTGACCGGTGGAACCGTCGGCACGCCCCGGGCCTCGCCCGCGGCGTGCCGGCACCCACCCGCCCGTCGCGGGGCTTCAGCCCCGCAAGGCCGCCGCCAGATCCCGCGCCGGGATCGTCTCCAGCGCCAGCACCGCATCGCGCACCCGCGCCGCCCTTGCCGCATCGACCGCGAGGCTGGCACAAGCGTCGAACTTGGCGACGACCTGGGCCTCGGTCATCGCCTTCTCGCCCGCCCCGCTGTTGACCTTCACGTGCCGGTGCAGCACCCGTCCGTCGGCCAGCGTCACCCGCACCCCGCCCGAAAACGTCGTCGGGAAAGCGGTGTCGGGGTCGGCATGGCACTTCACCCGCGTCGCCAGATCCCGCGCCCGCTCGTCCGCCAGCGCCGCCGGCAGCAGGTCCGGCAGGCCGAACCGCCCGTAGAGCAGGCACCAGGCCGTCACGAACTGCGCGCTGAACTTGGCCTCGTAGTCATTGCCCGGCCGTTCCTTCGCCTCGGCCGGCTCGCAGACGATATGCAGCGTCGGCTGCGCCAGGAAGGCATCGACCCCAACGATCTCCACCCCGCCGATCTCGCCATGCAACGCGATCGCCGCATCGGCGCAGCCGTGGATGAAGTGGCACACCGGGTAGGGCTTCAGCGCCGTCTCGCCGAACCGCCAGTCGCGCCCCAGCCCGTCGGTCAGCTCGTCCAGGTCCACATCCCCGGCGTGACCTTGCAAGTGCGTGTCGAACAGCCCGAACTTGCCCTCGTAAGGCCGCGTCGGCCCCTTGAACCCGGCTTGCGCGAGGTGCGCCGCGGTGATCCCCGCCACCGCACCCCAGCCGGGGTGAAAGCGCTTGGTCCAGGCCCCTTCCTCGAGGAACACCTGGATGCCCGAAGCGGTCGAGCCGACGATGCCCTGCGCGGCGGTGATCTGTTCCGCCGTCAGTCCCAGCAGCCGTCCCGCCGTCACCGCGCTGGCGAAGTGCGAGACGACGCCGCTGGCATGATAGCCGACATGGTGGAACCCGCCCCGCACCGCCCCGCCGATCCGTATCCCCAGCTCCGCCCCGGCCAGGAACCCGGCGAGCAGCTCCGCGCCCGAAAGATCGCGCTCCTCCGCCAGCGCCAGCGCCGCGGGCAGCGCGGTGCAGGTCGGGTGGATGATGCTGGCGAGATGCGTATCGTCGAAATCGAGCCCGTGGACGAGGATCGCGTTGAGCAGCGCCGCATCGCGCGCTGCCCAGCCTTCCGCTCCCAGGATCGTCGAGCACGGCCCCGGCGCGGCCATCGCCGCGATGCCGGCGCGCGACGTCACGCCGAATTCCTCGACCGTCGCCGCCAGTCCCAGCCCCAGGGCGTCGAGAATATGCAATTTTGCCCGCGTCACCACCGGCTCCGGCACGTTCGCCAGCTGCACATCGGCGGAAAACCGGCCGATCACCTGCGCAGGAGAAAGATCGGCCATCGAGTCACCTTTCCGGATAATGCATTATTCTGCTGGTTCGCGCACCGGTGCGGCGCTAAAGCCGGCCGGTCACGGCGGCTCTAACACCGGTCCGCCAATGGTCAACTGTTGACAGTTTGCCGCGACCGTGAAACGGGCGGCGACAGGGAGTGCACTGATGGTCGAAACCTACCAGCTCTACATCGATGGCCAGTGGCGCCCGGCTTCGGACGGCGCGACGATCCCGGCGATCAACCCCTACGACCAGTCGGTCCACGCCCACATCGCCGTCGCCACTGCCGATGACGTCGCGGACGCCTGCACCGCCGCCCGCCGCGCCTATGACCAGCACTGGAGCAAGACCAGCCCAGGCCAGCGGGCCGCGCTGATGAACCGGCTGGCCGACCTGATCGATGCCAACGCCAGCCGCCTGGCCGTCCTCGAGACCGTCGACAACGGCAAGGTCATCCGCGAAACCTCCAGCCAGATGGCGCAGGCATCGCGCGTATTCCGCTACTATGCCGGCTGGGCCGACAAGGTCACCGGCACCCGCGTCCCGCTCGACCAGGCCGCGACCGAAGGGCTGGTGCTGCGCGAGGCCTATGGCGTGATCGCCTGCGTCACCGCGTGGAACTCGCCGATCGCGATCCTGTGCAACACGCTTCCCGCCGCGCTCGCCGCCGGCAACTGCGTGATCGTCAAGCCCAGCGAGCATGCCTCGACCACCACGCTCGAAATCGCGAAGCTGTGCGAAGCGGCGGGCTTTCCCGCCGGCGTCGTCCAGGTGGTGACGGGCGCCGGCGCCACCGGCGCCGCGCTTACGTCCAGCCCGCTGATCGACAAGGTCTCGTTCACCGGCTCGCCCGGCGTCGGCCGCGCCATCGCCACCGCCGCCGCCGCCAACCTCAAGCCTTGCGCGCTCGAGCTCGGCGGCAAGTCGCCGAACATCATCTTCGACGATTGCGATTTCGATCGCGCGCTGATCGGCGCGCTCGCCGGCATCTTCGGCGCCACCGGCCAGACCTGCATCGCCGGCTCGCGCCTGCTGGTCCAGCGCGGCGTCTACGACCGCATGGTCGAGGGCCTCGCGCTGCGCGCCGCGCAGATCCGCATGGGCGATCCGCGCCTGCCCGAGACCGAGATGGGCACCGCCGCCAACGAACCGCAGTTCAACAAGATCCTCTCGTTCATCGATGCCGCCCGCAACGATGGCGCCCGCCTCGTCGCCGGCGGCGGCCGCGCCGATGGTCCCGGCCTCGAACACGGCTTCTTCATCGAACCGACGATCTTCGCCGACGTCCGCAACGACATGCACGTCGCGGCCGAGGAAATCTTCGGACCCGTGCTCTCTATCATCCCGTTCAGCGACGAGGACGAGGCCGTGCAGATCGCCAACGACACGCCTTACGGCCTCGCTTCGGGGGTGTGGTCGCAGGATATCAACCGCTGCATGCGGATGATGCACGCGATCCGCAGCGGCGTCGTCTGGGTCAACACCTACCGCGTCGCCGCCTCGCAGCTGCCGTTCGGCGGCATGAAGAACTCGGGCTACGGCCGCGTCCGCGGCCATGAGGGCATCCTCGAATGGATGCAGACCAAGACCGTGTTCATCGACTACTCGGGCGACAAGCGCGACCCGTTCGCGATGAAGTTCTGACGGACCCGTGGCCGCGCAATAAGGGGCGTACATCTCGATGACCTACCTGCTCGCCGAGAACCAGCCCGCCACGCCCCCGGGTGCGGCCTTCCGCGAGCTGCTCGCGCGGCCGGGCATCCTGCAGATGCCCGGCGCCTACAACGGCCTCTCCGCCCTCCAGGCGAAGCAGGCCGGGTTCGAGGCGCTCTACCTTTCCGGCGCGGCGATGTCGGCGCAGATGGGGCTGCCCGATCTCGGCATCCTGACGATCGACGACGTCTGCTTCTTCATCCGCCAGATCGCGCGCGTCACCGGCCTGCCGATGCTGGTCGACGGCGACACCGGCTTCGGCGAGGCGCTCAACGTCATGCACATGGTCCGCGCGTTCGAGGATGCCGGCGCCGCCGCCGTGCAGATCGAGGACCAGCTGCTTCCCAAGAAGTGCGGCCACCTCTCGGACAAGAAGCTGGCGCCGGCGGCGGACATGGCCGCCAAGGTCGCCGCCGCGCGCCGCGCCCGCAAGGACCTCGTCATCGTCGCCCGCACCGACGGGCTCGAGCGCGAGGGCCTCGAAGGCGCGATCGCCCGTGCGAAACTCTATGTCGAGGCGGGGGCGGACGCGATCTTCCCCGAAGCGCTGAACGACAGCGAAAGCTTTGCCCGGTTCTCCGCCGAGGTGAAGGTGCCGCTGCTCGCCAACATGACCGAATTCGGCAAGACCCCGTTCATGACCGCGGAAGCGTTCGAGGCGCTCGGCTACAGCATGGTGATCTGGCCGGTCAGCGCGCTGCGCATCGCCGCCCGGGCGCACGAAGAACTTTACCGCACGATCCGCGAGACGGGGTGGGTGAAGCCGCTGGTCGATCGCATGCAGACCCGCGCGGATCTCTACGCCACGATCGGATATCACGATTACGAGGCGCTCGACGGCTCGATCGCGCAATCGGTGGTGCCGCTGTCCACCCCGGACTGACCGGCAACCCGGCGAAGGGCCGGGATCACGGCAAAGCCGACTTGCCCTGCGAGGCCGAGCGCGCCGGGCCAGGTCGCCATCGCTGCCAGCCAGTCGCCCGACCGACCCAGCACCGCCGCCAGCACTGCCTCGGCGCCCAGCAGCATGGTCAGCGACGCCAACCCCATGGTGAAGCGCCGGCGCCGCGCCAGCGGGCGTCGTCGCAGCACTGCGCCCGCCACCAGCCAGCTCGCCGCCAGCATGACCGGCAGTTCCAGCGCCACGGCCGCCGTCGCGCCGACCCGGTCTGCCAGCCACAGGTTCCGTACGGTTCCCAGCACGAAGCCGCAGGCGAAGACCGGTGCGACATAGCGCACCGCCGCGCCGATCGGCCCGCCGGCGCGGTGCGTCATCGCGTCAGGCCAGCCAGGTCTCGGGGTTGGGCATCGGCCGATGCTTCTGCGCGTTGAGCAGGCTCAGCACGCAGCGGATCACGATCACCACGCCCAGAACCGGCAACAGGAACGCGCCGATCAGGACCAGCATCAGCACGATGCACGCGATCGAACCGAGGATGCCCAGCCAGGCGGGGGTGATCAGGTAGGCATAATGCGAGGATTCCCAGTCCTCGTGCGTCTCGTTGCGCCAGACATAGCGAGGATCAGCCCGACCAGCCCGGAAATCCCCGTGATCGCGGAGCCGAGATAGCGCAGTGCCACGATCGTCGGCCGGTTGAACTCAAATCCGGCCGCAGCCGACGGCAACCGGGGATTGCGCGGGGCCGGCCCCGCAGGCGCTTCCGGATCGATCATCGCCGCTCTCCTGTCCTGACCGGCAATCTATACCGATTGCCGCGTTCCGTCATCCCCGCGGAAGCGGCGCCTCCCTGCTGCCCGGCACAGCCCCGCCGCCCTACGCGGCAGCAGGGGGTTCGTGGCTCTGCAGCACATAGTGCCGGTTGCGGAACTTCCACGCCCCGTCCACCTTCACCAGTTCGTCGTCATAGCGGCCGACCAGCTTGTAGATCGTGCCGTCCTTCAGCAGCACCACCTCGCGCGAGTACGATCGCACTTCGGCGCGGTCGCCCTCGATCCACATCATCCCGAACTCGTTGAAAAAGCCCACGTTCTCCCAGTTCGCCCACAGCATGTCCCAGGTCTCGCGCAGACCGGCATGCCCGGCCGCGTCGAATAGGTGGCTGGTCCAGTGCGCGTCCTCGGTCCACAGGGTGACCCACAGCTCGCGGTCACCCCGCGCCGAGACGTCGGCATAGATTCCGAACAGGTCGCGGATCGCCTCGCGCTCCTCGATCGGCCCCGAAAACCCGGTTCTGATGGTCATGCATTCTCCCTCGCTTTGCCGCGCACGATAACCGCGGTCCGGCGAAGGGGAAGGGGGTAAATGATCCACCCGGCGCTATTTGACCTGGCGCCATTTGAGCCGGCGCGACCTGACCTGGCCCTATTCCGCCCCGGCGGCGATCTGCGCTTCCAGGTTTGCCCGCGCGTTGCGCAAGTGCGTCCGCATCGCCGCCTCGGCCGTCGCCGGATCGCGCGCCGCTATCGCCGCGACCACCGCCATGTGCTCGTCCAGCGCCGCCTTGGCCCGCCCCGGCTTGGTCGAGGAGCGATAGCGATAGACCCGCAACAGGTAATAGAGATCGCCGGTCAGCATCTCCGCCAGCCGCGCGTTGCCGCTGCCGGTGACGATGCGGACGTGGAAGTCCTCGTCGTGGCTCTCCTGGTAATAGCCCTTGCCCTCGGCCAGTGCCTTCTGCCTGCCGTGGCTCTCCACCAGCTTGCGCAAGGCGGCGATCTCGCCGTCGCTCATCGCCGTCGCCGCCAGCCCCGCCGCCATGCCTTCCAGCGCCTCGCGCACCAGCAGGATCTCGTGCAGGTCCTTCAGCGACAGCGCCGCGACCCGCACGCCGATGTTGGTCGTGCGGGTCAGCAGCTTGCGCCCTTCGAGCCGCCGGATCGCCTCGCGCAACGGCCCCCGGCTGACTCCGAGCTGCGCCGCCAGCGCTTGCTCGGAAATGCGCGAACCGGGTTCGAGCGTACCGGAGACGATCGCCGCCTCGATCCGCTCGGCGACGACGTCGACGAGGCTGCGGACCGCGACCTTCTCGGCCAAAGCGTTCGTCATTTCGCGGCCTGCCCCGCGTTGGCCCCGGCGAGCTTGCCGAACACCGAGCCGTTGAGCAGCCCGGTCCCGCCCGGATAGTTCTGGAAGAAGATGCCGCCGACCAGCTCGCCGGCAGCATAGAGCCCGGGGATCGGCCTGTCGGTCAGGTCCAGCACCTGTGCGTCGGTGTTTATCTTCAGTCCCCCGAACGTGAAGGTGATGCCGCAGGTGACGACATAACCGTGGAACGGCCCCTGGTCGATCGGCAGTGCCCAGTTCGACTTCGGCACTTCCAACCCCTTCGTGCACACGCCGTCGAGGATCGAGGGATTGTACTCACCCGGTTGGCACGCCGCGTTGAACTCGCGCACCGTCGCCTCAAGACCGTCGACATTGATGTCGAGCGCCTTCGCCAGCTCGGCGATGGTCTCGCCGCTGGCCTTCGTCACCTCGCGGATGCGATACTCGTCGCGCACCATGCCGTGGGTCTTCTCGTCGAAGATCTGGATCGCGGTGCGCTGCGGCTGCTTCATCACTTCCTTGCCGTACTTGGCGTAGGTGTGGTTGCGATAGTCTGCCCCCTCGTCGATGAAACGCTTGCCGTCGAGGTTGACGACGATGCCGATCGGGTAGGAATGCTTCTGGAAATTGTCCAGGACCACCCGGTCGCCATACGGCGGCGCGGAGATATCCCACTGCACCGCGTGGCAGGAGGACCAGCCCCCATGCGGCCGCGCCCCGATCTTCAGCGCGGCGTTGATGCCGTCGCCGGTGTTGTGCTGCGTGCCGCGCACCCGGCACAGTTCCCAGCCCTGGCCCAGGTAGCGCACCCGCATCTCCGGGTTCGACTCGAACCCGCCGCAGGCCAGCACCACCGATTTCGCGGAGAAGTTGACATAGCCGTCCGGCCCGAACGCCCGCACCCCGGTTACCGCGCCCTTCTCGTCCTGGATCAGTTCGCGCAACCCGGTCTCGTAGAGCACGGTGATGCCCATCCGCTCCGCCGCGTTCATCAGCATGTCGACAAGGCCCCAGCCGCCACCGACCGCCTCGATGTTCACGCCGCCGTAGAAGTGGTGCTTGCCGTCGATCTTGAACGATTGCCGGCCGAACATCGGAATGAAGCGGATCTTGTGCGTGCGCATCCACCGCATCGTCTCGCGCGACTTGCTTACCAGGATCTGCGCGAGGTCCGGGTCGCACTGGTGCTCGGTGATCCGCATCAGCGTGTCCATGAACTGCTCTTCGCTGAACGCCGGCAGGTTGCCGATCGAATCGTACTCGCCGGGCGTCATGTCATCGAGAATGTCGCCACGCAAATCCTCGACGCCGTCGTGGCAGAAGCGGAAGCCGCCGGCGGTGAAGGTCGAATTGCCGCCGCGATCCTCCTTCGTCGCCTTCTCCAGCACCAGCACCTTCACGCCCTGCTCGGCGGCGGACAGCGCCGCGCACATCGCCGCGTTGCCCGCGCCCACGACAACAACGTCCCAATCCGTCTGAACCGTCACAGCATTCACTCCATCAAAGCCGGTAGATCACATTTCCCTCGAACAGCCGCCGCGCGGTGCGATAGACCGCCCCGTAACGCGCCTCGCCGTTCTGAACATCGGCATCGACCACCGTCGTGCCCGAGGCATGGCCGATCCGGATCGGCCCCTCGCGATCGGCGCAAAGCCGGTGCGCGATCGTCCCCGGCAACCGCGCCGCCACTGCCAGGCAGATCGACCCGGTGATCGGCACCGCCCGATGCGGCTGGCCGATCGAGATCATCCGCACGATCAGGTCGCTCTCGTCCGCCGCCAGCACCCGCCCCGAAATCGTCGTCGCCGGCTGCGGCGCACACAGCATCGCCACCTTGGGGATCGAAGCCAGCCGTCCCGCCGCGTCGAGATCGCCCGCCAGCCCCATCGCCAGCGATCCCGCGCGCCGGATCGCCTCCATCCGCTGCAGAAACCCTGCATCCTTGTCGAGGTCGGCAGGCATCTCCACCCCGCGCATCCCCAGCGTCGCGGCATCGACGAACACGCACGGATTGGCGGCGTCGACCAGGCTGGCCTCGATCCGGCCCACCCCGGCCACTTCCAGCACGTCCACCGCATTCCCGGTCGGCAGCAGTCTTCCGGTCCTGGCGCCGCCGGGAGAAACGAACTCCAGCTTCACCGCCGCCGCCGTCCCAGAGACGCCGTCCAGCGCCATGTCGCCATCGGCGGCCAGCGCCCCGTCCGCCACCGCGAACCGCGCGACGATCAGCTTGCCGGTGTTGGTGTTGTGGATGCGCACCACCGCCTCGCCGGTTGCGGGGCAGGGCACCAGCCCCTCCTCCACCGCGAACGGCCCGATCGCGCTCGACATGTTGCCGCAGTTGCCGCCGTAGTCCGCCAGCGGTTCGTCCACGCCCAGCTGCACGAACGTGTAGTCCACGTCGGCCTCGGGGTGCGTCGCTGGCCCCACCACGCAGACCTTGTTCAGCGAGGACATTCCCCCCGCCATCCCGTCGAGGTTGCGCCCGTTCGGATCGGGCACCCCCATCGCCGCGAGGAAGATCGCATCCCACGCCGCGCGATCGGCCGGCAGGTCCCCGGCGCGGAACACCAACGCCTTCGAGGTGCCGCCGCGCATGAACACGGCGCGGATGCGGTGCAGTTTCACGCCTCGCGCTCGCGGATCCAGCCAATCAGCCGCCCGATCCCGTCCTCGACGGACACTTCCGGCTCCCAGCCCAGTGCCGCCCTGATCTTCTCGCGGCTCAGCTTCAGCGAGGCGCTGCTCGTCGCCTTCACCGCGTTCGGATCGTCGCGATAGACCGGCGCAAGGTCGCTGCCGCAGAGGCCCAGCACGATCTCGGCGATCCGCTTCACCGTCGTCTCGACCCCGGTGACGACGTTGAACACCTCGCCGCTCGCCTCGCCCGCCATCGCCATGACATTGGCGCGGGCGACGTCGGCGACGTGAATGTAGTCGTGCACCTCGCTGCCGTCGCCCGGCAGCACCGGCGGCTCGCCGCGCATGACCCGGTCATAACTTTCGATGATGGCGAGCGCGTTGACCCCGCGATAGTGCTGCCGCTCACCATAGACGGTGGAATAGCGCAGCGCGACGGCATCGATCCCGTGCTTCGCCGCATAAAGCTTGCACAGCGCCTCGCCGATCAGCTTGCTGCACGAATAGAGCATCGATCCCGGCTGGTAGCCGGCAAGGTTCGCCGGCGCGGTCTCGTCGATCACGCCATCGCCTTCCGGCTCGCCATACGCCGCGATCGACGAGGAAAACACCACCTTCCTCACCCCGGCATAGCGGCAGGCCTCGAACACGTTGACCTGGCCCTCGACGTTCACCGCCAGCCCCAGCGACGGATTCTGCGACAGCGGCAGCGTCAGGAATCCGGCGATCGAAAACACCCCGGCCGCGCCCTTGAACGCGTCGTAGAGGTCGTTGACCCGCAGGATGTCGCCCTTGATCAGCCGCACCCGCGGATCGCCGTCGAGGTGCGCGACTGCTTCCGGCGTGCCGAGCGAGAAGTTGTCGAGCAGCACCACCCCGCCGGCGCCTTCGGCCAGCAGCCGGTCCGCCACATGGCTGCCGATCAGGCTGGCGCCACCGGTGATGACGAACGTGTTCCCCGCGATCTGCATGGTTCGGCTCCTGTCCGCCGCCGCTTGGACGGGGACGTGAAAACTGTCAACAGTTGACGTTTTTGTTGCCGCCGGGTTCGCCCCGGCGGTTTCCCGTATGGGGATGGCATCCTGCCTCGCGGTTGCTAGCCTGTGCGGCAACGAAACGCGGGAGAGAGACGATGGACAAGTTGCGCGTGATCCAATGGACCACCGGCAAGGTCGGCAAGCTGGCGATGCGCGCCGTGCTTGACGATCCGCGCATGGAACTGGTCGGCTGCTACGCCTATTCGCCCGACAAGGCCGGGCAGGATGCGGCGGTGCTCGCCGGCCGTCCACCGTGCGGCGTCACCGCGACCAGCGACATCGCCGCGTTGATCGCGCTCAAGGCGGACAGCGTGCTCTACACCCCGTTCGAGGCCAACCTGGAGGAGGTCGTCCGCCTGCTCGAAGCGGGCATGGACGTCGTCTCGACCAACATGTTCCTCAACCTCGGCGGCGTCCAGGGCGAAGTGAAGGCGGCGCTCGAAGCCGCCTGCCAGCGCGGCCAGTCGTCGCTCTACATCACCGGCATCAACCCTGGCTGGATCAACTCGGTGGTCACTTCCCTCACCGCTGGCTGCCGCCGGGTCGACAAGATCAGCATGGTCGAATCAGCCGATTGCTCGGTCTACGAATCGGTCGAGACCTGGAGTTTCCTGGGGATGGGAGAACCGGGCGGCACCAGTTCCGAACTGCTCCAGCGCGCCGAAAACTGGCTGATCCTGTTCCGCGACGCGGTCCAGCGCATCGGCGACGCGCTCGAATACCGTTTCGACGAGATCGCCTTCTTCTGCGACTACGCCACCGCGGCCGATACCGTCGATCTGGGCTGGTTCCGCATGGAAAAGGGCAGCAACGCCGCGCTGCGCGGCGGCTGGAACGGCATGGTCGACGGCGTCGCAAGGGTCAACCTGACCGTCGTCTGGTACCTGACCGAGAACCTGGCGGAAGGTTGGGAGATCGACAAGGACCAGTACCACTTCACCATCGACGGCGATCCCGGCCTCGACGTGCGGATGCGCATCAAGCCCCCCGCGCACTGGGCCAACCACGATTGGGACACGACCACCGCGCTGCCTGCGGTGAATGCCCTGTTCGACATCCGGCGCGCCCGCCCCGGCGTCCTGGGCCTGCGCGATGTCGGCCTGCCCTATGCCCCGGCAGGGCTCTGGCCTACAGCTTGAGCCGGTAGGTTTCCTGGGAGCGATCGAGGCGCGGATGGAACAGCGGATCGACCAGGCTATCGGTCTGCCAGCGGCGTCGCAGTTCGGCGAGTTCGGCCTGGAATTGGCCGGCTCGCGCCGGATCGCGCTGGCGATCCCGTGATTTCGATTCGTGATGCGTGAGCATCGCGCGGGGCTCATAGATGGTGCGCCAGCCGGCGCGCTGCAGTTTCAGGCACAAGTCGACATCGTTGAACGCAACCGCGAATGCCGTTTCGTCGAGCCCGCCGACCGCTTCGAACTTGCGCCGCGCAACGACCAGGCACGCCCCGGTCACCGCGCTGACAGCATGGGTAACATCGGCACGGTGGAACCAGCCGGTCGCGCCCGGAGGCTGGAAGCGGTGGGCGTGGCCGGCGCTGCCGCCCAGGCCGATGGTCACGCCGGCGTGCTGGATCGAGCCATCGCCATAGACCAGCCTGGCGCCGACCGCGCCCACGTCAGGCCGGACGGCGTGGCGCATCAGCTCGGCCAGCCACGCACCCTCGCGAACTTCGGTGTCGTCGTTCAACAGGCACAGGTAATCGCCCCGCGCGACCCGCGCCGCGCGATTGTTGATGGCGGAGAAGTTGAACGGGCCGTCATCGCGCAGCACGCGCACCGCCGGATGGTCGGCAATACGGTCGAGCCAGGCCAGCATTCCCGGCGAAACGCTGCCATTGTCGACGATGATGATCTCCAGCGGCCGATATCCGGTCCGCGAGAGCACGCTGTCCACGCAGGCTCGCGCGAGCGCGAGGTTGTCGCGGGTCGGCACGATCACGCTGACCAGTGGCAAGGGCGCGGGCAACGGCCAACTGACATGAACGGTGTTCGCCGCCCCTGCGCTGAAGGTGGCGCCGGAGCCGGCGAAATGCCGTTCGAGTACCGCCATTCGCGCCGCCGGCGCTGCCGCCAAGAAGACGTCGGGCAGATGGGCCAGCACGTGCGGCACATGCACGACCCGGGCGTCCGGCCTGCTGGTGATGGCCAGCAACAGCGCGAAGATCGTCGCCGCGTCGCCTGGCGCAGCATCGTCCAGCGCCGACGCCAGGGCCGGGGCAGCGATCGCGCAGGCTTGCGACAGATAGTCCTGCGCCAGGAACAGGTCCGGGTTCCAGAGCGGCTTGAACCACGGCAGGGTTCGCCGTCCTGTTGCGTCAGCCTGATCGTGATCGCCATAGACGACCTGCGCCTCCGGCCGGTCCGCGATGGCCTCGCCGAACCGTCGCAGCGCCAGCGGCGCCAACCGCGTGCCCGCGGCGACGGGGATGACCCATTCCGCCCCGATCATGGCCAGTGCCGCCTTTACCACGCTCCCGTCGCGGCCCGACACGATCGCGACACGCGCGGCATCCGGCCAGTTCAGCGCCGCGATCGACGCCCGCGTACACGCGGCGTCGCCGCCGTCTTCCACCAGCCAGATCGCGAACAGCGGGCCTTCGCCCGTTGCTGACGGCGTTGCTTCGTCCGCGTCGCATTCGACGGTGGCGATCCATGCGTCATAGTCGTCGTTCTGGCCGCCTGCGCCGATATGCAGCCGATTGCGCGCGCGCACCCGCTTGCCCGCAAGCCACCAGCCCAGTATCCGCATCGCCTCGCCCGGCCGCCGGAACAGCAACCGGAGGAACGCGGCCGGAAAATTCACGCCGCCTCCAGTCCCAGGAATTCGTGCCAGACCCGCCGCTGGCTGCCGGCATAGTCCCGCGCCGCCAGTTGCGTGGCGGCACCGGCGGCCATTTCGGCGAGCGCGCCCTGGCGCGCGACAGCATCTTCCAGCGCCTCGCCCCATGCGAACGGATCGGACGGGGCGAGGATCGCATTGCCGGCGATCATGGCGGTCGGCGCCCAGTCTTCCGGGTAGACCCCCACCGCGCCGACGAGCGCGTGCTCGATCAGCTTGTTGATCGAACGCGCGCGGTCGAACCGGTCGGGCATCAGCGGGTAAAGCGCGAGGTGGAAGCGGTGGCGCGACAGCCATCGGCGATATTCAGGCCAGGTCTTGGTCTCGACCCGCCGCGCGCGTGGATGGGCTTCCAGCATCGCATCGACCGGTCGCGCGGCGAAGTAGGTGAACTGCGCATGCGGATGGCGGTCGAGCAGCGCCGCGACTTGCGGCGCGATTGCCTCGAGCGCCGCCTGGTGCGAGCCCGAACCGAGATGGACAATGCGAAGCGGCGCGCCGCCGGCCAGTGCGCGATAATGCGCCTGGTCCGCCGGCGCCGAAGGCCAGAACGGGTCGATCCGGCGGATCTCGGCACGCACCCGGCGGGCGCCGTGCGCGGGGTGATCGCGCAACTCCTGCGCCAGCGCCCGCGACGAAGTCAGCACCAGGTCGGCGCGCTCGAGCAGCGGACGATGGAAGTCATGCTCGAACCGGGCGAAGCGGTCGCGATAGTCTTGCGGCAGGTACGGGCTGTTCATGCCGGCGGCGACATCGTCGTCAATCAGGTAGGCCAGCCGCCCGGGCCAATGCAGCGCCTCGCGGATGATTCGCGGCTTGTCGCGGCGGATCAGCACCATCGCATCGCCGTGGACGAAGCAGTTCGCGCCAAGGCTGCGGATCGGAGCGCGCCGCCACCACCGGCCAAGCTGCGCCGCCATCGCGTTGACGAAATAGAGGTGCGTGGTCGGCAGCCGCGCAGGCTCGGCCAGCAGGCGTCCGAACGGCATCAGGCGGCGTCCTGTTCCGGATCTGCGAACAGGCGCCGACGCGCCGCGGCGACGTGGGCGATCGCCTGCTCGGCCTGCCAGTACGCCCCCGTGGCCGGATCGACATAGCGGCAGCAAGACACCAGCGCCGCGTGGACCAGCGCCTCGAACGCGGCGCGCCCGCGTCCCACCGGTGCCGGCAGCTCGTCGGTCGTCAACCCCCAGCCGGCATAGAACGGCATGCCGAAGCAACGCACCGGCTTGTGGCGCAGCAGCGCCTCGAAACCCATCAGCGAGGTCACTGTATAGACCGCCCGCGCCTGCTCCAGCAGCCGCGCCGCATGGCAATCAGCGGCCAGCACGGTGACCCGCCGCGCCTGCGGCACGGTCAGGTCGAGCCAGCCGCCCTTGCCGCGCGTGAAGACGTCGGGATGGACCTTGACCAGGACCTCGCAATCCGGGTTCTCGGCCAGCGCCGCGTCGAGCATCGCGCGAAAGCTGGCGACATCGGCGAGCCCGAGGCCGACCGAGAGATCGCCGAAGGTCTGGTCGACCACCAGCACATAGCGCGCCGGCAGGTTGCCGGCGAACTCCGGCGCGTGGTTGTACTTGGAAACGCGGCCGTCGCGCCACTGCGCGGCCAGGGCGCGGGCACGGGCGGCCTGGGTGCCGTCGACCCCGGCGGCAATGGCGGCCTCGAAATCGCTGGGGCGGGTGGCGTCATAGTAGACGCCGGTACGGTCGGCGATCAGCGACAACGGCGGGTCATCCCGGCCGACCGAGCGGAGGAACCCGTCCTCGAGCAGCAGGAACGGCCGCCCCAGCCAGCGCGCCAGTCGCTCCGCCCGGCGACCGGACCGCTTGCGGCCCCAGCCGACGATCGCGCGCGGCTCGATCGCGGTAAAGCGGTCGAGATGCGCGATTGCGGCAATGCGGCGATTGGCGGCGATCACCATCGGAGGAGCCGCCTTTGCCCCGCAGCGGGCACCCGGGATGAACGATCACGCGGCATGTTCGCGGGGTTTTGTCGGAATCCGGTACGGATGAAAAGGGGCATTTCCAGCTCGGTCGGGATCAGCGGTAGCGGCGGTTCAATCGCATTCCGACAGCAGCCGGATCGCTGAATTGCGCACCAGGATGCGCGTGGCGGATTCGCTGGCCAGGCCGCCGCGCACCAGGCAGCGCGCGTGGAGCACGCGCTGGAAGGCGTCGTACAATGCGGGATCGGGCGGGCGCGGCGCGTTCCAGAAGTCGTCCAGCCGCCCTTCGTGGGTAATGCCGGGAAGGGCATAGACCGCCTTGCCCAGCGCCATGACGGGCACGCCGCGCGCCAGCGCGAATGTCGCCGATGTCGAGTTGACGACGACGACGCCCAGCGAAGCCTCGGCCAGTTGCTGGAGATCGCCGCCGTTGAGGTGGATCAGGCGGTCACCAAGGCCGAGCTTGCGTGCGCGGGACGCGACGTACGGCCCCCAGCCGAAGAAGCGTGAATCGAGCGGATGCGCCTTGACCACCAGCCGCGCATCGGCTGGCGCATGGGCGGCAAAGCTCGACAGGACGTAGTCGGCCGCCTGCTGCATGCTGGTGAACGGTGAATGGATGCGGATCTGGTAATCGGAGCTGAGCTGCAGCGGGAACAGGAAGAAGCGCTCGCCCTCGATCCGCGCCAGCGTCGCCGCCGCCGTGCGTGCGGAAAGGCGGCGGGTGAAGTACTTGAAGGTCCAGCCGAAGCCCTCGACGATGATCGAACCGGGGCGGTGCGACTTGTAGAACGGATAGCGCAGCCGGACCGCAGCCCAGACCGAGCGGCTGAAGTAACGCCAGGTATCGCGCACACGGCGGCGCAGGCTGGCAACGATCGGCGTCTGGCGGGGCGGCAGCGGCAGTCCGCATGCCGCCGCGCGCAGGGCGTCGGGGTCGCGCGGCAGGCTCGAATGGCCGTTGACCCCGTCGCGCTCCAGCGTCAGCCAGTTCGGACGGATGTAGCCTTCCTCGAACACGTGGACGCGAATCCCGCGCAAGCGGGCCATCCGGTGCGCCGCCATGTGCAGCGGCCGGCAATCGCCGAACAGCACGAGGTCGGTTACCGCATGGTCGCGCAGATAGGCGTCGATCCACAGCGTCCAGCGCGACCGCCGGCCGCGGTAATGATCGGCTGGACCCGGCCAGTCATAAGCGTCGCCGCCGTTGAAATTGATGCGCAGTACCCTGGCTCCGGCGCTTTCCAGTTCGGCGCCGAGGTGGCGGAAGAACGGGCCGGGCGGGCCTTGCAGGAACAGGAAGGTGCGCAGGCGCGCATCGGCGGCGATGTTGCCAGTGGACGGCTCTCCGCGGATCGGGACGGCGATACCGTCCGCGATGGACGCCCGCCCGGACGCCGCTGCGTTGCCATTGGTCGAGGGATGGGTTGCCATGAAGTCCTTCGGCCCGAGCGAACGAAACGCCTCTCCGGTTGCGCCCGGCGTGCCGCCTGCCATCGATATCGGCGCAACATCGCCTGAACGCGCGAAGTACCGATACACACCGTCCGCGGACAACGCACGCTTTTTTACGAACTTGCAGGTAAGGGAGCAAATGTCGGGGGGCGCAACGATGATTGTTGGACCGCCGGCAATGCCTTACCGGCGCCGGCGGAACCGCTGGCCGTGGCGATGGTTCAGGTGAACGGACGCGAGGATCGGAATTGATGGGAAGAATACATCCGGTGATACTGTGCGGTGGCAGCGGCACCCGTTTGTGGCCGCGCAGCCGTGCGTCGATGCCCAAGCCGTTCCTGCCGCTGGTCGGTCATGAGACCCTGTTCGAGCAGGCTCTGTCCCGCGCCGCCGATCCTATGGTTTTCGCGCCGCCGATGGTGGTCACCGGCGCCGCGCACCTTGCCCATGTCGAGGCGCAGCTGGGCACCGGGCGCGACGGACTCGTCGTGGTGGAACCGGCCGCGAAGAACACCGCCGCGGCGATCGCGCTGGCCGCGCACCTGCTGGCTGCCGACGATGTCATGCTGGTCTGCCCGAGCGACCACCACATCGGCGATCCCGCCGCGTTCGTGGCTGCGGCGCGGGCCGCGGCGGCACTGGCGGGCGAGGGCTGGCTGGTGGCGTTCGGCATCACCGCCACCGCGCCGGAAACCGGCTACGGCTACATCCGGCGCGGCGAGGCGATCGGCGATTCCGGCCACCGCATCGCCGCCTTCGTCGAGAAGCCCGATCTCGCCCGGGCGGAGCAATTCCTGGCGGACGGCGGTTATGCCTGGAACGGCGGCATCTTCGCCTTCCGCGCCGGTGATTACCTGCGCGAGCTGGCCTCCCATCGCCCGGCGCTGGCGGAAGCGGTCCGCGAGGCCGTCGCTCATGGCCGCCGCGAAGGCACCCGTTTCCACCCCGAAGCCGCGGCCTTTGCCCGCATCGAGGGCGAATCCGTGGACTACGCGGTCATGGAAAACACGCGGTCGGCCGCGGTGGTCCCGGCCAGCATGGCCTGGTCCGACATCGGCAACTGGCAGGCGCTGCACGAAGCCCGCGACCGCGACGCGCAGGGCAATGTCGCCATCGGCCGCGTGGAGCTGGTCGATTGCCGCAACGTGCTGGTGGAAAGCGACGGACCGCGCGTATCCGCGGTCGGACTCAGCGATGTGATCATCGTCGTGGACGGCGACGAGGTGCTGGTCACGACGGCGGCCGGCGCGCAGCTCGTCGGCAAGCTTTCGGGCGCCGCCAACCAGACCGCGTCCTGACGCGGCGCGACAAGGTGAAGGCATGAACGAAGCGGGCAAGCTGGCGATCCGGATGGTCGAGAAGCCGTGGGGGCAGGATCGCCTGCCCCCGCCGTTCGCCGCCCCGCCCCGCCAGCGCATCGGCGAGATCTGGTTCGAGCCGCAGCCCCCGCTCGACGCGTTGCTGGTCAAGTACCTGTTCACCAGCGAGGCGCTCTCGGTCCAGGTCCATCCGTCAGACGACCAGACCCGCGCGGCGGGACTCGGCCCGCAGGGAAAAGAGGAATGCTGGCTGATCGTGGCGGCCGAACCCGGCGCGCGCATCGGCATCGGCTTCAACGCGGCGATCGACTCCGGCGCGTTGCGCCGCGCCGCGCTCGACGGCAGCATCGAGCGGCTGCTGACCTGGCACGACGTCGCTCCCGGCGACTTCTTCTACATTCCCGCCAATACCGTCCACGCGATCGGGGGCGGCGTCTCGCTGATCGAAATCCAGCAGAACAGCGACATCACCTACCGCCTTTACGACTATGGCCGCCCCCGCGAACTCCATCTCGATGCCGGTCTGGCGGTGGCGCGCGGCCAACCTTACGACGAGGCGCTGCACCGCCGCCTGCGGCCGGACGAGGCGGCGACCTTGGTCGACGGGCCGTTCTTCCGGCTCGAACGCGTTGCGGGCGTGCCCGGTCGCGGCACGATCGACCGCTTCGCCGGCGCCCCGGCGCTGGTCGTCCCGCTCGACGGCACGGTCCGGTGCGGCGATTGCGCCGTGCGCCCGGGCGAGTGCGGCTGGGTCGCGGAGGTCGCCGGGGTCGACTGGCCGGCTGGCGGCGCCAGCCTGCTGGCACAGCCGCTGGCCGCGTCATGAATTGCCCGGCGCGGTAATTTTTGCATTGCAACAATACTCGTGCACCGGAATGCGCCGGACCGTGCGTCGCGCACGACGACGGACGGTGAATCGCGCGGAAAAGGGTTCCAGCAAGCTGCTGTTAAGGTCACACAATCCAACCGGCGCTAACGCAGGTTGCGGACAGCGCGCTTTCGATCATGCCGTTTTCATGCAATATTATTGCAGTCGCGTATGACAAGGCGTCGGGCGAAACGGGGTCCCCACGGGGATAGCAACAGACGGGTGGACACGATTTGAGCCTCATTCTCGCAACCGCCAACGGTATCGATCGCGCCGGCGTCCTCGATCGGGGACGGGAGGTCGTGCGGCTCGAGGCCGGCGCTCTGGACGAGCTGGCAGAGGCCCTGGACGAGACGTTCGTGTCCGCGTGCGAAACCATTCTCACCGCTGGCCGCCGCGTGGTCATCACCGGCATGGGCAAGTCCGGCCACATCGCCCGCAAGATCGCCGCCACGTTCGCCGCTACCGGCACGCCCGCGCTGTTCCTGCATCCGGCGGAAGCGGCGCACGGTGATCTCGGCATGATCACGCAGGGCGACGTCCTGCTGGTGCTGTCCAACTCGGGCAACACGGTCGAGCTGCGCGCGGTGCTGGAATATGCCCGCAAGCTTGGCACCCGGATCATCGGCATCGTTTCCCGGCGCGAATCGCTGGTCAACGATTTCGCCGACATCGTGCTGTGCCTGCCGCGCATCCGCGAGGCCTGCGCCGCAAACATGGCGCCCACCACCTCGACGACGCTGCAGCTCGCGCTGGGCGACGCGCTGGCGATGGCGGTGATGGACATGCGCGGTGTCTCCAAGACGCAGATGCGCGCCCTGCACCCTGCGGGTACGATCGGCCTGCGCCTGACCCCGATCGCGGAACTCATGCATGGACGCGAGGAACTGCCGCTGGTCACCTCGCAGACCGGGATGCCCGACGTGATCTCGGTGATCACGTCGTGCCGCTTCGGGCTGGCGGGCGTCGTCGACGATCGCGGCGAGCTGGTGGGCGTGATCACCGACGGCGACCTGCGCCGCAACTTCGACAAGCTGCAGACCGCGGTCGCCAGCGAGGTGATGACCCGCGCGCCGAAGTCGATCCCGTCGGACATGCTGGCCGGCGATGCGCTGCTCTATCTGAGCGACAGCAAGATCACCGCCGCGTTCGTGGTCAACCGGCTCGATGCGCTGCACCATGCGCGGCCGATCGGCATCGTCCACATCCACGACCTGCTCAAGCACGGCCTCGGCTGAACTCGGACCGGGGAGCATGGCAGAGTCAGTATCGCGCCCGCAGACCGGGCCGAAGTTCGGAATCGTCATTCCCGCGCGCTTTGCGTCGGCGCGCTTCCCCGGCAAGCCGCTCGCGCTTCTGGCCGGCGCCACCGGCGAAGCCCGGCCGCTGATCCGCCGCGCCTGGGAGGCCGCCATGGCGGTGCCCGGCACGGCCGGCGTCTGGGTGGCCACCGATGACCCGCGCATCGCCGAGGCCGTGCGCGGGTTCGGCGGCGCGGTGGTGATGACCAGCGCCTCCTGTCGCAACGGTACGGAGCGCTGCGCCGATGCGCTGGCCGCGCTCCCGGCGGATCTCGACATCGTCGTCAACCTCCAGGGCGATGCCCCGCTGACGCCGTCGTTCATCGTCACCGATCTCGTCGCCGCGCTCGCCGCCGATCGGGGCGCGGCCATGGCCACCGCCGGCCTGCGCTGCTCGGCCAGCACTTACGACCATCTCGTCGCCGACCAGTCGCAAGGCCGCGTCGGCGGCACCACGGTGGTCGTCAACCGGCTCGGCCACGCGCTCTATTTCTCCAAGCGGGTCATTCCCTATGTCCCCGTCGGGCTGGCGAACGGGCATGAAGCCGTTCGTCTTCATCTCGGCCTCTACGCCTATCGTCCGGCGGCGCTGCGCGCCTATGCCGCCGCGCCGCCTTCGCCGCTCGAGGATCTCGAGGGTCTGGAGCAGCTCCGCTTCCTCGAGGGGGAGGCGCCCGTCCGCGTCGTGTCGTTCGATCCGGTCGGCTGGGACTGCATAGAGCTCAACAACCCCGAGGACGTCCCCGCGATCGAAGCCGTGCTGAGGGCGCGGGGGATTGCCTGACGGCCGGGCCTTTCCCTCCGCGGTCGATCTGTTCTAACCCCCGCGCATGAGCCAGACCGTCCGCCTCAACGACGCCATCGCCTTCGACAATGCCGCGCCGTTCGTGCTGATCGGCGGCATGAACGTGATCGAGGACGAGGATGTCCTGCTCGAAGTGGCTGAGCGCTTCGTCGCCGTCACCGCCCGGCTTGGCATCCCCTACGTGTTCAAGGCCAGTTTCGACAAGGCCAACCGCTCGTCGATCCATTCGTTTCGCGGGCCAGGCCTGGAACGCGGGCTGGAATTGCTGGCCGAGGTCAAGGCCCGCTTCGGCGTCCCGGTGCTGACCGACGTGCACGAGCCGCACCAGGCCGAGGCGGTGGCGCAGGTGGCGGACATCGTGCAGTTGCCGGCCTTCCTCGCCCGCCAGACCGATCTGGTCGTCGCGCTGGCGAAAACGGGGCGGATCATCAACGTCAAGAAGCCGCAGTTCCTCGCGCCTCAGGAGATGGCGCACATCCTCCGCAAGTGCGCCGAGGCCGGCAACGAGCGCGTGCTGCTGTGCGAACGCGGCAGCAGCTTCGGATACAACAACCTCGTCGTCGACATGCTGGGCATGGACCTGATGAAGTCGCTGGCGCCGGTCGTGTTCGACGTCACCCACGCGCTGCAACGACCGGGCGGCCGCCCCGACAGTGCAGACGGCCGTCGCGACCAGGCCATGGTGCTGGGCCGCGCCGGCATGGCGGTGGGGATCGCCGGCCTGTTCCTCGAAGCCCACCCCGATCCCGACAAGGCCCTCTGCGACGGTCCCTGTGCGTTGCCGCTGGCCGATCTCGAAGCGTTCCTCAAGGCGATGCAGGCGGTCGACCTCGCGGTGAAGGGCTGAGTGGCACCGCTGGCGTTCCTGCGCATCCCGCCGTTTCCCGGCCGGCGAGCGACCGCGCTCGCCACCCCCGGCGACGGAATTTCATGCGATGCCGGCGCGCTGGCCGATGCGCTGGCCGCGGCCCGTGTCGGCGGCGCGTTCTGGGCCGCGCGTCCCGACTTACCCGCTGGCCGCGACCTGCTGCTCGCGCCCGCCATCCAGGCCGAAGCCCGGGCGCTGTGCGATGCGGCGAAGGCCGACGCCGGCCGCGCGCTGCTGGTCGGCCCATTCGCGGCATGGCACGGCATCCCGGTGCTGTCGTCGCTGTGCGACCCCTGGGCGCTGGCCAGCGCGGCGGCAGAAGTGCGCGGCAGCGACAGTGAACTGGCGCTGGTCGGCAGCTTGCTGGGCAAGCACGCCGCCGACCGTGTGGCGCAGGCCGGCCGGCTGATCTCCGGCTGGGCCTATCGCGACCCGTTTACCGGCCGGCCGATCTCCGCGCTCGATGCGGTGACGCTGCTGGCGGAGTGGCGCGAGCTGATCGACGCCAATCGCGACATCGCCGGAGTGCTGGGCGTCGCGCGCTGGAAGCGGGTGACGATGGACGCACTGCTGTGGGGCGGCAGCGGGCCGGTGCCGCATCGCGGCGCCCGCACGGTCGCGACGATCCCCGACGGCGCGCGCGTGGCTGCCTGGAAGACGCGCAGCGCGCCGGGCCTGGTCGAGACGCTGGCGGCCCGCGGCGTGGCCGTGGGCGAGATCGAGGACGGCATGATCCGCTCGGCCGGGCTCGGCGCCAACTGCGTGCCGCCGCTCTCGGTGATCGTCGATCCGCGCGGGGCCCATTTCGATCCGGCGCAGCCCAGCACCCTCGAACATATCCTCCAGCATGACGACATCGGCCCCGACCTCGTCGCCCGCGCGGCCGCGCTGCGGCAGCGGCTGGTGGCCTCGGGCATCAGCAAGTACGCTCAGGCCACCGCGCCGGCGGCAAGGCTGGGCCATGGCGGCCGCCGCCTCGTCCTCGTCACCGGCCAGGTCGAGGACGATCGTGCGGTGCTGCTCGGCGGCGCCGGCTGCAGCAACCGCGACCTGCTGGCGCGCGCCCGCGCCGCCGAGCCCGATGCCGAGTTGGTCTACAAGCCGCACCCCGATGTCGAGGCCGGCCACCGCAAGGGTCACATCCCCGAAGCCGAGGTGTTGGCCCTGGCCGATCGCATCGACCGCTCCAGGCCGATCGCCGCGCTGCTCGGACAGGTCGATGCGCTCCACGTGATCTCGTCGCTCGCCGGTTTCGAAGCGCTGCTGCGCGGCGTTGCGGTCACCACCCACGGCATACCGTTCTACGCCGGGTGGGGCCTCACGCGCGATCTCGGCCCGGTGCCGGCGCGACGCAACCGCGCCCGGACACTCGACGAACTCGTCGCGGCTGTGTTGATCCTCTACCCGCGCTACCTGGACCCGGTGACGCGCCTGCCATGCCCGGTGGAGGTGCTGGTCGAGCGCATGGCAAGCGGGCAGGCAGCGGTCACTTCGCCGCTGGTGCGCCTGCGCGAATGGCAGGGCAGGGCGCAGAAGCTGCTACGCCGGCCCTGATCGATCGACCCGTCCGTCGGCGACCGACCACACCGCCGCCTCGCCGAGAATTTCGCCGAACGGTGCAGCTTCGGTGCCGGTCATCCACACTTGCGCCCCGCTCTCGCGCAGCTTGTCGAACAATGCCGCCCGCCGCAGCGGGTCGAGGTGCGCGGCCACCTCGTCCAGCAGCAGCAGGCGCGGTCGCGTGCTGTCCGCCGCGGCCAGCCCGGCATGGGCCAGGGTCAGGGCGATCAGCATCGCCTTCTGCTCGCCCGTCGAGCATTCGGCGGCGGGCTGGTCCTTTCCCGCCATCGTCACCGCCAGTTCGTCGCGATGCGGCCCGGTCAGCGTGCGCTGGGCAGCGCGGTCGCGCGGGCGCGACTGGCGCAGCGCCGCGCTCAGGGCGACAGCGTCGAGCGGCCCGCCCGGCTGATAGGCCAGGTCCGGGTGGGCGAACGGCCCATCGGCCCCGCCGGCCAGCGAAGCCGCCAGCCGTTCGACGAGCCGCGCCCGCGCCTGCGCGACCAGGCTGCCCGCCTCGGCGATCTGCCCTTCGATCGCGTCGAGCCATTGCGGGTCCGGGTCGCGTGCCTCAGCCAGCAGCCGGTTGCGTTCGCGCAGCGCGTTCTCCAGTCGCGTCGCCGCGCGGGCGTGCCCGGGTTCGAGCGCCAGCACCATGCGATCGAGGCAACGCCGCCGCGCCCCCGGGCTGTCCATGAACAACCGGTCCATCGCCGGGGTCAGCCAGAACAGCGACAACCATTCGCCCAGTCCGGAGGCCGGATGATCGGCGCCGTTGACGGTCACCAGCCGGCGCGTCGGCCGCCCCGGCTCGGTGCCGGTACCGAGCGTCACCGGCTCGCCGGCGCCACTGGCCAGCCGGGCGGAGATCGCGAACGTCCCGGTACCCGCCTCGCCGCCACGCAGCGCCATGTCGGCCAGCGCGGCGCGACGCAGCCCGCGGCCGGGCGCGAGCAGGCTGATCGCCTCGAGCACGTTGGTCTTGCCGGCGCCGTTCTCGCCGACCAGCAGGTTGAACCGTGCCGTTCCCGACAGCGCGCTGTCGCGGTGGTTGCGAAAGCGCGTCAGCAGGATGCGGTCGAGCGCCACGATGCCATCAGTCCGGCGGCGCTGCGCTCAGACCGCCGGGGCCTTGGCGAACGGCGAGAACGCGGTGCCGTCGTCGAACACGTCGACGCCCTCGCGGCTCTTGAGGAAGCCGACCACCGCATATGTCGCCGGCGTCAGCAGGATCTCCCACAGCACCTTCAGCGCCCAGTTGGTCACCAGCACGGTCAGCACGTCTTCCGTCGTCCAAACGCCATAGAACGCCAGCGGATAGAACAGCAGGCTGTCCGCCGCCTGTCCGCAGATGGTCGATCCCCAGGTGCGCGTCCACAAGTGCTTGCCGCCGGTCCAGATCTTCATCTTCGCGAGCACGAACGAGTTGACGAACTCGCCGACCCAGAACGCGGTGACCGACGCGGCGACGATGCGCACCGTGCTGCCGAACACCGAGACGTACGTCGCCTGGCAGATGAAACCGGCATTGTGCGCCTGCAGGACGCCGGCGAACGCGGGATCGCCACTGGCGGCGCAGCCCCAGTCCGCCGCCTGCGGCATGGCGACGACGACGATGCTCATGAACGCCATGAACAGCTGCGCGAAGAACCCGGCCCACACGCAGCGCCGGGCATTGGCATAGCCATAGACCTCGGTCAGCACGTCGCCGAGGATGTAGCTGATCGGGAAGAACAGGATTCCGGCGCCGAACTTGTGGCCGCCGATCTCCGCGGTCTTGGCGGCGCCGATCAGGTTCGACAGCAGCAGGATCGCGACGAACGCGGCCAGCATGTAGTCGAAATAGCGGAAGTGCCGCCGCGCGCCGGCGTTGCCGTCGAGGCGGGTGAGGGCGTGGGGGTGCGGCTGGTTCATGGTGTGCCCTGCGTAACGCCGTTTGCGCGCCGTGCAAGTCGCGCTTATGGAAACCCCGCGCGCGCCCGTAGCTCAGTTGGATAGAGCACGAGCCTTCTAAGCTTGGGGCCGCAGGTTCGAATCCTGCCGGGCGCGCCAATCTCCGTCGCCCCGCAGGGGCGGCGGAGATGGGCGGGCCCACAAGGGAAGCGAACATCGGACTCGGAGCGCCGGAGGCGCGCAGAGGGTGAAGCGTAGCTTCACCAATCCTGCCGGGCGCGCCAATCTCCGTCGCCGGCCCGGGTGTCCCGGGTTCGTCCGGTCAGCCGGTCGCCCGCGCCTGCGCCGCCCGGTTCAGAGCCAGCAAGTCCTCGGCGCTCACGTCGATGTTGTCTTCCCACGTGTCGAGCACTGCCTGGAAATCCGCGAGCGTCGGGCCCGGTGCCGGCGGCGGCGGTGCCGGGTGGTGCGGATACTGGTGCCCGGTCATGCGGTTCCACGCCAGCGCCGCCAGCACCAGCAGCGCGCAATTCACCGCCACCGGCACCGCCAGGAAGCCCCAGCCGGCGCGCAGGATGGGCGGCCCGGCCAGCGCCATCATCACCGCCGTGCCACCGGCCGGCGGATGCAGCGTCCGCGTCGGCAGCATCAGCGCCGCCGTCAGGCCCACTGCCAGGCCCGCGGCCAGCGCCGGATCGCAGCCCGACCGTGCCATCGCCAGGCCCACCGCCGCCGCGATCAACTGGCTGCCGAACGCGGGCCAGGGCTGCGCCAGCGGGCTGGCGGGCAGCAGGAACAGGATCACTGCCGACGCACCCAGCGGCGCGATCAGCCAGGCGGTGCCCGGCGGCGCGAGTGCCGGCGCCGCCTGCATCAGCGCGCGCGAGGCCGCGCCGACCACGGCAATGCCGATCAGCGCCCCCAACGCCCCGCCCACGTTGCGCCGCCAGGCGGGGGTATCGGTCATCGACATCGGGGAGAAATCCTCAGCGTGCGTCTTCCAGGATCATCGCCGCCGCCTTCTCGCCGACCATGATCGCCGGGGCATTGGTGTTCGCCGCCGGCATGATCGGCATGATCGAGGCATCGGCAACGCGCAAGCCCGCAACGCCCCTTACCCGCAGTCGCGGGTCGACCACCGAGGCCGCGTCCCCGCCCATCCGGCAGGTGCCGACCGGGTGGTAGCCGATGCCGCATTCGCTGCGCAGGCGCTGTTCCCACTCGGCGTCGGTCCGCGGCAACGGCTCGGGCGAGATCGGTCCGCGTACCCGCTTGCGCCAGGCGGGCACGCGGAACATCTCCTGCACCTGCTTCACCCCCGCGATCAGCGCCGCGACGTCCTCGTCCGCGCCGAGCAGGCGATGGTCGATCACCGGCTTGGCCAGCGGATCGGCGCTGCGCAGGCGGATCTCGCCCCGGCTCTTCGGCTTGGCGACGTTGGCGAATACCACCACGCCGGGCTTCTCGTGCGGTTTGCGTTTGGCCATGTCGTGGATCATCAGCCCGAACGAGAGCTTGACATCGGGCCGCTCCAGCTCCGGTCGCGATCGCAGATAGGCCATCGCTTCCACCGGAATGATCGCCATCAGCCCGCGCCGCGTCACCAGGTAGCGCAGAAACTCGAACGCTAGCCGCAGCGGCTTCATCATGGTGTTGTAGGTCGGCACATCGACCTCGAAAGTCGACTGGAAGCTGGCGTGCTCCTGCAGGTTGCGCCCGACCTCGGGCGCGTCCACCACCACCGCGATGCCATGTTCGGCAAGCTCCGCTGCCGGGCCGATGCCGGATCGCATCAGTACCGCGGGCGAAGTCAGCGCCCCGGCGCTGACGATCACCTCGCGCGCGGCGCCGACGACATGCGCGACACCGGCGCGGACATAGCGCACCCCGGTGGCGCGACCTTGCTCGATCACCACCTTGTCCGCCACCGCGCCGGTCACGATCGTCAGGTTCGGGCGACGCTCGGCCGCCTTCAGGAACGCCAGCGCCGCGCTCGAGCGCTGGCCGTCGCGCTGCGTGCACAGCATCTCGAACGCGCCGTCGACGTCGCCGGCGCAATAATCGGGCACGCGGCGCAGCCCGAACTCCTCGCAAGCGTCGAGGAACACGCGGGTCAAGGGGTGAGTCAGGCCGGGCTTGTCCACGCCCAGCGGCCCATGCGCGCCGTGGGTCTGGTCGGGCGTGCCGGCATAGCCTTCTGACTTGAGGAAGTAGGGCAGCACCTCGTCCCACGACCAGCCCTCGCAGCCGAGCGCGTGCGCCCAATCGTCGTAGTCGCTGCGGTCGCCGCGAATGTAGATCATGCCGTTGATCGCGGAGCCGCCGCCGAGCAGGCGTCCGGCGTTCCACGAGCCGCGCCTGCCATTCAGCGAGGGATCGGGCTCGGTGACGTGGCACCAGTCGGCCTCGGGCGTGAACATCTTCTTCATGCCGCCGGCCGGCATCCGGTGCATGAAGCTGTCCGATCGCCCCCCGGCCTCGATCAGCACCACGCGGTTCGCCGGATCTTCGGAAAGCCGGCTGGCCAGGACGCAGCCGGCGCTGCCGCCCCCGACGATCACGTAGTCGGCCGATTCAACTGTCATGCGGATGGACTCCCCCGGCGCCGGCGTGACCGGCGGTTATTCCCGATAGCGAACTTATTTTCGCCTTGCGCGACTATGCCGCGCAAATCCCCGCGTGAAAAGACGGCATCGCTCAGGCCTGGAAGTCGGCGATCCCGCGGAGGAACAGGCGCACGTTGAAGGCCGTGCGCTGGTGCAGCTCGCCGGCGGGGATTTCCTGCCCCCACGCTGCCGAGGTCGCGGGTCCGCCGACCACCAGCTGCAGGAACGACAGAGCCGCGTCGCCGGTCCGTGCCGGATCCAGCCCGGGCACGCGGCGCGCGAACAGCTCGGCCAGGAACGCCAGCGTCGGATCGGTGCCGAGATGGCTGGTCCATGGCCCCAGTCCCGGCAGCCGGCGGGCTTCGGCGTTGGTGATCTGCAACAGCCGCAGTCCTTCGCGCGAGAGGATGTTTTCGATCAGCAGGCCGCCGATGGCCACCAGCGAGGCCTCGAGGTCGGGGCCTTCCGCCGCCGCCAGCCGGTCCGTCGGCAGGATCCACTCGTCGATCGCGCGCTGCAGCGCCGCGCGGAACAGCCCGCGCTTGTCCTCGTAACGGCTGTAGATCGTCCTCTTCGCCATGCCCACGGCGGCGGTGATGGCGTCAATGCTGGTGCCCTCGAAGCCATGTTCGAGAAACAGGTCGAGCGCGGTGTCGAGCAGCTCGCGGTCGCGCTCGATCGCCTGTTCGCGGGTCGGTCGGCCGGGGCTGCGGCGCGGCGCTGCCACCCTGGCCGCCACCTTCGCCGCCACCCTTGCCTGATCGCCAGCGCTCATCGCTTCGTCCCCATGTCGTACCGGTCCGTACGGCAGAACGGTCCGGGCAACAACACCGCAGCGCCGTTCCATGTCCGCTTGCGGCACCGCCCGGCCGGGGGCAAAGCGCTTCCCATGTCCGAAAGTCCCGATCCGGCGCCGCTGGCGATGATGCAGATCGAACTGCTGCGCGGGGTCGATCGCCTGATCGCCGCGCTCGGGGGGGATGCCGCCGGCCTGCTCGCGGCGGCGCGGATCGATCCGGACGCGCTCGCCGACCGCCACGCCCTGGTCCCGTTCGCGGCGATGGCGGCTCTGCTGGAGCGCGCCGCGCGGTCTTTGTCCTGCCCCGATTTCGGGATGCGGCTGGCCGCGATCCAGGGCCGTGGCGGCGCCAGCGGGCCGCTCTACGTCGCGATGCGGCATTCGCAGACGCTGGGCGCGGCGCTCTCCTACGCGGCAGCCCACACCACCGCGGCGACCAGCGGCACGACGATGAGCCTGGAGTTCGACCGCGAGCAGCGTACCGCCTTCCTCCGCTTCACGGTGATCGCGCCCGGCCCGGCAGGCGGTCAGCGCCAGGTGCTGGAGCATGGCCTCACCCTGCTGCTCCATCACGTCCAGACCCTGGGCAACGGCCGCGTCCGCCCGCGTGAAGCCTGGTTCATGCACGCGCCGCAAGCGAGCCCGGCGACCTATCGTGCGTTCCTCGGCTGTCCGGTGCGCTTCGGCAAGGCGATGACCGGCCTGCTGTTCGAAGCCGCCGACCTCGGCATCGCGCTGGCCGACACCGATCCCTGGCTTTACGAACTCGCCACCAGCTACATTGCGCGCGAGAGCCCGCCGGCGGTCCCGGCGCTGGCGCAGCGCGTGCGCGCCACGGTCGAACGGCTGCTGGTGGAAGGGCGCTACAGCCTGGAGACGGTGGCGGCGGCACTGGCGATGCATCCGCGCACGCTGCAGCGCCGCCTGGCCGAGGAAGGCGCGGCACTCGAGCAGATCCGCGACGAAGTGCGCCGCGACCTGCTGCGCCGTTACCTGCCCGATCCGGGCATGTCGCTGCTTCGCCTTGCCGAACTTCTCGGCTATTCGGAGGCCTCTGCGCTGACGCGCGCCTGCAACCGCTGGTTCGGCCAACCGCCGCGCGTCCTGCGCGCGCGGTGGCGCGCGGACGAATCACGGTAAACGGCGGTTAAGCCAATCTTCATATTCAATAGGTAGTTGTCCGGGTGAGGGCGCTCCGGCTTCACCGAATGTGCCAGCACGCTCCGGTCCTGCCGAACGCCCTCAACCTTCCCCGATCACGCGAATTGCGCCTCGCAGGCGATCCGCACGGCTTCGCTGGTGCTGGTGGCGTTCATCTTGGTCAGCATGTTGGCGCGGTGGATCTCCACCGTCCGCGTCGAGATGCCGAGATGGTCGGCGATCGCGCGGTTGGACATGCCGGTGGTCACGCCGGAAAGCACCTCGCGCTCGCGGCGCGACAGCGAATCCACCCGGCTGCGGGCCCGCACCTCGCGGCTGCGGATCGGCGCCAGCTTCTCGGCGCGGGCGCGGGCTTCGGCCAGAACCGCCAGCAGTTCCTCGGTCGCCACCGGCCAGGCGACATAATCGATCGCCCCCGCCAGCACGGCGTTGACGATCATCTGCGTCGCGGGATTCTCGGCCAGGCCGATCACCGGCAGCCAGAACTCGGTTTGCCGCACCATGTCGAGCAGGCGGCGTACCGAGCTGCCGTCGTCGTGGACCACCAGAAGCCCTTCATGCGGCAGGCGCCCCATGAATTCGGAAATGTCCTCGAACGGCTCGACGTGAATGCCGCTGCTCGCCAGGCAGTGGGTCAGCGCCGCGCGCCGACGATAATCGCCATCGATGAGGTAGATCGTTTCCTTCGCATTCATAAGGGGCCTCCGTCCCGAACCATGGTTAACGGATAGCGGATCGTACTTAGGTAACCGTCTCCGGACGGTTCCGTAGAACTACCTAGGGGCGAACGACCCGTCGGGGCGTGGCGGGGCGAGCCGCCGCGCGCGTCACATCTGCGTCGCGCATAGCTGCCGGGAATACGCGGGGAGGGTCAGTTGAACAGCGGCAACTCGTCGATCATGCGATCGAGATGGGAGAAATCCTTGGATGCGAACACCACGCCCTTGCCGGTGCCGGGTTCGCCGGTGAACGTCTCTTCCTGAACGCAGTGAATGGCCAGTTCGAGGTATGCCCCGGCCATTGCGAAACCGAGCAAATCCACCACTTTCAGGCACGAGTGGAGTTGATCAAGGAGAGTGGCTGCGCCCGCTGCTTGCTGCATCGTGTTCGTCCCGTCGTTGCTCGCTTTTAGGCCAACACGCACTTGAAAGAAAGATTTTTTGCAATCCGTTGCCGATCACCTATCACGTCGGATGAAATTTTTTGCAAAAGACAGAATTTGAATTGACGGATTCTACGTAGAGGTTTTACCGTAAGGCTCCTTTTGCAGGGTCGGCGACAAAGGGATCAAGGATGGATCGCAGGCGCCTGAAGCGTATCGCACAGGAATTGCTGGAATTGGCAGGGGAATGCCAAGGCGATTCCAGCGTCGACAACTCGCCGATGACTTTCGATTGCACGGATGCGCCTTTGGCTATTTCCGCTGAACTGGTGGAAATGGCGGAGTTCATCCGGGCGCAACGCAAGTTGCGCCACAAGTACTTCAAGCGCTCGCTGTTCGGGGAGCCCGCCTGGGGCATGATGCTGGAGCTGTTCATCGCCGAACATGCCGGCCGGGACATCAGCACCACCAGCCTGTGCCTAGCCTCCGACGTCCCTGCGACAACAGCGCATCGCTACATCGCGATCCTGATGGATTCAGGCCTGATCGTCCGCCAGCCGCATGCCAAGGACCAGCGCCAGGCGGTGGTCCACCTCTCGGCATCCGGCCGCCAGGCGATGGTCGAATATCTCGGGGCCTGCAGTGGCCTGGCTCCGCGCCGCGCCCCGCGTGATCTCGCCGCGACAGTGGCGGAACTCGCCCGGCGCTGATCCGGCGGCCGCGCGCCTGTCGTTCTCCGCAATCCCGATGTCGCGCCGCGCGGCGCAACACTTGTCCGCTGATGCCATTCTCGTCCTCGCATTGCGCGAAACGCAATTGCCGCGACAGACAATTCAATTGCGTTGCAACGCAACATAACGGACGCTGCATTGCACAACATACGGATGCCCGGGGCAAACTTCCTCAGTTTACTTGAAGGAATTTGCCATGTTTTCCAATCGAATCCGCAATGCCCCGCGCGTCCTCGCGCTGACCATCGGCTTGTTCGGCGTCGCGGCAAGCGCACACGCCGAGGAGCACAAGAGTTTCGTCCGCTCCGGTGTCGCCTATTCCTACACAGTCAATCAATTCGGCTCGGCAACGGTGCTGGCCGGGACGGCCGACGACAAGGAGTTCCGCCTCGTCGTCAAGGGCGCCTATGTCCACGGCGAGTTCAACGGCAAGCCCGTCCGCTTCCCGGTCGCGATGGCGGTCCCCGATCACGTCCTCGCAGTGAAATGACGTGCCTGCCGGCGGCCGGGCATCGCCCGGTCGCCGGCCGGTCTCGCGCCCGGTCTATTCGGCCGCGGGAATGTAGAGGTCGCCGGCCTCCTTGTACTTCTCGCTCATCTTCGCCATGCCCGCTTCGGCTTCGGCCTCGTTCGCGACGAAGCCCTCGACCGGCTGGTTTTGCTTCGCGGCGAATTCGCGCACTTCCTGGCTGATCTTCATCGAACAGAACTTCGGCCCGCACATGCTGCAGAAATGCGCGGTCTTGGCGCCTTCCGCCGGCAGCGTCTGGTCGTGGTACTGCTCGGCGGTGTCAGGATCGAGGCTGAGGTTGAACTGGTCGCGCCAGCGGAACTCGAACCGCGCCCGGCTCAGGGCGTCGTCGCGCACCTTCGCTGCCGGATGGCCCTTGGCAAGGTCCGCCGCGTGCGCCGCCAGCTTGTAGGTGACGACGCCGACCTTGACGTCGTCGCGGTCGGGCAGACCCAGGTGCTCCTTCGGCGTCACGTAGCAGAGCATCGCCGTGCCGAACCAGCCGATCATCGCCGCACCGATACCGCTGGTGATGTGGTCATAACCCGGCGCAATGTCGGTCACCAGCGGCCCGAGCGTGTAGAACGGCGCCTCGCCGCACGCCTCCAGCTGCTTGTCCATGTTGGCCTTGATCTTGTGCATCGGCACGTGGCCGGGGCCCTCGATCATCACCTGCACGTCCTGGCTCCAGGCCCGCTTGGTCAGCTCGCCCAGCGTGTAGAGCTCGGCGAACTGCGCCTCGTCGTTGGCATCGGCGATGCTGCCGGGGCGCAGCCCGTCGCCCAGCGAATAGGCGATGTCATAGGCCTTGCAGATCTCGGTGATCTCGTCGAAGTGCTCGTACAGGAACGATTCCTTGTGATGCGCCAGGCACCACTTGGCCATGATCGATCCCCCGCGCGAAACGATCCCGGTCACCCGCTTCGCCGCCAGCGGAATGTACGGCAGCCGCACCCCGGCGTGGATGGTGAAGTAGTCGACACCCTGCTCGGCCTGCTCGATCAGCGTGTCGCGGAACACCTCCCAGGTCAGCTCCTCGGCGATGCCGCCGACCTTTTCCAGCGCCTGGTAGATCGGCACCGTGCCGATCGGCACCGGGCTGTTGCGCAGGATCCACTCGCGCGTGTCGTGGATGTTGCGCCCGGTGGACAGGTCCATGACGGTGTCGGCGCCGTGGCGAATCGACCACACCAGCTTGTCGACCTCGCTGGCGACGTCGGAGGCGACGGCGCTGTTGCCGATGTTGGCGTTGATCTTCACCAGGAAGTTGCGCCCGATCGCCATCGGCTCGCTCTCGGGGTGGTTGATGTTGCTGGGAATGATCGCCCGCCCGCGCGCCACCTCGTCACGGACGAACTCGGGCGTCACGTAGTCGGGAATTTCCGCGCCGAAATCGTGCCCGTCGCGAACGTATTCCTTGAGCATCTCGCGCCCCAGGTTCTCGCGCACCGCAACGTATTCCATCTCCGGGGTGATGATGCCGCGCCGCGCGTAATGCATCTGGCTGACGTTCATTCCGGGCTTCGCGCGCAGCGGCCGCGCTACCGTGTTGGGGAAGGGCGGCACCCCGGCGGAGCGGTCCGGCCCCTTCAGCCCGTTGTCCTCGGGCTTGACGTGCCGGCCATCGTATTCCTCGACATCGCCGCGCGCGCGGATCCACTCTCCGCGCCGCGCCGGCAGCCCCTGCGCGATGTCGATCGTCGCGTCCGGGTCGGTGTAGGGGCCTGAGGTGTCGTAGACCCGCACCGGCGGCTCGCCGCTCGAAGACTCCAGCGCGATCTCGCGCATCGCCACGCCCAGCGGCCCGACATGGATCTTGCGGCTGCCGCGAATCGGCCCGGTGGTGACGCCGATTTCCAGCTTGCTGTTGATGTCGGCCATGCGCGCTCTCCTTCTCGGGGCGGGAGCGGGCGGCGGCGTGGGGTTCGCGTGGCCACTCCCTCCGCCCGTGCTAACGGGTTCAGGTTCGACGGGTCGGGCAGAGCTTACCTGCCCCTCTCAGCCAAAGCAGGCTCCCCGGGGTATGACCGGCTGCATAGACCGACTCACGCCGGCCTGCCAAGCCTTGCCGGGCGATTTCCGGCACGGCATGGCGCGATCATGACGGCGGTCTATCGATTGGATGCGGACGCTGCGGCCATCGGCCGCGCCCTCGGGGTCGACGTCGGCCGCGATCCTTGGGCGGGGGGCACGATCACGCCGGGCGGGTTCGCGCCGGTGGTAACCGCCGGTCGCGAGGAGATCGCCGGCCCGCGTCCGGATCGCTTGCCGCTGCGCCTGGTCCCCCGTCTGTGGGGCGTGCCGCCCCCGCCCGGATCGGGCGATCCCACCCGCGCGGTGACGCTGGTGCGCAACCCCGACAGCCCGTTCTGGATCGGCAACCTGCGCAACAGCGAATTTCGCTGCCTGGTCCCCGCCACCGCGTTCCTGGCCTGGGGCCGGATCGATCCCGCCACCGGCAAGCGGCGGCGGCTGTGGGTGACTTGCGGGGAGGGCGTGTTCGCCTTGGCCGGGGTGTGGAAGGACAGCGAGATTCCGGGCTTTGCGCTGCTCACCTGCGCGGCCAGCGAGGCGCTGCGCGAACAGGGCTGCGAACGCATGCCCGCGGTCGTCGCACCCGGTGATTTTGGCATCTGGCTGCGCGCCGGCTGGGATCGCGCAGGCGGCCTTGTCGCGCCATATGCCTCGGCCGCGACACGAATCTTCGAACGGTGAGGCGCGGCCGGGCGTGGGGGAACCGGCGCGCCTGGCCGCTCAGTCGACCGGATGCAGCGTGAAGTGGTAGCCGGACGCCAGCACCAGCGCGAGGCCGATGATCACCGTGAACGTCGCCCAGCCGCGATGCATGTTCGCCAGGTTGCGCAGCCAGGCCTGCGTGTAGATGTCGACGAAGGCCAGGATCACCAGCGCCTCGGCCATCATGAAGCCGCCGATCACGCGGATCGCGCTCGCCAGGATGTCCGCCGCGGAAAACGGGTTGGCGAGGTAGACGATGCCGCCGATCACCAGTTCCAGCATCCCGCAGACGAACTGCAGCGCCGGCGACCGGTTCACCTCCTCGATCATCGTGCGCCAGATGCCCGGCTTGCGCAGCGCGCCGATGCCGGCAGCCAGCGCCGCCAGGCCGAGCAGGAATCCGGACCATCCGGTCGCGTCGATATATGGCATTCTTTCCCTCCCACACTGGATTTTGCCGGAGATTACCCGGATCGACGGGCAATGCCAGTGGGGGCGTGCGACAGGCCTGCGGAAATTTCGATCGTTTGCGCCGGCGGCGCTCAAAGCCCCTTGCGACCGAACCCGGTGAACCGGCGTGGCGGCCCCGCGACGGAGGGCCGGATCGCCGGCGGCGCCGCGATCGGCGGCTGCCCCGCCTCGTCGCCCGGCGGGCCCGAGAACTCGAGCAGCAATGCCGCCACCTCGCTGTCGCGCTCGGCCCGGCTGGCGCCGTGGAAGCAGCGGACGCCGCGGTCGCCCAGGCTGCGGCCGATGGTTTCGCCGTGGCCGACGCAGGGGCCGTGCGCCAGCAGGTAGCGCAGCACGTCGCTCAGCCGCTTGCCCACCCAGTCGACGCTGCCGGGGGCGTTCCACGCCTCGATCTCGTAGCCGGTGAACGGCAGCATCCCGGCGGTGGAGACCGAGACCGCATCCGGCGCCGTGTCGTGGAACGTCGTCCACACGAACAGCGGAATCGGCACTTCGTCCGCGCCCAGCGGATTGGTCAGTCGGTTGAGATCGCCGCTGGCCCAGACGCAGTCGTGCGCGGCGTTGTAGAAGCCGGCCAGGGCGTCGTCGCGCGCCGCCACCGCCAGCGCCAGTGCCATCGCCTTCGCCGCCTGCCGGGCCTCCTCGGGGCGCCCGGCCGTGTCGAGGTCGCAGGTGATCGCCAGGTGGCCGCCGTGTCGCCGGATACGGCGCAGGTTCTCGCCGCCGGTGCACCAGAAGCTGCGCCACAACGCCAGCTCCACCAGGAATTCAGGCAGCGGTTCGGGCCGCCAGGCCAGCGTCACCGCGAACCGGGGCGTCCGCGCGATCGTCAGCCCGTGCTCCTCGCCCACCTCCCAGCCGCCGTGGGGGTCCAGCAGCGCCAGCCCCTCAGCGAGCAGGGCCCGGTCGAACGCCGGCGCGGCGTCGAACAGCACCGCCAGCGTCGGCAGCCGGTCCGCGCGGGGCGTCTCGTCGAGAAAGTCCGGCACCGGGTCCCGATCGGCCGACAGGCCCATGCGGCCCTGGGTACGCGCCAGCGCCCGCTGCGCCTGCGCCTCGACGATGACGTCGCGGCCCAGCAGTGCGCTGCGCTCGTGCGGGGGCATGTCGTCGAACGGCCGATGGCGCCCCGTCGCCCCCGCTTCGGGCTCGTCCTCATCCCGGTTGCCGTTGCCCTGGTCCTCGATCACCAGGCGCTCGCCCTGCGCGAGCAGGGGCGCCAGGTCCTCGAGCGTGGCAAGATCGAGCCAGGGCCCGTCGTCCTCGAACCGCACGCGCGCGTTGCCGCCGGCATCGGTACGCAGGATCTCGGTGGCGACGACCACCAGCAGGCGTTCGGCGATGGCCCGCTCATCGGTGGTCGGTCGGCCCAGTACCAGGTGGGCGACATGGCGCGGTGGCTGCGGCGATGGGCCGGCCCAAGGCTCGTCGCGCCAGTCCAGTTCGAGGAACAGCGGTTCGTCATCGGCACGCCCGCAGATCATCTGGTGCCGCCGCCAAGCCTGCAGCCCGCCGCCGCCGACGATGTCGTCGCCGCAAGTCCAGCGCCAGCGCGGCAAGGCCTCCGCCAGCGCCACGCCGAGCGCGGACGCCGGCAGGCAAGTGCCCGCACTGAGCGTGATGATCGCCACGTATGCCTCCGAACCGCCGGATCCTCGCGACCCTAGCGTCAACGGGTTAAGGATTTGCGCAAACGATCGGCGCCACCGCTCCGGTTGCGCCCCGCCCGCCATGCTCGTACAAGTCCGCGCATGCAGGGGGTCGGCCGGACCTTGGGAACAGACGGCGCGCCGCCGCGCGCGCAGGGATGAGCCGCGTCTGCATCATCGGCGCGGGATTCGGCGGCCTGGCGCTGGCGCTGCGACTCCAGGCGGCCGGAATCGAGACCACGCTGGTCGAGGCGGGAGAGGCACCGGGCGGTCGCGCCGCCCAGCGCGCCATCGACGGCATGCGCTTCGATCTCTGCCCGGCCCCGCTCGATGATCCCGGCGCCGTGCAGGAGCTGTGGGCGCTGTATGGGCGCGACGTCGCGGCCGACGTGCCGCTGCTGCCGGTGGCGCCGCTGTGGCGGCTCAACTGGCCCGATGGCGCCCAGATCGACTGGAGCGCGGACAGCGCGGCGATGGCTCGCGCTGTGGCGCGGCTCGCCCCCGGCGACCTCGCCGGCTACGAACAGTTCATGGCATACGCGGCTGAAATGCGCGCGCTCGGCGTGTTCGGCCTCGGCGATCGCGCGCACACCGGCTCCGGCCTGTTCACCCGCGCCTTGCCGCTGCTGCTGCGCCAGCAGGTCTGGCGCTCGCTGCACGACAAGGCGGCGGTGCTGGTGCGCTCCGACAAGCTGCGCCAGGCCCTGTCCTTCCGCCCGCTGCTCAAGGGCGGCAACCCGCTCGCCACCCCGGCGCTGCACGCGGCGACGCTCCGCGCCGAGCAGGAGCGCGGCATGTGGTGGCCACAGGGCGGCGCGGCCGCGCTCGCCCGGGCAATGGCGGCGCTGTTCGTCGCGCAGGGCGGGGAACTGCGCCTGGGCGATCCCGCCCTGCGCATCCACGTCCTCGGCAACCGCGCCAGCGAGGTCGCCTGCGCCAGCGGCTGGCGCGCGCATTTCGACGCGGTCGCCAGCAATGCCGACGCCATGCACACCTATCGCACCCTGCTGGCACAGACCCAGCGCGGCGAGACGATGGCGCGGCGACTGGCGCGCGGCCGGTGGAGCCCCGGCGTCGTCGCCGTGCATTTCGCGCTCGAAGGCCGCTGGCCCGGCATCCCGCACAACATGGTCCTGTTCGGCCCACGCTGGCAGGACTGGCTGGCGGACGTGTTCGACCACGGTGTGCTCCCCCGCGACATGGTGATCCGCCTCGTCCATCCCACCGTCACCGACGCCACGCTGGCCCCACCCGGCCGCAGCCTGTTCAGCGCCTTCGTGCCGGTCGCCAATCTCGGTCGTCTGCCGATCGACTGGGATACCGTCGGCCCCGTGCTGCAACGCCGCGTGCTGGAGGAAATCGGCCGCCGCCTCGTGCCCGACATCCCGGATCGCATCGTCACCGCCTTCCACCTCACCCCGCGCGACGGCGCGCTTGCCTACAACGCCCATCTCGGCAGCAGCGCCGGGCTCGAGCCGAGCCTCTGGCAATCCTTGCGCCTGCGTCCGCGCCATCGTGACGAAACCTATCGCAACCTCTATCTGGTCGGCGCCGGCACCCATCCCGGGGCCGGTTTCGGGGCGACGCTCAGCGGTGCCCGCGCAGTGGCGAAACTGATCGAGGAAGATTTGCAGGGATGAAGCGGGTAGCGGTCTATTGCGGTTCGGCAACGCCGGAGGATCTGCGCTACATGGAACTCGCGCGCGAGGTTGGCGATACCCTGGCCCGGCGCGGCATCGGCGTGGTCTACGGCGGCGCCCGCATCGGCCTGATGGGCGCGGTCGCCTACGCCGCGCTGGCGGCCGGCGGCGAGGTGATCGGCGTCATCCCCGAGGCGCTGGTCGGGGCAGAGGTCGCCAATCCCGATTGCACCGAACTGCGCGTGGTCAAGGGGATGCACGAGCGCAAGCTGGCGTTCACGCAACTGTCCGACGGCTTTCTCACGCTGCCCGGCGGGGTCGGCACGATGGACGAGCTGTGGGAGGCGGTGAGCTGGGCCCAGCTCGGCTATCACGCCAAGCCGGTCGGCCTGCTCAACGCCTTCGGATTCTACGACGGCCTGCTCGCGTTCAACCGCCACATGGCCGAGGTCGGCTTCGTCCGCGCGCAACACCGCGGCATCATCATCGCCGAGCATGAGCTCGACCTGCTGCTCACCCGCATGATCGCGCACGAACCGGTCGAGGCGATCTGCCGGATCGACACCGACGACCTCTAGCCTTCCGCGAAACCCGCCGTTCAGCGCATCGGCGGGTTGAGGCGGCGGAACAGCCGCCCCCGCTCGCTGAACAGCACCAGCGCCAGCGTCGCGCAGCCCGCCACCAGCAGCGTCACCGCCAGTGGCCGCGCGGTGCCGTCGTAGGCCTGGCCGACGAGCGTCCCCAGCCCCGCGCCGCAGACCATCCGCACGAACGCCTGCGACGATGCCGCCGCGCCCGCCCGCCGCGCGAACGGCTGCAGCGCGATCGAGCCGAAGTTGGCGCCGATGAAGCTCATCATGCACATGTTCAGCGTCATCACCGGCACGAAGGTCCACAGCGTCTCGTGCGTCCGCATCGCCAGCCAGAACTGCAGCGCGCTCACGGCGATGTAGGTCAGCACCGCGCTGTGCGAGACGCGCCGCGCGCCGAACCGCACGACGATCCGCGAATTGACGAAAGAGCACCCCGACATTGCCAGCGCCATGCCGCCGAACAGCAGCGGGAACGCGGCGCCGGCGCCGAAATGCTCGGCCACCAGCTGCTGCGAGGAATTGATGTAGCCGAACAGCGCCCCCTGCACGAGCGCCATGCCGAAGACATAGCCGACCGCCGCGCGCGTCGTCACCGTCTCGAAGGTGGCGCGGGCGACGTGCACCGGATGCAGCGTCTGCCGGTGCGCCGGGTCCAGCGTCTCGGGCAGCCGCAGCGCGATCCACGCCGTCACCAGCACCGCCATCGTCGCCATGATTCCGAAGATCCAGCGCCACCCGGCAAACAGCAGCACCGCCTGGCCCAGCGTCGGCGCCGCCATCGGCACGATCATGAACGTCATCGACACCATCGACTGCATCCGCGCCATGCGATCGCCCTCGTAGCGGTCGCGGATGATCGCCGGGGGCACCACGCTCAGCCCGGCGGCGGCCAGCCCGCCCAGCGCGCGCGCCGCCAGCAGCATGCCGAAGCTCGGCGCCAGCGCCGCCGCCAGCGTGAAGACGATATAGGCGGAAAGGCAGAACAACAGCACCGGCTTGCGCCCGAACCGGTCCGCCAGCGTGCCCGGCACCAGCGAGCCGAGGCCGGAAAAGACCAGGAACAGCCCGACCACCAGCTGCCGCTGGTTCGAATCGTGCACCCCCAGCTCGGCCGACATCGTTCCCAGCGCCGGCAGCATCGAATCGATCGCCAGCGCCTGCAACGCCTGTGCCATCGCCATCATCGGCACGAATTCGCGGATCGACAGGAACGGCGGGGCAGGACTGGAAAGCGAGGCGGACGTGGGGGAGGACATCGCACTCCTCTGGCCCGCCGCCGCGCAAATTGCCAGTGTGCAGGTGCGAAAAGATGGCCGGCTGGCGAACCCTGCCGCCGCCGGATAGACTGCGCCGATGGTGCAGGCGGCAGACCGGGGGCAGGCGGACGACGACGCGGGCGGCGGCCTGCGCAAGATCATCCACGTCGACATGGATGCGTTCTTCGCCAGCGTCGAACAGCGCGACGATGCCTCGCTGCGCGGCCTGCCGGTCGCGGTCGGCTTCGCCGGCGGGCGCGGCGTCGTCGCTGCCGCCAGCTACGAGGCGAGGGCGTTCGGCGTGCGTTCGGCGATGCCCTCGGCCACGGCGCTGCGGCTGTGCCCGGACCTCGTCTTCCGTCCGCCGCGCTTCGACGTCTACAAGACGGTGTCGCGCCAGATCCGCGCCGTCTTCGCCGAGTTCACCCCGCTGATCGAGCCGCTCTCGCTCGACGAGGCCTATCTCGACGTCACCGCCGACCTGCGCGGCATCGGCAGCGCCACCCGCATCGCCGAACTGGTCCGCACCCGGATCAAGGCCGAAACCGGCCTCACCGCCAGCGCCGGCGTCTCCTACAACAAGTTCCTCGCCAAGCTGGCCAGCGACCAGAACAAGCCCGACGGCCTCTGCGTGATCCGCCCGGGCGAGGGCGAGCGCTTCGTCGCCGGCCTCCCGGTCAAGCGTTTCCACGGCGTCGGCCCGCGCAGCGCGGAAAAGCTCGCCGCGCTCGGCATCCACACCGGCGCGGACTTGCGCGCGGCGGATATCGCCCTGCTGCGCGCGAACTTCGGCGCGCAGGCCGATTACCTCTACCGGGCCGCGCGCGGCATCGACCTGCGCCGCGTCAGCGCGGACCGCGTCCGCAAGTCGATCGGCGCCGAGCGTACCTATGGCAAGGACATCGCCAGCGGCAGCGGCCTGCGCGACGCGCTCGAGGCGATCATCGCGCTGCTCTGGCGCGACATCGACCGGCTCGGCGCGAAGGGCCGCACGCTGACGCTGAAGCTGCGCTACGCCGATTTCACCACGAAAACCCATTCCCGCACGCTGCCGCGCCCGCTTTCCGGCGTCGCGGAGGTCACCGCCACCGCCCGCGCCCTGCTCGACGCGCAGCTTCCGCTGCCGCAGCCGGTGCGGCTGATGGGGCTGACCCTGTCCGGCCTGGTCGACGCCACCCCGGAGCCGCCGGCGCCACCGGCCGGCGACCAGCTCGCGCTGTTCTGAACCGGGAGGGAGCGCTCCCTCAGCCCTCCAGCTTCGCCCGAAGCGCGGCAGTCTGCGCCGCGCCCCTGGGGTGGCAGGCCTTGTGCACCGCGGCGCCGTTGTCCAGCGTCGTCGGGCCTCCTTGCGCATGTTCGGCGAGGTGATGCACCTCGACCTCGTCCCAGGCCATCGGCCCGTCGCAGACCGCGCAGCGCTTCGCCTGCCGGTAGAACAGCACGCTGCGCTCGATCAGCCCGAAGGCGCGCTGCGGGTCCCTGGCGTGAAGCGGGGACAGCCGCTCTCGCATCCGTTCCTGGTAGAAGCGGTGGCGCAGGGAAATCGTGTCCCCCCGGTCCGAATTGACCCGCGTCCACTGCGCATACTGCGTCCAGTACGCGCCCGGCAGCGCGTCGCTGCGGGTCAGGTTGCCCTCGGCCACCCCCGCCAGGAAACCGTCGAGCGCCTCCGGCAGCCGCTCCTCCCAGCCCCGCGCGTAATCGTCCCACAGGTCGTCGACCAGCATCACCAGGTGGATCGCGTCATGCCCGCGCAGCTTGGCGTGGCGGCCCGGCTGGATCAGTTGCGCCAGCTTGTCGAGGATCGCCACCAGCCGCCGCGCGCCGTCCGAATCGGGGTCGAAGTCGAGGTTCTGGTAATAGAAGTCGTCAATCGCGGCGGCATTGATGTCGCAGGCACCCTCGGGACCGCTGGCGCGGCGGTGGAAGAACAGCACCGCGATCTGCGCCGCCAGTTGCCGGGTCTTGCCGCGGTCCTGCCCCGGCTTCAGTGCCATCGTCCGCACGAAGAAGTCGTGCCCGGGATAACGCGCGATCTCCGGCTTGCCACCCAGCCGCAGGATGAACTCGGTGAAATTGCCGGGGAACGCGTCGCGCCGCTCTTGCGCGCTCAGCGGCGTGCCCGCCTGCAACCGCACGAACAGGTCGCGCACTTCATTGGCGTCCTCGGTCTCGATCCGCGCCACCGCAATCGGGGTGGCCATGAACGCCGCCTGCAAGTCGGCGCTCAACCCGTCGAAGTTCTGCCGCGCCCAGGGGCAGTCCTGCTCGCGGATGAAGCCGGGAAACTTGGCGTCGACGTCGGCGACCGGGTCGAAAAGCTTGAACGCCCCCTGCGCGAACTCGCTCAGCGCGTTGATGCGTTGCTGCCCGTCGATCACCTCCAGCCCCTGGCTGGTCATCCCGGCGATGCTGGTCGAGACGTGGTGGAGATAGATCCCCGGCAGCGGATAGCCGCGCAGCACCGAATCGATCAGCTTCTTCTTCTGCCCGGCGCTCCAGACGATGCCGCGCTGGTACTCGGGATTGGCCCGCAGCATCTGCGCCTTGTGCAGCGCGATGAGGTCCCTGACCGACATCGTATCCGAACTGGCCTGCATCCGCCGCGACTCCATTTTGTCATTATGATCAGGATGTTGCAGGATTCCCTCGGCGCCGCAAGGCAGGCCGGTCGCCGACGGCTTTTGCAATCCGCGCCGGCATCGCGCATCACGCGCCGATGCGCTTCCCCCGCCTGCCCTGCGCCCTTCTTTCCGCGCTGTTCCTGATCGCCAATGCCCCGGCGCCCGACTACCCCGCCACCCGCCGTCTCGATCTGGTCGAGCGCCCGTTCGGCGAAGCCGTCGCCGATCCCTACCGCTGGCTGGAGAACGACGTCCGCGCCGATCCCGAGGTCGCCGCCTGGGTCTCGCGCGAGAATGCGCTGACCCAGTCGTACCTCGCCACGCTGCCGGCGCGCGAGTGGTTCGCCGATCGCATCCGCCACCTCACCGATCACGAACGCTTCAGCCTGCCGAAGAAGGCTGGCGGCCGCTACTTCTATTTGCGCAACACCGGGCTCCAGAACCAGTCGCAGCTCTGGGTGCAGCGCGGCCTCCACGGCGCGCCGCGCCTGCTGCTCGATCCCAACGCCTGGTCGACCGACGGGGCCACCGCGCTCGACGCCGATCTGTGGCAACCCTCGCGCAGCGGGCGCTGGCTGGCCTACGGCGTGCAGGACGGCGGTTCGGACTGGCGCACCCTGCGCTTCTGCGACGCCCGCAGCAGTCGCGTCCTGCCCGACGCGCTGCGCTGGGCCAACGATACCCAGCTGGCCTGGGTCGGCGACGAGGGCGTGCTCTATTCCCATTATCCCGCGCCCCCTCCCGGCCGCGAATTCCAGGCGCCGGCCTTTGGCAAGGCGGTCTGGTTCCACCGCCCCGGCACCCCGCAGTCCGCCGACGAGCTGGTCTACGCCACCCCCGATCATCCCGATTGGGGCCATGTCGCGCGCGTCACCGGCGATGGCCGCTTCGCCGTCATCACCACCGCGATCGGCACCGACGCGCGCTATGAGATCCACGTCGTCGATCTCGCCGCGCGCGTGCTCCGCGGCTGGCGCGCGCGGCCGCTGGTGTCCGGCTTCACCGGCGACTGGAAACTGGTGGACGCGATCGGCACGCGCCTGTGGTTCGTCACCAACTGGCAGGCGCCGCGCTATCGCCTCGTCGCGGTCGATCTCGCCGCGCCGGAACCGCACTGGCAGGACGTCGTCCCGCAGGGTGCGGCAACGCTGCAACAGGCCGCGATCGTCGGTCGCCGCCTCGTCCTCACCACCCTCCGGAACGCCGCCAGCCACGCGCTGATCGTCGATCTCGATGGCCGCCACCCGCAGGAGCTGCTGCTCAACGAATTCGGCACCGCCAGCGGCTTTCGCGGCCGGCCGGGCGATCCCGAGACGTTCTTCGCCTATGCCGGCTTCACCCGGCCGCCCGGCATCTACCGCTACGATGTGCGCAACGGCCGGGTCACGCCGTTCGCCACCCCCCGGCTCGGCTTCGATCCGGCCGATTACCGCGTCGAGCAGGTGTTCTACCCGTCGAAGGACGGCACCCGCGTGCCGATGTTCCTGGTCCGCCGCCGGGACATTGCCGACGCGCATCGCGCGGTGCCGACCCTGCTTTACGGCTATGGCGGCTTCGACATCGCGCTGACCCCGGGCTTCGTTCCCGCACGCATGGCCTGGCTGCAGGCCGGCGGCGCGTTCGCGCTCGCCAACTTGCGCGGCGGCGGGGAGTTCGGTCGCGAATGGCACGATGCCGGAAGGCTGGCGAACAAGCAGAACGTGTTCGACGATTTCATCGCCGCCGGCGAATGGCTGACGGCCAACGGCGTGACGCCGCGCGGCGGCCTCGCCATTCAGGGTGGCTCCAATGGCGGCCTGCTGGTTGGCGCCGTCGTCAACCAGCGCCCCGACCTGTTCGCGGCGGCCAACCCGCAGGTCGGCGTCATGGACATGCTGCGCTTCGATCGCTTCACCGTCGGCCGTGGCTGGGTCGACGATTACGGCCACCCCGACGTCGCCGCCGACTGGAAGGTGCTTCGCGCCTATTCGCCCTATCACAACATCGCCGGCGGCCGCGACTATCCGGCGATTCTCGTCACCACCGCCGATACCGACGATCGCGTCGTCCCCGGCCACAGCTTCAAGTACGCGGCGGCGCTGCAGGCAGCCGATATCGGTCCCCGGCCGCACCTGATCCGCGTCGAGACGCGCGCCGGTCATGGCGCCGGCAAGCCCACCGACAAGACGATCGCCGAAAGCGCCGACATCCTCGCCTTTCTCGCCCGCTGGACCGGGCTGGAGCCGCGCGCCGGGGCGATGGCTGCGCGCTAGCACCCTGCCAGCGCTTGCCAGGCGTCCCGCGATTGCCGAACCTTCGCGCAACAACCGGGGAGAGCGTGATGTCCGATCGTTCCGCGCGCGCGGCGCTTGCCGCCATCCTGTCGCTGGCGCTGGCCGCCCCGCTGCCTTCCATCGCGGCTCCGCCCGTCCCGCCAGCACCCGGGGTTTCCCCCGCCGCCTGTGGTCCCGGCGATGCGCGTGAACCCGGCATCCAGGGCGAAGTCCCCGCCGGCGAGACGCCGCATTACGCCTGCGGTGTCCGGCTGATCGGCCAGCTTCCCGTCACCGGCAGCGTTGCCGGGATCGGGAGCTGCGTCTACGTGCGCTCGCGCGGGCCCGCCGGCACCCCGGACGAGGCGTCGATCTCGGTCGTCGATGTCCGCAATCCCGCCCGCCCGGTCGTCGTCGGCGCGCCGATCCCGGTGCACAACGGCTCGGAAACGCTGCGTCTCGTCGCCACCGCCGATCGCGCGGTGATGGTCTCGGGCAGCACCGTGATCGACGTGCGCGATTGCCTGCACCCCAAGGTGCTGGGGGAGATCCGCTGGCCCGACACCACCGTCCCCGGCGTCGCCCGCAAGAACCTGCCGCACGACATCCGCCTGAACCGCGCCGGCACCCGGGTCTTCGCTTCGTTCGGCGTGTGGGAGGTCGATATCTCCAACCTCGCCGATCCCGCCTCCTGGAAAATCGTCGATCACCGCTGCGAGGTCGCCGCCCAGATCCCCGGCGCCTGGCAGGAGATCCACCGCCAGTCGCTCGCCGCGCATCGCAGCCTTTGCGACGACGCCACCCGCCCGGCGCCGCGCGGCGCCAACTACGCGATGGGCGGCAGCCCGCTGCAGGCCTCGCTGCTCTGGCCTCAGGTCTCGCACTCGCCCGATTTCAACGCCGACGACACCCGGCTTTACGTCGCCGACCAGTCCGGCGGGACGATGGCGCTGTGGTCGCCGCGTCCGAAGCTGCGCATCCTCGACATCCGCACCACCCCCTACCGCCTGCTGGGCGAAGTCGACGGCCCAGGCCACGGGCTCGACTGGTTCCGCTCGGGCGGCCGCGAATACGTGCTCCACTCGAACGAGGGCGGCACCGGCGGCATCATGGGCCAGCCGGAACGCGGCGATCCCTGCAAGCCCTACCCGCGCCCGAGCTCGCTCGGCTGGGCGTTCGAGGCGTTCATCAGCGATGTCACCGATCCCGCCCGCGCCGCCAACCTGTCGATGCTGCAACTGGCGATCAACACGCCCGAATTCTGCGGCCGGCGCAAGGCCTCGGGCCGCGATCCCTGGCTTGCCTACCACCTGCTCGATCGCGTCGAGAACCCGCGCTTCGCCGCGCTCAACTTCGGCGATGCCGGCCTGCGGGTGTTCGACATCCGCGATCCGGCCCACCCGCGCGAGGTCGCCTACTTCAACCACGGCGTCCCGGTCCACGCCCAGGTCGGCTACTACGACGCCGCCCGCCGCCTCCTGTTCTTCTCCGACAGCGCCGGCCTCAAGGTACTGGCGTTCGAACCGCAGGTGCGGCGGCAACTCGGGCTATAGCGCCGTCGCCGCGCTGCCTTCCCCGCTGCCGCCGCCCGGCGCCAGCGGCCCTTCGTGCTCGCCCACCCATTCGCGCCACAGCAGCAGCAGCGCCGCCATCAGCGCCGGGCCGAGCACCAGCCCGATCAGCCCCCAGGCCTCGATCCCGCCGACGATCCCCAGCAGCACCGCGACGAACGGCAGCCGCGTCGATCCGCCGATCAGCACCGGCCGCACGAAATGGTCGGCGACGAACACCACCAGCGATCCCCACACCAGGATCGCAAGCGCCCAGCCGGTCTGTCCCGCCGCCGCGAGGAATCCCGCCGCCGCGACATAGGCCACCACCGCCCCCAGCGGGATCGCCGAGAGCAGCCCGGTCAGGAGCGCGAGCAGCGCCGCGTGCGGCACCGCGGCCAGCTCATAGGCCAGCCCCAGCAGCACACCCTCGCCGAAACCGACCACCACCAGCCCGTTGACCGTGCCGCGCACCGCCGCCACCACCTGCTCGAACACTTTCTCGCCGCCTGCGCCGAACGCCCGCGTCGTTGCCACCTGCATGGCACGGCCCAGCCGCGCGCCGTCGCGCAGCAGGAAGAACAGCACCAGCAGCATGAACACCACCTGCAGCGCGCGATGCGCCGCGGCGACCACCACCTTCTCGCCGGTCGCCAGCATCCCGCCGCTGCCGGGATGGCCATGCGCGGCGATCCGCCCCAGCCCGCCCGGCAGGCTCAGGTTCTCGTTCCACCACTGCGCGAGGTGGTCGCCCCAGGGCAGGTGCGCCAGCACGTCGGGCGCCGGCACCCCGTTGGCCTGGGCATCGCGCACCCACTGCATGACCGCGGCGTTGTCCTCGACCACCGCCTGACCGACCATCACCAGCGGCAGCACGAACAGCAGCGCCACCAGCGACACGCCCGCTGCCGGCAGCAGCAGCCGCGCCTGACCCGGCCGCCGCGCCGCGATCCGGGCATAGCTCGGCCACAGGGCCATGGCGATGATCGCCGCCCAGCCGATCGGGTGCAGGAACATCTGCAAGGTCCACAGCCCGGCGGCGGCCAGGCCGCCCACCGCGATGATCGCCATCAGCCGCTGGCCGCGCCCGGCGGTGGCCGTTTCCGTTCTGCTCATGCCGCCGTCTTGCCGCGAAAACGCGGCGAAGGAAAGCGCGTCAGGCCGCGGCCGGCTTCGCCTCGCCCGTCGGCGCCCGGTCCCAGATCAACGGCCAGACCGCCAGCTCCCACAGGCTTTCGGGCTTGCGCGGCATGCCGGTGCGCGGGTGCCCCTCGGCGCGGTGATAGCCGCCGAACACCACGTCCCAGATCGGCAGCAGCGCCGCAAAGTTGGAATTGTAGTGCGCCGGGTCGATCGAATGGTGCCGGCGATGGTACTCGGGGCTGTTGAGCACCCAGGAGAACCGCCCGAAGTCGAGCGGGATGCTCGAATGCAGGGCGAAGTTCCACATCGTCAGCAGGCTCCAGGCGAACAGCAGCGCCGGCGTCGGCGAGATCACCAGCAGCGCCGCCGGCCAGATCGTCAGTTCCTTGAGGAACTGGTCGCCCCAGAAGTGCCGCTGCGTGGTCAGCACCATCATGTCGGGATCGGAATGGTGCAGCGAATGCATCGCCCACAGGAACGGCACCGAATGCTGGGCGCGGTGGAACAGGTACTCGCCCAGGTCGCGCGCCACCACGAGGATCGGGAACGCGATCCAGAACGGCAGCGCCGATCCGTCGATCAGCGACCACTTCTCGCTCGCCCACAGCGGAAACAGCGGCAGCGCGGTGATCGCGGCCAGCCGGCACAGGAACCAGGCCTGGAGGTTGCGCCACCAGTCGGTCCCGCGCGAACCCTGCAGCCACTCCGCGGCAAAGATGGCACCCGCCACGACGAACGCGGGAACCATTCCGGCAAACATCGCCTGGATCCAGCTCATGCCACCACTCCTGACTGTCCGAACGTGGGTTCGACGCTAGCGGCAAGGCGCTAAAGCGGCGTTAACCGTACGGGAAATCACGTTCATCCAGATCGTCGTTTTCCTGAATGGAGCCTGTCATCACAATTCAGGATGGCGCCACCGCCCCGCTCCTAGAACGGCGACAAGGCCGGACCTCCCGGCAGCAACCAAGGAGCAAGCCATGAACCTCATCGGCAAGAGCCTGATGGCCACCATCGCCACCGCCACGCTGGCGCTTGGCATCGCCGCCCCCGCCTCGGCGCAGGGATGGAGTCCCGATCGCAGCTATGACCGCGGGTATGCGCGCGATGGCTGGCAGGGCGGCGATCGCTTCGGCGGCAACCCGCGCTTCGCCATCAACCAGTGCAGCCGCGCCGCCGCGCACCAGGCCTACGGCAATGCCCGGGTCACCCAGATCCGCGATGTCGATCGCACTCGCGACGGCTTCCGCATCCGCGGCGACCTCGTCGTCGATCGCCAATGGAGCGGCTATGGCCGCGGATGGGCGAACGACCGCGGGCGCGGCGATCGCGGCAGCTTCACCTGCCGCGTCGATCACGGCCGCGTCGTCGATCTCGATCTGCACGGCCTGCGCGACTGATCCGGCTTCGGCGGCCCGGCATCCCTCTGCGCCGGGCCGTCGGAGGCAGGGAACGGCTCGCCCGCACTGAAATCCGTCCGCCGCGCCGCGTTCCCCCCGGGGGACGACGCGGCGCGGCCGGACGGACACCCGCATCGATGCACCGCGCAGCCTCGTGCCGACGCGCCGCGATCCCCCCGGGGGCCAGTCGCGGTCCGGTTGGGGGGGCCGGGCCGGCGCGTGATGCTTCAGTGGGTCGCAGCCGGCGGCCGTTCCCTGTTTCCCGCGCCGGCTATGCCAGCCCGGCGAACGCCTCGGCCGCCAGCGCGATGCTGCGCAGCCGCGCCGCGTGGTCCCAGACCTGGCTGGTGACGATCACCTCGTCGGCCTGCGTCCGCGCCAGCAGCGCGGCAAAGCCCTCGCGCAGCGTCGGCATCGTTCCCACCGCGCTGAACGCGTGCCATTGCGCCAGCCCCGCCTGCTGCTGCGGGCTCAGGCTCTCGAAGTATCCCGCCACCGGCGGTCGCAGCCCGCCGCGCTTCTGCCCGCTCCACAGCGCCACCAGGCCCTGCTGCATCGATGTCGCCAGCAGCGTCGCCTCTTCGTCGCTGTCGGCGCCGATGACGTTGAACCCCACCATCACCCGCGGCGTCGCCAGCGTCCGCGAAGCGCGGAAGTTGGCGCGATAGATGCGCAGCGCATCGTCGATCATCGCCGGCGCGAAATGCGATGCGAACCCGAAGGGCAGGCCCAGGTACGCCGCCAGTTGCGCGCCATAGGTGCTCGATCCCAGGATCCACAGCTCCGGCCGCGCCCCGGCCCCCGGCGTCGCCTCGATCGCCGACGTCCCGGCGAAATAGTCCTGCAGTTCGACGACGTCGCGCGGGAAATCGTCGGGCGACGCGCTCAGCCCGCGCCGCAACGCCCGCATCACCTGCTGGTCCGAGCCCGGTGCCCTTCCCAATCCCATGTCGACCCGCCCGGGAAACAGCGCGTCGAGCGTGCCGAACTGCTCGGCCACCTGCAACGGCGCGTGGTTCGGCAGCATGATCCCGCCGGCGCCGACGCGGATCGTCGTGGTCGCCGCGCCGACGTGGCTGATCACCACCGCCGTCGCCGCCCCGCCCACGCCCTGCATGCCGTGGTGCTCGGCCACCCAATAGCGCCGGTAGCCGGCCGCCTCGCAGGCGCGGGCGACGTCGGCGGCGCGCCGCAGCGCGTCGGACACGGTGCCGCCGTCGAGGATCGGGACGAGGTCGAGGAAGGATAGCTCTGCCATCGCCGCAACGTGGGGTCGCCCCCGGCGAAAGGGAAGGGGGCCTCAGCCTTCCCCGGCGCGATAGACCGGCAAGTGCAGCCCCCAGGCGATCGCCGCGCCGCGCAGCGCGAACCCCGCCAGCGCCGCCACCGGCCAGGCCACCTCGCGCGGCACGCCCAGCACCGAAAGCGCCGCGCACAGCGCCGCCGCCAGCGCCGCCGCGGTCACGTAGAGCTCGGGCCGCATCAGGATCGACGGCCGCCCCGCCAGCACGTCGCGCACGATCCCGCCGACGCAGCCGGTGATCACGCCCATCAGCGTCGCCGAGACGGGGGGCACCCCGAACGCCAGCGCCTTGGCCGTGCCCAGCACGGCGTAGGCGCCGAGGCCGACCGCGTCGGCCCATTCCAGCGCCTGCCGCTCCCACCAGTGGCGCGGCGTGAACCACGCCACCAGCGCCACCCCCAGGCACACCGGCGCCACCCAGGGATCGTGTACCCAGAACACCGGCGCGCCGATCAGCAGGTCGCGCAGCGTGCCGCCGCCCACGCCGGTCACCAGCGCGAAGAAGCCCATCGTCACGAACGTCTGCCGCAACTGCGCCGCGAGCAGCGCCCCGGCGAGCGCGAACACCGCGGTCCCGGCGAGGTCGAGCAGCGGCGGCAGCGAGGCGGGCAGCGGCATCATCGCCGCTCTGTGCCCGTCCGCCCGCCGGGTGTCGAGTCGCAGCTGGCCGCCGCGCGGCCACCCACAACGTCCAACGCTTCGCGCTCCTGCGCGAAACACGTCCACCTTCAGACACAGAAATCCGGCCGCTGGCGAATGCGACGTAACGCCGGGGAAAAACGCGGGCAATTTCAGGCCGGCGTCGGGGCGTCCTGCCTGGCGGATGGGGGTTTGAGGGACCGATCCATCCGCACGTTGGTGCGGGA